>NZ_JBLWSJ010000003.1:0-623536 GCF_048452665.1 Pantoea graminicola | reverse complement strand
TCGCAAAGGAGTCCCGCTTCCCTGCGGATCGGGCTCGCCATCCCTGGCTCGCACGCTGTGCTTTTCAGGCGGGCCTTTCCTGCCCGCGTGGCGGCGGTGCGGAGTTTTGCCGGTTGCGGCTTTGGGGGTGTACAGTTTTCGCTTCCGCCCCGATCGCCGGTTACTACATTGCCCGCTTCAGCGGCAGAGGTGCCACCAGCACCTTCACGCCCAGTGCTTCAAACGCTTTTACCTGTGCGGCACTGATGCCGCTGTCGGTGATCAGGTAGTGGATGTTGCTCCAGTCACACGGCATCGCAAACATGGAAACCTTGTCGATTTTGCTGGAGTCCGCGACCACATAAACCGTACTGGCGGAGTTGATCATCGCCAGTTTAACCTTGATGTCGGTTTCACTCGGAAAGCTCAGCCCCAGGCGCGGTGAGATGCAGGCCGTGGCCAGAAAGAGTTTTTCGGCCAGCACATTTTCGAAGAAGCTGGCGGCTTTTTCACCGGAGGTGGAAAGCGTCGGGAATTTAAAGGTGCCGCCGGTCAGCAGGATATTGATCCCCGGCTCGCCGCCCAGTTTCAGGGCGATATTGACCGCCGTCGTGACCACAGAGAGGCGGCGGATATGGCTGATGGCATCCGTGATCGCCGTGGTGGTGGTGCCGGAATCAAAAATCACCGTATCACCATTTTCGATATGCTGCGCCGCCAGCCGGCCAATCGCCTCTTTCTCTTCCAGATGCGTCTGCCGCTCCAGCAGCATCGCGCCGGTGTTCTGCTTACCCGTCATCAGCGTTGCACCACCGTGGTAGCGCTGCACAAAGCCCTGTTTTTGCAGCATACGCAGGTCGCTGCGTAACGTCGCTTCGGTCAGCCCGAAGGTTTCCGTCAGCGCTTTGACCGTCACCGTGCCATCTTCACGGATCATCTCCAGGATTTTCTCGCGGCGTTGCTGCATATCAGCGAACTGCTCACTTTTGCTTTTCAATCGAAATGCTCCCTTTTCCAATCATCTGTCGGGTCGGGCAAATAACCTCTACGGAGCTGAGTTTAACGCGCCGTTTTTGCGAATGCGAGATGGCCGGAGAGGGCTTTCATTTTCGAACGAAAATAAAAAACAGTCAGGCTATTGAATCTCTCACGCTTTTCTGATTGCAGGCGGCAGACTTTATTTGCTTACTGGAAGCCAGATCACGTCTTTTCAACCAGATAAGCCGGGCAGGAAAGCAGATGGTCGAAATTTGATCTGCCCCACACAACGTTTCTTTTCGATAGCATATATTTTTGTTCGAAAATGATTGAGTCACTGGCGGCAGCAAAAATCTGAGGGAGAGAGTGGGATGAGTGGTGAATATGACGTAAACCTGCGCTACGGCGTGGATACCGCAATGAATCTGGCCGACAAAGTCGCGGTCGTGACCGGCGGGCTGGGCGGCATCGCCATGGCGACGAATGGGATGCTGCTGGAGAAGGGCGCGCGTCTCGCACTGCTCTATCCGCCGTTTGAGGCGGAGAAGGTTGCCAGCCTGCAGGCGGATTTTGACGCCGGGCAGGTGCAGTTTATCTGCTGTGACGTTACGGACCCCGCTTCGGTGGACGAGGCGTTCGAGGCGGTGGTTTCTCACTATGGACGCATCGACATACTGGTGAACTGTGCGGGCTACGTGATGCTGCAGCCGGTTATTGAGACCGATTTTGCCGAGTGGCAGAAGCAGATTGCCGTCAATCTTACCGGCCCGTTTCTCTGTTCGCAGGCGGCGGCGCGGCTGATGATCCGGGCGGGCGCGGGCGGCAAAATCATTAATATCGCCTCGCAGGCGGCCTCTATCGCGATTGATAACCACGTCGCTTACACCTCTGCCAAGGCGGGCCTGCTGGGCATGACCAAAGTGATGGCCAAAGAGTTTGCGCCGCACCGGATCAACGTGAATACCCTGTCGCCTACCGTCGTGCTGACACCGATGGGCGAGAAAGCCTGGCGCGGCGAGAAGGGGGAGCAGATGAAAAAACTGATCCCGCTGGGTCGCTTTGCCTACACCGATGAGATCGCCGCCGCCGTACTGTTTTTCGCCAGCAACGGCAGCGACATGATCACCGGCGCGGATTTAATGATCGATGGTGGCTTTACCATCTGGTAAGGCCGACTCAACACCCGGGAACCCATACCCTGCCATAACGATAAGAGAGAACATCATGAAAAACCGTACCCTGCTGTGTAGTGCCGTGACTGCCTGTCTGCTGTCTCAGGCGGCGTTTGCCGCTGAAAAGGGCACCATTATGATTCTGGTTAACTCCCTCGATAACCCTTATTACGCCTCTGAAGCCAAAGGCGCCAACCTCAAAGCGCAGGAGCTGGGCTACAAAACTACGGTGCTGTCGCACGGCGAAGATGTAAAAAAACAGAGTGAACTGATCGACGCGGCCATCGGTAAGAAAGTGCAGGGTATCGTGCTGGACAACGCCGACTCCACCGCCAGCGTCGCGGCGATTAAAAAGGCGAAAGATGCCGGTATTCCGGTGGTGCTGATCAACCGTGAAATCCCGGTAGATGATGTGGCGCTGGCGCAGATCACCCACAACAACTTCCAGGCAGGCTCTGATGTGGCTAACGTCTTTGTGGAGAAGATGGGTGAAAAGGGTAAGTACGCCGAACTCGCCTGTAACCTGGCAGACAATAACTGTGTAACCCGCTCGAAGTCATTCCACCAGGTGCTGGATCAGTACCCGGACATGCAGAGCGTGGCGCGTCAGGATGCCAAAGGCACCCTGATCGACGGCAAGCGCATCATGGACAGCATCCTGCAGGCGCACCCGGACGTCAAAGGGGTGATCTGCGGCAATGGCCCGGTTGCGCTGGGCGCGATTGCGGCGCTGAAAGCCGCTGGCCGGAATGACGTTATCGTAGTGGGCATCGATGGCAGCAATGATGAGCGCGATGCGGTTAAAGCGGGCACGCTGAAAGCTACGGTTATGCTGCAGGCGCAGGCCATCGCCGCCGAAGGGGTGACCGATCTCGATAATTTCATCCAGAAGGGCGTGAAGCCGGAAAAACAGCGGGTGATGTTCCGCGGCATTCTGATTACCCCGGAAAACGCCAAAGGCGTACAGGACTTCAACTATAAGTCGTAATTAACCGCTGTCGCGCCTGCGCATGCGGGCGCCAGGGAGAAGAAGATGTCCCGAAGAGTCTGGCTGTCGCTGGTGGTCATGCTGTTAAGCGGCTGCAAAATTGTGTCGCAGCAGGAGCTGGCTGACCTGAAAAACCCCCCCAATCCGAAAATGGCTGACATCGACCAGCTCTGGCAACAGAAGCTGGTGCCGCAGATTCAGGCGGAGGCCCGGCCATTGGCGACGCTGATGACGTCGCTGAAGTCTGCCAAAGATTTTGACACCGCCTGTCAGCAGTATGGCTATCGCAGTCAGGCGGAGAATCCCTGTGTGTTCAGCGTCTCGGTGCAGGGTGACGTGACGGCCCTCAACACCACGTCACGCAGCGGAAAGATGACCGTGAAGGATGAATCAGGTGACAGTGTCACTATTCAGACCGGCCCGATCATTCGCGGTACGGCGTTGCGGGATGCTTATCGGGGCGCAAGCTATCAGGATTTCAACGATCAGGTGCTGTTTGGCGACTATGGCAAGGCCATTAATCAGCATGCCTCCGGCCTGATGCAGCAGTTCGCGCCCAAAGTGGGCGACAAGGTAAAGGTCACGGGTGTGTTCAGCAGCTGGGACATTCCGCAGCAGCTGCCGGATATCACGCCGGCCGCGATTACCCGGCAATAAGGAGCGGCAGATGCAGAGTTCTCAACCGCAGCACGCTGATGATGTGATTATCGAAACGCGCAATGTGTCGCGTCTCTATCCCGGCGTCACGGCGCTCGATCAGGTCAATTACCGGGTCTACCGCAACAAAGTGAATGTCCTGATCGGGGAGAACGGCGCGGGTAAATCCACCATGATGAAGATGCTGGCCGGGGTGGAGACGCCCTCGTCCGGCGAGATCCTACTGGATGGCAGGGTGGTGTCGCTGAACTCCACCCATCAGGCGGAAAAGCACGGGATCAGCATTATTTTTCAGGAGCTGAACCTGTTTCCCAACATGAACGTGATGGACAACATTTTTATCGCCAACGAATTCTTTCAGCGCGGCGTGATCAATGAAAAGTATCAGTACGCGCTGGCGAAGTCGCTGCTGGAGCGGCTGCAGCTGGATGTCGATCCCTATGCACAGCTGGGCGAGCTGGGTATTGGTCATCAGCAGCTGGTAGAGATCGCCCGGGCGCTGTCGAAGGATACCCGGGTGCTGATCATGGATGAGCCTACCAGCGCCCTGAGTCAGTCAGAAGTCAAAGTGCTGTTCAGCGTCATCGATCAGCTGAAACGGCGCGGCGTCACCATCATCTACATCTCTCACCGGCTGGAAGAGCTGATGGAGATTGGCGATCACATCACCATTTTTCGCGACGGCCGCTTTATCAGCGAGCGCGAAGTGCGCGACGCCAGCGTGCCGTGGATCATCGCCCGGATGGTGGGCGACAAGAAAAAGCAGTTCGACTATCAGCCTGCACCCCAGGGCGAAACGGTGCTGGAGGTCGAGGGCCTGACCGCGCTGCACCAGAACGGGGGCTACAAACTCAACGATGTCACCTTCACGCTGCGCAAGGGGGAGGTGATTGGCATCTATGGCCTGCTGGGGGCCGGACGCACCGAGCTGTTCAAGGGACTGATTGGGCTGATGCCCTGTCAGTCGGGGCAGGTCCGGCTGGCGGGCAGCGATCTGGCAAAGCGCAACTTTCAGCAGCGCCTGAAAAGCGGGCTTGCGCTGGTGCCCGAAGATCGCAAGGGCGAAGGGGTGATTGAGCTGATGTCGATCACCGCCAACATGACGCTTTCCGACTTCAGCCTGCGCGGGTTTCGCCGGGCGCTGGGGCGGCTGCATCCGGGCCGGGAGCAGCAGCGGGTCAGCGAAATGATTGGTCATCTGGCGATCAAGGTCAGCGATCCCGAACTGCCCGTGACGTCGCTGAGCGGCGGTAACCAGCAGAAGGTGGTGCTGGGTAAGGCGCTGATGACCGGGCCACAGGTGGTTCTGCTGGATGAACCGACGCGCGGGATCGACGTCGGCGCGAAAACCGATGTCTATCACCTGATCGGGAATCTGGCGCAGCAGGGGCTGGCAGTGATGTTCTCCTCCTCCGAGCTGGATGAGGTGATGGCGCTGGCGGACCGTATTCTGGTCATGGCGGATGGCCGGATTACGGCCGATCTGCCACGAGCAGCAGCGACGCGGGAACAGCTGATCGCCGCCTCTACCCCACAGGATTAAGAGCCTGTCTCATGAGGCTATTTTATTTGTCAGTCTGCGCCAGGGCCGTGTTCACCCTCCTCACGTACTGCCTGTACGTCGGGTTGCGGTGCGCGGTGCCTGCCCGGACTGTCTGCAACCACTATGCCTGGTGGGCCAGGCACTACGCTGGCCGGAGAATGTCATGAATCAACAATATCTGCTCTATATGTATCTGCTCAAGGCACGCACCTTTATTGCGTTGCTGATTGTGGTCGCCTTTTTCAGCGTGATGGTGCCGAACTTTCTGACCCCTTCGAACCTGCTGATTATGACGCAGCATGTGGCGATCACCGGCCTGCTGGCGATTGGGATGACGCTGGTGATCCTGACCGGCGGCATCGATCTTTCGGTCGGCGCGGTCGCCGGGATCTGCGGCATGGTCGCGGGTGCGCTGCTGACCAACGGCATTCCGCTGTGGGGCGGCAACACGCTGTTCCTCAACGTGCCCGAGGTGATTCTGGTGGTGGCGATCTTTGGCGTGCTGGTGGGGCTGGTTAACGGCACCGTGATCACCCGACTGGGCGTGGCCCCCTTTATCTGTACGCTGGGCATGATGTATGTGGCGCGTGGCGCGGCCCTGCTGTTCAACGATGGCGGCACCTACGCTAACCTGGTCGGACTGCCGGCGCTGGGCAACACCGGTTTTGCCGTACTGGGCTCCGGTACTCTCCTGGGCGTCTATCTGCCGATCTGGCTGATGCTCGGCTTTCTGCTGCTCGGTCTCTATCTGACGCGCAAAACCCCGCTGGGACGCTATATCTATGCCATCGGCGGCAACGAGTCCGCCGCGCGGCTGGCAGGCGTGCCGATTATCAAGGTGAAGATCTTTGTCTACGCCTTCTCCGGCCTCTGTGCAGGCCTGGTCGGGCTGGTGGTCGCCTCTCAGCTTCAGACCGCGCACCCGATGACCGGCAACATGTTTGAGATGGACGCCATTGGTGCCACCGTTCTGGGCGGCACGGCGCTGGCGGGCGGCCGCGGGCGGGTTTCAGGCTCGATCATTGGTGCGTTCGTTATCGTCTTCCTGGCGGATGGCATGGTGATGATGGGTGTCAGCGACTTCTGGCAGATGGTGATTAAAGGTCTGGTGATCGTGACAGCGGTGGTGATCGACCAGTTCCAGCAGCGTCTGCAAAGCAAAGTGGTGCTGTTGCGTCGCCATGAAAAAAAGCAGCAGGCGGTTTCCCTCACTGATGTCCGTCACAGTTAACAGGAGCGATTATGAGCCACGAACAACCTGAAAAAATCGTCGTGATCACCGGCGCCTGCCGGGGCATCGGAGCCGGCATTGCGGCGCGCTTCGCCCGCGACGGGGCGAAGCTGGTGATGGTCTCGAATGATGACCGGGTCTTCAGCACCGCCGACCAGCTTCAGCAGCACTATGGCAGTGAGATACTGGCCCTGCAGGTCGATGTCACCGATGAAACCGCCGTGCAGCAGCTCTATCAGCAGGCGTTTGCGCGCTTTGGCCGGATCGACGTGTCGATACAGAATGCCGGGGTGATCACTATCGATCGCTTTGACACGATGCCGAAAAGCGATTTCGAGCGCATCCTGGCAGTGAATACCACGGGGGTCTGGCTCTGCTGCCGTGAGGCGGCGAAGTATATGGTGCAGCAGCGCAGCGGCAGCCTGATCAACACCTCCTCCGGCCAGGGGCGGCAGGGCTTTATCTACACGCCGCACTACGCCGCCAGCAAGATGGGTGTGATCGGGATTACCCAGAGTCTGGCGCTGGAGCTGGCACCGTGGAACATCACGGTCAACGCCTTCTGTCCGGGCATCATTGAGAGTGAGATGTGGGACTATAACGATCGCGTCTGGGGCGAGATCCTCAGCAGCGGGGAGAAAACCTATGGCAAAGGGGAGCTGATGGCTGAGTGGGTTAATAACATCCCGCTGAAACGAGCCGGTCAGCCGGAGGATGTCGCCGGGCTGGTCGCATTTCTGGCCTCCGATGACGCACGCTACATCACCGGCCAGACAATCAACGTCGATGGCGGGTTAATCTTCTCCTGATCCGCTGTATCCCCAGCAGGCCTGCCCGTGGGCAGGCTTTTTTTTTGCCAGACTTTTCTGGTATATGCACAAAATGGCGCGGCTGTCCTGCATCACCATCACAATATGTTAAGGTAATAGTCAATGTTTTTGACTTTTTATCGCAGCTACAGACAGATCAATGTGCCGGGTGACATGATACGGAAAACAGGGGTTTACGCTTTTATTGCGCTGTCGCTGACTGCCACGCAGAGCGTCCGCGCGATACAGACTGAAACGCGGGTGTCAGAGACACCCTTCGATGATCCTGCGCGCTACAGTGCGTCGCTGCCGACGCTGGGCAGCGTGAGCGATCGGGATGAAGAGTGGAGTAAAAAGCTGGCCGCCGTTGCCAAAAGTATCGGCGAGGCGAGCAACAACAGCGACAGCGATGTCACGTTTGGCCAGCAGGCGGGTGTCTGGGCGTTCAATCATCTGCGCGATGAAGTGGCCGGGCGGATCGAGAGCGAAGGGCAGTCGCTGCTTTCCCCTTACGGAACGGCGCAGCTGGATCTTAACGTGGACATGGACGGCAACTTCACCGGCACCGGCGGCGATCTCTTCAGCGCCCTGGCCGATGAGAACAGCCTGCTGACCTTCAGCCAGCTGGGTCTGCACGATACCGAGAACGGGCTGGTGGGCAGTGCGGGTCTGGGGCAGCGCTGGGAAGCCGGCAATTGGCTGCTGGGCTACAACGGGTTTGTCGATCGGATCTTCAGCAGTGGTCTGCAGCGGGCCTCGGTGGGAACGGAGGCCTGGAGCGACGCGATGCGGCTTTCGGCTAACTACTATCAGCCGCTTTCCGGCTGGAAAAACCTCAGCAGTTCACAGCAGCAGCGCATGGCGCGCGGCTATGACATTACCAGCCAGAGTTACCTGCCTTTCTATCGCCAGCTGGGCATGTCGGTCAGCTATCAGCAATATCTGGGGGATAATGTCGATCTGTTTAACAGCGGCAACCGCTATCACAATCCTTCCGCCATGTCGTTCGGCCTCTCTTACACGCCGGTGCCGCTGGTGACGCTCTCCGCGACCCACAAAACCAGCAGCGCCGGTGAAAGCCAGGACCAGCTGGGGCTGAAACTTAACTACCGGTTCGGCGTGGCGCTGAGCCGTCAGCTCGACGCCGCGAACGTCGCCGAAGCGCACTCGCTGCGTGGCAGCCGCTACGATACCGTCACCCGCAACACGACGCCGGTGCTCGCCTTCCGCCAGCGTAAAACCCTGTCAGTCTTCCTGGCGACGCCGCCCTGGCAGTTAAGCAGCGGCGAGAGCCTGCCGCTGAAGTTACAGGTGCGCGCCAGCAACGCCATCAAAGCCGTCAGCTGGCAGGGCGACACCCAGGCGCTGAGCCTGACGCCACCGGCGAATAACGCCGATCCGCACGGCTGGAGTGTGATCCTGCCGCAGTGGGATCCGTCGCCGGACGCCAGCAACGAATATCGCCTGTCGGTGACGCTGGAGGACAGTAAGCAGCAGCGGGTCACCTCAAACTGGATCACGCTGAAGGTCGAGCCACCGATGCCGATGGATGCGTCGCCGCAGAGCGATCGCTTTGATTTGATGGCCCCCGCCGGAGCCGCTCTGTAGAGGGTGACGCAGTGCGGAGAGGCGCAAACGTGAGTGAACAGAGAAGGGGCAGCAATGGCGGAAGCGTGCGACCAGCCCGGAGGCACATCCCGCCGGGCAGCTCAGCGGGCGCGGAAAAGCTGCCCGTCTGCGGCGGTCAGTTCACCAGGCTTTTCACAATATGAATGGCTCTGGCGTAAAGCTCCCTCTGACCATTGACGGCGTGGGCTTCCTTATTTTTCAGAAAGGCGATGATATCCCGGATGCCTGCCGTCTGACCTGACTGCAGCAGGCTGGCGACCGCGTGCCCGACGACGGCATGAACATCATCCATATCTACCGGTTTATTGCTGCTCAAAAGAGACTCCAGGGCAACGGTTTTGCTGAACAGCCGCTGAACCGATCCGCCTCGGGCGATTCCGCCCGGTCAGCTCATCAGCCACACTCATGGCAGTGCCCTGAGCAGTTTTTCGCGCAGCATAGCGACCCGGGCCGTCAGTTCACTCAATTCGCTGCAGGCAGTATCCATCACAGAGACCATGTCTGCCGGGACGCCCGCTGCCGTGACTTTGAGCTGATGGCCCTGTTCCGTCAGCGAGACGATCACCCGGCGCTCATCCTTTGCGGTGTCACGCTGGCGGCAGAGAATACCGGCGCTTTCAAGCCGTCTCAGAAGCTGACTGAGTGTGCCGGAATCAAGCCGGACGCGGGCGCCAATTTCTGACACGGTCAGGCCATCTTTTTCCCATAGCACCAGCAGCACCAGATATTGCGGATAGGTCAGTCCCAGCGGCTTCAGCCGTGACTGATAGAGCTTCGTCATCGCGTGTGAGGCGGAATAGAGGGCAAAGCAGAGAAACTGGTCGATGGTTTCTGGTGCCGCACTGGCGGAAGACGTCTCAGCGATCCCCGCGGTTTCATTATTCATATTATTTCTCAGATGAGTCAGGGGCAGAACGGCCAGACTACGGACATTTTCGGTCGTGAAGTCGTGTGCATTTTCCGGATCGGGTCGAAGGTAACAGTCTCTCTTTGCAGAGATGAAACATCAGGCTTTCAGGCGCTGGCGCGGCGGAAAGGAAAGCCCTTAGCGGTAAGCCCGGCTGAAACTGCAGACAGTATTGAGTCAAACTAAATTGATGTCAATCTGACTGGCGGCGATCCCGCGAGGGCCATCTGCAGGGCCGCCTTGCCGCTTCGGTTTGCCTGCCAGATTTCAGCTTTTTACCCAGCCGCTGACGCGGCGCTGCCCTTGTCAAATTACGCGTGCCCGACGGCAGGCGTCGCCGTTCCCGGCGCCGAAAAGTCGTCGCAGTGCACAAATTTAATAAGATGGGCCTGTTAATCCGGCCGCCGCTGCCGATAGAACATTCATCGTTATGAATGCGGTGACCTGCAAGCGGCTGGCTGGCGCATGATGCTCGCCTGCGCATCGGGACGGGTAAGAACCATGATTTCTGACAGCAGAGTGCGTGGAGGGGTAATCATCGTCGGCCACTGAGCAGACAATCTATAAAAAAAACGCCCCGGTTTTTACTGATAACCAAAAGAGAATTCTGACACTTTTCAACACCGGGAATGAACGCATGCGCCTGAAACTTTTCTGGCTCGCAGTGCTGAATATTGCGACCATCATTTTACTCTCCACGCTGTGGGAGTTCGGGCTTGAGGGTTGGCTTTTCAGGCTGCTGGGTCTGAGCTATGACTCGAATTTTGAAACCAGCGAGCGACTGCGGTTTATCCTGACCTCTTCCTCGTTTGCCCTGCTGGCGATGATCATTCCGGCGTTGCTGATCGCCAGTCTGATCCGCAAAACGCTGAATGCGAAAAAAAACGCGCTCAGGCTGGCCGGCACCGATGCCCTGACGGGGGTAATGAACCGCCGATCGTTCAGTGCCCATCTCGCGGCGCTCGACGCCAGCGGCACGCCCTATACCCTGACGCTGCTCGATATCAATGAATTCAAGATTATCAACGATCTTAACGGTCATCTTCAGGGCGATACCACGCTGATCGCGCTGGCTAACCTGTTGACCGCCTTCGCCAGTACGGAGAGCGAGGTGTTTCGCATTGGCGGCGATGAGTTTGCCCTGGTCACGGCTCACTTTACGCCTGAACAGGCGTCGGCGGCTGCCGAAAAGCTGTGCCAGCGCGCGAACGCAATTCGGACCGGTCCGCACACCAGCCTCAGTCTCTCTGTGGGCATTGCCAGCTCAGCCTGCACAGCTCAGGCCGATGTGGTCCGGGCGGCCGATCTGGCGCTCCAGGAGGCCAAGTGCAATAAGCGGTCGCATCTGGCGCAATTCTCACCGGACATGGAGCGACGCTTTCGCCAGCGGGAGAAGATGGAGCAGGAGGTGGTGGCCGCCGTCAGCGGTCACGCCATCGTTCCCTTTCTGCAGCCGCTGGTGTCGCTGCGCACCGGCAACATCACCGGTTTTGAGATCCTGGCGCGCTGGATCACCGCATCGGGTCAGTCGGTTTCTCCCGCTGAGTTTCTGCCTGTGGTCGAGCGGCTGGGGCTGATGGACAGCCTGACCGTGGCGCTGCTGCAGGATGCAGTCAGTGCCACCCGTTCATGGCCCGCCGGACTCTGCCTGTCGCTGAATATTACGCCGGAACAGCTGCTGAGACCGGCGCTGACTGGCTGTCTCTCCCGCATCATGCAGCACGCCGGACCGGTAATGCTGGAACTGGAGATCACGGAACAGAATGTCATGGATATCTCCGACGATGCCCGCCAGGCGATTCGCCTGCTGAAAGAGGACGGCATCGGGGTGGTGCTGGATGATTTCGGCACGGGCTATTCGAATCTTTCCGCACTGCTGGGGCTGGGCATCACCAAGATCAAGATTGACCAGTCGTTCGTCGCGGGCATCGTGAATGGGGTAGAGCAGCGAAAAGTGGTTGAGATGCTGCTGATGCTCTGTCAGGGGCTGAATGTGGTGATCACGGCTGAGGGAATTGAGGATGTGGCCACGCTGCGGTGGCTGAGAAAGCGCGGCTGCGATTACGGTCAGGGCTATCTCTTCAGTCGTCCGGTTCCTGCCGGGCAGGCCACCACGCTGCTGGCCTCCGCGAATATGGAGGAGCTGATGCAGGAGTCGGTGGCCGTGAGCTTAGTCAGGTCGCCAGGCGAAAGGCCGCCTGCGGCCTGAACCTGCATCAGGCCGGCCCGGTAATCCGAACCGGCTCTCCGTTTCATATCAGAACTGGTAAATCAGGCCCAGCGCGGTGATGTCGTCGGTTGCCAGACCGAGCGGGTTTTTCTCTTTCAGCAGGTTGATACGGTATTCACCATACACCGACATGTTCTTGTTAAAGTAGTAGGTTGCGCCGACCGCAGTGTATTTAACGATGTCAGCATCGCCGATATTCTCGATCTCTTTGCCTTTCGACGAGACGTAGCCCACCGAAGGACGGAAACCGTTCAGGAACTGATACTGCGCTACCGCTTCAACGTTCTGCGCTTTATTCGCGAAGCCGCCGGTGATCGGCGTGGCGTTCAGGGTTTCCCCGTACATCGCCGCCAGATAAACCTGGTTCGCATCATATTTCACCGAGGTCGCCCAGTGCTGCGCTTTTTCGCCTTCACCGCGTGCGGCCGTGTTCTGCGTGGTGGTGCGATCCAGGCTGGCGAACGCGCCGGCAAAACTCAGGCCGAAATCGAAGTCGTAAGAGGCGGAGAGGGCGAAGCCATCGCCGTTGGAGCGACGGACACCGTCCGTATTGCTGCTGCGATCGTTTTTGCCCTGATACTGCGCGGCCAGATTTAAGCCCTGAACCAGACCAAAGAAGTCGCTGTTACGCCAGGTCAGTACACCGGTCGAGCGGCCAGAGAGGAAGGCATCGGTATAGCCGGAGTCGCCGCCGAAGAATGGCAGCATATCGGTGTAACTCAGCACGTCATAGACCAGGCCGTAGTTGCGACCGTAGTCCAGTGAACCCGCTTCGCCAAACTTCAGGCCCGCATAGCCCAGACGGGTACGGTTGCCGGTCTGCGCGTCACTGCCTTCGGAGTTGCGGAGGCTGTACTGATACTGCCAGAAGCCATAGCCGGTCAGCTGATCGTTGATTTTAGTTTCACCCTTGAAACCCAGGCGGGAATAGGAAGAGGTATCACCGTCATTTTTCACATCGTCAGAAAAGAGATGGGAGACGTTGATCTTGCCAACCAGATCCAGCTTATTGCCATCCTTGTTATAAATCTCTGCCGCCTGGGCGGAGGCGAGACCGAGCAGTAACGGCATCACAGCCGCCAGTAAAGTACGCTTCATCATTTTATTATTACCCTGTCCTGATTCATTATTATTATCCCCTGAAAGGGGCGCAACGAAAGTGCCATAAAACCGGAAAATTACAAAGCGCAATATACGTAACAAAATGTGATGTCTATATTCACTGTACAGATAATGGCGAGATAAAGCCGATAGCCTGCAAAGGTAATAATATTTTCTTCTGACTGGTTTTTTTAGTTTACTAATAAAAAGTGATTTAAATTCAATTGCTTGAATTATTTTACGGAATGGAGGTTAATCTGGGTTGTCTGTTTTTAAACCACTGAATTCACCAGCCTGATTAAATTTAATTTATGGCAGGGGAATGAAAATTTATGGCTTAAGCTCTAACCATTAGCCTGCGTATTAATTTCTTTTCATCAATTTTTAAATAACGCTTCCTGTCAGAATAATCACGCTGGAAATAGTCCGCATCCATCCGGGTGGAATAATCTGCCGTTGTTTAAAAAAACGCCGTAAAGTGTCTCTTAATTAAACAGCGCGTGCCGCAATAAGCGAAAATGCTTTGTTAAATCTCACCGGATCACGGAGATCGGTCTGCTCAGCGGGTGCGATCGCCGCTGCACCGTTACGAGGCAGAGCGCGCCAGAACAGGGCGCAAAATGGGTTTTTTTGGAGAGATAGTTTATCAGCGATCACAAAAGCGATATTTCATCCGGTATTTGCATAATTCCGCTATTTAAAAACCGGCCGTGGCGCTGCGATAAGACAATTATTCACTATATATGCAAATTAAGTGAATAATGGCGCTGCGTAAATCATTGATATTCCGTTATCGCTCCTGTTTTATGCACAAATTCTCTGGCTGGCACGGTAAGTGCAAATTACAGTAGGACAGCATTACAACATCCCTTAACAATTTTAAAACAAAAGCTTTACCAGACCGGTAAGGCCAGGCAGGAGAATGGGTTATGGCACTGCACGTTTCACGTCACGATTTCGACCAATGGATGATGCCGGTTTATGCGCCTGCGACTTTTATACCGGTTCGCGCAGAGGGCTCAACCGTCTGGGATCAGAGCGGCAAAGACTACATCGATTTTGCTGGCGGCATTGCGGTCAATGCGTTGGGACATGCGCATCCGGCGTTACAGCAGGCGTTGCAGGAGCAGGCGGCGCGTCTGTGGCATACCGGTAATGGTTACACCAACGAACCCATTCTCCGGCTGGCGAAACAGCTAATCGACGCCACTTTTGCGGACCGGGTCTTTTTCTGCAACTCCGGTGCAGAAGCGAACGAAGCGGCGCTGAAGCTGGCGCGTAAAGTGGCGCACGACCGGGTTGGTCCCCATAAGAGTGGCATCGTGGCGTTTAAGAACGCGTTTCATGGCCGCACCCTGTTCACCGTCTCAGCCGGCGGTCAGCCTGCCTATTCAAAAGATTTTGCCCCGCTGCCGCCCGAGATCCAGCATGCGCCGTTTAACGATCTGGCTGCGGCAGCCGATCTGATCAATGACCATACCTGCGCCGTGATCGTGGAGCCGATTCAGGGTGAGGGTGGCGTACTGCCTGCCGATCCGGCGTTTCTGCGCGGTCTGCGCGAACTCTGCGACAGACATCAGGCTGTACTGATTTTTGATGAGGTGCAGAGCGGGGTCGGCCGCACCGGGTCGCTCTATGCCTATATGCACTATGGTGTCACGCCGGATGTGCTTACCAGCGCCAAAGCGCTGGGCGGGGGCTTCCCGATTGGTGCGATGCTGACACGCGACGATCTGGCGAACGTCATGGGCGTCGGCACACACGGCACGACCTACGGCGGCAATCCGCTGGCCGGTGCGGTGGCCGGAAAAGTGATGGAGCTGATCAATCAGCCCGAGGTGATGGCGGGCGTCACGCAGCGTCACCAGTGGATTGTCTCGGCGCTGAACGAGATCAATCAGCGCCTGAACCTGTTTAAAGAGGTGCGCGGCCTTGGCCTGCTGATTGGCGCCGTTCTGAGCGATGAGTTCGCCGGTAAAGCGAAAGCGATCAACCTTGCCGCCGCAGAAATGGGCGTGATGGTCCTGATCGCGGGTGCCAACGTCGTACGCTTTGCCCCGGCGCTGAATATCAGCGAGCAGGAAGTGAAGCTGGGCATGGCACGCTTTGCGGAAACCTGTGAGCGTCTGGTGCGGGGATCGGCATCATGATGGTCATCCGTCCGGTTGAACGCGATGACCTGAGCCAGCTGATGGCGCTGGCCGGTAAAACGGGGGGCGGGCTGACCTCGCTGCCCGCCGACAGTGCAACGTTACAGGCGCGTATCGAGCGGTCGCTGCAGACCTGGGAGGGCACGCTGCCGCGTGCAGAGCAGGGCTACGTTTTTGTGCTGGCCGACAGCGAAGATAACCGCGCCATCGGCATCTGCGCCATTGAGGTGGCGGTCGGACTGCAGGATCCCTGGTATAACTTCCGGGTCGGCACTCAGGTTCACGCCTCGAAAGAGCTGAATGTTTACGCGGCGCTGCCCACGCTGTCGCTGAGTAACGATCACACCGGCAGCAGTGAGCTTTGCACACTGTTCCTTGATCCCGACTACCGTGACGGTAAAAACGGTCATCTGCTGTCGAAGTCCCGCTTCCTGTTTATGGCCAGTTTCCGCGAGCGTTTCACCGATCGGGTCGTGGCCGAAATGCGTGGCGTCAGCGATGAGCAGGGTCATTCGCCGTTCTGGGAGAGCGTCGGCAGCCGCTTCTTCTCGATGGAGTTCAGCAAGGCAGACTTCCTGAGCGGCACCGGTCAGAAAGCCTTTATTGCGGAGCTGATGCCTAAGCATCCGCTCTATATCGACTACCTGACACCGGACGCCCAGGCGGTTATCGGACAGGTGCATCCGCAGACCGCGCCTGCCCGGGCAGTACTGGAAGCGGAAGGTTTCCGCTACCTCAACTATGTCGATATCTTCGATGGTGGCCCGACGCTGGAGTGCGATATCGATCATATCCGCGCCGTGCGCAAGAGCCGCCTGCGCCGCGCCGAACGCGGTGAAAACCCGGTGGATGCGCCGCTCTGCCTGGTGGCTAATCAACATTATCATCAGTTCCGCGTGGCGCTGATCGCGGCAAAAGCCGCCAGCGACAGCGTATCACTGACGGATGAACAGATGCGGGCGCTGCACTGCCAGCCGGGCGACAGCCTGCGCGTGGTCACGCTCTGCAAAGAGGAGAAAACAGCATGACGCACCTGATTAAGGGAGAGTGGCTGAGCGGCGACGCTGAGCGGATGACGAAAACGGATCCGGTCAGCGGTGAAATGCTGTGGCAGGGCCATGCGGCGTCGGCCGCCCAGGTCAGCGCCGCCTGTGATGCGGCACGCGCCGCTTTTCCGGCCTGGGCCAGACGGCCCCTGGCAGAGCGGCAGGCCATCATCGAACAGTTTGCGGCCCGGCTGGAAGCGAATAAAACTGAAATGGCAGAAATCATCGCCCGCGAAACCGGCAAGCCGCGCTGGGAAGCCCTGACCGAAGTGGGTGCGATGATCAACAAAATCGGCTTTTCAGTAAAGGCGTACCATAGCCGCACCGGTGAGCAGCATGAGGGTGAAAGCTCGCTGCGGCATCGTCCCCACGGCGTGCTGGCAGTGTTCGGTCCCTATAACTTCCCCGGACATCTGCCCAACGGCCATATCGTACCGGCGCTGCTGGCGGGTAACTGCGCGGTGTTTAAACCCAGCGAACTTACGCCGCTGACGGCCGAAAAAACCGCTGAACTCTGGCTGGCCGCGGGCCTGCCTGCGGGCGTGCTGGCGCTGTTACAGGGGGGGCGTGAAACCGGTCAGGCGCTCGCGACCTGCGATCAAATCGACGGCCTGCTGTTTACCGGCAGCGCGCATACCGGCTATCAGCTGCATCGTCAGTTTGCCGGTCAGCCTGAGAAGATGCTGGCGCTGGAGATGGGCGGCAACAACGCCCTGATTGTGGAGGATCCGGCCGATCGGGATGCGGCGGTCAACATTACGCTGCAGTCCGCCTTTATTACCGCCGGGCAGCGCTGCACCTGCGCGCGCCGTCTGCTGGTGAAACGGGGTGCGGCAGGCGACGCCTTCCTGCAACGTCTGGTCGAGGTCGCAGGAAGGCTGCAACCGGCCGCCTGGAACGCCGAGCCGCAGCCGTTTATGGGCAGCGTCATCTCCACCGGCGCGGCAGAGAAGATTATGGCGGAGTGGCAGCGGCGGGTAGCGGCAGGCGGCAAGGTGCTGCTGGCGATGCGCTGGCCGGATCGCCAGCGCGCCATTCTGACGCCGGGCATCATCGACTTAACCGGTGTGCAGGAGATTCCGGATGAAGAGGTCTTTGGGCCACTGCTTGGCGTGATGCGCTATGACACCTTCGACGAGGCGATTGCGCTGGCAAACCAGACCCGTTACGGGCTGTCGTGCGGATTGATCTCCCCTGAGCGTGCGCAGTTTGAACGGCTGCTGCTGGAGGCGCGCGCCGGGATCGTTAACTGGAACAAACCGCTGACCGGAGCCGCCAGTACCGCGCCGTTTGGCGGGGTGGGTGCGTCGGGCAACCATCGTGCCAGCGCCTGGTACGCGGCGGACTACTGCGCCTGGCCGATGGCCTCGCTGGAGACCCCGGATCTGACGCTGCCCGCCACGCTGTCGCCGGGACTGGATTTCTCTTTGCAGGAGACGCCGCATGAAGGCCACTGAAGCCAATTTCGATGGACTGGTGGGCCTGACCCATCACTATGCCGGGCTGTCGTTTGGTAATGAAGCCTCGACCCGCAATCAGCTGCAGCCGTCGAATCCCCGTCTGGCCGCAAAGCAGGGGCTGCTGAAGATGAAGGCGCTGGCCGATATGGGCTTTGTGCAGGGGGTGATCCCGCCGCATGAGCGGCCCAATATCGCGGTGCTGCGTCAGCTTGGGTTTGGCGGCAGCGATGAGCAGGTGCTGGCCACCGCCGGAAAAAGCGCGCCGGGCCTGCTCTCTGTGGTCAGTTCCGCCTCCGCAATGTGGGTCGCCAATGCGGCGACTGTCTCCCCCTCAGCAGACAGTCTCGATGGCCGGGTTCACCTGACGGTAGCGAACCTCAACAACAAGTTTCACCGTGCGATAGAAGCGCCGGAAACGGCTGCTCTGCTGCGGTCCATTTTCCGCGACGACCGCCATTTCAGCGTGCATGATGCGTTGCCGCAGGTGGCGCTGTTTGGCGATGAAGGGGCGGCGAATCACAACCGGCTGGGCAGCGACTACGGTGAGCGCGGCGTTCAGCTGTTCATCTACGGACGCGACGGCAGCCATGAGGGCAAGGCACCGCAGCGTTATCCGGCCCGGCAGACCCGTGAAGCCAGCGAAGCGGTCGCCCGGCTGCATCAGCTTTCACCCGACAGCGTGCTGTTTGCGCAGCAGAATCCGGCGGTGATCGATCAGGGCGTCTTCCATAACGACGTGATTGCGGTCAGTAACCAGCAGATGCTCTTCTGTCACCAGCACGCCTTTGTGGATCAGCCCGCGCTGCTGGCCCGGCTTCGGGCGTGTGTTCCGGGTTTTGTGACGCTGGAGGTGCCGGAGAACCGGGTGTCGGTGAAAGAGGCGGTGGAAACCTATCTGTTTAACAGTCAGCTCCTGACCCATCCCGACGGCAGCATGATGCTGGTGCTGCCGGAAGAGTCACGCCAGCATGAGGGCGTCTGGCGCTACCTGTGTGAACAGGTCGAAGGAGATACGCCACTCAGCGCCCTGAAGGTCTTTGACCTGCGGGAAAGCATGTACAACGGCGGTGGCCCGGCCTGCCTGCGACTGCGCGTCGTGCTGACGCCCGAGGAGCGGCAGGCGGTGAATCCGGCGGTGCTGATGAACGATCGGCTTTTCACCACGCTGAATGAGTGGGTGGATCGCCACTATCGCGATCGTCTGACGCAGGCCGACCTGATTGACCCGCAGCTGCTGCGCGAGGGACGCGACGCGCTGGATGAGCTGACGAAGCTGCTAGACTTAGGAAATGTGTATGCATTTCAGCAGTGAAGGCGGTGGCGGCAGCGGCCGCCACCTGCTCATCGCGAACAGGAGGAACGATGCAGGACTTTTTACAGCAGACGCTCTCCGGCGAAGCGCCGCATCAGCGCAGGGGTGAAACGGCGCATCTTCGCTGGCAGTGGTTGTATCACGGCATCCTGATTCTGGAGCCGATCGAACCGGTGAATCAGGCACTGGTGCTCTCCGCCGGTATTCATGGTAACGAGACCGCACCGGTAGAAATCGTCAGCAGGCTGGTTAATGCGCTGCTGCGGGGCGAAAAGCCACTGCGGCAACGCCTGCTGGTGATTCTGGGAAATCCCTCTGCGCTGCGCACCGGTAAACGCTATGTGCGTTATGACATTAACCGGCTCTTTGGCGGGCGCTGGCAGCAGATCGATGACTGCGATGAGGCGCGGCGCGTGCTGCGGCTGGAGCAGACGCTGGAGACGTTCTGGCAGCAGGGCGCGTGTGATGAGACGCGCTGGCATCTTGATATGCACACGGCGATTCGCGGCTCCTGGCACACGCAGTTTGGCGTGATGCCGCACAGCGAACGGCCCTGGCCGCCCGAATTTCTTAGCTGGCTGGCGGCGGCCGGTCTGGAAGCCCTGGTGTTTCACCGCGCGCCAGGCGGCACCTTTACCCATTTCAGCTGCGAGCATTTTGGTGCCGCCAGCTGCACGCTGGAGCTGGGTAAAGCACTGCCGTTCGGTGAAAACGATCTCAGTCAGTTCCGCGCGGCAGAGCAGGCGCTGGCGGCACTGCTTTATGGCGAGCCGATGCCTGCCGTGTCGGCCAGCCCGCGCCACTACCGGGTGGTGCAGCAGATTACCCGCTTAAGCGAACATTTCAGGCTGCACATGTCGCCGGAAACGCTGAACTTCACCGCCTTCCCGCAGGGAACCCTGCTGGCAGAGGATGGCGATAAACGGTACTACGTGCAGCAGGCGCGGGAGTATGTGCTGTTCCCGAATCCCAGCGTGGCTGCCGGACTGCGCGCCGGGCTTATGCTGATAGAGGAGGGCGAACAGACTCAGGCACTGCCGCTCTGAGGCCGGATCGCCCCGGTCGGGTGGATCAGCCTGAAAAAACCGGCAGGAAAGCGGCAGAACCGCTTCCGCTTTCCTGTCAGAACCCTTACACTCCTCCACGATTTCTGCGAAATTCACTGGAAATTCATACTCTTTTTCAATTCCTCACGCCTTTCTTCTTATTCTCTTCATGATTGCCCGATTTTTGTCTTCTATGCTTTCACGGCTTTACTCAGGCTCTGAGTAGTTGACGTTCAGCGTCGTATGCTTGTTTCCGAAGACGCGACAGAGTGCTGTCGTCATTATCATGAAATATAAGGACACTATTATGCGCAAACTGACTTCCCTTTTACTGGCTTCTTCGCTGGCGTTTGGTGCAGCCAGCGCCGTCCATGCTGCTGCTGACAACCTGACTCCACCACCAGCAGGCAGCGAAAAAGCGATGCATAAACCGCCAATGCACCACGGCATGGATCGGATGTTCAGAGGGCTGAAACTGACCGAAGCGCAGCAGACTCAGATGCGCGACATCCTGAAAGAGAGCCGTAAAGAGATGAAACGTCCGTCACTGGACGAGCGTCGTGCGGCCCACAGCATTATCGCGTCTGACAGCTTCGATAAGAGCAAAGCAGAGGCGCAGGCAGAGAAGATGTCTGCTGATGCGAAAGAGCATGCGCTGAAGATGCTGGAAACCCAGAACAAGTTCTATAACGTGCTGACACCGGAGCAGAAGAAACAGTACAACGCTGACTTTGAAAAGCGTCTGACGGAGAAAGGCCCGCGTGAAGGCCAGATGGCACCGTCAGCCGAACCGGCTGAATAAGCCCTGCTAAGCTAACGGTCTGAGACCGCCGGCGCTGTCCACTGAAGGTGAGTGGGCAGCGTCGGCGGTTTTTTTATAGCGGCAGAATAGGGTAGGCACCTGAGAGAATCGGGCGGCAGAGGATTTTATAGCCGTCGTGATCAAAACCGCCTTTGGGCCGCTGCAGTTTTCGCGCTTCCTCCATGCTGTCAACGGAGCCGAGATAGAACCAGTGATCGATAACATGGATCTGGGTCATCTCTTTTCCCTCTTCGACCAGACCCACCGCGCCCTGCCACGGCCAGCAGAAGACCCGCACGTTTTCCAGCGCTTCAAGCAGCCGATCCTGATGATCGCTGACCGTCTCTTTGCCGCAGCAGGCTCCGGCGCAGCGGCGCAGTGCTGAACGGAAGCAGCCCCGGCCCGCACTCAGTGTTTCCAGCCCCAGCAGGCCATGACAGAGCTGATACTCATCCGCGAGCTGCTTGAGCCGTTCAATGGCAGCAAAGCGGCTGCGGTAAAGCCCGAACAGATTAGGCGACTGACTGAAATCGAGATCCTTTGCGTAAACCACCTGCGGCTTCGTGTCAGTGATCTGCAACGAGCAGAGCTGCCGGTTCTTGCGTAATCGCTTATTGAACAGCGGCTGCTGGGTCTTGATCATCTGCGCTTCCAGCAGCAGCGCGCCCAGATCGCCGGCGGTCGGGATCCAGCTGACACGCCGCGACTGGCGCAGCATCTTCGCCTCATCAGGGGTGCGGAAATGGGACATGACCCGTGAACGCAGATTCACGCTTTTGCCGATATAGAGCGGCAGCGACTCGCTTTCTCCGTGGAAGGTGTAGACGCCGGGACGATTCGGCAGACCTTCCAGCCATTCACGCAGGTGTTCGGGATATTGATAAATTGCATTCGCATCGGGTTCGGGGCGAAGCATAGCAGCACGTCTGACCAAAATGGACTCCATTTACTGGTTGTCCATACAGCATAACAGCCTGGTGAAATGATCGCCAGTGGTCTGATTACCGTCCGCGGGTCGCCAGCCAGCAGATCAGCGACCCCAGCGTGATCATCGCGACACCCTGCCAGAAGGCCAGCGGCGGACTCAGGCCAAGCCACAGCGATCCCAGCAGCGCCGACAGCACGGGCGTAAAGTAGGAGGCGGTAGCCAGCAGCGTCAGGTTGCCCTGCTGGATACCGTGATTCCAGGCGGAATAGGCGACGGCGGTAGAGAGCCCGACAAACCCCACCTCCAGCAGCGGGATTGGGGCAAAGGTCATCGGCTGTGGGGGGCTGAGGGCAAACTTCAGCCACAGCGCCAGTGCGGTCAGGACAAAAAAGAGGGTGACGCCGTTCGACCCGCGGGCAAAGCGCCGGGTCAGATTGTTGTAGACCGCCCATGTCAGGGCGGCGACAAAGGCAAGGCTATAGGCGGCGGGATTGCGAAACATATTCTGCCACAGCAGAGAGGGTGAACCGCTGCTGTTGCCCTTCATCACCCAGACGATCCCGAGCAGCGACAGCAGCAGCCCCGGCCAGAGCCAGGGGCGGAATCGCTGCTGATTAAAGGGGATCGCCAGCACGATAGTCAGGCAGGGCCAGAGATAGTTAATCATCCCCAGCTCCAGCGACTGGCTGCGATCGCTGGCCAGACCGATCGCCAGCGCCAGACAGATTTCATAGCCGACAAACAGGGCACCGCCCAGCCACAGATAGATCGGAGGCAGCGCGCCGGGTCGCGGCATGCCCCGGGTCAGACAGAGCAGCAGCGCCGTCGTGGTATAGATCAGTGCCGCGCCGCCGGTAGCACCAAAGGCTTCGCTGACGCTGCGCAGCAGGCCCACAGTGGTACTCCAGAGCAGTATGGCAACAAGACCGACAAGGGTCGCGCGCGAAACGGTGGCAGACATGGGGGCATCAACAGGATCAGTAGAGGGAACCTCCTTTGCCGGAGCAAAGGAGGCGGCGTATTACTTCCAGAAGTCGTCGAATACCGTGATCGGCGGGCGACGTTTGTGCTCGGTTTTCAGATACCAGCCTTCGATGATCCGGGCATTCTCCGGGTCGATGCTTTTACCTTCCAGGTAGTCATCGATCATCTCGTAGGTCACGCCCAGCGCCACCTCGTCCTGCAGGCCGGGACGATCATCTTCCAGGTCAGCAGTGGGTTTCTTCAGGTAGAGATGTTCCGGGCAGCCCAGATGTTTCAGCAGCAGCTTGCCCTGACGCTTGTTCAGGCGGAACAGGGGATTGATGTCGGTGCCGCCATCGCCATACTTGGTGAAGAAGCCGGTGACCGCCTCGGCGGCGTGGTCGGTGCCGACCACCACACCCCGGGTCATGCCCGCGATGCTGTATTGCGCTTTCATCCGCTCACGCGCTTTTTCATTGCCGCGAACGAAATCGGACAGGGTGATGCCCGCCTCTTTCAGGGCGCGCTCGCTGGCCAGCACGGACTCTTTAATGTTGACCACCAGCGAACGGTCGGGCTGGATAAAGGCCAGAGCATCCTGGCAATCCTGCTCATCGGCCTGGACGCCATAGGGCAGACGCACCGCAATAAAGGTGTAGTCGTTGTCGCCGCTCTCCTGGCGCAGTTCCGCGATCGCCGTCTGCGCCAGCTTGCCCGCCAGGGTGGAATCCTGACCGCCGCTGATCCCCAGCACCAGCGTCTTCAGCCCGCTGTGACGTTTCAGATAGGCTTTAAGGAAATCGACGCTGACACGCACTTCCTGGCTGGCGTCGATCGTGGGCTTCACACCCAGTGCTTCAATAATTTCCTGCTGCAGTGACATGAACTTCTCCTCAGGTCAGTGGCCTGTCGGCTCGATGCGAACGTGTTATTAAAGCTAACGTGCATTGGCGAAAACAACAAGCCAAAGCGGCAACGGATTTTGGCTAATCGTTGCTAAATCAGTGAGTTTTCAGTGGCTGTGACGGTTTTTTTGCCAGCACGCTGAACATCAGGATCGCCATCATAAAGCAGCCAAAAATGGTGGCGCACATGCTCATGACCGAGGTACCGCCGATGCCGGTGATCGGCACGGTGATCGCCCCCAGCGTGAACATCGTTACGCCGATCACGGCGGACGCGCTGCCCGCCCGATGCCCCTGACTCTGCATCGCCAGGGAGGAAGCGGTGGTGGCGATCACCCCGTTGCTGGCGATGGAAAAGAACAGCGCCACCAGCAGCAGGGGCAGCGGCGCCTGATACAGCGCGGCCAGCAGCAGCAGGCCGGAGGCCACAAAGGCCAGCGTGAGTCCGCCTTTCAGCACCCGATATTCGCCCCAGAGCGGGCAGAGGCGGGCACTGGTCTGGGAGGCAATGATCAGGCCCAGGCCGTTTGCCGCAAAGCAGAAGCTGAATGCCTGCGGCGAGAGACCATAGAGCTGTTGCAGCACAAAGGGCGAGGCGCCGATATAGGCGAACATGCCGGACATCATAAAGCCCTGGGTCAGGCAGAAGCCCATAAAGGGGCGGTGGGTCACCACCTGACCGAGTGCCGCGTAGGCGGACAGGATCGATCCCTGACTGCGTCGTGTCTCAGGCAGCGTTTCATGCAGTTTCCAGCGCGCCAGCAGGATCAACAGGATGGCAATGCCGCCCAGCACCATAAAGATGCCTCGCCAGTCCAGGATCGTCATCAGCGCGCCGCCGAGCACCGGCGCACCGATCGGGGCCAGGCCATTGACCAGCATCAGCAACGCGAAGAAGCGCGTCAGTTCGTGGCCGCTGTACATATCGCGGGCAATCGCCCTTGAGAGCACCGCGCCGCCTGCGCCCGCTAATCCCTGAAACAGGCGCGCCAGCAGCAGCTGGTGGATATCCTGCGCCAGCGCACAGCCCAGCGAGGCGATAAACAGCAGGCTCAGTGACAGTGTCAGCGGGCGCAGACGGCCCGCCTTATCGCTCATCGGGCCAAACAGTAACTGGCCGAATCCCAGCCCCAGCAGACCGGCGGTCAGGCTCAGCTGCGCGGTCGCGGTTTCGGTGTGGAGATCCTGCGCCAGCTGCGGCAGTGCTGGCAGATAGAGGTCGATACAGAGCGGGCCCAGTGCGGCCAGCAGACCAAGTGTGATGGCATAGGTCAGACGGTTTGCGTGTACAGGAGTCATTTATCCTCAGCGTTGTCAGCGATGGCGTAAACAGAAATCGGGCAGGCCAGCAAAGCGGAGGCAGGTTGCAGCCTGCTGAAAGAGAGGCGTGCAGCCGCGCATAAAGGGTCGCTGGCGGCTGCCCCGATGGCCGGGAAGTATACGTGCGCGCTGACAGTAACACAGCCTTCTTTACGGAATCCTGACAGTCAGTGTGCCACGAATTGTTCTTCATAAACTTGATATATCAGCATTTCTGTTCCAGGCTTGTTTCCACATGGACAATCAATGAGGAACAACAAGATGAATAAAGTGATGGGATGTATCGCTGCGGCGCTGACACTGGCTGCACTGTCTGGTTGTACGACTTACGATCGTGCGGAAAGCTACGTGACTAAGCCAGTGGTAAAGGATGTTAAAAAGGGCATGACCCGCGATCAGGTTCGTCAGATCGCCGGTGCGCCATCGACTGAAATCACCATGGTTCACGCGCGTGGCACCTGCCAGACCTACGTTCTGGGCCAGCGTGACGGTAAAGCGCAGACTTACTTCGTCAGCTACAACGACACCGGCCGTGTGATGAACTACGGTTTCCAGAGCTGTGCGGAGTATGACACTGACCCGCAGGCTCAGCAGTAAGCGTCTCACTGAATAGCAAACGGCCCGTCATGATGACGGGCCGTTTTTCGTTGGGGACGCGTTACAATCCGGCCGGACGCGGCACCTCAACATAGTCACCATCGATCTGCCGCTGATAGTAGTGGCCTGCCTGCACGTAAAAGCGTTTGCCATTAAAATCGAGCACCCGCATCTCATTGCTGACCCGCGACTCCTCCGGCGGCTCGACCACCACATATTCATCGCCGTGACGCTGATAATAGCTGCCATTCAGCAGGTAGTAGGTGAGCCCGCCGATCAGCACCGCCGTGGCGGCGTCGGGTAAGAAGCGCAGCGGTCCACCCCAGTGGGGGCCGGGACCGCCCCAGTGCGGGCCGGGTCCGCCATGCCGTCCCCAGCCGCCCGGCGGGCCCCAGTCACCGGGGTGAGCCAGCGCCAGCGCAGGCGTAAGCAGCGTCAGCGTCAGAAACGAGGCGATAACTTTTTTCATCGGGCGTTCTCCTCATAAAACTGGAGGCAGAATTCGCTTTTTCACGGGCAAAGACAAGCAATAAAGCGGCAAATTTTCGCCTCTTTACCACGCTTAACGCTTTCTTAACGGCGTCGCCATTAACGGGGAAGATTATGGAGAAGAGAAGAGAACCTGGCGCGGGCGCGCCAGGTGTAAAGCCATCAGCGGTGCGCCAGTTCCGCGTTGTCGTCGCTTTCCAGTACGCGCTTGTCGGTCAGACCCAGCCAGCGGCTGGTCAGGGAGCCGGCGGTCATGGAGCCATTGACGTTCAGCGCCGTGCGGCCCATATCGATCAGCGGCTCGATGGAGATCAGCAGTGCCACCAGCGTCACCGGCAGGCCCATTGCAGGCAGTACAATCAGGGCCGCAAAGGTGGCGCCGCCGCCGACACCCGCTACGCCCGCTGAACTCAGCGTGACCATGCCGACCAGGGTGGCAATCCACAGCGGGTCAAACGGGTTGATGCCCACCGTCGGCGCGACCATCACCGCCAGCATGGTCGGATAGAGACCGGCACAGCCGTTCTGACCGATAGTGGCACCGAATGAGGCCGAGAAGCTGGCAATCGATTCAGGCACGCCGAGACGACGGGTCTGGGTTTCAACACTCAGCGGAATCGTGGCCGCACTGGAGCGACTGGTAAAGGCGAAGGTGATCACCGGCCATACTTTGCGGAAGAAGCGCAGCGGGTTGATACCGTTGACCGACAGCAGCAGCGCATGGACACCAAACATGATGGCCAGGCCAAGGTAAGAGGCAAGCACAAAGCTGCCCAGCTTGATAATGTCCTGGAGGTTAGAACCGGCGACCACTTTGGTCATCAGCGCCAGCACGCCGTAAGGGGTCAGCTTCATCACTAAACGGACCAGCTTCATAACCCACGACTGCAGGGTGTCGATAGCCACCAGCACACGCTGGCCTTTAACCTCATCATCTTTGAGCAACTGCAGAGCAGCCACACCCAGGAAGGCAGCAAAAATAACGACGCTGATGATCGAGGTTGGATTCGCGCCGGTCAGATCCGCGAACGGATTTTTCGGGATAAAGGAGAGCACCAGCTGTGGCACCGTCAGATCGGCGACTTTACCCACGTAGTTACTCTGGATCGCACTGAGACGCGCCGTTTCCTGCGCACCCTGAACCAGACCTTCCGCGCTCAGCCCAAACAGGCCGGTGACGAAGACGCCCACCAGCGCCGAGATGGCAGTGGTAAACAGCAGAACGCCGATCGTCAGTACGCTGATTTTTCCCAGCGACGAAGCGTTATGCAGACGGGCGACCGCACTGAGGATAGAGACGAACACCAGTGGCATCACGACCATCTGCAGTAGCTGAACATAGCCATTTCCGACGATGTTGAACCAGCTGATTGACGCTTTTACCACTGCGCTGTTTTCGCCGTAGATCAGCTGTAACACCAGGCCGAACAGCACGCCGATCACCAGACCGGTCAGCACCTTTTTCGACAGGCTCCAGTTCTGACGGCTGAAGCGGGAGAGCAATACCAGCAGCACCACAAAGGCCACGATATTAAGCGTAAGAGGAAGGTCCATACTGAAACTCCAGAGTAATGCGGCCTTCCGGGTCAGGAAGGCCGCATAATGTTAATCACGAATTAAGACAGCAGGAATGGTAACAGCAGGCGAAGAGGGTGCCTTATATCCAAATGGTATGGTTTATAACTGAATGGTGTTTTACGCTGATTTATTGCGCATGATGCGCGGAGATTAACCGACCGACGCCATTCTGCAGCGTATCAAACAGCTGGGTCGGCCAGCCGTTTGCACCAAAAGATGGCATCCCCACCGGAAACCAGAGTGCATAGCCCACCAGGCCCAGGCACAGCGCCCGCTCCAGCTGATTTCCTTTCTGACTGCGCAGAATCGGCAGGCGGAAGCGCCAGCGGCAGGGCCACAGCAGCGGCACCCCGGCGGGCGTCAGCATGTCGGCCACGATATGGCTGAGATAGCCCAGCGTCAGCCCCTGCAGCACGTCCGGCGGTATTGGCGACGACTGGGGAAGGTTTATCTGAAAAAGCCACAATCCGGCGGCTACCGCCAGCAGACTATGGGTAAAGCCCCGGTGCCCGAACGCCCGCGCAATCGGATGCGAGAGCCAGCGCAGTCGCTGTCCCAGCAGAGATTTAGGGTGGTCGATGTCAGGCAGCAGACAGGTCAGCAGCGCTGAGGGAACAAGATGCCACCAGTCGGCCTGCGCCAGAACGGGTGTCAGCTCAGCACGCTTTGCGAAAATAGCGCTGGCAATGGCAAAAATGATGTGGCCTTCGCCCGTCATGATAGAACCTGGTTGCAAAGAAAACTGTCGATGCATCCAGTATAGGGATTTGTCCAGTAAATGAGAACATGTGACGCTGTAACGAAGCATGAATATTTTTAACATCGCGGACAGTGATGAAACACTGCCCGCGCAAATGATTAACGCGCCAGCCAGCCGCCATCGACCGCCAGGGTATAGCCGTTAACGTAATCCGAGGCGGAGGAGGCCAGAAACACCACCGGGCCCATCATATCTTCAGGCACGCCCCAGCGGCCCGCCGGAATGCGCCCCAGAATCTCTTCACTGCGCGCCGCATCGTTACGCAGCTGTTCAGTGTTGTCGGTCGCCATGTAACCCGGTGCGATGGCGTTGACATTGATGCCATGCTTCGCCCATTCGTTTGCCATCAGGCGGGTCAGCCCCATCACCGCGCTTTTCGAGGCGGTATAGGAGGGCACGCGGATGCCGCCCTGAAACGACAGCATTGATGCGATATTGATAATCTTGCCGCCACCCCCCTGCGCGATAAAGCGGCGTGCGGCCTGCTGTGCCAGAAAAAACACGGACTTGCTGTTGATGTTCATCACATCATCCCAGTCCTGTACGCTGAAATTAAGCGCATCTTCGCGGCGGATAATGCCAGCATTGTTCACCAGAATGTCGATCCGGCCTGCG
This sequence comes from Pantoea graminicola, assembly GCF_048452665.1. Taxonomy (NCBI): domain Bacteria; kingdom Pseudomonadati; phylum Pseudomonadota; class Gammaproteobacteria; order Enterobacterales; family Erwiniaceae; genus Pantoea; species Pantoea graminicola. The sequence goes on along the minus strand of NZ_JBLWSJ010000003.1, from coordinate 594,341 downwards.
GCGGCGACAGCCTGTTCCACGACCTGCGTGGCCACCTCGCTGCGCACCAGGTCGGCCGTCACCGGCCAGAAACGGCGGCCCAGCGCTTCAACCTGACGCTGCGTTTCATCCGCCGCCGCGCGGTTGACGCCCACAATGTCGCAGCCAGCCTGCGCCAGCCCCCGCGCCATGCCCTGGCCCAGGCCGGTGTTACAGCCGGTCACGATGGCCACTTTACCTGCTAAATCAAAGCTGTTTAGTACCATAGATGATTCTCCTCTGCTCAGCGCAGTGCGCTGATGTTGACGGGGTCCATGTCCTCAAAGACCTGATTCTCGCCCACCATGCCCCAGATGAAGGCGTAACACTGCGTGCCAACTCCGGCATGGATGGACCAGCTGGGTGAGATCACCGCCTGTTCGTTATGCACCAGCAGATGACGGGTCTGCTGCGGCTCCCCCATCATGTGGAAAACCGCGCTCTCCTCAGGCAGATCGAAATAGAAATAGACTTCCATACGGCGTTCATGGGTGTGACAGGGCATGGTGTTCCACAGGCTGCCCTCCTCCAGTCTGGTAAGACCCATAGTGAGCTGGCAGGTGGGCAGGACATCCGGCACGATAAACCTGTGGATGGTACGACGATTAGCGGTCGCGGCAGCGCCCAGTGTGGTGCTGGCCGCCTCAGACAACGTGATCTTTCTGTCCGGGTAAGTGCAGTGCGCGGGCGCGCTGTTGTAATAAAAGCGGGCGGGTCGGGCCGGATCCAGGCTGCGGAACTGCAGAGTGCGCGCGCCTTTGCCGATATAGAGTGCCTCTTCGTGCCCGATCTCCCATATTTTACCGTCAACCTCTGCCTGACCCGGCCCGCCGATATTAATCACGCCCAGCTCGCGGCGTTCGAGGAAATAGCTGACGCCCAGCTGTTTTCCCATCTCATCCCCTATCGTGACCGGCCTGTTCACCGGCATTACGCCACCAATGATGATGCGGTCGATATGGCTGTAGGTCAGGGTGTAATCATCCGCGCTAAATATTTTCTCAATCAGGAACGCACGCCGCAGCGCCCCGGTGTCGAGCTGTCTGGCGTGATCGCTGTGAATGCTTTGTCGAATCTCCATCTCAGGCCTCTCTGCAGGTCAGGGTGTCGATGCCCCGAAGGGGGAACAGGTGCATCTTAGGAAGAGTGAGAAGGTAATTCAATAAAAATGAAACGATGTTTTATTTTTTTTGAGGCGTGGATCATGAAGCGAGGAGAGCAGGCAAAAAAAAGCCCGCACAGGCGGGCAGATGATTATCCCTGCAGATGGTGCAGGGTCAGTTCGCTGAGGCTCGCCAGCCGCACATCGGCCAGCGCCCAGCGGGGATCGTCGCGATGTTCCGCGGCGGGCACCACGATTGACCGCATACGCGCGGCTTTAGTCGCGATCATGCCGTTAAACGAATCTTCCAGCGTCACGCAGTTGAGCGGATCGATTGCCAGCCGGTCAGCGGCGTTGAGATAGACCTGCGGATGCGGCTTGCTGTATGGCAGGGCTTCAGCTGAAGAGAGCACGTCAAAATAGTGCCGCAGATTAAACATCTCCAGCACCTGCTCCAGCATCCTGAGCGGTGAGGCGGAGGCCAGGCCGATCTTCAGCCCCTGGTCGCGACAGAGCTGCAGGGCCGTCTCCACGCCCGGCAGCAGCGGCCGGGTCTGCGCCACCAGCGTCATGGCGCGCGCAATAATTCGTTCCGTTACTTCCTGCTGCGAAGGCCCCTGCCACGGCAGCGTTTCGTACCACATCCGCACAGTCTGATCGATGCGCAGACCCAGCGTATCGGGCAGTTCACTGCGACGTGACAGGTCGACATCCAGCGTTGAAAAGATATCCAGTTCGGCCTGATCCCACAGCGGTTCAGAGTCGATCAGTAAGCCATCCATATCAAACAGGGCGGCGAGCACAGGGCGGTGATAGGGCATCGGCATCTCCTTATAAAGTCGGCGTTACCTTAGCATCTTTCGCCGGTGACGCACGCGCTACCCGGTCAGCCACGCTTTTTTTGGGAAATTTCGCCATTGGCAGGTAGACTTACGCCAAACCGGATTCCGGCTAAAGGAGAGAATATGACCTATCAACAGGCTGGCCGCATCGCCATCCTCAAGCGTGTGGCGGGCTGGGTGCTGTTTTTAGTGGCGCTGCTGTCGACCATTATTTCTGTTTTAAGCTTTATGTTTAAGCACAGTGAGAAGCAACCGGGCATCGATGCGGTGATGCTCGATTTTGTGCATGTCATCGTCGATATGCTGCGCTTCAATACGCCGTTCCTGAACGTCTTCTGGCAGAACTCGCCGGTGCCGGAATTTAACGGACAAATGAACCTGGGCTTCTGGCTGATCTACATCCTGATTTTTGTCGGGCTGGCGCTGGAGTCCTCCGGTGCGCGGATGGGGCGCCAGGCGCGTCATGTGAAAGAGGGCATTGAGGACCAGATGATTCTGGAGCAGGCCAAAGGCAGCGAAGGGCGCAGCCGCCAGCAGCTGGAAGAGAAGGTGCGCGTTCCCCGTCACACCATCTTCCTGCAGATTTTCCCGCTTTACGTTCTGCCTGTGGTGATTGCGATAGCCGGATATTTTGTGCTGTCGCTGCTGGGCTTTATCTGACTGCGGTTGCCGTCAGGCCGGTTTGGCCTGACGGAGGCTGTACGCCTCTTCTTCCAGCAACTGGTCAATGGCGAACTGCGCGTCGTCAGGCCAGTGCCCGCCAAACACGTTGGCCCGGTTCAGCAGATAGTAGAGCTGGTAGACCGGCAGACGCTGCGAAAAACCGTCCGGCAGCGGCCACGCCGCCTGATAGCCCTCGTAAATCTGGCGGGGCAGGTCGGGAAACCAGCTCAGCATGGCCAGGTCACACTCACGGTCGCCCCAGTAGCAGGCGGGATCAAACAGCCAGGGCCCGCTGGCGCTGTTCGCGCAGTTGGCCGGCCAGAGATCGCCATGCAGCAGCGACGGCTGCGGATGATGTGACGCCAGCACCCGCTGAACCGAGGCGATGATCCGTTCGGTGTCACCGTAGTGAAGCCCTTTTTCCGCCGCCAGCTGCAGCTGCCAGCCGATACGCTGCTCGGCAAAGAACACTGACCAGCGCCGCAGCCAGCTGTTGGGCTGCGGCGTCGTCGTAATGTTATTGTCGAAATCGAGGCCAAACTGGGTCTGTTCGCTCCACTGATGAAGATGCGCCAGCTGCTGACCCAGCTGCCAGGCACTCTGCTCATCCAGCGGCTGCGGCCGGATATACTCCATCAGCAGAAAGCTCCCTTCGCGGTGATGTCCCACGCCATAGACCTGCGGCACCCGGACCGTGCCGGTGCGCGCCAGCAACGCCAGCTGATCGGCCTCCCACGTAAAGAGTGAGAGCATCTCGCGGCTGTTACTTTTGACAAAGACGTCGTGATCACCGTAGCGGATATGCCAGGTGGGATGGATATCGCCGCCCGCAAGGGCGTGACGTTGCGTGATTTCGGCGTTGCCTAACTGCTCGCTTAACAGACGACTAATGGCTGACCACATAGGGTTGTCCTCTTTATTCGCTGCGTAAGTACGATGGTATGCCTGAATATTCACCAAAACCGGCGCGATTGCACCCCTTATTCTGCGCCCGGGTCACAAAACATTACTGCGGGGTGTCGTGCAGATAGGCCTCAAGGGTCATCAGGGTCACGTCAGGCTTCTGACCCAGCACACTTTCACCGGCTGCCGTAACCTGCTGTCGCAGATCCTCTTCCGCCAGGGTCGTGACAATGCCATAACTGTTGGTGCCCAGTTCATGAGGATGGCCCTCTTCATCCATCAGCGTGGTGCTGAACCCGGCGGCGGTCATTGCGCTGGTCAGCTCCAGGATGTCACTCAATCCCGACTCCTGATAATGAAAGGTTACGATATAGCGGGTCAGATCACTGTTGCTCATAAGGCACCTCCGGGAAAAGGAAACTGAACTGAGCGTAGACCATGGTGAAAAAACAGGCGAACGGCAGCGGCGAGGGCGCGCATCTGAGATGACGCTCAGCGTAAAGGTCTGTCAGCGGTGCGCCAGGCAGGCTGAAAAATCTTCTGCCGTAACGGCTATCTTTTCGGTCGGGCGGCACTATAATGCGCGACGTTAATCAGATGAGTCCCAATTAACACGGGTTGCCAGGGGCATTATCGGCGTTTTTTGTAAGTTAATAATTTTTTACAAAACTTACCGTAAATTGCATTGAATGGCTGGCAAAACGCTTCAGACTCTCCGTTTTTTAAACAGTCGCTCGGATCATATTTAATGAAAGCCTATAACAAGCTGTCTGCTGTTCTTTTGCTCTCCGCTGGAGCTTTTTGTCATCAGGCACTGGCCGATAACGCCGTATTCACCTCAATGGATGACCCTTCCACGGCGAAAAAGCCGTTTGAAGGTTCTGCTTCAGCGGGCTATCTGGCGCAAACCGGTAATACCACCAGCTCTTCCCTGACTGCCCAGACCAACATGACCTGGTATCAATCATCGATGGCGTACAGCTTGTGGGGTAACGCAGCCAACACCTCGTCCAACGATGAGCGCTCTTCTGAGACCTACAACATCGGCGGTCGTTCACGTTACAACGTCAGCGCCTATGACTACCTGTTTGGTCAGGCGAGCTGGCTGAGCGACCGTTTCAACGGTTATGACTCACGCGATGTCCTGACCGCCGGTTACGGTCGTCAGATCCTGAACGGCCCGGTGCACTCGCTGCGTGCGGAATTCGGTCCGGGTGTGCGTTATGACGATTACCATGCGGGTGGCCATCAGACCAAAGCGCTGGGCTACGGCGCAGTCAGCTACCAGTGGCAGCTGACCGACACCACCAAATTTATTCAGGGTGTCTCGGTGCTGAGCAGCTTCGGCGAAGATACGACGGTCAACTCCGAAACCGGTCTGCAGGTCGCTATCAACAGCCACTTCGCGCTGAAGCTGGCGTACAACGTGACCTGGAACAACAATCCGGCGGAGTCTGCGCCAGATCGTACCGATACCAAAACCTCAATCATGCTCTCTTACGCGATGTAAGCGCATTTTTGCGGCAGGATCCCCGGCGGCCTGACATTGTGTCAGGCCGCTTTTTTTTGTTCGCTCCACGGCTTAGCAAAAAGGGGATGGTTTTTCTCGCCGGGGAAAACTGCTATTATCTGCCTGCACTGTGAGCCTGGCGATATTCCGACAATGTGGGTCTGATATTACGCCAGGTCAAACCTCTCATGACATTGCATGTAGGCTTTCGTGTGGCTTACCACTGCAAATAAGGATATGAAATGCCTGTAATTACGCTTCCTGATGGCAGCCAGCGCGTGTTTGACCGCCCTGTCAGTGTGATGGATATTGCACTGGATATCGGTCCCGGTCTGGCAAAGGCCTGTATCGCGGGTCGGGTCAACGGAGAACTGGTTGATGCTGTCGATCCCATTACCGAAGACGCCGCCGTTGCGATCATTACCGCTAAAGACGAAGCGGGTCTGGAAATCATCCGCCACTCCTGTGCGCACCTGTTAGGGCATGCGATCAAGCAGCTGTGGCCCGATACCAAAATGGCGATTGGCCCGGTTATCGATAACGGCTTCTATTATGATGTCGACATCGACCGCACGCTGACTCAGGAAGATATCGACCTGCTGGAAAAACGCATGCATCAGCTGGCTGAGACCAACTACGATGTGGTGAAGAAAAAAGTCAGCTGGCAGGAAGCGCGTGATGTCTTTGCGGCGCGTGGCGAAATCTATAAAACCACCATTCTTGATGAAAACATCAGCCACGACGACAAGCCTGGCCTCTATCATCACGAAGAATATATCGACATGTGCCGCGGTCCGCATGTGCCGAACATGCGGTTCTGTCACCATTTTAAACTGCAGAAAATCTCCGGTGCCTACTGGCGCGGCGACAGCAGCAATAAAATGCTGCAGCGTATTTATGGCACCGCATGGGCAGACAAAAAGCAGCTGGCGGCCTATCTGCAGCGTCTGGAAGAGGCGGCGAAGCGTGACCATCGCAAGATTGGTAAGCAGCTGGATCTCTACCATATGCAGGAAGAAGCCCCGGGCATGGTCTTCTGGCACAACGACGGCTGGACCATCTTCCGCGAGCTGGAAGTGTTTGTCCGCAGTAAGCTGAAAGAGTACCAGTATCAGGAAGTAAAAGGTCCGTTCATGATGGACCGCGTCCTGTGGGAAAAAACCGGCCACTGGGAAAACTACAAAGAGGCGATGTTCACCACCTCTTCAGAGAACCGTGAATATTGCATTAAACCGATGAACTGTCCGGGTCACGTTCAGATCTTTAATCAGGGTCTGAAATCGTACCGCGATCTGCCGCTGCGTATGGCGGAGTTCGGTAGCTGTCACCGTAACGAGCCATCGGGTGCGCTGCACGGTCTGATGCGCGTTCGTGGCTTCACTCAGGATGATGCACACGTCTTCTGTACAGAAGAACAGGTGCGTGACGAAGTGAACAGCTGTATCCGCATGGTTTATGACATGTACAGCACCTTCGGCTTTGAAAAGATTGTGGTGAAACTCTCCACCCGTCCTGAGAAGCGTATCGGCACCGATGAGATGTGGGATCGCGCCGAGGAAGACCTGGCGGCGGCCCTGAACGAAAACAACATTGAGTTTGAGTATCAGCCGGGTGAGGGCGCGTTCTACGGCCCTAAAATTGAGTTCACGTTGTACGATTGTCTCGATCGCGCCTGGCAGTGCGGCACAGTTCAGCTAGACTTCTCCCTGCCAAAACGCCTTGAAGCAACCTATGTGGGTGAAAACAACGATCGTCAGACGCCAGTGATGATTCACCGTGCGATTCTGGGTTCGATGGAGCGCTTCATCGGGATTCTGACTGAAGAGTTCGCCGGTTTCTTCCCAACCTGGCTGGCACCGCTGCAGGTCGTGGTGATGAATATTACCGACGGGCAGGCAGAATATGTTGAGTCTTTGACACGTAAGTTGCAGAATGCTGGCATTCGTGTGAAGGCAGACTTGAGAAATGAGAAGATAGGCTTTAAAATCCGCGAGCACACATTACGTCGCGTCCCTTATATGCTGGTCTGCGGTGATAAAGAGGTGGAAGCTGGCAAAGTTGCCGTTCGCACCCGCCGTGGTAAAGACCTGGGGTCGCTGGATGTTGATCTGTTTGTTGAGAAGCTGCAACAAGAGATTCGCAGCCGCAATCTTCACCAATTGGAGGAATAAAGTATTAAAGGCGGAAAACGAGTACTACCGACGCGTCCGAACAAAATTAACAGTGAAATCCGCGCAACAGAAGTGCGCTTAACGGGCATGGATGGCGAGCCGATTGGCATTGTCACATTACGCGAAGCATTGGAAAAAGCCGAGGAATCGGGTGCCGATCTCGTCGAGATCAGTCCGAATGCCGAACCGCCGGTTTGCCGCATCATGGATTACGGCAAGTTCCTCTATGAAAAAAGCAAATCTTCTAAGGAACAGAAGAAGAAGCAAAAAGTTATTCAGGTTAAGGAAATTAAATTCCGTCCTGGAACCGATGATGGCGACTATCAGGTCAAACTACGCAACCTGATTCGCTTTCTGGAAGATGGCGATAAAGCCAAAATCACGCTCCGCTTCCGCGGTCGTGAGATGGCGCACCAGCAGATCGGTATGGAAGTGCTTAACCGCGTCCGTAAAGACCTGTGTGAAGATCTGGATTTGGCCATTGTCGAATCCTTCCCTTCGAAGATCGAAGGCCGCCAGATGATCATGGTGCTCGCTCCTAAGAAGAAACAGTAGGCTTTCAAGTAGCCATTGCCGTGCAGCGTCCGCGCTGTGCGGTGATGTGTTCGCCTGTCTGGGTCATGTTATCAACAATGCGAAGTGGATATTTTTAAAATGCCAAAGATTAAAACTGTACGTGGCGCGGCTAAGCGCTTCAAGAAGACCGCTTCTGGCGGCTTCAAGCGTAAACACGCAAACCTGCGTCATATTCTGACGAAGAAATCTACTAAGCGTAAACGTCACCTGCGCCCTAAAGGCATGGTGTCAAAAGGCGATCTGGGTCTGGTTATTGCCTGCCTGCCGTACGCATAAGTAAATTTTTTTCATTAATTCAGAATATTAAACAGGAGAGCTAAATGGCTCGTGTAAAACGTGGTGTAGTTGCTCGCGCACGTCACAAAAAAATCTTAAAACAAGCTAAAGGCTATTACGGTGCACGTTCACGTGTTTACCGTGTTGCTTTCCAGGCTGTTATCAAAGCTGGTCAGTATGCTTACCGTGACCGTCGTCAGCGTAAGCGTCAGTTCCGTCAGCTGTGGATCGCGCGTATCAACGCAGCGGCACGTCAGAACGGTATGTCTTACAGCCGTTTCATCAATGGTCTGAAAAAAGCAGCCATTGAGATCGACCGTAAGATCCTGGCCGACATCGCTGTATTCGACAAAGTGGCATTCACTGCACTGGTCGAAAAAGCGAAATCAGCTCTGGCGTAAGTCAGATAGAAAAGGGAGCTTGCTCCCTTTTTTATTGCCTGTAACCTACGCAAAAGATTGACATTTTCGCCGCTGCGCATTTCAATAGTGTCCCGGTATGAGCATGACAAGGTAACTGCAAGCATGAATGCTGCTATTTTCCGTTTCTTTTTTTACTTTAGCGCCTGATATCCGGGGGCTTTTGCGCATAAGAGAAGAAACGAAAAATCGCGCTGAAAGCCTCCCTCGTGGAGGCTTTTTTGTTTCTGGCGCTAGCATATTGGACCGGCAGGTCCCAACGAGAACTGACCAGCCTGACTGGAAAAAGAGGAAATTATGTCTCAACTCGCAGAACTGGTGGCCAGCGCCACGGCGGCCATCGACGGGGCGACAGATATCGCCGCCCTTGACGCGGTGCGCGTCGAATATCTGGGTAAGAAAGGCCATCTGACACTGCAGATGACCACATTACGCGAGCTGCCAGCAGAGGAGCGTCCTGCAGCGGGTGCGGTCATCAACGAAGCCAAACAGCAGGTGACCGATCGCCTGAATGCCCGCAAAGAGGCACTCGAAGCCGACGTACTGAATGCCCGTCTGGCGCAGGAGACCATTGATGTTTCCCTGCCAGGGCGTCGTATTGAGAACGGTGGCCTGCATCCGGTGACCCGCACCATGGACCGCATTGAGACCTTCTTTGGCGAGCTGGGTTTTGCTGTTATGACCGGGCCAGAGATCGAAGATGACTACCATAACTTTGATGCGCTGAACATTCCTGCTCACCATCCGGCGCGCGCCGATCATGACACCTTCTGGTTCGATGCTACCCGACTGCTGCGCACGCAGACCTCTGGCGTGCAGATCCGTACTATGCAGGCTCAGCAGCCACCCATTCGCATCATTGCGCCGGGCCGCGTCTACCGTAACGACTACGATCAGACCCACACGCCGATGTTCCATCAGATGGAAGGGCTGATTGTTGATAAAAATATCAGCTTCACCAACCTCAAAGGCACGCTGCACGATTTCCTGAATAACTTCTTTGAAGAAGATTTGCAGATTCGTTTCCGTCCTTCCTATTTCCCGTTTACCGAACCCTCCGCTGAGGTGGACGTGATGGGTAAAAACGGCAAGTGGCTGGAAGTGCTGGGTTGCGGCATGGTCCATCCTAATGTACTGCGCAATGTTGGTATCGACCCGGAAGTTTATTCCGGCTTCGCCTTCGGAATGGGCATGGAGCGTCTGACCATGTTGCGCTATGGCGTGACCGATCTGCGCGCCTTCTTCGAAAATGATTTACGTTTCCTCAAACAATTTAAGTAAGGGCAGGTTATCCAATGAAATTCAGTGAACTCTGGTTACGCGAATGGGTAAATCCAGCCCTGGACAGCGCCGCGCTGTCTGAACAAATCACCATGGCCGGTCTGGAAGTGGACGGTGTAGAGGGTGTTGCCGGTGCGTTCCACGGCGTCGTGGTCGGTGAAGTGGTGGAGTGCGGTCAGCACCCGAATGCCGACAAACTGCGTGTCACCAAAATCAACGTGGGCGGCGATCGCCTGCTGGACATCGTCTGTGGTGCGCCGAACTGCCGCCAGGGACTGAAAGTCGCCGTGGCGACCGTGGGTGCGGTGCTGCCGGGTGATTTTAAAATCAAAGCGGCCAAACTGCGTGGCGAACCCTCTGAGGGGATGCTCTGCTCCTTCTCCGAGCTGGGTATTTCCGACGACCATAATGGCATCATCGAACTGCCAGCTGATGCGCCGATTGGCACCGACATCCGTGAATACCTGCAGCTGGATGACAACACCATCGAGATCAGCGTCACGCCTAACCGCGCGGACTGCCTGGGTCTGATCGGGATTGCCCGTGACGTTGCGGTACTTAATGGCTTACCGCTGAACGTGCCTGAAATGCAGCCGGTTGCGGCCACCCTGAACGATACCTTCCCGATTCAGGTCGAGGCGACAGACGCCTGTCCGCGCTACCTGGGCCGTGTTGTCAAAGGAATTAACGTCGCGGCGGCCACGCCACTCTGGATGAAAGAGAAGCTGCGCCGCTGTGGCATTCGCTCGATCGATCCGGTCGTCGATATCACCAACTATGTTCTGCTGGAGCTGGGTCAGCCGATGCACGCTTTCGACCTCGACCGCATCAACGGCGGCATCGTGGTGCGGATGGCGAAAGAGGGTGAGAAGCTGACGCTGCTGGATGGCACCGAAGCCAGCCTGCAGGCAGATACGCTGGTGATCGCCGATCATCAGCAGGCGCTGGCGATGGCCGGTATCTTCGGCGGTGAACATTCCGGTGTGAACGGCGAAACCCGTAACATCCTGTTTGAGTGCGCTTACTTCGATCCGCTCTCCATTACCGGCCGCGCCCGCCGTCACGGTCTGCATACCGATGCGTCACACCGCTATGAGCGTGGCGTTGATCCGGCGCTGCAGCATAGGGCAATTGAGCGTGCCACCGCGCTGCTGCTGTCGATCTGCGGCGGTGAAGCGGGTCCGATCATCGATCAGACTCACCAGGCCGCACTCCCGGTTCCGGCGACTATTACGCTGCGCCGCGAAAAACTGGATCGTCTGATTGGTCATGTCATCGCCGATGAGCAGGTCACCGACATCCTGACGCGTCTCGGCTGCGACGTCACCGTGGGCCAGGGCGAGTGGCAGGCTGTGGCACCGAGCTGGCGTTTCGACATGGCGATCGAGGAAGATCTGGTTGAAGAGGTGGCCCGTGTCTACGGCTACAACAACATTCCGGATGTGCCGGTGCAGGCGGGCCTGGTAATGACCCGTCATCGCGAAGCGAACCTGTCACTGAAACGCGCTAAAAACCTGCTGGTGGATAAAGGCTATCAGGAAGCGATTACCTATAGCTTCGTGGATCCAAAAATTCAGCAGCTGCTGCATCCGGGCGAAGAGGCGCTGCTGCTGCCCAGCCCGATCTCCAGCGATATGTCGACCATGCGCCTCTCGCTCTGGACCGGCCTGCTCAGCGCGGTGGTCTATAACCAGAATCGCCAGCAGAGCCGCGTGCGTCTGTTTGAGAGCGGTCTGCGCTTTGTGCCGGATACACAGGCTGATTTAGGCATCCGTCAGGATCTTATGCTGGCTGGTGTCATCAGCGGTAACCGTGTGGAAGAGCACTGGGATCTGGCGCGTCAGACAGTTGACTTCTATGATTTAAAAGGCGATTTAGAGTCGCTGCTCGATTTAACCGGCAAACTGGATGAAATCAGCTTCCGCGCTGAAGTGAATCCGGCCCTGCATCCAGGCCAGAGCGCGGCGATTTATCTGCACGATGAAAAAATCGGATTTATCGGCGTGGTTCATCCTGAGCTGGAACGTAAGCTTGATCTCAACGGCCGCACCTTAGTCTTTGAACTGCTTTGGAATAAGGTCGCAGACCGCGTCCTGCCTGACGCGCGCGAGATTTCTCGCTTCCCGGCGAACCGTCGTGATATTGCGGTTGTAGTGGCCGAAAACGTGCCAGCAGCAGATATCATTGCGGAGTGTAAGAAAGTTGGCGTAAATCAGGTAGTTGGCGTAAACTTGTTTGACGTGTACCGCGGTAAGGGCGTTTCTGAGGGCTACAAGAGCCTCGCAATCAGCCTGATTTTGCAGGATACCAGCCGGACACTCGAAGAAGAGGAGATTGCCGCGACCGTTGGCAAATGCGTTGCGGCATTAAAAGAGCGATTCCAGGCAACCTTGAGGGATTGAACCTATGGCGCTTACAAAAGCTGAGATGTCAGAGTACCTGTTTGAGAAACTCGGGCTGAGCAAACGCGATGCCAAAGAGTTAGTAGAGCTGTTTTTCGAAGAGGTACGTCGCGCTTTGGAGAACGGAGAACAGGTTAAACTGTCTGGGTTTGGTAATTTCGACCTGCGTGACAAGAACCAGCGTCCTGGCAGAAACCCGAAAACGGGTGAAGATATTCCGATTACTGCGCGTCGCGTAGTAACGTTCCGCCCAGGGCAGAAGCTGAAAAGCCGCGTAGAGAACGCTACACCCAAAGAGACTGACTGAATTTCAGCGTTTCAAAAAGGCCGCGCAAGCGGCCTTTTTTCATGATTATCCGCCATCATGCCGCGCCCGCCATCCTGACAGCCTTCCGGCGCACCCACCTTTCTTTTTTCTGCAATCCCTCTACAATCAAATCTCTGTTTTCTCAGCGTATCCCGCTTATGTCTCTGCTCGACCAGCTCGCGCGTCAGGCCGACCGGCGCGGCCAGAAATGGCTGATGGCGCTAGCCCTGATGCTCTCTGCACTGCTCTGTCTCAGCCTCTGCGCAGGAGACAGCTGGATTGTGCCTTCACACTGGCTTACCGAAAGTAGCCGGCTCTTTGTCTGGGAGTTACGGTTGCCCCGCAGCCTGGCGGTGGTGCTGGTTGGCGCCTCGCTGGCGATGTGCGGCGTGGTGATGCAGGCGCTGTTTACCAACCCGCTGGCCGAGCCTGGCCTGCTGGGCGTCTCGAATGGGGCCGGTATTGGCCTGGTGCTCGGCGTGCTGCTGGGTAGCGGGTCATTGTGGAGCCTCGCGCTTGCCGCAATTGCCGGGGCGCTGGTCATTACGCTGATCCTGCTGCATTTTGCGCATCGCCAGCTTTCGACGACGCGGCTGTTACTCACCGGCGTGGCGCTGGGGATTATCTGCAGCGCTATCATGACCTGGGCGGTCTACTTCAGCACCAGTCTCGATCTGCGTCAGCTGATGTACTGGATGATGGGGGGATTCAGCGGGGTTGACTGGCGCTATGGCTGGATGATGCTGGCGCTGTTGCCGGTGATGCTGGCCCTGAGCGCAACCGGCCCGGCTCTCAATCTGCTGGCCCTGGGGGAAACCTCCGCCCGTCAGCTCGGGCTCTCGCTGTTCGGCTGGCGTAATCTGCTGGTGCTGGCGATGGGCTGGCTGACGGGGATCAGCGTGGCGATGGCAGGGGCCATTGGCTTTGTCGGGCTGGTTATTCCGCATCTGCTGCGTCTGAGTGGCCTCAGCGACCACCGCTATCTGCTGCCCGCCTCCGCGCTGGCGGGGGCGGGCGTGCTGCTGGCCGCCGATATTGTGGCGCGGCTGGCGCTGACCTCGGCGGAGCTGCCGATAGGGGTGGTTACCGCCACGCTGGGCGCTCCGCTGTTTATTCTTTTACTGGTGAAATCTTCTCGCTAGTTCCGGCTGGCGACTCTGCATCCACAACTGCATCCAAGGAACTTATATGAACATTTATCAGACTGAACTGGTTACGATCGATGGAGAAAAAACCACGCTGGCCCAATGGCAGGGCAAGGTGCTGCTGGTGGTTAATGTGGCATCGAAATGTGGCCTGACACCGCAATATGAAGAGCTGGAGAATCTGCAGAAAGCCTGGCAGGATCACGGCTTCAGCGTGCTCGGCTTTCCCTGCAATCAGTTTCTTGAGCAGGAGCCCGGCAGCAGCGAAGAGATCAAAACGTTCTGCAGCACCACCTATGGTGTGACCTTTCCGCTGTTTGCTAAGACCGAGGTCAACGGCCCGGAGCGTCATCCGCTCTTTGCTCAGCTGATTGCCGCGCGGCCAGAGGCGGTCCGTCCGGAAGGCAGCGGCTTTTACGAGCGGATGGAAAGCAAAGGGCGTGCGCCAAAAGCGCCAGGCGACATCCTGTGGAACTTCGAAAAGTTTCTGATTGGCCGGGACGGCAGCGTCATCCAGCGCTTTGCGCCGGACATGACGCCGGAAGATCCGATCATTCTGGAAACCATTAAGCAGGCTCTGGCGAAGTAGATGCTGCTGCGCCTGCACCAGGCGGCTGTTCCTGGAAGGCTGCTGTCACTGAGCGGTGAAATCGCCGCGGGCCAGCTGCTGCACGTCGCAGGCCCTAACGGTGCAGGCAAGAGCACGCTGCTGAGTGTGTTAGCGGGACTGCAACCTGCCGCCGGTTCGGTCGTGCTGGATGACCGGCCGCTGGCGGAGTGGCAGGGTGCGGCGCTGGCCAGCGTTCGTGGCTGGTTGCCCCAGCAGCAGGTTCCGCTGAGCCAGATGCCGGTCTGGCACTATTTACGTCTGCATCTTAAACAGGCAGGGCCGCAGGCCGATGCCCGGCTCGGCGCGCTGCTGCAACGGCTTCAGCTGCAGGATAAACTCTCCCGTTCCCTGACACGGCTCTCCGGTGGTGAATGGCAGCGCGTCAGGCTGGCGGCGGTCTGCCTGCAGATCGATCCCCGGATCAATCCGCAGGGACGGCTGTTGATACTTGACGAGCCGATGACCGCGCTGGACATCGGTCAGCAAAAAGCCGTGGACGATCTGATAGCAGAGTTATGCGCGGCGGGCATCAGCGTGGTGGCCAGCAGCCACGATCTTAACCACAGCCTGCAACGGGCCGATCGGGTCTGGCTGATGGATCGGGGACAGCTGATTGCGCAGGGCGAACCGGCAGCGGTTCTGACGCCACAGCGCCTGACACCGCTTTATCAGATCACTTTCCGGCAACTTGAGCTGGAAGGGCGAACCGTGCTGACCGTGTTGCCCTGACACTTGCTACACCGCGGGCTTTACCGCTACATTAAGCCGGTTGCGATTTCTGATAAGGATATTTGGCGATGCGCCTGGGTTTGCTGATTTTAGTGCTGCTGCTGACGGGGTGCACTCATCACGCCCCGCCAGTGAATGGCCGTCTTTCCGATTCGATAACCGTGATTGCAGAACTGAACGATCAGCTCGGGAACTGGCACGGCACGCCATACCGCTATGGCGGCATGAGCCGCCAGGGTGTCGACTGCTCCGGGTTTGTCTATCTGACGTTCCGCGACAGGTTTGCGCTGCAGCTGCCGCGCACTACCTCCGCCCAAAGTGACATCGGCACGCGCATCAGCAAAGATGAGCTGCTGCCCGGCGATCTGGTCTTTTTTAAAACCGGACGCGGTGAGAATGGCCTGCATGTGGGGATCTATGACAGTGACAATGCGTTTATTCACGCCTCAACCAGTCAGGGTGTGACCCGATCCTCACTGGACAATGTTTACTGGCGGAAAGTGTTCTGGCAGGCGCGTCGCATATAAACCAGTACTGCCGAATCAGACTTAAGTCCAATTTTAAATAGAGGTAAAACAGCGGTCATAAGTTTTATTTTAAATGACAGTTATTGAACCTGAGTTTTATTAAGCATAATAAGGGCGGCGTTAATTCCGTTAATAAGTACACTTTTAGCCTTACTATTTGGCTTAAGCGTTACAGCGAACCGGCAAACGGCAATGGAAGGCTAAAGAAGTTCATCTCTTCAATGATTTGGCACTATTGCCTGCAACTGACCATTCCTATACGATATCTCCATCGCCGCATATTCTGGCATTAAAATGAAAATTCATCTCTCGGCCGACTATCAGTCGGAAATCTGGTTCTATCCTGTCTGTGACGTTGACGGACGGTTGACCGCTGTCGAGCTGGTTACGCAGTTTGTGCATGAGAGTGCACCCATCACCCTGCCGCAGGAGCTGCTGTTGCCGCAGCTCGATGAGTCGCAGCAGCTGCGTCTGCTGCAAAGTCAGATCGGATTGCTGGAGCAGTATCGCGGCGTATTCGAAGCGCATTCGGTTTCCGCATTTATACGCATTGATGAAAACCTGGCCCGTACGCTGCTGGCCAGCGAGCTGGTGATGCGCAAATTAAAACAGCTGCCCTTCATTCTGCTGAATATCACTGAAGCGTTTCCGCAACTCCGGCTTGGCAAAAATAATGCGTTGCTGGCGAGCCTTGCGGCTGAGTTTAATTTGGCACTTTCTCATTTCGGTGCGGGCAAGAGTCCTTCCAATGCGGTCTACGATAATTTATTCAGCTGTATCTGCCTGGATAAGGAATTTATTCATTCGCTGGCCAAACGTGCCTCATTCGTGCCGTTTATTCAGAGCATTATCGATAATTTCCGCGCCCATTGCGATCAGCTGATTATTTGTGGCGTTGACGACGAGGTGCTGCTGGATAAAGTCAGCCAGCTGAGCGGCGCCGTTTTCCAGGGGGCGCTCTTCCCGGTCGTCAAATCGGATGCCCTGCATTCGCTGCTCTGCGCCGACGATCGGCAGCCTTCTTCACGCCACCCCGGCTGACAGAACCTGTTAATCCCCGCTATCGGCGTTACACTAAGGGACTAACCTGAGTAACGCTGAGCATCGCATGGGAGAAACAATGTCCTCACGCAAGGTCACCTTTGACAACACCTGGTTCCGTGAGCTTGCCGGGAATTACACCGCACTCAACCCCACGCCGCTGGCCGGTGGACGCCTGCTCTATCACAATGCGCCGCTCGCTGCTGAGATGGGCCTGGACAGCGCGCTGTTCGCGGGCCAGGGCCACAACGTCTGGCATGGCGCGGATCTGCTGCCGGGCATGCAGCCGCTGGCGCAGGTCTACAGCGGTCATCAGTTTGGCGTCTGGGCAGGGCAGCTTGGCGACGGGCGCGGCATTCTGCTGGGCGAGCAGCGTCTCGAAGATGGCAGTAAACTGGACTGGCATCTCAAGGGCGCGGGCCTGACGCCTTACTCCCGGATGGGCGACGGCCGGGCGGTCATCCGCTCCAGCGTGCGCGAGTTTCTGGCATCGGAAGCGCTGCACCACCTGGGCATTCCGACCACCCGCGCACTCACGCTCTCGATCGGCGACGAGCCGGTCTACCGCGAAACCACCGAACGCGGGGCGATGCTGATGCGCATCTCTCCGAGCCATCTGCGTTTCGGCCATTTCGAACACTTCTTTTACGGTCAGCAGCCGGAGAAAGTGCAGCAGCTGGCCGACTATGCCATTCGCCATCACTGGCCGCATCTGACAGAGGAAGCCGATCGCTATCAGCAGTGGTTTACCGACATCGTGCTGCGCACCGCGCGGCTCATCGCGTTGTGGCAGAGCGTCGGTTTCGCGCATGGAGTCATGAACACCGACAACATGTCTATCCTCGGCCTGACCCTCGACTATGGCCCCTTTGGTTTTCTGGATGATTATCAGCCCGACTTCATCTGCAATCACAGCGACTATCAGGGCCGCTACAGTTTTGAAAATCAGCCAATGATCGGCCTGTGGAATCTTAACCGTCTGGCGCATGCGTTATCGGGTCTGCTGACTACCGACCAGCTGCGAGCGGCACTGAGCGCCTATGAACCTGAACTGATGCGGGTCTGGGGCGAACGGATGCGGGCGAAGCTCGGTTTACTGACGCCGCAGAGCAGTGACAATCAGATTCTGACCGATCTGCTGGCGCTGATGACCCAGGAGCACAGCGACTACACGCTGACGTTCCGGCTGCTGAGCGAGACGCAGCAGGGGGAAAGCCGCTCACCGCTGCGTGATGAGTTTATCGATCGTGAGGCGTTTGACCGCTGGTATGAGGGGTATCGCCGCCGCCTGCTGGACGAGCAGGTCAGCGATGCGGAACGGCAGGCGGTCATGAAAGCCGCGAACCCGGCGGTGATCCTGCGCAACTATCTGGCCCAGCAGGCGATTGAAGAGGCCGAACGGGGTGAGCAGGGCGCGCTGGCACGGCTGCACCAGGCGCTGCAGCACCCCTTCAGCGATCGGACGGCCGCTGAATATCGTCAGCGGCCGCCGGAGTGGGGCAAAACCTTAGCGGTGAGCTGCTCCAGCTGATGCTGCTTCAGAGACGATGAGAAACGGCCCCGGCGAGCAGTTCGAGCACGCTTTCGCTCTCCTGCCAGCCGAGGCAGGGGTCGGTAATCGACTGGCCATAGACCAGCGGCTGACCGCTGACCACTTTCTGATTGCCCTCCTGCAGGAAGCTTTCAATCATTACGCCCGCCACGGCGCGCGAGCCTGATGTGATCTGCTCTGCGACATCGGCCGCGACATCCATCTGACGACGATGCTGCTTCAGGCAGTTGCCGTGACTGAAGTCGATCACCAGCTGTGGTGGCAGGTTAAAGGCCGCCAGGCTTTCTGCCGCCGCCGCCACATCGCTGGCGTGATAGTTGGGCTGTTTGCCGCCGCGCAGGATCACATGACCGTGGGGATTACCGCTGGTCTGATAGATGGTCATCTGGCCCCGCTTATCGGGCGAGAGGAACATATGACTGGCGCGCGCGGCGCGGATGGCATCCACGGCGATCTGGACGTTGCCATCGGTACCATTTTTAAAGCCGACCGGGCAGGAGAGGGCCGACGCCATTTCGCGGTGGATCTGGCTTTCCGTGGTACGTGCGCCAATGGCTCCCCAGCTAATCAGATCCGCAATAAACTGGCCGATCACCATATCCAGGAACTCGGTGGCGGTGGGCAGGCCCAGCGTGTTGATATCGATCAGCAGCTGGCGGGCGATGCCGATGCCACGGTTCACATCAAAGCTGCCATCCAGGTCCGGATCGGAAATCAGCCCTTTCCAGCCTACCACGGTGCGTGGCTTCTCAAAGTAAGCACGCATCACTATCTCCAGCCGATCCGCATAGCGGTCACGCAGGACGTTCAGGCGCTCCGCATATTCCAGCGCCGCTTTGGGATCGTGCAGCGAGCAGGGGCCGATGACCACCAGCAGGCGGGGATCTTCACCGGTCAGGATCCGCGCAATACGGGTGCGGGCCGCCGTGACATTATCAGCAATGGCGGCGGAAACAGGGTGTGCCTCTGCCAGGCTGGCAGGCGTAATCAGGTTATCAATGCGTGCAGTACGCAGTTCATCGGTTTTATTCATGAGTATCTCAAAAAACGGTTCTTCGCAGCGGTGAAATACCGGGAAGTGATGAGGGTCACAATAAACCATTAGCCTGCGAATTCAACCCGATAATGAATATTCAAATCAAAACAGACGGCCACGCCACGTTACAGCCTCTGCGCCATAAGAGCGCTAATACATGCGGCGGGTCAGACCCATGATGTCGAGAATTTTGGTGGCGATCTCCTCCACCGAGTAGTTGGTGCTGTTGAGATAGCGGATCTGGTGGGTGCGGAACAGCGCTTCGACTTCGCCCACCTCCAGCCGGCACTGGCGCATCGAGGCGTAGCGGGTATTTTCTGCCCGCTCCTGACGTATTGCCGCCAGCCGTTCCGGATCGATGGTCAGCCCGAAGAGTTTGTTCTGATGGGCGCGCAGGGCGGGCGGCAGCTTCAGGTTATCCATATCATCAGCAATAAAAGGGTAGTTGGCGGCGCGGATGCCGAACTGCATCGCCAGATAGAGGCTGGTGGGCGTTTTGCCGCAGCGTGAGACTCCCACCAGGATCACCTGGGCATCCTCCAGACCGCGCAGCGAGATGCCGTCGTCGTGGGCCAGGGCGTAGTCGATCGCTGCAATACGGGCATCATATTTCCCCAGATTACTGGCATCCAGCCCGTGGGTACGGTGCGCCACCGGCGCGGGCGACAAGCCCAGCTCCTGCTGCAGCGGGGCGACCAGCGCCTGCACAATGTCCTGACAGAAGCCTTCACTCTGAACGATGATGTCACGCACTTCCGGCGTCACGATCGAGAAAAACACCAGCGGCCGGACGCCGCTCTGCTGATAGAGCGCGTTTATCTGGGCTTTCACCGCCAGCGCCCGCTGAACATTCTCAACGAACGGCAGCGTCAGGCTGGTGATGTTGACCGGAAACTGCGACAGCACCGCATGACCCAATACTTCTGCCGTAATGGCGGTGCCATCAGAAATATAAAAAACGCTTCTGTCAGTTGTCATAACTATCTGCCCTGGACATGAGTGAACCGTCAGCATGAGCTATGCCGGAAAATAAATCATCCCGGATGTAAATTTCTGGAAGGTTTATCGGAATTTACGGACGGAGGTTTTCTCTGTTGCAAAGGAATAGTCACTCGTCCGCCGCGTGCTTTGTCCTTTATCAGCCGGAAAGGCCCGCGCCTTTGTTGCGCAACAAAACAGGGGGATAAGGAAGCCTGAAAAACACGTATTACAGATTTATCAGTTGCTTAGGAAAAAATGGCGGCTTTGCGCAACAGCAAAATAAAGCGCTTACAATTCCGAAACTGCGGCTGAAATTCTGCTTTAACGATTCAACAGATCGTTATCGGTGAGGCGATATGCCAGGCTGAAAACCGATTACTCCCTGTCTCACTTCATCGATAACTGATAAAGGATAAGATCAATGTCCACTACAGGCGAACAGCCACTTGTGCTCTGGTATAACCAGCTTGGCATGCATGATGTTGACCGGGTGGGAGGTAAAAATGCCTCTCTGGGTGAAATGATTACTAATCTGTCGTCGCTGGGTGTCTCCGTTCCCAATGGTTTTGCAACGACATCGTACGCGTTTAACCTGTTCCTCGATCAGAGTGGGCTGAACCAGCGCATCTATGCGCTGCTGGATGAGACCGATATTGATGATGTGGATGCGCTGGCAAAAGCGGGCCGGCAGATCCGGCAGTGGGTTGTTGAGACGCCTTTCCTGCCGGCGCTGGAGTCCGCCATTCTGGACGCGTATCAGCAGCTTTCGGCAGATGACGCGGACGCCTCTTTTGCTGTTCGCTCCTCGGCTACCGCCGAAGATATGCCCGACGCCTCCTTTGCCGGACAGCAGGAGACCTTTCTGAATGTGCAGGGCATCGACGCCGTGATGGTCGCGGTCAAGCATGTCTTTGCCTCGCTGTTCAACGACCGCGCTATCTCTTACCGCGTGCATCAGGGCTATGACCATCGCGGCGTGGCGCTCTCGGCCGGTATCCAGCGCATGGTGCGATCGGATCTCGCTGCGTCGGGCGTGATGTTCACCATCGATACCGAGTCCGGCTTCGATCAGGTGGTCTTTATTACCGCAGCGCTGGGACTGGGCGAAATGGTGGTGCAGGGCGCGGTGAACCCGGATGAATTCTACGTGCATAAGCCGACGCTGGCCGCCAGCCGTCCGTCGATTGTGCGCCGCAATATGGGCTCGAAAAAGGTCCGCATGGTCTATGCCGACTCGCAGGCGCACGGCGAGCAGGTGCGGATTGAGGATGTGCCGGAGGCTGAACGCGACCGCTTCTGCCTGAGTGATGAGGAAGTCCAGGCGCTGGCGAAACAGGCGGTGCTGATTGAGCAGCACTACCAGCGGCCGATGGACATCGAATGGGCCAAAGATGGCCACACGGGCAAGCTGTTTATTGTGCAGGCGCGGCCGGAAACCGTTCGCTCAAATGGTCAGGTGATGGAGCGTTACACGTTACAGGGGCAGGGCAGCGTCGTGGCGGAAGGGCGAGCCATCGGTCACCGTATCGGGGCTGGCACGGTGAAGGTGATCCACGATATCAGCGAAATGAACCGGATTGAGAAAGGGGATGTGCTGGTTACCGACATGACCGACCCGGACTGGGAGCCGATCATGAAAAAAGCCTCAGCGATCGTCACCAACCGTGGCGGACGCACCTGCCATGCGGCAATCATCGCGCGCGAGCTGGGCATTCCGGCAGTCGTCGGCTGCGGCGACGCCACCGATCGGCTGAAAGAGGGACATCAGGTGACCGTCTCCTGCGCCGAAGGGGACACCGGCTATGTCTACGATCAGCTGCTCGATTTCGACGTCACCAGTTCGCAGGTCGATTCGCTGCCTGAGCTGCCGCTGAAGATCATGATGAACGTCGGCAACCCCGATCGCGCTTTTGATTTTGCCTGTCTGCCTAATGAAGGCGTGGGGCTGGCGCGGCTGGAATTTATCATCAACCGCATGATTGGCGTCCATCCTAAAGCCCTGCTGGAGTTTGATCAGCAGACGCCGGAACTGCAGCAGCAGATCCGCAAAATGATGAAAGGATTTGATAATCCAGTGGAGTTCTACATCGCGCGTCTGACCGAGGGAATTGCCACACTTGGCGCAGCATTTGCACCGAAACGCGTAATTGTCCGACTTTCCGACTTCAAGACGAATGAATATGCCAACCTGGTGGGCGGCGAACGCTACGAGCCGGAAGAGGAGAACCCGATGCTGGGATTCCGTGGCGCAGGACGTTATGTCGCGGACAGCTTCCGCGACTGCTTCGCACTGGAGTGCGAGGCGGTAAAACGTGTTCGTAACGAGATGGGCCTGACCAACGTTGAGATCATGGTGCCGTTTGTGCGTACCGTCGAACAGGCGCAGGCCGTGGTGGAAGAGCTGGCGCGTCAGGGCCTGAAACGGGGCGAAAACGGGCTGAAGATCATCATGATGTGCGAAATTCCGTCGAATGCGCTGCTGGCGGATCAATTCCTGCAGCACTTTGATGGCTTCTCTATCGGTTCTAACGATATGACTCAGCTGACGCTGGGGCTGGATCGCGACTCCGGCGTCGTCTCCGCGCTGTTTGATGAGCGCAACGAGGCGGTGAAAGCGCTGCTGTCTATGGCAATCCGGGCGGCGAAACAGCAGGGCAAATATGTCGGCATCTGCGGGCAGGGACCGTCGGACCATCAGGACTTTGCGGCATGGCTGATGAAAGAGGGAATCGATAGCCTGTCGCTGAACCCGGATACCGTGGTAGAAACCTGGGTGAGCCTGGCGCAGATGACCCCCTCCTGACCCCGGCTGCACGATCGTAAAAGGCCCGCAATGCGGGCCTTTTTTTATTTATGGCGGGTCAGTTTCAGACAAAAAAAAGCCCATCACAGGGGATGGGCAAAGACTACACACAGCAATTCTTTACTCTACTCAGGGGGAATAGGGGGGTCTGGAAATCAATAGTTTGATTCAGAACATAGGAAGCATGTTATTCATACCGCTGGCTGGAGTCTTTAAGAATCCTCTTATTAGTTTAAAGCCAATAATCTTTTGTCACCTTTACTGCGCCATTTGGCTTAAGAAACAGTGCAGAAAATAATCTTTTTTGGCCTGAAATGGTCGATTTCAGCTCAGGAATGGCTTTTTTCTTAAAAATCGCTAATGAAAATCATCCTTTATCAGACAGGCGGGATGCAGTGCGGCTAATCATCATTAACCGCACTAATCATTACATCGGGCAGGGATGTTATGGCGGGTAAGCGCGACGGATCACACGACGGGCGGGGTTCCTTCATGATCGGCCAGGGCTTCCGCCACCGCCTGCGGGTCGTTATCCGGTGCCGGGGCCTCATGCACCCAGACCGAAACCAGACGGTAAGAAACCGCCAGCACCACCGGCCCGATAAACAGACCAATCATGCCAAAGGCAAAGAGTCCACCAATAACACCAGAGAGGATCAGGATCATCGGCAGGTCGGCACCCATCCGGATCAGCATCGGGCGCAGGACATTATCCAGCGTGCCGACGACGCAGCTCCAGACCAGCAGCACCGTTCCCCAGGTGGTATCACCGCTCCAGTAGAGGTAGATGATGGCCGGAACCAGCACCAGCAGCGGCCCGATCTGCACCAGACAGCACAGGATCATCAGCACCGTCAGCAGCGTAGCGTAGGGGATGCCGGAGAGCGCCAGACCGATCCCTCCCAGCACGCCCTGCACCAGTGCCGTTACCACCACGCCCAGCGCCACGGCGCGAATGGACTGTGCTGCCAGCAGTACGGCGGCATCACCGCGTCGTCCCGCCATGCGGAAAGCAAAGTGACGGATACCCTGAGCCGCCTGCTCGCCACGCCAGTAGAGCAGCACACTGAACAGCAGCATCACGCCCAGATGGATCATAAACCGCCCGAAATGGCCAGCCTGTGCGACAAAGAAGCCGGTCGTGCGGCCGATATAGGGCTGAATCTTGGCCATCACGCCCGCACCACCGCTCGCCACCAGCTTGTCATAACTGGCGTAGAGCTTCTCACCGACCATCGGCACATCGTTAAGCCACAGCAGCTGCGGCATCGTATGCCCCTGCGTCACCCAGGCAATCACCGGCGCGCTGTTGTCGATCAGACTGCTGACCAGCAGGGCGATAGGAATAATAAACAGCAGCAGTAACAGCAGCGTCATCACAATGACCGCCAGGGAGCGGCGGCCCCATAGCAGTCGCTGAAATTTTAACATCAGCGGCCAGGTGGCAATCACCACCATACTGGCCCACGCAAAGCCCAGAATAAAGGGCTGTACCACCCATAAACAGGCGACAATCAGCAGCAGAATAAACATCAGAGTGAAGAGTATTTGCGGTAAATCCATATCCCGGTACTGGCTTTTCATCATTGACTCATAACCTCGTCTTAATCCTTCATTTTCAGGCATTCGGATACCTGTTTTTATCATGATCTATTTACCGGGGATTAAACAGCATCGCGGAAAAGGTTTTTGGCTTTTCTGAAAAAACGGCAGAGGCAGAAAAAATATGATAAAACGGGAAATCGCTAACGCATAAACGCAAACGTTTACAACACCTTCGGTCAGACAATCATGATCCCACAGATTTCGCAGGCACCGGGCCTCGTTCAACTGGTGCTGACGTTCCTTGAGTCGCTGAAAGAGCAGGGTTTCACCGGCGACATGGCGACCAGCTATGCCGATCGTCTCTCACTCTCCACCGATAACAGTATCTACCAGTTGCTGCCCGATGCAGCCCTGTTCCCACGCTCAACGGCGGATGTGGCGCTGCTGGCCCGTGTGGCTGGCGAAGCCCGTTTTGCCAGCCTGGTGTTTACGCCGCGTGGCGGTGGCACCGGCACCAACGGCCAGTCGCTGAATCAGGGCATTGTGGTGGACATGTCGCGTTACATGAACCGCATCCTGGAGATCAACACCGATGAAGGCTGGGTGCGGGTCGAGGCCGGTGTAGTCAAAGATCAGCTGAATGCCTGGCTGAAGCCTTTCGGCTTCTTCTTTTCACCAGAGCTATCGACCAGTAACCGGGCGACACTGGGCGGCATGATCAACACTGATGCGTCGGGTCAGGGATCGCTGGTCTACGGCAAAACCTCGGATCATGTACTGGGTCTGCGCGCCGTGCTGCTGGGGGGGGACATTCTCGATACCCGGCCGATGGCGACCGCCCTGGCTGAAACCCTGGCGCAGACGGCCACGCCCGAAGGGCGGATTTACCAGCAGGTTCTGACGCGCTGCCGCGAACAGCGCGCGCTGATTCTGGAAAAGTTTCCCAGGCTGAATCGGTTCCTTACCGGCTATGACCTGCGTCACGTCTTCAGCGATGATATGCAGACCTTTGACCTGACCCGCCTGCTGTGTGGGGCAGAGGGAACCCTGGCGTTTGTGACGGAAGCGCGGCTTGATATCACCCCGTTGCCGAAGGTGCGGCGACTGGTCAACATCAAGTATGACTCGTTTGACTCTGCGCTGCGCAATGCCCCTTTCATGGTGGAGGCACAGGCGCTGTCGGTTGAAACCGTCGACTCGAAAGTGCTGAACCTGGCGCGTGAAGATATCGTCTGGCATTCGGTACGCGAACTGATCGCCGACGTGCCCGATAAAGAGATGCTGGGCCTGAACATCGTGGAGTTCGCCGGTGATAACGCTGCGCTGATCGATCAGCAGATCGACAGGCTCTGTACCCGTCTGGATACGTTGATGGCGCAGCAGCAGGGCGGCGTGATTGGCTATCAGCTCTGCAACGATCTGACGGGCATTGAACGCATCTATAACATGCGGAAAAAAGCGGTGGGTCTGCTGGGGAACGCCCGAGGCCGGGCGAAGCCGATTCCGTTTGTAGAGGATACGGCGGTGCCGCCGGAGAAGCTGGCGGACTACATCGTGGAGTTTCGCGCACTGCTCGACAGCCACGGCCTGAGCTATGGTATGTTCGGCCATGTCGATGCCGGGGTTCTGCATGTGCGTCCGGCGCTGGATATGTGCGACCCGCAGCAGGAGATGATGATGAAGCAGATCTCCGATGAGGTGGTGGCGCTGACCGCGCGTTACGGCGGTCTGCTCTGGGGCGAACATGGCAAAGGGTTCCGGGCCCAGTACAGTCCGGCCTTCTTTGGCGAGACGCTGTTTAACGAGCTGCGGCGCATTAAAGCCGCCTTCGATCCACTTAATCGCCTCAATCCGGGCAAAATCTGCACGCCGATTGAGAGCCATGACGAAATGATGCAGGTCGATGCGGTGACGCGCGGAAGCTATGATCGGCAGATCCCGTTAACGGTGCGGGATGAGTGGCGCGGCGCGATGGAGTGTAACGGCAACGGCTTGTGCTTTAACTTCGATGCTCGTAGTCCGATGTGCCCCTCCATGAAGATTACCCGCAATCGCATTCACTCGCCGAAAGGCCGGGCAACGCTGATGCGCGAGTGGCTGCGGCTGCTGGCCGGGCAGGGTATCGATCCGCTGCTGCTGGAGAAGCAGTTGCCGGAAAGTCGGCTCTCCCTGCGCGCACTCATCGCCCGGACCCGCAACAGCTGGCACGCCAGAAAAGGGGAATATGATTTCTCTCACGAGGTAAAAGAGGCGATGTCGGGCTGCCTGGCCTGCAAAGCCTGTTCAACCCAGTGCCCGATTAAGATTGACGTGCCTGCGTTCCGCTCGCGCTTCTTACAGCTCTATCACACCCGCTACCTGCGACCGGCCAGCGATCACCTGGTCGCCGCCGTAGAGAGCTATGCGCCCCTGATGGCGAAAGCGCCGGGGGTGTTTAACTTCTTCCTGCGCCAGCCGTGGCTCAAAGAGTTGAGTAAGACGCATATCGGCATGGTCGATCTGCCGCTGCTCTCTGCGCCGAACCTGAAGCAGCAGCTGAGTGGCCATCCCGCCATGAACATGACGCTGGAGCAGCTGGAGGCGATGCCAGCGGACGAACGGGCCGGTTATGTGCTGGTGGTGCAGGATCCCTTCACCAGCTTCTACGAGGCGCAGCTGGTGAACGATTTTGTCCGGCTGATTGAAAAGCTCGGCTACCGTCCGGTCCTGCTGCCGTTTTCACCCAACGGCAAGGCGCAACATGTGAAGGGCTTCCTGCAACGGTTTGCCCGCACCGCGACCCGCACCGCCGATTTTCTTAACCGGGTGGCTAAACTGGGGCTGCCGATGGTTGGCGTCGATCCGGCCACCGTGCTCTGCTATCGCGATGAGTATCGCCAGACGCTGGGTGAGGCGCGCGGCGATTTTACGGTGCTGCTGGTGCATGAATGGCTGCAGCGTGCGCTGGCCGACCGCGAGGTGCAGACGACCAGCGGCGAGCCCTGGTATCTGTTTGCCCACTGTACCGAGGTCACTGCATTGCCGTCGACGCCCGATCAGTGGCAGGCCATCTTCGCCCGCTTTGGCGCGAAGCTGGAAAATATCAACGTGGGTTGCTGCGGTATGGCCGGCACCTACGGTCACGAAACAGAAAACCTGGAAAACTCGCTGGGCATCTATGCGCTTTCGTGGCATCCGCAGCTTCAGCGCCTGCCCCGCCAGCGCTGTCTGGCCACCGGTTACTCCTGCCGCAGTCAGGTCAGCCGCGTGGAAGGCAACGGCATGCGCCATCCGCTTCAGGCCCTGTTGGCGCTGATGTAAAAAAATTGTGCGCGACGTCACGCAGTGGCTGGATTAGAATGTTCCGCCTGCGTGACGGACAAAGTCACTCTGTAGCTCGGTCGCTTTGTGCCACTCGCCGGTGAGCGCCAGCTGATGGCAGAGGCGGGTCAGGGAGAGTCGCGCCAGTTGCCAGGCCTGAAGGCGAAACAGGCGATCGCGCCCTGGGTTTCCTATCTCCTGAACCAGACGATGATGCAGTTTACCCAGCGTGTGCAGGTAGCTCTGATCGTCACCGTTCAACTGGCAGAGTTCTGCCATATCCTGACAGGCATCGTTAAACTGACGCAGCTGATGGATTGAGCAGTCGGCCCGATCAAGCTTTGCCTGCGCCATATAAAAGTCGACGGAGATATCCCGCAGCGAGAAGTGATATTCCTCGATCTGATGGTGCAGCCAGGCGGAGACAGAAAGCATAGTGATGTCGCCCTGAATGTTAATGATAATAATTATCATATTCATCCGGGCCACGATTGCAATTGGCACCGAGAAAAATTTATCGATTTATCCTGCCTGTCGGTATAATCGGGAATAACAATCTATTTACATCGCAGAAAGGCGTAACCTATCAATAAGGATTTTTTGCAAAAGTGTTTTTTTTAAAAAGAGTGATTTATTAACAGGTTAGCACTGGCTTATTGCGGCTGATTCTCCTGCCACAGGGTGGGCGGAAGCAGCTATGCTTAATATTCAGGCGAATAAAACAGCACAAGATGATTATCCCTGCAAAACAAGAGGTTGAAGTGATTGGTCAGATCACTACCATAGGGGGATAGCCTGAAAAGGTCCTGACTCAAGAGGTATCAACATGGCATCCGTTAATACAGACTCTTTCTCACCCGACGACTTTGTCTGGAAAGGGCTGACGCTGACTGAAACCGCAGCGCAACAAATTCTCAATCTGGCGGCTCAGGACCCTGATGTCAAGGGTCTGCGGCTGAGCGTAAAACAATCCGGCTGTGCCGGCTTTGGCTACGTGATGGATTTAGTGAAAGAACCCGTCGAAGACGATCTGCAGTTCTCATTCCACGGCGCAACGCTGTTTGTGCCGCTTCAGGCGATGCCATTCGTTGATGGCACCGAGCTGGACTACGTTCGCGAAGGCCTGAATCAGATTTTTAAATTCAATAACCCTAAAGCTCAGCACGCCTGCGGGTGCGGTGAGAGCTTTGGCGTCGAGTAAGTGAAATATGTCACGACACAGCGAAGCATCTGACGATGTACAAATCTGGGAAGGCAAGCTCAACTACAAAGAGGGCTTCTTCACCCAACTGCAGACCGAAGAATTTGCCAACGGCATCAATGAAGATGTGGTGCGGGCGATCTCGGCCAAGCGTAACGAGCCAGAGTGGATGCTGGAGTTTCGTCTTAAGGCGTTTCATGCCTGGCTGGAAATGGAAGAGCCACACTGGCTGAAAGCGCACTACGAAAAACTCGACTACCAGGATTACAGTTACTACTCCGCGCCTTCCTGCGGCAACTGTGATGACACCTGCGCCTCCGAGCCGGGTGTCACCCAGGCCTCCGGCAGTGCGCCCGCCAGCGACTATCTGACGCAGGAAGTGGAAAACGCCTTTAACCAGCTGGGTGTCCCGGTTCGTGAAGGGCGCGAAGTGGCTGTTGACGCCATCTTCGACTCCGTTTCGGTCGCCACCACCTATCGCGGCAAGCTGGCGGAGCAGGGGATCATCTTCTGTTCATTCGGCGAGGCGATTCAGGAGCATCCTGAGCTGGTGAAGCAGTATCTCGGCACGGTCGTCCCGGCCAACGATAACTTCTTCGCGGCGCTGAACTCGGCGGTGGCCTCTGACGGCACCTTCGTCTACATCCCGAAAGGGGTGCGTTGCCCGATGGAGCTGTCGACCTATTTCCGCATCAACGCGGCGAAAACCGGTCAGTTCGAGCGTACCATCCTGATCGCCGATGAAGACAGCTACGTCAGCTACATCGAAGGCTGTTCAGCCCCGGTGCGTGACTCCTATCAGCTGCACGCCGCCGTGGTGGAAGTGATCATCCACAAAAATGCCGAAGTGAAATATTCGACCGTTCAGAACTGGTTCCCGGGCGGCGAAGGCGAGGGCGGTATCCTTAACTTCGTGACCAAGCGCGCGCTGTGTGAAGGTGACCACAGCAAGATGTCCTGGACGCAGTCTGAAACCGGCTCCGCCATCACCTGGAAATACCCGAGCTGTATTCTGCGCGGCGATCATTCGGTTGGCGAATTCTACTCCGTGGCGCTGACCAGCGGTCGTCAGCAGGCCGATACCGGCACCAAGATGATCCACATCGGGAAAAACACCCGTTCGACCATCATCTCCAAAGGGATCTCGGCGGGTAAAAGCCAGAACACCTATCGTGGTCTGGTAAAAATCATGCCGAGCGCCACCAACGCCCGTAACTTTACGCAGTGTGACTCGATGCTGATCGGTCCCGATTGCGGCGCCCATACCTTCCCGTATGTGGAGACCCGCAATAATACCGCCCAGCTTGAGCACGAAGCCACGACATCCCGTATCGGCGAAGATCAGATGTTCTACTGTCTGCAACGCGGTATCAGTGAAGAAGATGCGATCTCGATGATCGTGAACGGCTTCTGTAAAGACGTCTTCTCGGAACTGCCACTGGAATTTGCCGTGGAAGCCCAGAAATTGTTAGCTATCAGCCTTGAGCACAGTGTGGGCTGATGCCGTCACACGCCTTGCCGGAAGCAATGTGAAGGAATAAGTATGTTAAGCATTAAAGATTTACAGGTCAGTGTTGAAGATAAAGCCATTCTGCGTGGCCTGAATCTCGAAATTAAACCGGGCGAAGTCCATGCCATCATGGGTCCGAACGGTTCAGGTAAGAGTACGCTCTCCGCGACGCTGGCCGGCCGTGAAGATTATGAAATCACCGGCGGCTCCGTGACGTTCAAGGGCAAAGATCTGCTGGAGCTGGCACCTGAAGAGCGTGCCGGTGAAGGGGTCTTTATGGCCTTCCAGTATCCGGTCGAAATTCCGGGCGTCAGCAATCAGTTCTTCCTGCAGACCTCCGTCAATGCGGTGCGTAAATATCGTCAGCAGGATGAGCTGGATCGCTTCGACTTCCAGGACTTCATCGAAGAGAAAATTCAGCTGCTGAAGATGCCGGAAGATCTGCTGACCCGCTCCGTCAACGTCGGCTTCTCCGGCGGTGAGAAGAAGCGTAACGACATTCTGCAGATGGCGGCGCTGGAGCCGGATCTCTGCATCCTGGATGAAACCGACTCCGGTCTGGATATCGATGCGCTGAAAATCGTTGCCAACGGCGTCAACAGCCTGCGTGACGAGAAGCGTGCCTTCATCATCGTGACCCACTACCAGCGTATTCTGGACTACATCAAGCCAGACTTCGTTCATGTTCTGTATCAGGGCAAAATCGTGAAATCTGGCGACTTCTCGCTGGTGAAACAGCTGGAGGAGCAAGGTTATGGCTGGCTTACCGACGAAGAGTGATTCTGCGCTGCAACAGTGGCATCACCTGTTTGAGTCGCGCGGCGACAAACGCTCTCTGCAGGCTCAGCAGCACTGGCAGCAACTGATGCGCGTGGGTCTGCCGACCCGCAAGCATGAAAACTGGAAATACACGCCGCTGGATACGCTGCTGTCTCAGCAGTTTGTACTGCCTGATGCGCCGCAGACCCTGAGCGCGGAACAGGTTGACGCGCTGGCGTTGCCGCTGGACGCGATCCGACTGGTCTTCGTGGATGGCCAGTTCCAGCCCGACTTCAGCAGCCGCGACAGCGAACTGTTTGAGATCCAGCACAGTGCTGCGGCGGCGCGCCATCCGCTGCCTGCTGCGGTTCAGCCTGAAGTGTTCCTGCATCTGACCGAGAGCCTGGCGGAAGAGGTCACGACCCTGCGCCTGGCGCGCGGCAAATCCGCGGCACGTCCGCTCTACCTGCTGCATATCACCAGCGGCAAGCCGGACAGCATGAACACGGTGCACTATCGCCATCATCTGCAGCTGGAAGAGAGCGCCGAAGCGGAAGTGATCGAGCACTATGTGTCGCTGGGTGAACATGCTCACTTCACCGGGGCACGCTTCACCTTTGCGGTGGGCGACAATGCGAAGCTGACGCACACCAAGCTGGCCTTCGAAGGCAGCAGCAGCTATCACTTCGCGCACAACGATCTGGTGATTGGCAACGACGGTCAGGTCAGCAGCACCAGCTTCCTGCTGGGTGCCGGTCTGTCACGTCACAACAGCAGCACACAACTGAACGGCGAAAACAGCACGCTGGCTATCAATAGCCTGGTGCTGCCGGTGAAACAGGAAGTGGCGGATACCCGTACCTACCTGGAGCACAACAAAGGCCACTGTGTCAGCCGTCAGATGCACAAAACCATCGTGCGCGACAAAGGGCGTGCGGTGTTCAACGGCCATATCAAAGTGGCACAGCATGCGCTGAAGACCGACGGACAGATGACCAACAACAACCTGTTGCTGGGCAAGCTTTCTGAAGTGGACACCAAACCGCAGCTGGAAATCTACGCGGATGACGTGAAGTGCAGTCACGGTGCCACCATCGGTCGTATTGACGACGAGCAGATGTTCTACCTGCGTTCACGCGGAATTGAGCAGGATGCGGCGCAGACCATGATTATCCACGCGTTTGCCGCGGAGCTGACCGAAACCCTGGAAGATGAGGTGATCCGTCAGGCCGTGCTGCAGCGTATCGCGCAACGTTTTCCCGGAGGCGACGTATGATGAACTTCGATCTCGAACGCATCAGGGCTGATTTTCCTATCCTGAAGCGTGAGGTCAACGGTCATCCGCTGGCCTATCTTGACAGTGCGGCCAGCGCACAGCGTCCACTCGCCGTGATAAACGCCGAGAGTCATTTCTATCAGCACGGCTACGCGGCCGTGCATCGTGGTATCCATACGCTGAGCCAGCAGGCGACCAGCGACATGGAGAACGTGCGCGACCAGGCTGCCCGTTTTATCAATGCCGCCTCGCAGGAAGAGATTGTTTTCGTCAAGGGCACCACCGAAGGTATCAATCTGGTGGCGAACACCTGGGGCAGCAGCAACCTCCAGGCGGGCGATAACCTGATCATCACTGAGATGGAGCATCACGCCAACATCGTGCCGTGGCAGATGCTGGCGGCGCGCAACGGTGCCGAGGTGCGTGTCCTGCCGCTGAACAACAACGGTGAACTGGCGCTGGAGCAGCTGGCGGGGCTGATCGACAGCCGCACCCGGTTACTGGCCGTGACGCATGTTTCTAACGTGCTGGGCACCGTTAACCCGGTCAAAGCGATCGTCGCGCAGGCAAAAGCCGCTGGCGTGGTCACGCTGGTGGATGGCGCACAGGCGGTGATGCACGACCGGGTGGATGTGCAGGATATCGGCTGCGACTTCTACGTCTTCTCCAGCCACAAGCTCTATGGCCCGAATGGGGTCGGCATTCTCTACGGCCGCAAGGCGCTGCTGGATGAGATGCCACCGTGGGAAGGGGGCGGCTCGATGATCGATCGCGTCATGCTGCCAACCGGCACCAGCTGGAACAGCGCACCGTGGCGTTTTGAAGCGGGCACGCCCAACACCGGCGGCATTATCGGCTTTGGCGCGGCGATGGCCTATGTGCAGGCACTGGGACTGGATACGATCCATCAGCGTGAAACCGCATTGATGAACTATGCGCTGGATAAGCTGGGCACGGTCCCGGATATTCAGATCTACGGTCCTCAGTCACGCGCAGGCGTCATCGCCTTTAACCTTGGCAAACATCACGCCTATGATGTCGGCAGTTTTCTGGACCAGTATGGCATCGCCATCCGCACCGGACACCACTGCGCGATGCCGCTGATGCAGCATTACAACGTGCCAGCCATGTGTCGTGCCTCCTTCACCTTCTACAACAGTGAAGAAGAAGTGGATCGTCTGGCTGCCGGTCTGACGCGCATTCATCGTCTGCTGGGCGGCTGAACAGTTTTAACGGAGTAACCGATGGCGAATTTGCCTGACAAAGAGAAACTGGTTCGTAACTTTAATCGTTGCGCCAACTGGGAAGAGAAGTATCTCTACATCATTGAGCTGGGCTCAAAGCTCCCGGAATCGTCTGAAACCTTACACCAGCCGGAGAATGTGATTTCAGGCTGTCAGAGTCAGGTGTGGATCCGCATGACGCCGCAGGCGGATGGTTCCATCGCGTTTGAAGGCGACAGCGATGCCGCTATCGTTAAGGGACTGATTGCTATCGTTTTCAGTCTCTATCAGAACCTGCCGCCCGCCGAGATTCTGGCGCTGGATGTCCGCCACTGGTTTGGCGAACTGGCGCTGATGCAGCACCTGACGCCCACCCGGTCGCAGGGGCTGGAGGCGATGATTCGGTCTATTCGCCATACCGCTCAGAACCTTAGCTAAGTTACACTCCACAGACGCCATCCGGCGTCTGTTTTTTTATCTGACGAGAACATTGCATGAAACCTGCTTTACGTTTAGCCGGTGCATTGCTGCTGACCTGTTTTGGGCTCTCTGCACCCGCCTTCGCCACGGAATATCCGCTGCCGCCGCCTGACAGTCGCCTGATTGGCGAAAACGTCCTGACCCAGGTTCCCGATGACAAACAACCCCTGGAAGCTATTGCCGCACGCTATCAGGTCGGCCTGCTGGGGATGCTGGAGGCCAATCCGGGCACCGATCCCTGGTTGCCCAGAGCGGGCACGCAGTTGACGGTGCCGCTCCAGATGATCCTGCCGGATACGCCGCGTGAAGGCATCGTGGTGAATCTGGCCGAGCTGCGTCTCTACTACTACCCCAAAGGCGAAGACAAGGTCATCGTCTATCCGATCGGGATTGGTCAGCTGGGTGCGGCTACACCCGTGATGGTGACACAGATCAGTCAGAAGATCCCCAACCCGACCTGGACGCCTACGGCTAATATCCGCAAGCGTTACGCGAAAGAGGGCATTACCCTGCCTGGCGTCGTCCCGGCCGGCCCGGATAACCCGATGGGGCAGTTTGCGATGCGTCTGGCGCGTGGCACCGGGCAGTATCTGATCCACGGCACCAATGCGAAGTTTGGTATCGGGATGCGCGTCAGCTCAGGCTGCATCCGCCTGCGTTCAGAGGATATTGAGGCGCTGTTTAATGCCGTGCCGAAAGGAACCCGGGTACAGATCATCAATCAGCCGGTGAAGTATGCGGTAGAGCCGGATGGCAAACGCTACGTGGAAGTGCATCAGCCACTCTCACGCAATGACAAAGACGATCCGCAGACCATGCCACTTGCGCTCAGTGCTGACATGAAGCGGTTTATGAAAAGCGATAAGAGTGACAGCGCGCTGATTAAAGCCAGTCTGGCAAGACGCTCAGGAATGCCGGTGCTGGTCAGCAGCGGTGAGCCGGTAGAGAGTGATACCGTGCCGCCTGCGAGCCTGCAGGATGCCGCACAAGAGGCGGAGAAGCCGGTTTCAGAGACAGACGCGAAAACAGCTCAGCCCTGACACGAGGCGTGCCCGCGAGGGCACGACATTCAGGGCAAAAAAAATGGCGCCATAAAGGCGCCATTTTTAAACCAGAACTCTTACTTACGGTAAGAGTGAGCCTGGTTGTCCAGACGCTGGTTAGCGCGAGCTGCGTCGTCTTTAGCAGCCTGAACGTCTGAACGCACTGCGTTCACGTCGTTGCTCAGCTGGTCAACTTTAGCGTTCAGAGTCTGAACGTCTGAAGACAGCTGGTCGATTTTAGCGTTGCTTGAGCAACCAGCCAGCATAGTTGAAGCCAGAACTACCGCGCCCAGTACCAGTTTAGTACGATTCATTATTTATACCCTCTAGATTGAGTTAATCTCCATGTAGCGTTACAAGTATTACACAAAGTTTTTTAGGTTGAGAATAAATTTTTGATGAGAACATGCTTAAATTTGATCGTTCGCTCAAAGAAGCAGCGAATCCCAGAACATGATAAAAAAATTTAGCGAAAACAGAGAGATTTAAT
Source organism: Pantoea graminicola (assembly GCF_048452665.1). Lineage (NCBI taxonomy): Bacteria > Pseudomonadati > Pseudomonadota > Gammaproteobacteria > Enterobacterales > Erwiniaceae > Pantoea > Pantoea graminicola. The sequence goes on along the minus strand of NZ_JBLWSJ010000003.1, from coordinate 558,620 downwards.
CGGATTAACCTTAATATTAAGAGTATTTGAATAGTTATTTTCTATTGGAATTTTCCGGCATCTGGTTTAAGAAGAAATAAAAAAAGCGCCCGTTTAAGGCGCTTTAAAATAAAAACTAAGTCAGGATTTACAGGACGTGTACTGAGGCGGTGTTGGTAGTTCCGCTTGGTACTAATGCACCTGAAACCAGTACCACGACGTCACCTTTCTGACCGTAGCCGCTTTCCAGCGCCGCTTCTTTACCCAGACGATAGAAATCATCGGTAGAGGCGATTTCAGTCACCAGGCGGGTTTCGATCCCTTTGCTCAGGATCAGCTGACGCGCCGTAGTCTGGTTAGTGGTCAGCGCCAGGATGGTGGCGTTCGGGAAATATTTACGTACAGCCTTCGCAGACTTGCCACCTTCGGTTGCGACCACAATCAGCGGCGCTTCCAGTTTTTCAGCGGTTTCCACGGCACCACGGCAGACGGCTTCGGTAATACGCAGTTTGCGGGTGTCGTTCTCACTGTCGATGCGGGACTTCATCACGCGGTCAGTACGTTCACAGATGGTCGCCATGATGGTGACCGACTCCAGCGGATAACGGCCTTTGGCGCTCTCGCCTGACAGCATAACCGCATCGGTTCCGTCGAGGATGGCGTTGGCTACGTCACCGGCTTCTGCACGGGTAGGGCGCGGGTTTTTGATCATGGAGTCCAGCATCTGAGTGGCCGTGATGACCACTTTGCGGGCTTTATTACATTTTTTAATCATCATCTTCTGCGCGAAGATGACTTCTTCAACCGGGATCTCAACACCCAGGTCGCCACGCGCAACCATGATGCCGTCTGAGGCTTCGAGGATTTCGTCGAAGTTGTTCAGGCCTTCCTGGTTTTCGATTTTAGAGATGATCTGGATGTGCTCGCCACCGTGCTGTTTCAGGTGTTCGCGGATTTCCAGTACGTCTGAACGTTTACGGATAAAGGAGGCGGCGACGAAGTCCACGCCCTGCTCGCAACCGAAAATCAGGTCGCGCTTATCTTTTTCTGCCAGCGCAGGCAGCTGGATAGAGACGCCTGGCAGGTTGACGCCTTTGTTTTCGCCCAGATCGCCATTGTTCAGGACTTTACAGACCACGGTATTCTCGGTGACTTCGGTCACTTCCATGCCGATCAGGCCATCGTCGACCAGCACGGTGTTACCGATTTTCAGGTCAGCGGTGAAGCCCGGGTAGGTGACAGCAACGCGCTCGTTGTTACCAATCACGCTCTGGTCGGTGGTAAAGGTGAAGGTCTGACCCGCTTTCAGAGACGCATCGTTGCCGCCTTCCAGTTTCATGGTGCGGATTTCAGGACCTTTGGTATCCAGCAGAATCGCGGCCTGACGGCCGGTTTTCTGCATCACGGCACGCATATTTGAAATGCGCTGGCCATGCTCAGCATAGTCACCGTGAGAGAAGTTAAGACGCATAACGTTCATGCCAGCTTCAAGCAGCTGAGTCAGCATCTCTTCGGATTCGGTTTTCGGGCCGATTGTACAAACGATTTTAGTCTTTTTCATGACGGATTATCTGTAAGTTGTGATGGATGAATAAGGGCGGAATCCGATGGCAGCGCATCGAAGTGAAAATTCTGATTGAGACTGAAATGGGCAGTACTGAGTAAGAATAGGTGACGAAGGCCAGGCGTGCAGGGAAGTTGTGCGGTTACGGTTGGTAACCACCACGCTGTTGTTGCGCAAATCATTTGAGTTATCGCAGTAAGCACGTGATCGCTGAAACCTTTCAAGTAAGCAACGCGGGACAGTATAGACGCTAAGTATGCGAAAACCAATCAAAAAGCAGAGGAGGTAAACGATGCAGATCAATAAAAGGGACGTTGCGCAAGCTGAGGAATGTCTGAAAGTGGTGCGCTCTAATGGACTCGAACCATCGACCCCCACCATGTCAAGGTGGTGCTCTAACCAACTGAGCTAAGAGCGCATTCTGAATATTGGTGCGTCCGAGTGGACTCGAACCACCGACCCCCACCATGTCAAGGTGGTGCTCTAACCAACTGAGCTACGGACGCACTTGGTGCGCTCTAATGGACTCGAACCATCGACCCCCACCATGTCAAGGTGGTGCTCTAACCAACTGAGCTAAGAGCGCAACATGCTGTCAGGGCGACAGCGGGGACGAATATTAACGGCAGCGTGTAAGGCTGGCAAGGGGAAAATCGCATTTTCGCCACGACTGCGCAGCAACTGTGCTAACCGTCGGTTTTTTGGGCATTGCGGGCCAGTGCTGGCCCGCATTCTGACGATTATCGCGCCGCACGCGCAAGGATAACCTCGGCAGGCGACTGCTGTAACCGTCTGATGCGCCAGAGCATCATCACCGCAGCCGAGGTCAGACCGATAATAAAGCCGCACCAGAAGCCCGCAGGTCCCATGCGCGGCACCAGCCAGTCGGTCAGCGCCAGCAGGTAGCCCGCAGGCAGCCCCAGCAGCCAGTAAGCGATAAAGGTAATAAAGAAGATCGACCGCGTATCTTTATAACCGCGCAGGATGCCGCTGCCGATCACCTGTATCGAATCGGAGAACTGATAAATGGCTGCCAGCAGCATCAGCTGAGCGGCCAGCGTCACCACTTCCGGATTGTCGTTGTAGAGCAGGGCAATCTGATGGCGGAACGTCACGGTAAACAGGGCCGTCAGCGCCGCCATGCTGATCCCCACGCCCTGCGCGGTCCAGGCCGCCACCCGCGCCTGCTCGGTGGAGCCCTGGCCCAGACGATAGCCCACGCGAATGGTGGTCGCGACACCCAGCGACAGCGGCAGGACAAACATCAGCGAACTGAAGTTCAGTGCAATCTGGTGGCCCGCCACGTTCACGATACCCAGCGGTGAAACCAGCAGGGCGACGACCGCAAACAGCGTGACTTCGAAAAAGAGCGCCAGCGCCACCGGCAATCCCAGCGCGACCAGGCGGCTCAGGATCACCCGGGACGGCGGCGACCAGCGGCTCGCCATACGAATGTCGCGCATACTGCCCATCCGGCGCATCCAGAATCGCATACAGATAAACATCACCCAGTAGACCGTGGCGGTTGCGACACCGCAGCCGACGCCACCCAGCGCAGGCATCCCGAAATGGCCATAGATAAAGATATAGTTCAGCGGGATGTTGAACATCAGCCCCAGGAAACCCAGCACCATACCGGGCTTGGTTTTCGACAGCCCTTCGCACTGATTACGCAGCACCTGAAAGAAGAGGTAACCCGGCGCACCGAACAGCAGGGCATGCAGATAGCCTTCGGCCTTCAGCGCCAGCTGCGGATCGATATCATGCATCGCCCGGATCAGATATCCGGCGTGCCACAGCAGCAGCATCGTCAGCAGGGAGACGAAAAAGGCCAGCCAGTAACCCTGGCGGATCTGTTCAGCGATGCGTTCGCGGCGGCCTGAGCCGTTGAGTTGCGCAACGGTGGGCGTCAATGCAAGCAGAAGACCATGACCAAACAGGATGGCCGGGAGCCAGACAGAGGTGCCGACAGCAACGGCGGCCATATCCGTGGCGCTGACTGCGCCGGCCATAATGGTATCCACAAAGCCCATCGCGGTCTGAGCCACCTGAGCCAGGATGACAGGAATCGCAAGGGCCAGCAATTGACGCGCTTCTGTTAAATACTTCTGCACGTTTACACCTGACGAGTTAAATAAAGTAAAAAGGGCAGAGATGCCCGGAGAATTGCGCGAGTAAGTGTAACTGGCGCAACCGTATTCGCCAATCTTTGTCACAGGATGCGTTTTCTCCCCGGTGAGGGCGGGTGCACACGGGCTGAAATCTAACAGCGGAGCTGAGCTGTGATAAACTGGCCCAAACTTCGCAGAGGCAAAGACTATGTTTACCGGTATTGTACAGGGCACCGCTGAAATTGTGTCCATTGAAGAGAAAGAGCTGTTTCGTACCCATACTGTCCGCCTGCCGGAAGAACTCCTGCCGGGGCTGGCGCTGGGCGCCTCCGTGGCGCATAACGGCTGTTGCCTGACCGTGACGGCCATCGATGGCGACCTTGTCAGTTTCGATCTGATTAAAGAGACGCTGCGGGTCACTAACCTTGGCGATCTGCGTCAGGGCGACGTGGTCAACATTGAGCGTGCCGCGAAGTTCGGTGATGAAATCGGCGGCCATCTGATGTCGGGTCATATTATGACCACGGCTGAAATCTGCAAGATTATTCAGTCAGAACATAACCGCGAAGTCTGGTTTAAAATCCAGGATCCGCTGCAGATGAAATATATCCTGCACAAAGGGTTTGTCGGTATTGATGGCATCAGCCTGACGGTCGGCGACGTCACCAGAACCAGATTCTGTGTTTATCTGATCCCGGAAACGCTGGAACGCACCACGCTGGGCGCGAAAACCTTTGGTCAGCGGGTGAATATTGAGATCGATCCGCACACCCAGGCGATAGTGGAGACCGTTGAGCGCGTCTTAGCCCAGCGCGATGCCGAAGCGGCGATGAAAGTGCTGACCGGCCAGCCTGCCGACGAGAGCTGATCGAAGGCGCGTCAGCGCCTCAAGAGCGGGTGAGGCGATCAGACCCACAGCAGCAGATACTGGCCCGCGCGATGACGCCCCTCATCCCTGAGGTAAGGCCATCGCCGGGCCCGTTTCCTCTTGTGATCCTGCTGCCTGCGGCTGCGGTAAGCGTCAGCCGCGTTGACTACCGCGCGACCCGCAATCCCCCCTCCACGCCGCGACTGAAGACGATCTGCCACAGCTGAATATCACGCGCCCGGAAGGCACCGGCACAGGCGTTAAGATAGTAGGTGAACATCCGTTTAAACCGTTCACCGTAGCTGTCGGCCAGCTCCGGCCAGGCCTGCAAAAAACGCTCATGCCAGGCCATCAGGGTTCTATCATAATCGGCCCCGAAGTTGTGCCAGTCTTCCAGAATGAAATGGGGTTCGCTGGCCTCAGCAACGTGACGCACCGAAGGCAGGCAGCCGTTGGGGAAAATATATTTGTCGATCCAGGGATCGACGCGCATATCTGTTTTGATCGCGCCGATGGTGTGCAGCAGAAAAAGCCCGTCCGGTTTCAGATTGCGATCGACCACATCAAAGTAGGTGGCGTAGTTTTTCGGGCCGACATGCTCGAACATCCCCACCGACACGATGCGGTCAAACTGCGCGTTGAGATCGCGATAATCCTGCAACAGAATCGTGACGTCTAAGCCATTACAGCGCTGCTGCGCCAGCTTCTGCTGTTCGGCGGAGATGGTCACGCCCTGCACGCTGACGCCATAGTGCCGTGCGGCAAACGCCGCCAGCCCGCCCCAGCCACAGCCGATATCCAGCAGCGACATCCCCGGTTTCAGCGCCAGCTTACGGCAGATCATATCCAGCTTGGCCTCCTGAGCGGCCGCCAGCGTTGTGGCCTCTTTCCAGTAGCCGCAGGAGTATTGCATATAGGGGTCGAGCATCAGGGAGAAGAGATCGTTACCCAGGTCGTAATGCTCTTTACCGACAATCCAGGCCCGTTTTTTAGACTGCAGATTGGTTAAACGTGCGGCGGCAATGCGCAGCGTGTCTTTGAAGTGGTGCGGAAGCTGCTGATCCAGCCTGTGTTTAAGCACGCGATGGAAGAACATATCCAGCCGATCGCACCCCCACCAGCCATCCATATAGCTCTCACCGAGCCCGAGTGACCCCTCCTGCAGGACACGCTTAAAGAATCCGGGATGCGTGACCTGGATATCCCAGGGGCGTGAACCATTAATTTCGATATCCGCTTTTTCCAGCAGCTCATGAATGATGCGATACCAGGGATTCTCTTCCGGGCTTACTGCTTCTGCATAAGATGAACTCATAGCTTTTCCACCACCTGTCCAGTCTGAGCCTGCACAAAGAGTAGCCAATTTGTCAGGCATTGAGAAACGCAACGGATGACTCCGCACACCGATTATCTGTGTGGTACAGAGGACTGGAGTAGCCTGTGACAGGGCGGAAAAGGTAAGAATAACGCGTGCAGATACCGTCCCGGCAACAGGCTGCCAATCAAGTTACTACGTTATTATCTTTTTGATTTGTCGAAGATTATTTGACCCGGATGAGTATATTCTCACGCGGGTCAATGTTCAATGGCTTATTGTCAGCAGGCTAACTAAAAAGCCTGTGCGTTACTGATTATCCTGGCAGGCAGGCTGAGAGGAGGCAACAACCGTTTGTGCGCTTGCGGCACGCTGCATGATGTAACCGATTAGCGCGAGCAGAATCGTTACCGTCATGATCAGGGTGGTGGTAAACAGAGGCTGGGTTAATCCGGCCGACACGGCCAGGCTGGCGACGAAGCAGAGTCCCAGCTGCAGCGTATTCTGTAGCGCGGCCGCTTTCCCGGTCGCGTGCGGGAACGGCATCAGCGCGCTGGCGACCACAATCGGATAGATCGCGCCATTTGCCAGCGCCATGCCGCAGAATGGCACCATCAGACCGGCCAGGGTGCTGCTGCCTGAAAGCGCCACGGCGAACAGCGCCAGAATGCTCAGGCTGTAAATCCCCAGCAGCGCGGGCAGGATCTGTGCGCCATTAAAACGGTTAAGCAGGGCACGACAGCCAAATCCGCCAATCAGGAAGGCGAGCGTCTGCGGCACATAGCTCAGACCGATATCGGCGGGTGAAAGGCCCAGATCCGCCAGGATAAAGGGGGAACCGGTCAGCCACGCGAAAAAGCTGGCAGAGCAGGCAGAGTAGATCAGCACATTGCCGCTGTAGATGCGTGATTTCAGCAACGTAAAGAAGCCGGGCTGCGATCCTTTCTCCGCCGCCGCCTTGCGCACGGCGGGCAGACGCAGGGTCACGAGGATGAGCGCCACCGCAATCAGCGTCAGCACCAGGAAAATTGAACGCCAGTGGAAGTGACCGATCAGCCAGGCGCCCAGCAACGGAGCCAGCGCCGGTGAGAGGGCGACCAGCGGCATGATGGTGGCGAAAACTTTGCTGGCGCGTGCGGCAGGATAGCGGTCCACCACCAGCGCCTGCCAGCTTACGGCAGCGGCACAGACGCCAATTGCCTGAACAAATCGCAGTGTCAGCATCAGGGAAATGTCGCTGACCCACAGCATCCCGGCGCAGCCGACGGCAAATAGCGTCAGACCGGCCAGCAGTACCGGCTTGCGGCCAATCCGGTCCGACAGCGGCCCCCAGAAGAGCTGGCCACAGGCGAAGCCCGCCAGAAAGAGACTCATACTGGCGCTGATCAGGCCGGGCGAGGTGTTAAAGCTCTGCTGCATCGCACCGAAGGCGGGCAGGTACATATCCGTAGCCAGAAAGCCCAGCATACTCAGCAGGGCAAGATAGGGCATAAATCCTTTATTCGATAACATCTGATTCTCATTTTTGCAGGATGAACGCGGCAGAGTGTAAAAGGTGCGTTTGCCGCTGTGAAACGCTAATATTTGCCGATTGCTGTTAAAAATTTTGAAGGCAGATTATGTGGTCGGAATATGCATTAGAGGTGGTTGACGCGGTGGCCCGCGGCGGCAGCTTCAGCGCAGCAGCACAGGAGCTACATCGGGTGCCCTCTGCCATCAGCTACACCGTGCGTCAGCTTGAGACCTGGCTGGCGGTCCCGCTGTTCGAACGTCAGCATCGGGAAGTGGTGCTGACCCCGGCAGGCGAACATTTTGTGCGGGAAGGGCGCAGCGTTATCAAAAAAATGCTCGCTACCCGCCGACAGTGTCAGCAGCTGGCGAATGGCTGGCGTGGTCAGCTGAGCATCGCCGTCGATCGCATCGCTAAACCGCAGCGTACGCGACAGCTGGTCAAAGATTTCTATCGCCACTTCCCGGATATGGAGCTGAGCATCAGTTATGAAGTGTTCAATGGCGTCTGGGATGCGCTGGCCGATGGGCGGGTGGAGATCGCGATTGGCGCCACTCAGGCGATTCCGGTAGGCGGGCGTTTTGCCTTTCGCGATATGGGCACCCTGAACTGGCGCTGCGTGGTCGCGCCCGATCATCCCCTGACGCAGGCGAGCCAGATAGATGATGACACGCTGCGCAGCTGGCCGTCGCTGGTGCTGGAAGATACCTCGCGGGCGCTGCCGCGCCGGATGACGTGGACGCTGGACAATCAGCGCAGGCTGGTGGTGCCGGAGTGGCAGACCGGGCTGGAGTGTGTGCAGGCGGGATTGTGTGTGGCGATGGTGCCCGGCCATCTGGCCAGACCGCTGCTCGACAGTGGCGATCTGGCCGAGCTGACGCTGCCGGTTCCGTTTCCGGACAGTCCGTGCTGCGTCAGCTGGGCAGAAGATCGTGCATCACCGGCGACAGGCTGGTTGCTCAGCTATCTGGGAGATGCGCAGACGCTTAATCAGGAGTGGTTAAGCGAGGATTAACGCCGGTAGTCGCGGAACGGGCCATCGGCGACGGAACGACGTTCGATCAGCGTCGGGTGAACCTCGATGGTCTGCGACACTTCACGCTTGCTGGTAATGCGGTCCAGCAGCATATCCAGCGCCTTTTCGCCCAGCTGGGCTTTCGGCTGATGGACGGTAGTCAGGGCTGGCGCGAAATAGCGCGCGTTGCGCACATTGTCATACCCGATCACCGAAATATCCTGAGGAACGCGTAATCCCATCTCGTCGGCGGCGCAAATCGCCCCCATTGCCATGATGTCACCGCCACAGAATACCGCCGTAGGGCGCTGCTTCTGCGACAGGATCTGCTGCATGGCCTGATAGCCAGACTCCGGCTCGAAGTCGCCCTGAACGATCCACTCGGCGCGCGGCTGGATATTTGCCTCTTCCAGCGCCTTCAGGAAACCGGCATGACGGCCACCCCCGGTATTGCGCTCCATCTGGCCGGGAATGGCGCCAATATCACGGTGCCCGCGCTCAATCAGATAGCGGCCGGCCAGATAACCGCCCTGGAAGGCGTTGTCCAGCACTGTGTCAGTGAAGTCGGCGCGGGATTCGCCCCAGTCCATCACCACCATCGGGATGTTGCGATTCTCTTCAAGCATCTGCAGCAGGTCGTCCGGGTATTCGGAGCACATCACCAGCAGGCCATCCACGCGCTTCTGCGCCATCATGCTGAGATAGGCGCGCTGCTTTTGCAGATCGTTGTGGGCATTCCCCAGGATCAGCGTATAGCCCTTATCGAAGCAGTGATTCTCGACGGCTTCGATAATTTCAGCGAAGTAGGGCGCTTCGCTGGAGGTGGCCAGCAGCCCCAGCGTGCGGGTGTGGTTCACTTTCAGGCTGCGTGCCACGGCGCTCGGTGAGTAGTGCAGTTCCTTGATCGCCTGCCAGACCGCTTCGCGCGTCTCTTCAGCGACAAAGCGGGTTTTATTAATGACGTGCGAAACGGTGGTCGTGGAGACGCCAGCGCGTTTTGCCACATCTTTTATTGTTGCCATGTAAATCAGACTCCGGTGCTTATCTAACTCTCTGATAAGCGTAGTGTTAAACGTTTGCGTCTGCTCAGGGTTTTTTTCGCAAAAATGCAGCGTTGCTGGCCGGTAATCTGACCGCGGGCGACGGAAATCACGCCTGAAAAAAGGTGCAAACGGAATCAGCGTTGCGCGCGTTGCGCAACAAAGGCGGGATTCTAACAAGGCTGGACGAATAACACGAGATTTTTACCGGGTCGTGTGGGAAAATGGAATAACCCTGTGAACTGTGTGACTAAGGAGCAAACCGTGAGTACCGACCTCAAACTGGCATTAATGACCACCGTTGGCTGTCTGCTGATGATTGTGGCCTTTAGTTTTACCGCCATTCTGCACTGATAAAAAAAGCCGGGATTTTCCCGGCTTTTTTTCTGACTCTGCTGCTGTTCAGCGGATCGTTTTCGGCGTCATCACCCGGCGGGCGCCGATGTAGTGGCGCTGCCAGTAATCTTCCCCTAATGCGCTGATCTGGATATCTTTGCCGGTGCGGGGCGATTGAATAAACTTGCCGTCACCCAGGTAAACTCCGACATGATCGGCGGTGCCGCGGCCATTGATGCGGAAGAAGACCAGATCGCCTTTCTCCAGCGACTCACGCTTGATCGGCGCGGCGTCACGCAGGTGGTACATCTCATTGGCGGTACGCGGGATCTTAAACTTCACCAGATCCTTATAGGCGTACCAGACCAGACCGCTGCAGTCGAAACCGGTGTGCGGAGACGTTCCGCCCCACTGATAGGGTTTTCCCAGCTGACCCATCAGCTTGGTCATCGCCGTTTCACGCGCCTTCTGGTAACGCTGGCGGTGAGATTTGCTCATTTTAATGGTGCCGGTTTCGCGGGTATCCGCGTCGGCGGTTTTCAGCGCACGCTGATGACCATAGCGTTTCTTTTCGTGATTCTTGCTGATGCGGGCGGTTTTAAGCGAGGTCTTCTTAGCGGGTGTCTGTGTCGCGGTGAGTTCAGCTTTTTTCTGTTTTTTAGTTTTGAGTTTCTGAACAGGCGTGACACGCGGTTTTTTCGTGACCGTTTTGACCGGGCGGCGCTTACGACGCTCATCGTCGCGCGCACTCTTTTTCTCTGCTTTATGCGAACTGACGTTCACCGGCGTGTGAGGCGACGCGGCGGCGGTGTTGAAAAACAGTTGCGCAAAGGCCAGCATGAAAAGCGTAATGATTAAACGCATAGTCCGTAAGTAAGTTAAGTTGTCATGGCCACTACGCACCGTGACAAAGTTGAGATTAATCTGATCGAGGATCAGCGCCCAGGCCATTCTAGTCCAGTTCTTTTAAAAACTGTAAGGTCTTTTATTATTAATCTTTGTAACCGCTGAAATTGCGCTGAAAATGAACATTTTCAGCATCTTATATCAGCAAATTTATTACGAATTATTAATCTGTTACCCGCTGTTAATCATCAGGAAACGTAACGCATTGCGGCATAACTTAACCATGATGGCTATTCAGGCGGGCAGCAGGCAAAATCTCGTTTTCAGTCACGCTGTGAAGTCGCTACAATAAACAAACACGAAGTCGCGAATTAAGGAAGGCAATTATGAGTACTGTAGAAAAAATTCAGCGCCAGATCGCAGAAAATCCGATCCTGCTGTACATGAAAGGTTCCCCGAAACTGCCAAGCTGCGGTTTCTCTGCGCAGGCGGTGCAGGCGCTGTCAGCCTGTGGTGAGCGTTTTGCTTACGTGGATATTCTGCAGAACCCGGACATTCGTGCCGAGCTGCCGAAATACGCTAACTGGCCAACCTTCCCGCAGCTCTGGGTGGATGGCGAACTGGTCGGCGGATGCGACATCATTGTTGAGATGCTGCAGCGCGGTGAACTGCAGTCGCTGATCAAAGAGACCGCAGAAAAATTTAAAGAAGCAGAATAAAGAAAAGGCCGACATCACGTCGGCCTTTTTCATTGTGCAGGATTACGCAGATTCTCCGGCGTCAGCAGCCTCACCGGCAAAGGGCAGAGGCCAGCCACCCAGGCGTTTCCAGCGGTTAACCAGCTCGCAGAACAGAGTCGCCGTCTGTTGAGTGTCATAGAGCGCGGAGTGCGCCTGCGTACTGTCAAACTCCATCCCCGCCGCAATACAAGCTTTCGCCAGCACGGTCTGACCCAGCACCAGTCCACTCAGGGCTGCGGTGTCAAAGGTGGCGAACGGATGAAATGGATTGCGCTTCAGGCTGGCGCGTTCAGCTGCGGCGGACATAAAGTTCAGGTCAAACGTGGCGTTGTGCGCCACCATAATGGCGCGGTTACAGCCGCTGTCCTTAATGCCTTTGCGGACCATTTTGAAGATCGCGTGCAGCGCTTCATACTCGCTGACCGCGCCCCGCAGGGGATTGCTGGGGTCAATACCGGTAAAGGCCAGGGCCTCAGGATGCAGCAGCGATCCGGCAAAGGGTTCGACGTTGAAATGCAGCGTCTGATCAATCTCAATCCACCCCTCTTCATCCATTTTCAGCGTGATAGCGGCAATTTCCAGTAACGCATCGGTCTGCGCATTGAAACCCGCGGTTTCGACGTCGATCACCACCGGGTAGAAGCCACGGAAACGTTGATTGAGTGCATTAGGGGAATTCGATTCAGACATCAGGATCTCGCTGCAGAAAAAGGGCAGCGCGCATTATGGCAAAAAACGGGGCCGGGTGCAGCAGATGAAGCGCAGAGAAGGGGATTCAGCCCGCCCGGACGGGCAGGCTGACAGGCAGGTTTAGTTGCCGAGACCTTTACCGGCATCTTTGTTTTCGATCAGCTCGATTTTGTAACCATCGGGATCTTCGACAAAGGCGATAATGGTGGAGCCGCCTTTAACCGGACCGGCTTCACGCGTGACGTTACCGCCATCTTTGCGGATACGTTCGCAGGCTGCTGCCGCGTCATCCACGCCCAGTGCGATGTGACCATAGGCATTGCCCAGATCATATTTGTCCACGCCCCAGTTATAGGTCAGTTCGATCACGGCACCTTCGCTTTCGTCGGTGTAACCCACAAACGCCAGGGTGTATTTATATTCGGTATTTTCGCTCTGACGCAGCACGCGCATGCCCAGTACACGGGTGTAAAAATCGATTGAACGTTGCAGATCGCCAACGCGCAGCATGGTATGAAGTAAACGCATAACATCCTCTTTGAAATAGAAACGCCATCGCCGGATGACCCAGCGCTAAGTATAGCGATGAAAATCGCCTGTGAATAATGGCTGCCGTCATCGTCCCGGACAGCAGCCTGACCCGCTTACAGCGTCGGGTAATCGATATACCCTTCAGCGCCACCGCCGTAGAAGCTTTCCGGGCGCTGTGGGTTGAGTGGGGCATCCTGCTGCAGACGTTCCACCAGATCCGGGTTTGCGATGTAATCACGGCCAAAGGCGACCGCATCGATCAGACCGCGTGAAATCAGGTCGTCCGCTTTTTCTACGGTGTAGGCACCGGCACCGATGATGGCACCCGGGAAGAGATCGCGCACTTTCTGACGGAAAGCCTCGGTGTAAGGCTTTCCGCCCGCCCAGTCTGGCTCAGAGAGGTGCAGATAAGCGATGTTGCGTTTCGCCAGCTCACCGATGTACCACAGCGCCGCCTCTTCTTCGTCCGGGCCGTTGTCCAGATTCTGGAAACTGCCGACAGGCGAGACGCGGATGCCGATGCGGTCGGCAGACCAGTTGGCGATCACCGCATCAACGACTTCCAGCGCAAAGCGACCGCGTTTTTCGATGCTGCCGCCATACTCATCGGTGCGCTGGTTTGAATCGGGGGCCAGGAACTGGTGGATCAGGTAGCCGTGCGCCGAGTGCAGCTCAAGCAGGTCAAAGTCCGCTTCACGCGCGTTAGCCGCAGCCTGACCAAAATCGGCTACGATCTGCTGAATTTCCGGCACCGTCAGTTCGCGCGGCAGAGAGGTCTCTTCGCGATAGACGCTGCCATCTTCCGCACGCAGAGAGGTACGGGTGCCTGCAGGCAGGGCCGAAGGCGCAACAGGGGCTTTGCCTTCCGGCTGCACACTGTTATGCGAGATACGGCCGGTGTGCCATAACTGTACGGCCGTGTGACCGCCCGCCTGGTGCACGCCGTCGTTGATCTCTTTCCACGCCGCGATCTGCGGCTGGGTGTGCAGGCCAGGCGCACCGGCATAACCTTTCGCCTGGAAGGAGATCTGGGTCGCTTCGGTGATGATCAGACCGGCGCTGGCGCGCTGACGGTAATATTCCGCCATCATCGGTGTCGGGATGTCGCCGGGTTCGATGCTGCGCAGGCGGGTCAGCGGTGCCATAAATACGCGGTTCGGGACGGTAATTGCGCCGACTTTCAGCGGACGAAACAGCTGGGTACTCGCCATAATAGCTCCTGATTAGTAGACCAGTCGTCTACAAACACGTTTTTTAAAAATCAGCGGCGTTCGAGCCACTGTTCGAGGGTGCTCAATGCCAGACGCAGTGGCTGCGCCTCGCGGGAAATTTTGCTCTGCAGGCTGGCGCCGAGCCACAACAGAGACAGCAATTCCGCCATCTGCGCCGGAGGCTGCGGAAGGTGAAGAGACTCCTGCTCGGCTGCGGCAGTCAGCGTCCGGGCATACAGGGCCGTGATCTTCGCCGCCCCCTGTTGCAGGGCCGCGCGCATCGGTTCAGAGAGGTCGCACACTTCGGCTGAGACTTTGACGCCCAGACAGCCCACGATATGCCCCTGTTGCACAAACAGTTCAACGGCGGCACGGAAGTGATTAAGCAGACGCTCCGTCGGCGTGCCCTCGGTCTGATTGAGCTGAAGCGTCACATCCTGCAGGTAACGCGCAAAGTAGCGCTCCAGCAGTGCCACGCCAAACGCCTCTTTAGAACGGAAATAGTAGTAGAAGGAGCCTTTCGGCACCGCCGCCTGGGTCAGCAGTTCGCTCAGGCCCATTCCGGTAAAGCCGCGTTGCAGACAGAGCTGTTCACCTGTCTGAAGCAGGTGTTCGCGGGTTGCATTACGCTGTAGCATCTTATTCATGGCAGTGAGGTTAGTAGACCAGTCGGTCTAATGCAACGTCTCAGGGTGCATTCCGCACAGAGTGTTCACCTGACCGGCCAGGATCAGGGTAATTCTGGCCGCGCGGGGCGGACTTTCTGCCTGACCAGGCTACGCTTTTATTGACTGTTTATTCTGTGAAACCGGAGGCGTGGTGGCCGAGCAGCTTGAGTTTTTCCCGGTTCCCAGCCCTTGTCGCGGTATCTGCCAGACGGATGCACGCGGCTACTGTCTGGGATGTTTACGCAGCCGCGATGAGCGGTTCAACTGGCTGCGCTTCAGTGATGCGCAAAAGCGTGAGGTCATTCGCCTGTGCCAGCAGCGTCGTCTGCGCATGCAACGGCAGCAGAAAGGCGAAGAGCCACCCGATCCTCAGCAGCCAGAGTTGTTCTGACGACTATCCCCGCTCGGCTTTCCGTTATACTCTCTGGAACGCTAATTTCAGCCAATGCGCAACAGGGAGAATGTCATGTTACAACCGCAGGCCATCGCCTTACAGGGCCCCGAATTTTCACCGCTGGTTATGGGGTACTGGCGTCTGATGGAGTGGGGCATGTCGCCTCAGGAGCGGGTCGCGTTTATTGAGCACCATCTGAACCTGGGGATCACCACCGTCGACCATGCCGACATCTACGGCGATTACCAGTGTGAAGCCGCATTCGGTGAGGCGCTGAAGCTGGCGCCCGGCCTGCGCGATCGGCTGCAGATTGTGACCAAATGCGGTATCGCCACCCGCGCCCGACCCGAAAACCGGATCGGTCACTACATTACCGATAAAGCGCATATCCTGCAGAGCGCGGAAAACTCGCTGCGCCATTTCCATACCGATCGGCTTGACCTGTTGCTGATCCATCGGCCCGATCCACTGATGGAGGCGGACGAGGTTGCTGACGCCTTTATGGCCCTGCATCAAAGCGGCAAGGTGCTGCACTTTGGCGTCTCCAATTTCACGCCTGCCCAGTTCTCCCTGCTGCAATCCCGCCTGCCGTTTTCGCTGGTCACTAATCAGCTGGAGATCTCCCCGGTGCAGCAAAGCGTCCTGCTGGATGGATCGCTGGATCAGTGTCAGCAGCTGCGCATCCGGCCGATGGCCTGGTCCTGTCTGGGCGGCGGCCGCCTGTTTAACGATCCCCATTTCCAGCCGTTGCGTGATGAGCTGGAAGCGGTCCGGCAGGAAACCGGCGCAACCAGCCTGGAGCAGGTGGTCTACGCCTGGATAGTGATGCTGCCTTCGCGACCGCTGCCGATTATTGGCTCAGGTAAAGCGGCGCGGGTGAGTGAGGTCGCGCGTTCGCTTGATCTGACCCTGACGCGTCAGCAGTGGTTCCGCATTCGTAAGGCCGCCCTGGGCTATGATGTGCCCTGAAGCGTAAAGCTGCGTCAATTTCCGGCAAAACAGCGCAACAGCGGCCAGACTTATCGCACACCCTGGTCTGCAAACGGAGTTACCATGAAACTGAAAGCAGTTGCGCTATGTGCTTTGATCGCCTGCGGCTCGGCTCAGGCTGCCAGCGAAGAGGTCAGTATCCATCAGGTTACCGCCGAAGGGGTTGGTCAGTCGCTGGGCACTGTCAGGATCGACGAGACGCAGTATGGCCTGCAGTTCACGCCTGAACTGCAGGGGCTGAAACCGGGCATTCACGGCTTCCATGTGCATGCGAAAGGGAGCTGTGAACCGGGCGAATCGGAAGGCAAGGTTGTTGCTGCCGGTGCCGCAGGGGGGCACCTCGATCCGGCTAACACGGGCAAACATCTGGGGCCCTATGGTGAAGGACACCTGGGCGACTTGCCTGCGATCTATGTGGACGACGCTGGCAAGGCAACCTATCCGGTGCTGGCTCCACGCCTGAAGTCGCTGCAGGAAATCAAGGGCAAGGCGCTGATGGTGCATGCTGGCGGGGATAATCACGCCGATCAGCCCAAACCGCTGGGCGGTGGCGGGGCGCGCTATGCCTGCGGCGTCATCTGACTTTAGCGGGCGGCCGACGCCAGCCGCCCGCTTTTCACCCCCCTGTTTAGTAATTGTTGTACCATCCCCGCCATTTCCCCCCTATGATATTGATTCAGGTACGAAAGCGTGACGGGGAAGGAGCGGGAAAAATGAGAGTCAAGGGCGCATTACTGCTGTGTCTGCTGCTGGTGGGATGCGATAAACCCAATGATACGCAACTGGTGACTGAAACCGGTCGCGAGCTTCAGCGCACCATCGACACCAGCCCGATGCGTGTCAACTGCGAAAAAATCGCCAGAGGGCGTGAATGGCTGAGCCGCAACATGGTGCGTCAGCTGGAGAAACAGGGGTGCGACCAGGTCTTTCGCAGCGCCACCGAAACCAATTTCACCGAAACCACCATCTATCGTCACACCATGACGATGGTCTGTGGCGGGATCCGCGGTCAGAGTTTTACCGGCAGTGAACTGACGCGCCGGTTTATCTTCTCACCGGATGAGAAGGCGCTGGTGATCGAGCCGATGACCGAGATGGATAAAACCCGCTTCGAAGGCCACAAAACATTGCAACAGCTGCAGGAGGACTTTAACCGCCAGCAGCAGCAATATTGCCAGTGATCAGGCAGGCACCGCCTGTTTAAGCTGCGCCAGCGAACAGCGTAAACGCCAGATAATGCCCGCCAGTTCGCTGGCATCGTTGCTTTCCAGCGCCAGTAAAGTAGCGATGGTTGCCTCCAGTTCCGCCAGCGTCCGATCCAGCGAGCTATGCTGTACGCCCCGACTGCTCATAATCTGCTGCAGATGACGCAGACTCTCCTCACGAAACGCCATCAACGTCGCCGAACTGGCGCGCCACTCCCGCAGCTGCCAGACAATGTGCGAACAGTTCAGCAGCACCACGCCCCAGCGCAGAAGCCAGACACGCGCCTGTTCATCCCGGCTGTGGCTGAGCTGACTGATACGGTGATAGATCTGCGACTCAAAGCGGCTCTCGCTGAGACGGGGACGCTGTCGCAGCTGATCGAGAAACGCCAGCCGCAGTGCGCGGATATGGCGACGGCTGCGCCGTGCGTCGGAGCTGGGCCGCAGGATCTGAAACGCCAGCCAGGCCAGCAGCACGCCGCAGACCTTGGCGATGTTGTCGTTGAAGAATGCCTGATAATCCCAGTCTGGTGGATTGGTCACCGCGATAAACGAGCCCATAAAGACGATAAATTGTCCCCACATCCCGGCGCGCTGTTTCTGCTGCAGTTTAAAGAGCTGCAGCGTTACCAGCAGCGGAAAGAGCAGCAGCAGAAAGGGCCACAGCTGACTGATCTGCACCATCAGGCCAAACTTCATCACAAAACTAAAGGCAAACAGCCAGAGCAGGGTCTTCAGCAGCAGGGTGACGCTGCCGCCGGGTGAGGGTGATGAGGCGTAGAGCACGCAGGCGATGGCCGTTAAGGTCAGCGCAGCGGCGCCGGAAGACCATTGCGTGTTAATCCAGAACGCGCAGCCGAGCACGATGACGGAGAAGGTGCGCAGGGCGCTCCAGCCCGCTTCGGCGCTGTCACTGTCGCGGGCCAGCGCCGGCACCGGCGGCGGCTGAAAGCGGGTGTCCGCATCGGCGCGTTCCAGCAGGCGTATCCAGCGCAGCACGTTAAGGTACATCCAGCAGAAGTAGCGCAGCCGCTGGCAGAAGGCGCGCTGCCGGTAGTCGCCATCCGCTGCGGGCGTCACGCTGCGCAGGATCTGCGCCAGCCGGTACTTGTCGCACGCCGGTTTCGCCAGCTCCGCCAGCAGTTGCTGCAGCGCCGTGAACAGCGTCTCTGGCGCATCCGGCCAGTTCAGCAACATGCGGCGCAGGCTGGACAGCACGCTGGTCAGCCGCAGCTGCTGATGCAGCACATAGTTCAGCACGTTGTTCTGGCGGCGAAAGCGATAGTGACTCCAGAACGCCTGGATCCGCAGCAGATTCATGGTCAGGATCTGGCTGATTACGTTTTCATGCGCGATACGGATAGTGTCGCTGGCCGTGGGCTGCAGCAGCAGCACGGCGTGCTCCAGCAGGCGGTCGTGCATCTGCTTCAGTGACGTAATCAGCGTCTCTCCATCCGAGGTGCTTGGCAGCACCATCATCATCAGCCCGGCACACAGAATGCCGGAGATGACCTCGCAGACGCGGGCCTGAGCGATGGTCCAGAGCGTGGTGATATCCGTAATATTGACGCTGCTGAACGCAATAATGGCTGCGGTATAGCCCGCCAGCGAAAAGGCGTAGGCGACATTATTCTGATAGTGACTGGCGATCCCGGTGCAGAGCGCCAGCCAGCCGGCAATGGCAAAAGTAAACAGCCAGGGCTCATTCAGGGTGTGCCCGGCGATCAGCAGCGCGGCGCTGGCCCCCAGCAGGCTGCCGACGATGCGGCCGAGACTTTTGCTTATCGCACCGCCGACGGTGGGAAAACTGATGACGGCGGCAGAGGTCATCGCCCAGTAGGGTTCGTCAAGATCCAGTCCATAGGCGATGCTGAGCGCCAGACACATGGCGATAGCGTTGCGCAACGCATAGCGCCACTGTCCGCCGCTGGCCTTAATCCACGGCAGCTGATCCCAGGCCAGCCACTGAATATTCATGGCTGAATCGTGATCGTACAGCTGGTGCCTGCGACCAGGTCGGCGCTGGCGGGTAACGGGTTGAGGCGAATGCGCACCGGCACGCGCTGCGCCAGCCGGACCCAGGGCACGTTGGGCTTGATATCGGGCACCAGCCCGCTGTCGGTTCCGATACTCTGGTCATAGATGGCGCGGCCAATGCTGTCGACTTTGCCCTGCAGCTGCATCCCGTTGCTGTAGAGCACCACCTGTGCAGCCGCACCGGCCTGAATATGGCGCAGTTTGGTCTCTTCAAAATAGCCCATCACATACCAGGAGTGTCCATCCACCAGAGCGAACAGCGGCGTGCCCGCCGTGGCATAGTTGCCCGGTCGCAGCGTCAGGTTAGTAACCCAGCCATCCACCGGGGCGGTCAGCGTCGTCTGCTGCAGATTCCAGCGCGCCCGTTCCCATTCTGCCTGTGCCGCTTTGGCACTGGCGGCCGCGGCTCCGGCGCTCAGGCGTGCCGCATCAAGATCTTCGGCGGAAATGACATTGCGCGGCAGGCCGCTGCGGCGGTTAAATTCATGCTGCGCTTTGGCCAGGTCGGCCTGCGCTTTGCTGAGCTGGGCGGCGGCATTGTCGAGCGCAATCTGCCACGGCACCGGATCCAGCGTCAGCAGGGGATCGCCGCGATGCACAAACTGATTGTCCCTGACGCGAAGCTGGGTGATGCGGCCCGAAACCTCAGGCGTGATATCCACCAGCTCCGCCCGGACTTTGCCGTCGCGAGTCCAGGGCGACTGCATGTAGTAGTTCCACAGCCAGCCGCCAGCCAGCAGCGCCAGCGCAAAGACGATCAGCGTGGAGAAATACTTTACCGCATTAAATTTCATCTCAATTATCCATGACCGATGAGCCAGAGTGCGGCGGTGACGCACAGCACAAACAGGGAGAGATCAAACAGGGTGGGATGCCAGACATCGCCGGAGTAGATCCAGCCACGTACCAGCGGGTGGATCAGCAGCCAGAAAAAGAAGCCGAGGATCACCGCTTTGAACATCGGCGGGAAAAAGAGTGAGGCACCCACGACCAGATCGGTCAGCGGTTTCGCCCCTGAAAGCGCAGGAGTGAGCACGTAATAACATCCTTCGTTAACCCAGACGGCAGACTCCGGGCGCAACTGCGTTTTCGGGGTCAGGTCCGGGATTTGTAATTTGTCCTGTAAACTCGCAGAATAGTGTAAAATCTGGCTTGATAGCTAGCAAGCTAATTATTAGGAGATGAAATGGATACGCCACTCGGAACGGATTTATCTCGTTTGGTGCGCATCTGGCGCGCGTTGATTGATCAGCGGCTGAAACCGCTTGAGCTGACTCAGACTCACTGGGTGACGTTGCACAATATTCATCAACTGCCGCCTGAGCAGTCACAGATCCAGTTAGCCAAGGCGATCGGGATTGAACAGCCGTCTCTGGTGCGTACGCTGGATCAGCTGGAGGAGAAGGGGTTAATCACCCGTTCGACCTGCGCCAACGATCGTCGTGCCAAGCGTATTAAGCTGACGCAGCAGGCGGAACCGATTATTGAACAGGTTGAGAGCGTCATTGATGCGACGCGCGACGACATTCTTTCCGGGATCAGTCAGGAGGAGATCGGACAGATGGTGACGCTGATCGCCCGGCTGGAGAAAAACATTCTCGAACTTCAGCATAAAGAGAAATAAAAAAACCGACGCCCGGGCGTCGGTTTTTTGTCTGACGCTGTTAGCGAGGTGAAACGGTCACCTGGCTTCCGTTAGACGCCATCACAACACGCTGACCCACGGAGTAACGGGACGCATCCTGTTTCTGCACAACCATGATGGTGTTGCCATCATCCTTACGGATTTCCAGCTCGACGCCATCAGTTTTATTGATTGCGCCCTGAACGCCCTGACCGGCTACGCCACCCAGCACCGCACCACCGGCTGTCGCCAGGCTGCGACCGGCACCACCACCAATGGTGTTGCCCAGGAAGCCACCCAGCACGGCACCGCCGATAGCACCAATAACGTTGCTGTCACTGCCGCCCTGAATCTTCACCGGACGAACAGAGACTAACGTACCGTATGAAACGCTCTGCACCTGCTTGGCTTCGCTGGCACTGTAGGTATCACCCGACAGCGTACTGGTATTGCTACAACCTGCCAGCATCATACCGGTCAGAGCGACCACAATTACACGCTTAATCATTTGAAACTCCTTTAGTCGAGAGGGCGCCACGTTTATCGCTGTATCCTGCTCTCAGTATAAGACACAAACCTGGCAAATTAATCCCTGTCCGAACAAAACGCGGTTGGACGAAGCATAGACTATGCAGGAACAACAATAATTCAATCGGGAATGAAAAAAGATGACGTTGCGTTATCGGTTAGCACGTTTGGATTAAAATAAATTAATCATAGAATTAGCGATCATTATTTGTCAGGCTAGCCGCAGACGAATTGCACATCGCGCCGGGAGTAAGGAATGGCTATGAAATCAGGACGCTATATCGGGGTAATGTCAGGCACCAGCCTGGATGGAGTGGATGTGGTGCTGGCCGCCATCGACGAGAATATGGTGGCGCAACAGGCGAGCTACTGCCATCCGATGCCCCCCGCGCTGCGTCAGGCGATTCTGGCGATCTGCCAGGGGCAGTCTCTGACGCTGTCGCAGCTCGGCCAGCTCGATACCCGCCTCGGTCAGCTGTTTGCTGAGGCGGTGGTGACACTGATGAAGCGCGAGTCGCTGGAAGCCAGCGATATCACGGCGATTGGCTGCCACGGTCAGACCGTCTGGCATGAACCTCAGAGCGAGGCCCCCAACACGCTGCAGATTGGGGATGCGAATCAGATTGTCGCGGCGACCGGCGTTACGGTCGTAGGCGACTTCCGCCGTCGCGACATGGCGCTGGGCGGGCAGGGCGCGCCGCTGGTGCCCGCTTTCCATCAGGCGCTGCTGATGGATGCCACCGAACGCCGCATGGTGCTGAATATTGGCGGCATCGCTAATCTCTCGCTGCTGATCCCGGGGCAGCCGGTGCGCGGTTTTGATACCGGCCCCGGCAATATGCTGCTCGACGCCTGGATCTGGCGAAATCAGGCGCTGCCCTATGACCGGGATGCGCAGTGGGCCCGCAGCGGGACGGTGATCCCGGCCCTGCTTGAGGCGCTGTTGCGGGAGCCCTGGTTCGCGCTGCCACCGCCGAAGAGCACCGGCCGTGAACACTTTAATCTGGGCTGGCTGGAACAGCATCTGCGCTACTTCCCGGGGCTGGCGCCGCAGGATGTGCAGGCCACGCTGGTGGAACTGACAGCCATCACCATTACCCATCAGGTTTTACTCCATGATGGCTGCGATCGTCTGCTGGTATGTGGTGGCGGCAGCCGCAACCCGCTGCTGATGGCGCGACTGGCGGCGCATCTTCCGGGAACCGAGGTGACGACCACCGACAGCGCGGGCGTGAGTGGTGATGACATGGAGGCGCTGGCGTTTGCCTGGCTGGCCTTCCGCACGCTTTCCGGGTTGCCGGGCAATCTGCCCGCCGTGACCGGCGCACGGGAGAAAAGCGTGATTGGGGCCATCTATCCGGCTAATTCACTCTACCGGCGATAGGTGGAGAAAGGGGGCTGTCCGCCCCCGGCAGGTAAGATCCGTCAGGCGGCACCAGAGAGGTGCGAAAGTTTGCGCACGCCGGTAATAACCGTGGCAACCATGGTTTCCCGGCGGGTGATCACTTCAACCTGATAGAAGCGGCTGCGGTAGGCAATGGAGTAGATAATGGGATGGTACTTGTTTCCTTCCCCGTAGCGGGAGTAGTGCGCTTCAAGCGCACGGGTCGCTGCCAGGATATGGGCGGGTTCTTTATCACCACGGATAATCTGCTTCATTCAGTTCCTCAAATGCTGTCCCTGGAGTCACGTCGCACGCATGGCGCGTTGCGCTGGCCTAAACACTGAACATCTGACTGCTAAACATTTAATCACTGATGGGGTAATAACTGACTCTGCCGCGGGAAGATGACAGAAAAATGATCTTCCGGCGCTGTTAATTATTTAGCAGCGGCCGGATGATCCAGCAAGGCGGGTGAGGACAAATTCATCCAAATCGCAGGGGGTTAGTTCAGCTCCGGCCAGGCCACGGCGCCGATGCCGTTCAGTTCAGGTTTTGAGAACAGAAATCCCTGGAACTGCGTCACGCCGGCTGCCTCCAGCCACATCCACTCTTCCGGCTGCTCAATGCCTTCGGCGATAACGCCGATTTCCAGTGAGGCGCAGCATTTCAGAATGGCGTGAATGATCGCCTGCTTGGGACCGCTTTTATGCACATCCGAGATAATGGCGCGGTCGATCTTGATCTTGTCAGGCTGGATGCGGGTCAGCAGCGACAGCCCGGCAAAACCGGCACCAAAATCATCCAGCGCCAGGCTGATACCGGCGGCCTTCAGCTGCCTGATAGCGGCTTCAAAGGCTTCAGGCTGGGAGATAATTTCATTTTCGGTGAACTCCACCATGACCTGCTCCGGCACCAGGCCGTGCGCCGCAATCTCATTCAGTAAATAGGGGACGGCGTCGGGCACGGTGACCAGCGTCATCGGCAGCAGGTTGATCGACAGGGTCATTCCCTCAATCCCCAGCTGTTTCGCCTGGGCGAAGGCGTTCTTTTTCGACCTCAGATCGATCTGATAGAGCTCCTCGCGGGGCAGCCGGGCAAAATAGTCGAGCGGGGATTCCCCCCGGGGACCGCGCAGCAGCGCCTCCAGCGAAACAATTTCGCAGGCGAGGGGATCCACGATGGGCTGGAACGCGAAAGTGATCTCATCCGCGGCCACCAGCGACACGTCACCTGCACGCTGCTCTGACTCATCACGAATAAATTGCCAGTTGCTGGCGGCGGGGATCTCAAAATAGTTCTCTTTTTCCCGTGCCTCGACAAAGGTACGCAGGAACTGCAGCGCCCGGTCGGTATAGATCATCTGAAACTTACTGGTACATTTTTCCAGAACCGCTTCCAGCACCCGCGCTTTGTCATGCTGCCGCAGATCGAACAGCTCCATGCCGACGTGACCAAAGCGGCGCGACGGCGCGTAATCGCGCAGCAGCTCAACCAGATTATGGTGGCGCGGATCCCGGCAAATCCGGCTGTAAACCGCTTTGACTGCTGCTTCCGGGCCTTCCAGCAGCTGGAAGAAATGCGTGCCATTGAACAGTAAGATACCCGTGACGCTTGATGAGCGATTGATTTTGTTCGCTTTACGCGCCAGATCAGCCAGGGTATCAAGCGGCACATGGTCGGTAATGTGGCTGCGATAGATGATTGTCGACAACATAACGGTTTCCGGGATTTTTTATTTTTTGTTAACACACCTTACCAGAAGGTTCTCCTGCGGAGAACGAGGTCCGGTGCGCCTTTTCTGTTACAGCGATGTTTCGCTGCCTGTTGGCAGCGCGGAATCACCTAATCCCAGCGCCCGCTGCATAAAAACGGTATCCAGCCAGCGTCCCTGTTTGAACCCCACCGCGCGCAGGATGCCGGTGGTCTCAAAGCCGGCGGCACGGTGCAGGGCGATCGAACCGTGATTCGCGCTGTCACCGACATTGGCAATCAGCTGGCGATATCCGGCCTGCTCAGCCCACCGGATAGCGTGCTTCAGCAGGCCTGAACCGACGCCGCGCTGCTGAAAGCCGGGATCGATATAGATCGAGTCTTCCAGCGTATGCCGGTAGGCGTGGCGGGGACGGTAGGGCGCCAGATAGCAGAAGCCGCATACCAGGCCGTGGCTGACGGCGATAAACCAGGGCAGGCCCGCCTGCTGAATCTTTTGCATCCGCTCACCGATTTCGGTGACGTCGGGCGGGAGGGTCTCAAAAGAGCCGGTACCGTTCAGAACATGCCAGGCATAGATCTGCTGAATCGCTGCGATGTGACGAGGCTCTGCATCAAAAATTTCCACGTTTGTATGGGGTTCCGACACGCTGCACAGGGTTGAAAAGCAACGTTATAGCGGGCGGGCGGAGGACGCAATACAAATATGACAGGCCGGGGTCTTTTTATGACAGCCACGATCCCCGGCAGGCGGTCTGAACGGCGACGGGACACCGTCGGGCGGAATAAACAGCATGAATGAATCCGCGATAAGCCTATTCTGAAAACCGCGCCCGCCGGATGATTCCGGTCCGGGTTGCGGCTATTATCTCTGCGGTTCCGGTAAGGCGAATATATTATAAGGAGGCGCAGCGTGTTGCGATTCGTTGATTTTCTGAATAGTCAGCAGGGGCTGCGTGCGGCCAGAAATCATTGCTTTGAATTAAATGGCGTTGTGCTCGGTCATTTCACGGCGTTATTCCTGCATGATAATCAGATCATATTTACCAAAGATGGCCGGCAGTGTGCGGTGCCTTATTATCTGGGCCCCGATGAAGATCTCCTTCAGCAGAAAGTGAATCCGCGGGTTAAAAATATCCGTGCGATCTGATTCACGTCCTCTCTCTATTCAGCGGGACAGAGACCGCACCTGCATTACATCTCTTCCATCGTCGGACAGTTATATCTGATGCGGCCAGGCGAACTGAATCTGTCTTGATCCATCGCCCCGCTGCGCAGCACTAAGCTCTGTATTTCCACCGGGTTATTTCTCCGGCGCACCGCTCTCCGGGGCCGGAACAATAACCGCCACAACCGGGCGCTGATCGAACAGTCGCGACTCCGCTACCCGAGACTGCCAGCCTGAACAGAAACAGGCCAACACCCGTCGCCGGCTCTTCAGCCCTGACGCGTGCGCCCCTGTCAGCAGCAGGCACGATGATCAGCATCGTGATAATCGTACCCTCAAACAGCAGCCTGGTGCACAAGGGCAGCCTCTGTGATGCCAGCCCGCCGTTCTGCGCGGCATATTCGGCTCGGGGCTTCGAGAGCGTTGAAGTAAGGGTAAGCGTTCGCGTTGAGACGTTCGCTGCACGCCAGAGTGGAACGCTACGGGTGGCGTGCAGGCCGTGGGGACAGGCGAGCCGCCCGGCGGCCTGCAGGCTGTCTCCTCCTTTTTCATTGCCGGAAAGCGAACCGAACGGTTTGCTTTTCAAGCCAGCCGCGTCGAATTGCGCCCGCCTGATTTAATAAGCCGCTGACGTAACCCGCTTTCGTGCTGCGCTGAGCAGGGCCAGGCAGACCAGTTTTGCGATTTTCAGCTTCAGTTTATCAATCCTCATAAATACCCCTGCGGATGCGCTTTTTCCCGCCATGCTTGCTAATGAAATGTGAGCGTGATCGCAGAAGTGCATCGTCGATTATTTTTTTATCGTATTGTTTTTGATGGGAAAAATAAATTTCGGTCTGTTAATTGATCGATTAGCGGGGTAAATGAAATCGGGGTGGTGAAGTGAATCGCAGAAATGCAGGGCGTTGATTGTCTGAAGCGATAACGGGGGCGGAAAAGGGCATATTCTCAAAGTCGGTTTCGGGTATCTAATAAAGTGGTTTTAAGGATAATTCTCAGTTAGTTTAATAATGCTTCAGATTACAAAAAAAACTCTTACCAATTTTGGTCTGTTTTTTACGACACATACAGCAACTATCAGGATGAACTGCCATGCTCAAAGCCAGCTATTATTATCTGTGCCCGCGTCCCATGGGTGGATGGATTTTACACAAAGAAGGTTGCGTTAATCTGTCTAAGAACGACAGGCGTGTTTTTATTGGTTCGCTTTATACCCGGCAGCAGGCGCTGACGGTGGCGAAAATACACCACGCGAATGCCATATTATGTAATGCCTGCCTGAGCACTTTTATTTGTCCGACCAGCAGCAGCACGACAATTAAACCGGCGCGCGCGGCAACGCCTACCCGTCATACTCCCCGTCATTAGTTGGTCGGAATAATCTGTCGGCGGCAAGGCGGGAACAGAAGAAATAAGCAGGCGGGTGGTTCAGAATAAAAAAGGCAGCGTACAAACGCTGCCTGAAAAACTATGCCTGTTTAGGCTGGCCATTTGAGGCGGTCAGGCCGCCATCGACCGGAAGATTGACGCCGGTGATATAACTGGCTTCCTCGCTGGCAATAAACAGAATGGCACGGGCGATATCGTCCGCTTCACCCGCACGCCGCAGCGGGATGCGATCGTAGAAACGCTCCAGCAGCGCCTGATCGTTTTTGGCCTCTTCGGTCAGATCGGTGAAGGTAAAGCCGGGGCAGATCGCGTTGACGCGCACACCATCCGCGCCGTAGTCCATCGCCAGTGCGCGGGTGAAGTTGGTAATCGCCCCTTTCGCCGCATTGTAGATGCTCATGCCCCAGTCGCCGCCCAGGCCTGACACGGAGGAGATGTTAATCACGTTGCCTTTGCTCTTCAGCAGGGCAGGCATGAAGTAGTGCACGCCGTAGAACACGCCATCCAGGTCGGTTTTCATCAGGGTTTTCCACGCGTCGAGTCCGACTTCATGCACGCGGCCCTGCACGATCACCCCGGCGTTGTTGACCAGCACATCAACACGGCCATACTTCTCCAGCACCTTTTCTGACAGCTGTTTAACCTGCTCCGCGTCTGAGACATCGCAGGCCGCCACCAGATGATCGCCCGCCGTCATTCCCGCCAGCGTCTCTTCCAGTTTCTGCGCGGTGCGGCCCACCAGCACCACGGAGGCTCCCTCTTCAGCGAAACGCTTCGCGCTGGCCTCACCAATGCCGGATCCGGCACCTGTCACAACCACAACTTTCTGCGTAAATCTGGACATTATGCCTCCTTATCAGCATCAATTTTCACGATTAACAACCGGTTAAGCCTGGCAACGATCGCCAGAAATTCAAGCGCAGCGCAGAACAGGCTGCGCCTGATGCGCGGTTTTTAACCCGATTCAGCCTTTAAGGGCGTCTGAACAGGGCAAAACTGCGGCCTTCCAGTTCGAAATCCTTCTCTTTAGTGATCACCAGACCCCGTTTCGCCACGTCGCTGGTGGTCAGCTCCAGCACCCAGCCGCCTTCGCCAAACTGCGGGATGCGGAAGGGCACATTGCCTTCAAACGGATTGAGCAGCATCAGGACGTCATGCCAGATACCCTCTTCAGTCTGCAGGTCCGGCCGCCCGATATAGACGCCCAGCGTGGAGCCCTCATCCCACTGCTCGCTCTGCTGGAACCCGCCCCCGGCGTTGAACCATTTGATCTCCATGCCGTCGCGCCAGTTTTCACGCCGCAGTAGCGGCTGCTCCGCACGTAACCGCAGGATCTGGCGGGTAAACTCGCGCAGCGCCTCGGCGGACTCCGGCAGGTTCTCCCAGTGCACCCAGGAGATCTCGCTGTCCTGGCAGTAGCCGTTGTTGTTACCCATCTGGCTGCGGCCAAACTCATCGCCTGCCAGCAGCATCGGCGTGCCGTGAGAGAAGATCAGCGTGGCAAGGAAGTTGCGCTTCTGACGTTCGCGCACCGCGTTGATGGCTTCGTCGTCGGTCGGGCCTTCGGCACCGTAGTTATACGAGCGGTTGTCGTTGTGCCCGTCGTTGTTATCTTCACCATTCTCCGCGTTGTGCTTGTCGTTGTAGGAGACCAGGTCGTTGAGGGTGAAGCCGTCGTGCGCGGTGATGAAGTTGACGCTGGCCCAGGGGCGACGGCCGTGCTGGTCGTAGAGATCGCCGGAGCCGAGCAGGCGGGCCGCAAAGTCTGTTGAGACGTTGTTGCCTTTCCAGTAGTCACGCACGGTGTCGCGATACTGATCGTTCCACTCTGCCCAGCCGGGCGGGAAGCTGCCCACCTGATAACCGCCCGGTCCGATATCCCAGGGTTCGCCAATCAGCTTCTTCTGCGACAGAATCGGGTCCTGCATCACGGCATCGAAAAAGCCGCCGCGCGGGTCAAAACCATCCGGCTCGCGGCCAAGAATAGTGCCGAGGTCGAAACGGAAACCGTCGATATGCATCGACTCAGACCAGTAGCGCAGCGAATCGAGCACCATCTGCAGCACGCGCGGATGCGACGTGTTAACGGTGTTGCCGGTGCCGGTGTCGTTGATGTAGTAACGGTGCTGATCGGGCATCGTACGGTAATAGGAGAAGTTATCGATGCCCTTAAACGACAGCGTCGGGCCAAGCTCATTTCCCTCGGCGGTGTGGTTGTAGACCACGTCGAGGATCACCTCGATCCCGGCGTCGTGGAAGGCGCGCACCATGTCGCGGAAGCCCTGAATGCCGCGCGGTCCGAAATAGCGGGTGGCAGGCGCAAAGAAGCCCAGCGTGTTGTAGCCCCAGAAGTTCTTCAGCCCCTTATCCAGCAGGTGCTGATCGTCCGGGAACCAGTGCACCGGCAGCAGTTCGACCGAGGTGATCCCTAAGCTTTTGATGTAATCGACGCTCGCTCTGTGGCCCATGCCGTCAAAGGTGCCGCGCAGTTCGGGTGGCAGCGCAGGATTGAGCTGGGTAAAGCCCTTGACGTGGGTTTCATAAATCACCGTTTTCGGCCAGGGCACGCCTGGACGGTTATTGTCCTGCCAGTCGAACGCATTCGGGTCGATAACCCGGCACTTAGGTGTAAACGGCGCGCTGTCGCGGCTGTCGAACGTCAGATCTTTATCGTCATGGTAGAGATCGTAGGCGAAGTGCGCCTCGTTCCACGCAATGTCGCCCGCCAGTTCGCGGGCATAAGGGTCGAGCAGGAGTTTGTTAGGGTTAAAGCGATGACCATTTTCCGGATCGTAAGGGCCGTAAACCCGGTAGCCATAAAGCGCACCGGGCTTCAGACCCGGCACATAGCCGTGCCAGACTTCATGGGTATATTCCGGCAACGTCAGACGGGCAATTTCCGTCGTGCCGCTGGGATCGTACAGACAGAGTTCAACCCGCTCGGCGTGGGCGCTGAACAGGGCGAAGTTCACGCCCTGACCGTCAAAGTTGGCCCCCAGCAAATGGCTGTAACCCGCCGTAATTTCAAAACGCTGACTGTTTGACATTGATGCCTCGTTATTCAGTGAACAGAGTGACGCGTAATAAAGGAACAGAGGCCGGATTTACTCCGCCACCAGCACGGCGCACCACTGCGACGCCAGCGCCGAAAGCGGTAACTGCTCCGCGACGGCGAGGGTTTTGCCGGTCAGCCGGTCCCGATAGGTACGCTGGCTCAGGGCGGCAGGCAGGGCGATATGCGTCCCGGCCCAGCGTCCGGCCGGCGGCTGATCGAGATTGTCCGGCAGCAGGTCAAAGACCCGGCGCGAGACGATGACGATCACCGCCTGTTGCTGGCTGGTGCGGGCAAAGGCGAGCACCTTATCCTGCTGCGCGCCCTCTGCGGAGAGCGGCAGATAGTCGCCACGGCGGAACAGCTCCGGCTGCTCCTGACGCAGGGTCAGCAGTCTGA
Organism: Pantoea graminicola; assembly: GCF_048452665.1. Lineage (NCBI taxonomy): Bacteria > Pseudomonadati > Pseudomonadota > Gammaproteobacteria > Enterobacterales > Erwiniaceae > Pantoea > Pantoea graminicola. Next base: position 528,316 of record NZ_JBLWSJ010000003.1, on the reverse strand, counting down.
CGATCGCCTGCTGATTGACCTGACCGCGCAGCCAGAGTGCTTCGCTGTCATCGTGCTGAGGTGACGCCAGCATCGCCGCCAGCGCCTCGAAATCGGGTTCGCGACGGTTGTCGGGATCGACCAGACTGAAGTCCAGCGCCTCGCTGCCCTGATAGATATCGGGCACGCCCGGCGCGGTGAGTTTCACCACCGTCTGCGTCAGGCTGTTGACCAGTCCGGCCCGCATAAAGGGCTGCAGCGATGCACAGAAGTCCTCCAGGAAGGCGCTGTTGGCTGGCGCGAGCAGGTGGCGTGCATACTCCAGCACCGCTTCTTCATAGGCGTCGTTGTTGTCAGCCCAGTCGGTGCGCAGTTTGGCTTCACGCAGCGCTTTCTCCACATAGACGACAAAGCGTGCTTCCAGTGCCGCCAGACCGTCCGCATCCTGCGGCTGCAGGTCAGTCGGCCAGACTCCGGCCAGCGCCTCATACAGCATCCACTGCACGGCGGGTTCGGGCGCCGGGCCATCTTTCAGGCGCACGACCTTGTCCTCGTTCATCGCGCGCCAGCGGCTCACACAGTCGGCCCAGCGCTGTGGGGCTTCGGTCAGGGTATAGAGTCGCGCACGGGCATCCTCACCACGCTTGGTGTCATGGGTTGAGGTGCCGGACAGCGCGTCGGGCTGATGGTCGCGTCGCTTCTGCATTTCGGCATGAAACTGATCCAGCGAGAAGTGACGCGCCAGCGGCTCAGCGCCGACCTCATTCAGCGCCAGCGCCATGTGCTGACGGAAGAAGAGGGTATCTTCCACCGACTTCGCCATCAGCGGTCCGGTCAGCTGCTGGAAGCGGGTACGAAACTCACTGGCATCATCGCGGGTTGAAGGGGAGGTTTCCGCCCGCAGAATCGCGGTGAGGAAGTCGAGCGCCTGGCTGTCGGGCGCATGCGCGCTGGCTTTGACCTGACTGACCACCTGCTCCAGCAGCGCAGTGTCGGCAGGCGTCAGCCCCTCCGGCGTGCCGTAGGTGCGGTAGACCGGGAACGCCACCAGCAGTTCGCGCAGGGCGTTTTTCAGGGGCGCTTCCGGCTGGGGCGTACCGCTGGCTTCGGCAATCTTCAGGGCCAGCTGCAGCAGGCGGTTAAACTCCCCGGCAAAATTGCGGTTCGCCATCAGCAGCTTGGCCGCGCGCAGCTCCGCTTTCATATCCACGGTTTTACCGATCACTGCCTGATACGCCTTGCGCAGTCCGCTCAGTCGTTCACTGTCGACCAGCAGGTTGGCGAGGGCGGCCATAAACTCATAGCCGGTGGTGCCGGACACCGGCCACGCATCAGGCAGCTGCTCATCGTCGCCCAGGATCTTCTCTACGGTGAGATAGCAGTCGGGGCCTGCCGCCTGGCGTAACTGCTCCAGATAATCGTGCGGATCGGCCAGACCATCCACATGGTCCACACGCAATCCCTGCACCGCGCCGCTGTGAACCAGTTCGAGGATCAACTGGTGGGCGGCATCAAAGACGGCGGGATCTTCCACGCGCACGCCGACCAGGCCGGTCACTTCAAAGAAGCGGCGGTAGGAGAGGTCGCTGGGGGCATCACGCCATGACATCAGCCGCCACGGCTGATGGTCATGCAGTTCCGCGATGCCGGCGGCGTCCAGGGCCAGCACCGCCTCCTCACGATCCTGCCAGGTGTGCGGTGCCAGCGGATAGAAATTGTCGAAGTAGGCCAGCGCCGGTTTTCCCGTCTGCGGATCGCGCTGCACGCGGATGTCACCCTTTTCCAGCTCCGCCTCAAAGGTGTCGCCGAGGAACGGCAGCGTCAGGCGGCGTGACCAGTCGATATCGAAATAGTGCGCGTAACGGCTCTGTTCGCCATGCTCGATCACATCGCGCCACCAGGGATTCTCCAGCGAAGCGGCCATATGGTTAGGCACAATATCCAGGATCAGCCCCAGCCCGGCGGCCTTCAGGGCGGCGGCCATGCGATCAAAACCTTCACGGCCGCCGATCGACGGCTCGATCTGATTAACGTCGGTCACGTCATAGCCGTGAGTTGACTCTGCGGTCGCACTGAAGATCGGCGAGGCATAGAGATGGCTGATCCCCAGCATTTTCAGGTAGGGTACCAGCGCCGCCGCGCGGTCAAACGTCATGCCGTTACGAAACTGAATGCGGTAGGTTGCGGTTGGGATATTCATTCTGCTTCTCTCTTAGCCAGACGCACTACGATAGCGTTGGGGGTCAGTTCGGTATCGGCCTGTGGCCAGGCAAACAGGGTTTCGCCCGGCAGATCCGGGATCGGCTGCGCGTGGCTGCCGACGTTCAGCGCCAGGGACAGCGTGCCCTGCGGGAAGTCCCAGCGCACCGCCAGGAAGCCCTCTGCCGTGCTCACCACCTGACCGGCATCGCCGCCCGCGTCGCGCAGCAGCGGCACGATGTGTTGCTGACGCAGAGCCAGCAGCTGACGCGTCAGCGTCAGCCACTGCTGACCTTCCGGCGTGTCGGTATGCGCCCAGTTCAGTTTTGAGTGCTCAAAGGTGGTGACATCGTTGGGATCCGGCACGCTCTCGCCGTGACCCGCATGGCCCTCAAACTCCCTGGCGCGACCTTCCCGCACCGCTTTCGCCAGATCGCCGTGGAAATCGGTAAAGAAGAGGAATGGCCGGGTTTCGCCATACTCTTCACCCATAAACAGCAGTGGAATATGGGGCGACACCAGCAGCGTCGCCAGCAGGACCTGGGTGCGCTCTGCACCGGCCAGCGTGATCAGACGATCGCCCTGCGCGCGGTTCCCGGTCTGGTCATGGTTCTGAATGAAGTCGACGAAGGCCACCGGCGGCTGGCTGCTGCTCTTCACGCCGCGCGGTTCGCCCGACTGCTGCGACACTTCGCCCTGATAGACAAACCCTTCGGCCAGCGCGCGCGCCACCCGCTGTTCGGGCCTGTCGGCGAAATCCTGGTAGTAGGCGTGATCTTCCCCGGTAGCCAGTACGTGCACAGCATTATGGAAGTCATCGTTCCATTCGCCCGTGAACAGCGGCGCATGGCCGTTTTCATCGCGCGGATGCAGGAAGGTCACGTTGCGGCAATCTTCGGTGGTGAGATGGACAGGACGGTCGGTAATGTCGGCACGGATGCGCTCGGCAATTTCCACCAGCACATGCTTTTCGCTGGGATCGTCGATCTGATCAATCGCATCGAAACGCAGGCCATCGAGGTGGTACTCCTGAAGCCAGTAGAGCGGGGCTTCCACGATGTAGCGGCGCACCGCATCGACGTCGTAGGCGATCCCGGCACCCCAGGGCGTCTGGCGCTCCTTGTGGAAGAAGTCGGGCGAGAGCAGCGGCAGATAGTTGCCCTCCGGCCCGAAGTGGTTCAGGACAATATCCAGCACCACCGACAGCCCATAACCATGCGCGGCATCGATAAAGGCTTTGAAATCGTCGGGCGTGCCATAGGCGGCATGTGGCGCATAGAGCAGTACGCCATCGTAGCCCCAGCCGCGGTTACCGCCAAACTGCGACACCGGCAGCACTTCGATCATGGTGATGCCGGTGTCGGCCAGCATCGGCAGTTTATCGATGGCCGCCCGGAACGTTCCCTCGGCGGTAAAGGTGCCGATGTGCAGTTCATACACCACCGACTCCTCCCACGGCCGTCCCTGCCACTGACTGTTCTGCCAGCGATAGGCTGCCGGGTCGATCACCAGCGACGGGCCGTTGACGCTGTCTTTCTGCGCACGGGCGGCGGGATCGGGCACGGCGGTGCCATCTGCCAGCACAAAATCATATTCGGTATTGGCGGCGACTCCGGCGACCCGGGTTTCAAACCAGCCATCACCCTCTGGTGTCATCTCAATATCCTGACCTGAAAGCCGCAGCGTGACGCGCGGCTGACCGGTTGCCCAGAGGCGGAAATGCACCTCGTCGCTGGCAACCCGTTCTGCGCCCCAGCTTTTAAAAAAAGATTTGGATTCCATTCAGTTGCCTCATTTAGCCTGGAAATGCGCGATGGCAGCCATCGCACGAAAAGGGTGTTGATGACACAAGCGTTAAAAAACCGTAAAGCTATCAGCGAGACCAGAATGCCAGATGGGCTGGCGCGTCTCTTCAGCCAGGAAGCTGGACTGGTATTCAGCGTGATACCGCAGGAAGCCAGCGATAAGACCGTTTTCACAGGGTATACAGACAGTAATCATAGACTAAGATGTTGCAGTCGCAGGGCGGCGGGGCGTGGCGCGGCATGAATTTGTGTTAATTGCAGTGAAATGACCGCCACCGGCCGCAGAGGCGCATCGGCAGGCGCAGAAAATCCTGCCGGATGGGGCGGATTCGCTCTACGCTTAAACCTGATGGCGCCAGTCACATCGCAGGATCGGCGCCGCTGAACATTGAAAAGGAAATGACGTGAGGAAATGCGTTCTGTTCGCTGCGCTGCTGCTGCTCTCCGCCTGTTCTAACCGGGTCGGACACCGGCTGGACAGCGGTAATCTGCAGCATATTCATGCCGGTCAGACCAGCCGGGCGCAGCTGATCGCGCTGTTTGGTCAGCCAGACAGTGAAACGCCTTACACCGACGGGCAGCGGCTGCTGAAGTGGACCTACAGCGAGGCGCGCACCCTGAATACCACCGAGGGGCAGACGCTGACCGTCCAGATGAAAAATGACAGGGTACTGAATTATGCGCTGAGCAAAAGTTAACCGGCCCGGCTGTGGCGCTGCCCGGTGGCGTCTGATGCCACCGGCATCACCGGCTAGCATCCGCCGTTTTGCTGCGTCTCCCGGCTGTCGGCGCGCGGCTGCGCCAGTCGGGCAAAATCGGAGCCTGCCGGATGCTGATAGATCTGCAGCGAAAAGAAACGGGTCATCGCCGTGATGTACTCAAAAATCGCAGCCTGGGTATTCTCATAGTCGGCCCAGTAAATTGACGAGGTAAAGCAGTAGACCTCCACCGGCAACCCCTCCGGCGACGGCTTCAGCGGCCGTACCACGATATACATCTCTTTCTGAATATCATCACGCTGCGCCAGCCAGGCGGTCAGGAATTTACGGAACACCATCAGGTTAGTGATGTTGTTTTCGATAAACCAGCGGTCGCCGACGGCGCTGATATCGCGTCCATCCAGCAGCTCCGTTATCGCTTCACCGGCCAGACGGATCTGGCTCATCGCCTGCAGCATCTCCTGATTCACAAAGGTAATCGACTTCTGATCGAGCCAGAAGCTGCGCATGATGCGGCGTGCGCCTGAAGAGAACATCGCCTGCCAGTTGGTGTAGGTCTCGGTCAGGAAATTTTTGGTCGGAATGCGCGACAGGGTGTTGTCCCAGTTGCGGATGGTGATGGTGTGCAGCGCAATATCGATCACCTCGCCGCTGATGTTTCTGTCCGGCATCTCGATCCAGTCGCCCAGCTGCAGCACGTCGTTGGAGGAGAGCTGAATATTGGCCACCAGCGACAGCAGCGTATGCTGAAAGATCAGCATCAGCACGGCGGCCACCGCACCCAGCGAGGAGATAATAATCGCCGGTGACTTGTTGGACATGATCGCCAGAATCATGATCGCGGCAATGATGTGCACCAGGATTTTACCAATCTGGATATAGCCTTTGATCGAGTGATTTTTGCGTTTGGACTTGCGCGAATAGGAGTTGTTAACGATCTCCAGCACTTCATTAAAGAAGATCGAGAGATAGATAAAGAACAGGATGCCGCAGATGGTCTGAATGGCCACTTTCAGATTTTCAGGCAGGCCCGGCATAAACTGCAAAAAATTGTAGACCACAATCACCGGCACAAAGTTTGACAGTTTCTGAGAGAGGCGGATGTCTTTATCCAGCGGCACGCCCTTTTTATGACTGCTGAAAAAGACCTTCCTGATCACTTTGACGATGAAGAATTTGCAGATCAGGTGCGTGATCATGCCCGCCATCACCAGCAGCAGCAGGCTGAAGCTGATCGACAGCACCCGGTTTCCCTCGATAAAACTCGTCAGACTCTGAATGTAATGCATGATAACCACGTACGAAAAAGAGGAGGGGCGAATTCAACCACAGCGGGGGGGCGGTTGTTAAGCGCCGAATGCGCTCAGGTTCTGCCGCCGCGCTTTTTTCTGTCGCTGGCGATGCGTGCGGCATCGTCTGCACGCCGATGCTCAGATAAATGGCGCACTGGCCGATAACGATCTTATCTCCTCTGACATGAGCCTCCCGACATGCTAAAAAATCTTAAAATTACACACGGCATTCTGGCCGTACTGGCCATTTTTATTACGTTACTCACCCTGACCGGTTTTCTGTTTTATAACGGCGTCGCGAAGGCCGATAAAAACTTTGTGGCGGCCGAACAGCTGACGCTGCAGCAGCAGCATCTGAGCGATGCGGTTAAAACCCTGATCAAAACCCGCGTCACCATCAACCGCGTGGCGATCCGTTTCCTGAAAAATCAGCAGGACCCTAAATCGCTGGCGGCGATGGCGGCGCTGCTGGAGCAGGCACAACAGTCAGCGGAAAGGGCCAATGCGGATTTCAGCGCGTGGCAGGCGATGCCGCGCAGAGCCGGGCAGGGTGAGGCGCAGTCGGCGCAGGTTGAAACCGCCTATAAGCAGATGCGTGACACCATGCTGGCCTCTGTTACTTTCCTGAAGCAGGGCAACTATCCGGCCTACGGCAATCTGGAGGCGCAGGCGGCACAGGATCAGCTCGACAGCGCCTATGAAGCCTGGCGGGCGGTGAACATCCAGCTGATGAAAGATACCTCTCTGCATAACCAGCGCAGCCTGACGGATGCGCTCTGGGCGCTGCTGACTATCGGCCTCATCACCGCGGTGATCGGCGTGGCGGTCTGGATCGGACTGCAGAAACTGCTGATTGGCCCGCTGGCCAGGCTGACCGGCCATATGCGCGCCATCTCTGCGGGCGATCTCACTGCGACGATCCAGCCGGAAGGCCGTAACGAAATGGGGCTGCTGACGCAGGAGCTGCAGCAGATGCGTGACGCGCTGGTGGTGACCATCACTTCAGTCGATGAGGCGACCCGCTCTATCTTTACCGGCGCGGCGGAAATTTCAGCCGGCAGCACCGATCTCTCCTCCCGTACCGAGCAGCAGGCGGCCGCGCTGGAACAGACCGCCGCAAGCATGGAGCAGCTCACGTCTACGGTGAAACTCAACGCGGACAATGCGCAGCAGGCCACCACGGTATCCAAAGAGGCGTCAGCCACGGCGCAGCAGGGGGGCGAAACCGTTGCCCGGGTTATCGCAAACATGGATCAGATTAGCGAAAGTTCCAGCCAGATCGCCGGGATTACCGCCATTATCGACAGCATTGCCTTCCAGACCAATATTCTGGCGCTGAACGCCGCCGTGGAAGCCGCGCGCGCCGGTGAGCAGGGCCGGGGATTTGCGGTAGTGGCGGGGGAAGTCCGCTCGCTGGCCGGACGCAGCGCCAGTGCGGCGCAGGAGATCCGTGGGCTGATCGAGCGCTCCGCCGAGCGCATCAAAACCGGCGCCGGTCATGCTTCTCAGGCGGGCGTGGCGATGGAGAGCATCGTGAAGTCGGTCAGCCGGGTAACGCAGCTGATCGAAGAGATCGCGGCGTCCTCCACAGAGCAGACCCGCGGCATTGAGCAGGTCTGCATTGCGGTCTCGGAAATGGATGGGGTAACGCAGCAGAATGCCGCGCTGGTGGAAGAGTCCGCCACGGCCGCCGCCTCGCTGGAGGATCAGGCCAGTACGCTGCGCAAAACGGTCTCAGTCTTTAAAACCAGCAGCCTGCGGGCAGCGTTCTCCGCCGCGCCGGTGGCGAAGGCGCTGGTCGTGCCAGCCCGTCAGCCTGTCGCCGTGACGGACAATGATAACTGGCAGAGCTTCTGACAACGGCGGAGATCCCGCGATGGCATAAAAAAACCGCCCCGGAGGGCGGTTTTTCTTTGACGCAATCTGTCAGGCCGGAACCGACTGCGCCTTCTGGCTGCGTGACCAGACGCGGTGCGCCTTCATCGCCTGCGTAAACGCAGACATCAGCGCGCGCTCTGCCGAATCACCTTCCACGATCCCCTCTTCCTGATCGCCATCGTTGAGGCCGAACTGCGCTTTAAAGCGGCGTGCGTCGCCCACCAGGCCGATCACCTTGAGATGCTTGTAGGCTTCCAGCAGGAAGTAACGGGCATCGCCGCTTAACAGCAGGGCGTCGATATTGCCATCCGGCACGATCGCGGCATCAAAGGTCAGTGACGGCAGACCGGCGAAGGTTGCATCCACCGGCAGCACTGACCCATCATCGGCCCGCACCTGACCCATGTGCGGCGCCAGCAGCTTAGCGTGGACGCCTTCCGCCTTCAGCGCCTGCAGGATGGCCAGCACATCTGCGGCTTTCACGCCGTCGCTGAGCAGCAGCGCCACCTGGCGGCCTTTGATCTCTCCGCCCGGCACGGCGTAGAGACTCAGGCTCTCATCCTGAGTCAGGCCGTTCACCGCCGCAGGCGGCTGAATGTTGCGCTGCTCGTCGGTCAGCGCGATACCCAGGTTATCCGCCACGCCCTGCGCCAGTTTCAGGTCGATGCGCGCCAGATGGTCCACGACACGCTCGCGAATATAGGCTCGGCCCACTTTACTTAACTCAAACGAGTAGGCCCCGATGATGTGCTGCTGCTCGAACGCCGTCTGGCTGTTCCAGAACAGGCGCGGCTGGGCGTAGTATTCACCGAACGACGGGCTGCGCTCACGCACCTTATGGCCTTCCACACGCTCCTGATAGCTCTCGAAGCCGCCGCCTTTCGCCGCCGGTGGGGTTTCACGCGGCCAGTTATCGTTGATGGAGTTCGGCTCGTAGTTCGCCGGATTGGTATCGATATCCTGACGATGCATCCCCTGACGCTGGAAGTTGTGGTAAGGGCAGGTTGGACGGTTGATCGGGATCTCATGGAAGTTCGGCCCGCCCAGGCGGCTGATCTGCGTGTCGGTGTAAGAGAAGAGACGGCCCTGCAGCAGCGGATCGTTGGAGAAGTCCAGACCGGGCACGATATGGCCCGGATGGAACGCCACCTGCTCGGTTTCCGCAAAGAAGTTGTCCGGGTTGCGGTTAAGCACCATCCTGCCAACGATCTCTACCGGCACCAGCGCTTCCGGGATCAGCTTGGTAGCATCGAGAATATCGAAGTCATATTTGAACTCATCCTCTTCCGGGATCAGCTGCAGGCCCAGCTCATATTCCGGGAAATCACCGGCTTCGATCGCTTCCCAGAGGTCGCGACGGTGGAAATCGGGATCGCGACCGGTGAGTTTCTGCGACTCATCCCACAGCAGCGAGGCTTTACCGGCCACCGGCTTCCAGTGGAAGCGGACAAAGGTGGCTTTGCCTTCGGCGTTGATCAGACGGAAGGTGTGGATACCAAAGCCTTCCATGGTGCGGTAGCTGCGCGGGATGCCACGGTCAGACATCGCCCAGATCACGTTGTGCATGGTTTCCGGCTGCAGAGAGACGTAGTCCCAGAAGGTGTCATGGGCGCTCTGGCCCTGTGGGATCTCGTTGTGCGGTTCCGGCTTAACGGCATGCACGAAGTCAGGGAATTTATGCGCATCCTGAATAAAGAAGACCGGCGTGTTGTTGCCGACCAGATCGAAAACGCCCTCTTCGGTGTAGAACTTGGCGGCAAAACCGCGAATATCACGCACGGTATCCGCGGAACCGGCACCGCCCTGAACCGTGGAGAAACGGACAAACACGGGGGTAATCTGCTCCGGGTCGCTGAGGAACTGCGCTTTGGTCAGATCTTTCAGTGAGCGGTAAGGCTGGAAATAGCCATGGGCGGCCGATCCGCGGGCGTGGACGATACGCTCGGGAATACGCTCGTGGTCAAAGTGCGTGATTTTCTCGCGCAGAATAAAGTCTTCCAGCAGCGTCGGACCGCGCGACCCGGCGGTCAGGGAGTTCTGATCGTTGGCGATGCGCGTGCCCTGATTGGTGGTCAGGGCCTGATGGGTGCCGTTTTTACGGCTGGCTTCAAGCTGGTCGAGTTTGGCGTTGTGTGTCTGCGGAGCTTTCAGGCTGCCTGGTGCGGTAGGCTGTTTGCCGGGCGGTGTCGGTTCAGCGGGTGGCTGATGTGAACCATCTTTGGGTGCCAGCGATCCCAGACCCGGCTCTGAGGATTCGGGACCGGTGGTGGGCGCACGTTCGCTCAGGGGTTTCTTCTCTGTATCTTTCGACATTAATCCATGCTCCAGCGGTTATTTAACTTTCAACGACACTAAATATAGAACAACCTGAACAATCGTGAGGGTTAACCGGCCATTTAACCGCCGCACACGTTCCTTTTTTATCCGGACAGAAACCGCCGCTTATCTCTGCACCTCTCCTGTCGCTACGCTTATCGATGCCCGAACCGTCTGGCTTAGCGGCGGGTCAGGCCGCGCCCGCCATACGAATAATCCGGTCTGCTGACGTTCCGGCGTTGTCCGCCAGCAGGTCAGCGCAGAGGCCGGAAAGGGCTGAAAATGGTTAAACAAAATTAACGTCACAGCCGGAAACTTTTCGTTGAGTTTGGAAATGTTATATCATAACATTTTGCGCAATTGTAACGATGAGTGAGGATGGGGTTGTGGCAAATCTGACAGGTCAGTGGATTGGGGTCATCGGGGCGCTGTTAATCAGCCAGCAGGCGCTGGCGCACGGCACGCATACGCATGGAAAACCGCTCTCTGCGATGGAGCAGAAGGCGGCAGAAGGCGTTTTTGCTGACAGCGATGTGAAAGATCGTCCGCTCTCTGACTGGGACGGACTGTGGCAGTCGGTCTATCCGCTGCTGCAGAGCGGAGAGCTGGACCCGGTCTGGCAGAAGAAAGCGCAGCAGACGCTCGGTAAAACGGCAGAGGAGATTAAAGCCTATTACCGCAAAGGCTACGCCACTAACGTTACGACGATCGGCATCGAAAACGGTGTCATGGAGTTTCACGTCGGGGAGCAGGTCAGCGCCTGTCACTACCGCTACGCGGGCCATAAAATTCTGACCTATACGTCAGGCAAAAAAGGGGTGCGTTACCTGTTTGAGTGCCAGGATGCGGACAGCAAAGCGCCCAGATATGTGCAGTTCAGCGACCACACCATCGGCCCGCGCAAGTCTGCGCATTTCCATATCTTTATGGGCAACGTGTCGCAGCAGGCTCTGCTGACGGAGATGGAGAACTGGCCGACCTGGTACCCTTATCAGATGACCAATGCGCAGGTCGTGGAGGAGATGCTGCATCACTGAGCAGGGCAGCGGCCCGACCAATCCGTGCAACACGGCGGGTTAAGCGTGGCCGGGCGCGGCTTTCTCACGATCCTGATCGGGTACGCTTTGCGGCCCGGTCAGCCGTCAGAAAGGTTTCCACACACTTTCCAGACCGGAGGGTCCGGCCCGACGCGATTGCCGCACACTGGGGCGGGCAGCCGCTTCGCCCGCGCCGCGCCGGCACGTCTCACCCTGTATAAGTACGCCTCCTGCGGCTATTCCGCTCAACGCCGTGGCTCACGACTGGCTGGTCGCCAGCGGCCTGTTACACTTCTGATAAGCATAAATCAGGAGCAGACATGAAATTAGGCTTTGCATGTAAGTATCTTAACCCCGAGGGGAAACAGTTTTTTCCGTTTCGCGCGACCACCCGTAAACGCTTTCTGAGTTTATCGCACGACGAACGCTACCAGCTGCTGTATGAGATCGCCGTAACCAATCTCAATCATCTCTTCCTGACGCTGGAGCAGCTGGCGACGTTGCCGCCGTCACTCAGGATGATGCGTATCGGCAGCGACCTGCTGCCCCTCTACACGGTGCCCGAAGCCGCACCGCTGTTTGCTGAATTTCTGCCGGCGCTCTATTCGCAGTTTGCCCGCTGTGGCGAGCTGGCGCGGGCGCACCAGATCCGGCTCTCATTCCATCCGGGGCAGTATACCGTGCTGGCCTCCGACAACCCTGATGTGGTGACGCGGGCGCTGGAGGATGTGGAGTATCACACTCTCTGCGCCTGCCTGATGGGCTACGGTAAAACCTTCCAGGATTTTAAAATTAACATCCATATGAATGGCAAGGCGGGCTTCGACGGCTTTAAGCAGTCGTTTAACCGGCTCAGCCCGGAAGCGCGGCTGATGCTGACGGTGGAAAACGATGAAATCTCCTGCTCGCTGGATGATGTGCTGCAGGCGGCCCCGCTCTGTCCGGTAGTGCTGGATATCCATCACCACTGGGTAAAAGAGAGCGAATTTATCCAGCCCGATGATGCGCGTGTGGCGAGCGTCATCGACTCCTGGCGCGGCGTCCGGCCGGTGCTGCACTATTCGATTTCGCAGGAGGGGATTATTCCGGCGCAGGGCTGGCCCGATCAGCAGCAGCTGGGGGTGAGCAAAAGCAAACTGCGAGCGCACTCCGACTATTTCTTTAATCCGACGCTGAATGCGTGGGCGCTGTCGTTCCGGGATTTCGACATCATGTGTGAAGTGAAAATGAAGAATCTGGCGCGGGAGCCGCTCTACCAGTGGGGAATAGCGCAGCAGCTGGTGGCCGATCCGCAGGCGGAATCGGCCGGGGAACAGCCGGTTAAATAATGGCAACGCCGCCCGTCACGGCGATGGTGGCCCCTGAAATGTAGCTGGCCTCATCGCTGGCCAGCATCACATAGGTGGGTGCCAGTTCCGCAGGCTGACCGGCACGCTGCAGCGGCACTTCGCTGCCGAAATTTTTCACCTGTTCAACCGGCATGGTTGACGGGATCAGCGGCGTCCAGATCGGGCCAGGCGCGACCGCATTGGCCCGGATACCTTTTTCAGCCAGCAGGGCCGCCAGGCCGCCGGAGAAGTTTACAATCGCGGCTTTGGTGGCGGAGTAGGCGAGCAGCTTTGGTTTCGGCTGGTCGGCATTGATTGAGGCGGTATTAATGATCGAGCCGCCTGCTGGCATATGCCGCGTGGCCGCTTTACTGAGGTAGAACATCGCATAGAGGTTGGTCTTCATCGTCCGATCGAACTCATCATCGCTGATTGCATCCAGCGATTCGCGCGTCATCTGATAGGCCGCGTTGTTCACCAGAATATGGATTTCGCCAAACGCCTCGACGGCCTGGTCAACCAGCGCGTTGCAGTGTGACGCCTCGGTAATGTCGCCAGGCACCAGCAGCGCCTTCCGGCCCGCCGCCTCCACCAGCCGGGCAGTATCCTGCGCATCCTCATGCTCATCAAGATAAGAGATCAGCACATCGGCACCCTCGCGGGCAAACGCAATGGCGACCGCCCGGCCGATGCCGGAGTCGCCGCCGGTAATAATCGCTTTTTTACCCGCCAGCCGGCCTGAACCCTGATAGCTCTCTTCACCGTGGTCGGGCTGAGGCTGCATCGCGGCCGTGCTGCCAGGCCAGCTCTGCTGCTGCTCTGCGAAAGGGGGCTGTGGACGCTGAGTAGATGACATGACGTTTCCTCCATAAAAGACAGGGTAATCCGGTCCGGGCATCAGGCCCGGACCGGAGAGCGATCAGGGTTTCGGCGGGGTGATGCCGTCAATCTGCTCGGACTGAGCGCCGGAGCCGGGACGGGCATTACCCAGCAGCGGCTCGTCGCCCAGAATATCGGGCTGCTGTTTCGCGCTGAAGTGACCCCGGCCATCGTAAGCCGGGCCGCTGCTCCAGCGGCCTTCCGGCAGCGGCTTATCCAGCGAGGTGTTCAGGCAATAATAGGCGTGCTCCTGCGCCTCATGCTCCTGCGGGAAGCTGTTCGGGATCGGCAGCGAGGCGTTCAGGCCACCCATCTCTTCGATGACGGCCAGCCACTGCTGCTGGTGCAGGGTGTCACGGGCGATCAGGAAGGAGAGGAAATCCTTCATGCCCTTATCTTCGGTCATATTGTAGAGCCGGGTCGCCAGCACGCGGCCCGTCGCTTCTGCGGTAACGTTCGCCAGCATGTCGGCGGCCACGTTGCCGGAGGCGTAGATATGGCTCATATCAAACGGCATGCCGTTGGCGTTCACCGGCATCGCCGCCAGTCCCGAGGAGAGGATATGGCGCGGATTCATGCCGCCCAGAATGGCGTTGACCACCGGATCTTTCGCCGACGCTTCCTGATAAGAGAGCGGGGCGCCTTCAAGGTTGAGTGCCACGGCGTAGCCCAGCATTTCGATATGGCTCAGCTCTTCCGTCGCGGTCGAGATCAGCAGATCGCGGATCCGGACATCGCCGCGAGCGCCCATCGCCTGGAAAAAATATTGCATCGCTACACGAATCTCACCCTCGACGCCACCGATGGCCTGCTGGAGCAGCATGGCAAACTCAGGGTCGGGCTTTTCCACACGAACCGGAAATTGAAGTTTTGATGAATGATGAAACATGATTATTTTCCTCGTCTGTGTTTGCAGTGAATGCAGAAAAAGCCTGGACACAGATAACGGATAAATAAAGCGGAACGAGAGCAATTAACCGGGATTAATGGTGAAATAATCGGCAAAATAGCCTTTAAGCGGAGCGATATAAGGTTATACGTGCGGTGTCAGATTGGTGCCGGGAAGGGGGCAGGCGCTGCAAAGGGCGGAAATAAAAAAGCCCCAAAAAATGGGGCCGATTCCGGTCGGGAAATGCATCCATGCTAATTCGCGTTCCCTCATAACAGACACAGGTTATCAGCTGTTGCTGGTCACCGACGCGCGCTGAAGAACGTGTTCAAGCGCCTGACGGTAAATATCCTGCTTCATCACATCACGTTCGCTCTCCAGGTGGTGAATCAGGCCCAGCACGATATCTTTATCGGAGACGTGGGCTTTTGCGCGAGCGAGTTCGGCATGGACGGCAGTAATCACCTGCTGTTCGGTGCTCAGCGCGGTACCAGAGTTCATGAAGTAATCTGAAATCTGAGACTCTGTATTCATCGTTGTTTGCATGGTCAGGCCTCATAAAAAATTGGGGGAGACAGGTTGATTGCGATCCGCTAAACGGCGTTGCAAAAAAAATTGCATCTGAAGGTGGAAATCCACAACACCTTCAGATGCGGTGCAATGCACCTTTCGTTACAAGTGATTTAACATCACGACGTAAAGTTATACAAGAAAGGCAAAGTTGTACAATAAAATTTGGAAAAATTTTTTCTGGTCGGTGGTGTATTCAGAATGCAACTTTAAAAGCGTACGTGAGAAACCCTGGTTTAGTTATTAAAATACAATTACTTAAAATTAATTTTCGTCAGAGTGACAATGTTGCGTTAACGATAGTGAAGTTTTTTAATCGTTATAACGGGATGCTGAACACTCTTGCTGACGGCGGATTGCAGCAAAACCTGTACAGGTTTCAGGGCGGAAAATGTGCAGGATCGCGTCCGGCTGTCGCATTCCTGTCCATCCGGTACGCGGCGCAGCATAATTCGCTTCACACCTCCGGTTCAGACCGCTAAGGTTGACCCCCTTATCCATTGCAAGGAAACGATCATGGTCCACGACTATTTTGCACTCCCTCCGGCAGGTATCACCCAGGAACAACATAAACGCGCGATCGCTGTTGCGGCTGCGCTCTCTGTAGCAAAAGAGTCCGTCAGCGCCTCAACGTCTGCAACCGGCTCGAAGACCTCCTGGGATCTGCAGGCTGTGGCGAATGAAATAGCGAATCTGGCTGATGCGATTCAGGATGCGCTGGAGAGTGACAGCGGAGTGTAAATCCGGGAGGTGCGCCTGACGTATTTACGCTGGGCCGGAGCAGCGTTCAGCCGCGCCGGTAACATCCGGCAGGCGGGCGCTGCCGGAAGGGCATTTATTCCATGCCGGGAGGCTCATACTTAATATACTGCCGCAGGGCATCATGGATGGCCTGATTATTCCCTTCCTCCAGCCCGCGCTCAGCATATTCCTTTGCCAGTGCCGCCAGCACATCGTCAAATTTCCCTTTGTAGTTGAGATTATTCAGCGCTATTTGCTGGCCCAGTATCGCTTTTAATACCGTGGTCTCCACCGTTAACTGCGCTACCGTCTCTTCCAGCTTTCTGATGCGATCGTCGTCTGCCATAACTCCTCCATGCCTGAAAAAAGGCAGAATAACCCTCTCACCCTCTATATTCAAACGTCTGTCTGAACCGGAAAGCAGATGTCAGATTTTCCTTAAGTCAGAATAATTCACGGCGTAATTTATAAGAGGCGTTACTGTGAGCAAGGCAGAGCAATATGTTGCCGCTGCGCTGAAAGTAACCCGATTTTGTTTACTATCCCGGCACTGAAAAAACAGCGATTAAAAAAAAGTGTCGGGTCATCAGGTGTTTTACTTAAAAAAGGGCCAGAGCACTTGATTAAAGGGGGAAATAGCTATTACTGTATTTATATACAGTAACATGGAAAAAGGAGTAACATTGTGGAATTCATTAAACCTGCGGACATGCTCGCTATCCTGCCGCTGCCGCTCTATATCGAACGTGTCCCGTGCGGCTTTCCCTCACCGGCGCAGGATTATGTTGAACAGCGCATCGACCTGAATGCGCTGATGGTCCAGCATCCCAGCGCCACCTATTTTGTCCGCGTCAGCGGCGAGTCGATGATTGAGGCGGGCATCAACGATGGCGATATGCTGGTGGTCGACAGTTCCCTTACCGCCGCCCATGGCGATATCGTGGTCGCCGCCGTCGACGGCGAATTTACCGTTAAGCGTCTTCAGCTTCATCCCTGCCTGCAACTGATGCCGATGAATACTAAATTCAAACCGATCGCTATTCAGACCGAAGATGTGCTGGAAGTGTTTGGTGTTGTTACCTTTGTGATTAAAGCGACGCACTGACCATGTTCGCGCTGGTCGATGTGAACTGCTTCTATGCATCATGCGAAACCGTTTTCCGGCCCGATCTGAAAGGCAAACCGGTGGTGGTGCTGTCGAACAATGACGGCTGTGTGATTGCGCGCAGCGCCGAGGCAAAGAAAGCTGGCATTAAAATGGGTGCACCCTATTTTAAAATGCGCGAAGAGCTGACGCGTCACGCGGTACAGGTCTTCAGCTCAAATTACGCGCTCTATGCCGACATGAGCCATCGGGTGATGACCATCCTCGAAGAGATGGCCCCCTCGGTAGAAATCTACTCGATCGACGAGGCGTTTATGGATCTCACCGGCGTGCAGAACTGCATAGCGCTGGAGACCTTTGGCCGACAGGTCAAAGAACGGATCCGCAAAGAGACCCATCTGACCGTCGGCGTCGGCATTGCACAGACCAAAACGCTGGCAAAACTGGCGAATTTTGCGGCCAAAAAGTGGAGTAAAACCGGCGGCATTGTCGATTTATCGGACCCCGAACGACAGAAAAAGCTGCTGGCACTGGTCGATGTGGCTGACGTCTGGGGCGTGGGGCACCGAATCGGCAAACGACTCAACGCCATGGGCGTCATGACGGCGAAAGATCTGGCCGATCAAAGCACCGAATCCATTCGCAAACAGTTCAGCGTGGTGATGGAGCGCACCGTCAGAGAACTGCGTGGCGAATCCTGCCTGGAACTGGAATCAGTGACACCGGATAAGCAGCAAATCATGTGTTCACGTTCGTTTGGCAGCCGCATCTCCGATTATGACCAGATGCGCGAAGCCGTCTGTGCCTATGCGGAGCGCGCGGCAGAGAAACTGCGTCGCGAGAACCAGTATTGTCGTCAGATAGGGGTATTTCTGCGCACCAGCCCGCACGCGACTGACGAACCCTTTTATGGCAATCAGTCTATAGAGAAGCTGCTGATCCCGACGCAGGACACCCGCGACATCATCAACGTTGCACTAGCGTGTCTGGATAACATCTGGATTAAGGGATATCGCTATATCAAGGCGGGCATTGTGCTGGGGGATTTTTTCAGTCAGGGCGTGGCCCAGCTTGATCTGTTTGATGAGCATCAGCCACGCCGCAACAGCCAGGAGCTGATGCAGCTGATGGATAAAATTAACAAAACTGGCAGCGGAAAACTCTGGTTTGCCGGGCAGGGGATCAATAAGGCCTGGGCAATGAAGCGTGAGATGCTGTCACCTGCTTACACTACACGGATAGCGGATTTGCCGGTAGTTGCGGTTAAGTAGGCCGGATCATTTTCCCGGCTACTGAAACCGCGAGGTCTGCTAAATGTCTCTTGCCCGGGTTTCTTCCGCAAAGCACTGCTCCAGCGCCGTAATCACGGCCCTGATGCGTGCAACTTTTTGTAGATCCGGATGGAGCACCAGCCAGATATCCACCGGGTCACGTTTTTCGGGAAATACCGGGATTAATTGCGGATCGCAGTCAGCTAAAAATGTCGAGAGCAGGCCGATGCCAATCCCGCGTTTAATTGCGGACTGCATCAGCAGTTGTGTATTACATTCCAGCACGACTTGCTGGCTGTTTACTGCAAAGCCACACAGGTTTTGTCGATGACGTGGCACCATGTCAGCCGGAAACATAACCAGTTGATGACCCGTTAATCCGCTTTCTTGCTGCGGTTCTCCGAGCCGCTCAAAATAGCGCTGGCTGGCATAAAGCCCCATAGCAATGGTCGCTAGTCGTTTAACGATTAACTCTTCAGAATCAGGTCGGGCACCACGAATAGCGATATCCGCACTGCGGTACGAGATATCGGAGAAACCTATTCCGGTCAGTAAGGTTACGGTGATGTCCGGGTATTGTTCACGCAGGCGCTGAATGGCAGGTATGACAAACATGGTGGCGAGTGTGTCTGTGCTGGCGATGCGCACGTTACCTGCAGGGATGCTATCGCTGCAGGCGGCTTTGCGGCTCATCGCCTGCATGGCACTTTCCATCGCACTGGCTTCTGCCATCACCTGCTCGCCAAACTCGCTCAGCGTGAAAGCGCGAGGCGTACGTATAAATAACCGGGAACTGAGCGCGCTTTCGAACGCTGCGATACGGCGTCCGACTGTTGCCTGATCGACGTTTAACGATTTTGAGGCACCCCGCAACGTTTTTTGTCTCGCTAATGCGAGGAAAAAACGAACATCATCCCAGTTCATCTACTGCTCCATGTTATTTATAACTAAACGCACATCTTCAGATTGATCAAAAAAGCATCAGAAATCATAAGTCATATCATAAAAAGCACTATGAAATTATAAGTATTTTTGCATTATTGTGAAGCATTAATGCAACTTTAAAAATTTCAAATTGTGACTATGATGGGCCGTTTTTTGGATATAGGTGCGATGCGTTTTGTTATGTGAAGCCTCCCATATAACGCACATTTTTTCCTCATTAATGCTGATTGTCTTTATTTTTATTCTAATGGATTTAGAAAATGAAATTATTTGAAGATGATTTTTTTAACACTACCTGCCCGACGTTTAATTCAGATAAAGTTGTTGAAAGAAAAAATAGCCGAACAGATGTTGCTTTGAATTGTGCTGAGGTCCTTATTGCTGAAATACAGAATAAGCAAATTAGTCACATTTTTTTAGTGCCTGGTAAGTTGATTTATCCAATTGTTAAGGCGCTGGAAAAAACATCGATTGTCGGGATTATGGGGGCACATGAAACTGCCTGCGGGTTTATGGCTGACGGTTATGCCCGAGGTAGCCGAAGATTTGGTGTTTGTTTAGGTATCTCAGGGCCTGGTACAATGAATTTCTTACCGGCGATGGCAGCGGCTCGGGCTGACAGAATACCTGTGCTCTATATTACTGGCGGCGTAGCGACTTATCACGAAGCACAGGGCGCCTTTCAGGATGGTAGTAATGGCGGACTTGATGAGTTATCTGTTGTGAAACCTTTAGTTAACAGTGCTATTGAAATAAAGACGCCTTGTGTTTTTAATCATGAAATGCGACGAACCTTCGACCAGCTTAATGTTCAGAGGAAAGGTTGCGCCTATTTAAATATACCCGTAAACATTCAAAAAGAACCTCAACAAGATCATTCAGTAAAGATAAAAAGTATTCGGCATGGATTTGCTATTGATACTTGCGCGTTGGATGTGCTTATTCACGATTATCTTTGCCGCGACTTTAATGTCGCCATACTGGCAGGTAGTGGTGTTAACAATTGCCATGATGCGACCTTCCTAAAAAACGTAGCCGAAAAATTTTCCATTCCGGTAGCGACTACACTTTCAGGTAAAGGGGCTTTTCCTGAAAAACATCCTTTAGCCCTTGGTCTGTATGGTTTCGCTGGACATACACGCGCGATAAAAACTATCAACGATCCTGCTGTAGATGTTTTAATTGTTTTAGGCAGTGATTTAACACAGCGAGATAGCCTTAACTGGTGCCCTGAACTGCACGGTAATAAAACGTTAATATTTATTGATGATGATTTCCAAAAAAACTGCTCACATTATCAACCTGATATTCATATATTCTCTAATCTTAGCAAAACCCTGGATTACCTTGTCAGTAGCAGGATAGGGAGAAACACGCTTTTGTTAGCGGCTAAACAGAAGCGTTCGCGCTGGATATCTGATGTTCGTAAATTATCATTAACGGTTTCTAAAACCTCGCTGTTTACCAAACAGGACGAAGAGGATAAACACTTATTTGCTGGTGATGTCGTCCACTATTTACGCAATCTTATGCCTGAAGATACTAATGTTGTTGTTGATTCAGGTGCACATAGAATCTTTATGGCCCACTACTGGTCCGCTACCGGCATTGGTGACTATCATACTTCCAGCGAGCTTGCCCCCATGGGTTGGGCTATCTGCGCGGGTATCGGTATTAAACTTGCCCAGCCAGAGCGGCCTTGTATGGTGGTGACTGGTGATGGCTGCATGCTGATGCACGGTATAGAAATTCAGACGGCTGCACGTTACGGCATTAAAACGCTGTTTGTGGTGATAAACAACCAGGCCCACGGCGCTATGCACATTGATACATTGCATCAACGCGGTATTTCTGCGGACTTTACCCGGCTTCCCACTCATGACTGGGTCGGCTTTGCGACAAGCCTGGGTGTTACAGCCACTTGCGTTAAACACCTGGCAGAATTAAGCACAGCCGTAAACGCAGCGAAGGAACATCCCGGACCTTTCCTGATCGAAATTGTTGTCGGTAATCATAGCACGCCGAATCGTTACTACTCACAAAGCGTAACGGCTTATGAAGCACGAATCGCGGCGCAGGCGGTTTCTGCGTTACCGCAGGAATAAAATAGTTGGGGAATCATTATGTTTAATTTCCGAAGTTCAATAATTACACTTGCCGCCATACTCAGTATCAATATAGCAATAGCGAAAGAGGGCGTTGAAAAAAACATACTATTGAAAACCGAGCGATCATGGAATGGTGATGTCTATCATGCTTACCCTGGCGGTACGCCTGAAATCACCGTTTTGAAAGTGGAAGTTGCTCCTGAACATGTTCTTCCATGGCACTACCATGCGTGTATAAGTACAGTCTATATGACGCATGGGAATGTAACACTCACTATGAAGAACTCAGGAAAAAAAATGACCTTCTCTGAAGGCGAGACTTTTAGTGACACGGTGAACTCAGTTCATGAGGGGGTTTCTGGCCGTGAGGGAGCAGGCATGTTGGTCTTTTTTGCATGTTCAAAAAATACACTGCTTACAACTCAAATTGCAAACGATAAAAATCCTGATTAACTGGAGATGCAGTACGCTTATGGCTATTTTATGGATGCTGCTAGCCTGTGTTTTCTTTTCATTAATGAACGCAGAAATCAAGGTGCTGTCAACAGAAGTGAGTTTTTTTGAGATAATTTTCTTTCGCTGTTTTATTAGTGTGCTTATCATGGCTGCAATAATGTCTTTTAAAGGCATCTCTTTTAAGCCTGGTGAGCCACTATTGCATTTTAAACGTGCATCATTGGGTAATGGAGCAATGTATTGTGGTTTCTATTCTCTTATGCACCTGCCTGTGGCAATGGCCACGACATTAAGTTATACCAACCCCATGTTTCAAGGGTTAATTATGATATTAATCCAAAAAGGAAATGCATCCCGCCGCATATTGATGTCAATTTTACTTGGTTTTTTAGGGGTAGTGATTTTATTGCACCCTGACATTCCTGTCAGTAGCCATATTTTTATCATGGCTGGGCTTTTTTCGGGACTGCTTACTGCTCTTGCCTATTATAATGTCAGTAAATTGACCCGATGTGGGGAACCAATCCTGAGAGTTGTATTCTGGTTTTCATTGCCAGGTGCGGTTATAGGGTTCGGTGTATGTCTGGTTTCTGGTATCACTTTTCCGACGGCAAATCAACTTATTGCTCTCATCGCAGTTGGTGGATTTGGTACTATTGGGCAATTAGCCATGACGCGAGCATATAGTATTGGAGAAACAACCACGGTGAGTGTTATTTCCTATAGTACAATTATTTTCACGGCATTTATTGGTTATTATTTTTTTGGCGAAAAAATATCAATAATCGCTGCAGGAGGCATGCTATGTATAGCACTGTCCGGTATCCTTGTATCAATAAAGAAACATCCATCGCCAGGGGGTAAAATTCCAATTGAAGATGCAAATATGCAACAATCTTAAAGCCATTATTTTTTTCACTCTTTTGAGTGGAGTAACGTCTACGCTAAGTATGGATGTCGTAAACAGGCTTACCTCCATCATCAATGTCACTCCCCCATTAAATATTAATTTTATTGGTAATTTGTTATCGCAATGGTTGCAAGGGAATTTTGTTTTTTCTCGTCCTGGTGAAGTTACAGTCAGCAAATATGGATTGCTGGCAGGCTATTTATTTCATTATTTTGCAGGCGTTGCATTGGCTTTTCCTTATTGCTGGCTATTCCTGAAGGTGAGGTTTTTTACTCACCTATCGATCCCGAAAAGTGCTCTTTATGGGCTGATATGTTCATCGATTACACTACTGGTTATCTATCCTTCGGTCGGGTTGGGGTTATGCGGGTTGAAAAACGGGAGTTATGAATTATTAACAGCAGCTCTGATTAATCATTTTGTTTATGGCCTGGCCTTATTGGCGAGTTGTAACGTTATAAACCGTATCCAGGGTAACACGACACATTGAGTACGGATTATCAAGCTGCATAAATGAATGCCTGTGATGCAATCTTGCCTCTGCTATGGGGAGCAAGCAGGCTTTATCATGAATGTGTTTGCTGCTCTGTGAAATCAGCATTAGCTGCACAGAGTTGATTTATCTACAGTTCGGGAAATAAAAATGTCAGAAGTGTTAACTATCGATAGTCGTCCGACAGACAAAAATAATTCTGCTTCCAAAAAGAGCGTTTTATTCTTTCTTGCACTGGCGCTGGTTGCTGCTTTATTGAATAGCAGTGCACCAACGCCGCTTTATCCCCTCTATCAACAGCAGCTAGGTTTAACCGCCGTCAGCCTGACAATGATTTATGGCGCGTATGCGGCCGGTGTCTTGATTGCGTTATTCAGCGTAGGAAATCTTGCAGGGAAAGTTGCCGACCTGCGCAGCCTGATGATGCCTGCGCTACTGGCCGTCTTCGCGGGAGCCTTGCTGTTTTCACTCGCCGATTCATTTGCCTGTCTGTTTATGGCACGCCTGCTGGCGGGCGTAGGAACCGGGGCATTAACCGGTGCAGCGAATATTGCCCTTTTGCGTTTTGGCCCTAAAGATGGCGGTAAAGCTGCGGCTCTGCTCGCCACGCTTTCTTTCACCACCGGTCTGGCTCTGGGGCCCGTTTTTAGCGGCGTGGCGATTCAGACCAATTTCCACAGCCAGACGTTGCCGTTTCTGCTGATTATGAGCACGGCTGCAATTGCCCTTATCGGATTACGTTTTAGCTGGCCAGCGCATCATCATGATCAAGCCAGGGTTGCGCCATCCTCATCTGTTCTTTCAGCGGATACGACACTTAAAGCCGGACTGAAAGCGACTGGCATACGTTTTTTCCTGTGTGCGGGCGCTCTGTTTATGAGTTGGGCGTTTGCCGCCAGTATTTTGTCCATTGGACCGTCGGTATCGGAGCATCTGCTCGGCATTCATAGTCAGGGCGTTTATGGCTACGTGATTGCGGTGTACTTAATGGTGGCCGGTATCAGTCAGATTTTGAGCCGCCGGATTAGCGCTCGCACGTCTCTCGCTGCCGGCTGTTTTACTCAGGCCATTTCGATTGTGTTTTTTACCTGGGCTATCAGCACCCACTCTTTAGTATGGGCATGCACAGGACTGCTTGTGGCTGGATATTCCTATGGCGCCATCTTTGTGGGAAGTGCGACCCTGCTAAATATGATCTCTCCTGCAGCCAGTCACGCAAAACTGATTTCATTGTTCTATGTCATTGCCTATATCGCTAACTGGGTGCCCGTGCTGTTAGGTGCGGTGGTGGATCATGCCAGCCTGAATCTGGCTATTGATTTGCTGTTCAGCGTCGGTGGGATTATCTGTCTGCTGCTGAGCATCGCGGTGTTTTGGACAAAGATGGAAAAACGCGCCTGATTTTCAGAATCAGATCGTGCCTGATTTTTGCCAGGCCGATCTGAGGACCGGCCAATGCGCGCTTAAAACCACGCCACCTGACTGCCTGTTTCGATCAGCAAAGCCATGCTGGCAGCGTTTTGATATTGAGGAATGCATCGCTCATCGTCTGATGCAGCTGATGGATAAAATTAACGAAACCGGCAGCGGAAAACGCTGGTTTGCCGGGCAGGGGGATCAATAAGGCCTGGCGAGGAAGCACGAGATGCTGTCACCTTGTGCCACACGGATAGCGGATTTGCCGGTGGCGGCAGTTAGGCCGGTGCGTGTCCGGCCTCCTCTGTTGCTGACGTAGCCATGTCCGCTAAAAGCTTTTTTTATCACGCGCGGAATAGCGCCAGAGGTTATGCTTCTCCTGGTCCGATGAGTGGTTTTTCATCGGGTTGTTAAGGTTCATGACCAGGCAGATATAATGAATTTCACGCAATTTGAAGCCAGAATAAAGCAATGGCCCGCTATCTCTTTTACTACGATTATCCTGTCCCGCCATCACAATGACCATGAGATCTACGCGATTGACGATAGCAGTACGGTAAAAACCCGGCTTTTTTTATGCCAGGCGGAGGATGAAAATCATGCCAGCCTGTTAATTAAGCAGTTCACCTTCTGGCTGATGAAATTCAATGCCGCTCAGCGCGCCCTGCAAGAGGACAAAGCGTGCGTAAAGATATCGTTATTATCTGAATAAGCAGTGTCTGGCCTTCGCCTCTGATGGTGCCGGGCGTCGCTCAGCACCGGCTGACAGGGGTCTTGCAGGCAGTGCGGCCTGTGGCGCGTCGGCGGCAGATGACGTGCTGTCGCGCTGACCATCTATACTTGTTGCCCATGCCTGAGATAGAATCGCTGTCGATTTTGACAGGAATGCACGATCTCAGACCGGTAACGATGATCACGACAGCCACAGCGCATAAAAACAGAGAGCGAGGACGTCCCAGAGAGTTCGATATTGAACAGGCTCTGGATCACGCCATGACCGTTTTCCGGCAAAAAGGGTATCACGCGGCCTCGATAACCGATCTGGGTGAGGCGATGAACCTCTCCGCAGGCAGCATCTACAAAGCCTTTAAAGATAAACGTTCGCTATTCCTGCTGGTGTTCGAGCGCTACCTGGCGCTGCGCAACGCCGATCTGCATCGTCGTCTGGCACCCTGCGTCAGCGGGCGGGAAAAAGTTACTGAACTCTTGCAGTTTTATCTGGACTCCGCTCGTGCGACAGAAGGACGGTGCGGCTGCCTCGTCGTTTCCAGCGCGATTGCGCTGCAGACCCTGGATGCGGAACTGGCACAGCGTATCAACGATGTAGTTCAGCGTAACCAGCGCTTCCTGGTCACGCTGCTGGCGCTGGGTCAGAAAGATGGTTCCATCGATAACACACTGGACAGGGAAGCGGCAGCCGGTCTGATCCTCTGCATCGCCTTTGGTATGCGGGTGGCAGGTAAGGTCAGTGATGTCACGAATGAGCAGGAGACACTGGCACTGGCACTGAAAGTACTGGGATAATCATGCTGCGCTCAGGCAGAATAGCGCGCCATGATCTGCGGCCCGTCACTTTCGCAACGGGCTTCTTCGCCAGCTTCCACACCGCATCCGTGCCTTACAACAGGTCGAAATGCTTCCGATCAGCCTGATCCGCCTGCAGGCTGATGACCCGTCAGGCCGCATGAGGTAGTCCACGCAAAATGATGTGAGGCTGGTGACGAAAAACGGAGCCGGCAGAGCAGAAAAGCGGTCGCTTAACGCCCGAACAGCAGGCTGATAAGCGTGCGATAATGGCGCTCTTCCTCTTCTGTCGACGCGGTTTCAAGCCGAAGCAGAAGTTTGGTGCAGATCGATTTGCGATTCACATTCAGTCCGGCATGCAGAATTTCAACCACCACCTGTCCCAGCGTCTCTTGCTGTGAAGGCAGGCTTGCCGCATTAAAATAACGGGCAATATCGTCTGCCGTCCGCGGCAGTCTCTGGTTCGAGTACATGGATTTTTTTCCTGAGAGGTGATGTAAAAACGTTCAGTCAGGCGCGAAGTTATACAAAAAACATTGGTCTGTACAGTTATTTCAGCGATGTCAGGATGATTTTTATTCATATCCGCCTGCCGGGTCAGCAAAACGGCAAAATCGGCAAGCGAAACGTGACGCAGGCGCGTCAGAAGCCGGGCGAGCACCCGGATATCAACGGCTGCCTGACCCGCGAAACGTTAACGATAATCTTTGAGGAAGGCGGGTGCCTGACCGGTTTCGACCAGCCAGTTAAGTTCAGCACGGTCACGCGAAGAGGCTTCAACAAAACTTTTTAACCAGTTTCGTGCGTCGGCAATCTGCGCAACGCGCTCATCGCTCTGTTCGTTCTCCGCCATGACACCCAGCTGCCGAATCAGCGACGCCAGAGTAATTTCCTGCTCTTCAAAAGCCAGATTAATGGTGGCTTCCCCAAGAATAATATGGCCGACCTGTTTTTCGTGATAAATCATCTGCTACCTCCTGATTAAATAGCGATACGGATAGTTTAGTTAACGAAGCGCAGGACTAAAAGCCCTGTAAAATTGCGCAGGGAGAGCTGGATAGCTGAAAAATAAAGGGAACCTTTAAGCGTAACGATAAACAGCTAATAGCACAGCATAAAATCAAACGCTGATTGGCTGGCTGACAAAAGCTGAACAATTATGCTGGTTAAAAAAAAGAAGGTAGCCTGAAATTCAGATAAGCAAAAAGTGGGGATTCTTTACTTTTGTCAAATTAAGCGCAGCAGGCGACAGAGACGCCGGATGAAAAGGGCAGCCTGATGAAATCTGCGCTGTGCGCGATTCGCCGCAATTGCAGGCAAAAATAAAGCCGCCCGAGGGCGGCTTTGTTCGTCAGACGACAGCAGCGTGTTTATTTGTGGGGAACTTCAGAAACGGCTTTAACATCTGCTTTATTAATCTGTTGCTTAACACCGTTGGCATCGGTGTAGGCCAGCAGGCCAGCATCAGACTCAGAAGGCTTGCCATCACTGATGATGGTCCGGCCATCATTGGTCTGAATCGCATAACTGGTACGGGTGCAGCCGGTTAATACGGTCATACCGATCAACGCGGCGAGAGGCAGAATCAGCGCTTTTTTCATCTTATTCACCTTATATTAGTTGTCGAGTTCACTCATATTACTAATCTCATTGCGATTAATTTGCTCGGTTTTTCCGGTCTGAGCATCGCGATAAGAAACCAGCCCCGTATCTGAATCAATCTGGGGTTTTCCATCAGTAACAATCGTGCGGCCGTCAGTGGTCTTAATCGATTGATTCGAGGCGCAACCCGCCAGCGTACCTAAAGAAAGAACCAGCAAAGCAATAGCTGACAGGGATTTCATTTTCATTTTTTTCAACTCCGTGAATTCTATCCAGACATTTACAGCATAGACGGCTTTATCGGGTTTGCTGATCCCGTCACGCTTCGGTGGCGGTTTTTTAAACAAAAATAGTGTCTGCAGTGGAAATTAGCAGGCGTAACAAAAGAAAACCGCATTTATTGCAAACCTGTATGCGATTAACAAGGGCGCTGCGGGCAGGGCAGCGTGCCGGAATAGACGAAAGCGCAAAGATGGAAAATAAACCGATCGCCCCAAAGGCCTGTTCCGGCGGCGGGCTGGCGTCGCCGCCGGATAAGAGGCCGTCTCCGCACGGTCCGCAGGCTGCCCGGAAACGACGGGCGTCGGCCCGGGCAATCGCATCAGAGCAGAGAGTCTTCGCCCGCTCTGGCGGCCGCTTTTTCCGCTTTCATCGCGCTGACCGGGTCGGATGCGCTCAGCCAGCGGTCAAATTTCTGGTAGGTGTCGATAAAGGTTTTAAAGTAGCTGCTGGCGACAGTGGCATTCTCTTTATGGTTCATAAACGCCACGGCCAGCTTAAAGGCATCTTCGTTATCAAATTTCATCTCTCTTTCCCCTTGCTTAAGATGTATAGAGCGTAGCCTGAGAATAGTGGCTGTGCATTCGGACAACCACCTGAAAATGCGGAATAATTCATGCTGGCCGATCCCATCAGCCCGATTGGCGTCAATTCTCACTTACTTCGCGCTGAATCCTTCTTATAATGCCAGCTTCACTCGTGAAGGAGACCCGCTTATGTTGAAAGGATTAACTGTCGCTGCGGTGCTGCTGCTGTCGGGCTGTAGCCTGATGCACAAACAGCCACCGGCAGCACAGACCCTGCACTATCGCTGCGGAACGCTGCCGCTGACCGTGACGCTGGACGAGGCGAAGGAGGAGGTCCGTTTCATCATGGATGGCCAGCCGCTGACGCTGAAGCAGACGGTATCGGCTTCCGGCGCCCGCTATAGCGACGGCACCTATGTTTTCTGGTCCAAAGGTAACGGCGCGTTTATCGAACGTAACGATAAAGTTGTCGTCAATGATTGTGAGCTGCAACCCGCCAGCTGACTTTTTATCTGAATAGGCGAGCATTATGAGTGACAGCGAAACGCTACACACCATTGCCCATCTGCGGCGTGAATATACCCGCGGCGGACTGCGTCGTAAGGATCTGCCGGATAATCCTCTCGCGCTGTTTGAACAGTGGCTGGGCCAGGCCTGTGAGGCAAAACTGCCCGATCCTACTGCCATGACCGTGGCTACCGTGGATGAAACGGGGCAGCCCTGGCAGCGTATTGTGCTGCTGAAACATTTCGATGCCCAGGGCATGGTGTTTTACACCAACCTCGGCAGCCGCAAAGCGCTGCAGCTGGCACAGAACCCGCGCATCTGCCTGCACTTCCCCTGGCACTTTCTGGAGCGTCAGGTCATGGTGCTGGGCGAAGTGGAAAAACTGTCACCGCTGGAGGTGCTGAAATATTTCCACAGCCGTCCGCGCGACAGTCAGATCGGTGCCTGGGTGTCGAAGCAGTCGAGCCGGATTTCGGCGCGCGGGATCCTGGAAGGAAAATTCCTTGAGCTTAAACAGAAGTTCCAGCAGGGTGATGTGCCGCTGCCGAGCTTCTGGGGCGGCTACCGGGTGAAATTTCATACGATGGAGTTCTGGCAGGGCGGCGAACATCGCCTTCACGATCGCTTCATCTATCAGCGTGACCACGACGGCTGGACAATCGACCGTCTGGCACCCTGAATCTGCACGGTTTTCCCCTATCAGCGCTGGCACAGAGAGCGTCGGCGCTTTATGCTATAGCCCTCATTTTTTTGGTTCCGCAACTCAGCGGAAAGCTGTGTACCAGCATAGGTGCAGTCTGATCAATTTGGAGTCAGTAATGACCAGCAGTAACCTGATACAACAATTGCAGGAGAGGGGCCTTATCGCCCAGGTGACGGACGAAGACGCGTTAACAGAGAAACTGGCGCAGGGGCCAATTTCGCTCTATTGCGGCTTTGACCCCACTGCTGACAGCTTGCATTTGGGCCATCTGGTACCGCTGCTCTGCCTGAAGCGTTTTCAGGATGCCGGTCATAAGCCGGTGGCACTGGTCGGGGGCGCAACCGGCCTGATTGGCGACCCGAGCTTCAAAGCCGCAGAGCGTAAACTTAATACCAGCGAAACCGTTGGTGAATGGGTTGAAAAGATCCGCCAGCAGGTGGCCCCGTTCCTCGACTTCGATTGTGGCAGCAACAGCGCCATCGCCGCGAACAACTACGACTGGTTTGGCAGCATGAACGTGCTGACCTTCCTGCGTGATATCGGCAAGCACTTCTCCGTTAACCAGATGATCAATAAAGAAGCGGTGAAGCAGCGTCTGAACCGTGACGATCAGGGTATCTCCTTTACCGAGTTCTCCTACAATCTGCTGCAGGGTTATGACTTTGCCTGCCTGAACGAGCGCCACGGCGTTTCCCTGCAGATCGGCGGCTCTGACCAGTGGGGCAACATCACCTCCGGTATCGATCTGACCCGTCGTCTGCATCAGAACCAGGTCTTCGGCCTGACCGTTCCGCTGATCACCAAGTCTGACGGTACCAAATTTGGTAAAACCGAAGGCGGCGCAGTCTGGCTGGATGCGAAGAAAACCAGTCCGTACAAGTTTTATCAGTTCTGGATCAACACTGCCGACGCGGATGTCTATCGCTTCCTGAAATTCTTCACCTTTATGAGCATTGAAGAGATCAATGCGCTGGAAGAAGAGGACAAAAACAGCGGCACCGCGCCACGGGCTCAATATGTGCTGGCAGAGCAGGTAACGCGTCTGGTGCATGGCGAAGCGGGCCTGTCGGCGGCAAAACGTATCACGGCCAGCCTCTTCTCCGGCTCCGTCAGCGACATGACCGAAGCGGACTTCGAGCAGCTGGCGCAGGATGGTATGCCAACCATCGTGCTGAGTGCAGAAGACGATCTGCAGCAGGCGCTGGTGAAAGCCGAGCTGGTGCCATCCCGTGGTCAGGCGCGTACCATGATCGGCTCAAATGCCGTCTCTCTGAACGGTGAAAAGCAGTCTGATGCGGAGTACCGCTTCAGCGACAGCGACAAACTGTTCAACCGCTATACGCTGCTGCGTCGCGGCAAGAAACACTACTGCCTGATTAACTGGCAGTAAGCTTTCAGGGCCGGTTTCCGGCCCTTTTTTATGGCAAGGCAGACAGGGCAAACAAGTGAAAAATATTTTAGCGATTCAGTCGCATGTTGTTTTTGGTCATGCCGGTAACGCGGCGGCTGAGTTTCCGATGCGCCGCATGGGTGCCAACGTCTGGCCGCTGAATACCGTGCAGTTTTCCAACCATACGCAATATGGCCACTGGACCGGCACGGTAATGCCGGCAACGCATCTGACCGACATTGTGAAAGGCATTGCTGACATCGACCGCCTGAAGACCTGTGACGCGGTGCTGAGCGGTTATCTGGGCTCGGCGGAGCAGGGCGAACAGATTCTGCAGATTGTCCGCCAGGTGAAGGCAGCGAATCCCAACGCCTGGTACTTCTGCGATCCGGTTATGGGCCATCCCGAGAAAGGCTGCATTGTGGCACCAGGCGTGGCAGAGTTTCACTGCAAAATGGCGATGCCTGCCAGCGACATCATTGCGCCGAACCTGCTGGAACTGGAGATGCTGAGCGAACGCACCGTCACGGATGTTGACGCGGCGGTGGAGGCGGCACGGGCACTGATTGCCCAGGGGCCACGCGTCGTGCTGGTGAAGCACCTTGCGCGCGCCGGTCGCCGCAGCGATCGCTTTGAGATGCTGCTGGTGACGGCGGATGACGCCTGGCATATCAGCCGTCCGCTGGTCGATTTCGGTGTGCGTCAGCCGGTCGGCGTCGGCGATCTCACCAGCGGCCTGCTGCTGGTAAATCTGCTGCACGGCAAATCACTGCAGGATGCGCTGGAGCACGTTACGGCGGCGGTTTATGAGGTGATGCTGAAAACCCATCAGATGGGCGAGTATGAGCTGCAGCTGGTCGCGGCGCAGGATGCCATTGCCTCGCCGGTGCACCACTTCGCGGCAGAAAAACTGTAATGCATCAGGGCCGGTTAACCGGCCCTGTTCTCTCAGGCTAAACCTTCCGCTTTCAGCGCCGCCTGTACCGCAGGCCGTTCCGCCACGCGTTCAAACCACGCCTCCAGCGCCGTCAGGCCAGACAAATCCAGACCCAGCGCCTTTGCCCAGCGCGTCACGACAAACAGATAGGCATCCGCCACGCTGAAATGCAGCCCCATCAGCCACTGTCTGTCACGCAATGACTCATCCACATAGCGAAACTTCGCTTCCAGCTGGCTGCGGGTCTGCGCCTTCACCTCATCGGTGTAGCCGGGACGGAACAGCGGGCCGAAGCTTTTGTGCAGCTCGCTGCCGATGTAGCTGAGCCACGCCACGGTGTGATAGCGGGTCAGGCTGCCGACCGGCGCCAGCAGATGGCGATCGGGCTTGAGATCCGCCAGATACTGCACAATCGCCACGCCTTCGGTCAGCACGCTGCCGTCGCTGAACTGCAGCGCAGGCACCTGGCCTTTGGGATTGATCTGGCGAAAGTCATCGCCCTGTTCGGTAAGTTTAGTGGCCAGGTCGACGCTCACCTGGGTGAAGTCGAGCCCGCATTCGCGCATAACAATGTGGGGAGAGAGAGAGCAGGCTCCTGCTTTGCAAAACAGTTTCATGACCATGTACTCCTTGTTGCAATGGGATCACAGCATAGTAAAGACTCAGGCTGGAATTACCAGTGATAAGGATCAGGGATCTGCGCGGGGAGGCGTTCGGCCACAAAAAAGCCGGGCAGAACCCGGCTGAGTCGTGACGTGGGGATCAGGGCTGTACGCTATTTTTTTGCGTCAGGGTCCTGAGTCATCCGGTTCAGCAGCGGTGCTGTAATCAGCATCAGCAGGGCAATAACCGCCGTAACGATACCAATCTGCTGGAACACACGGCTGTAGGTCGCCAGGGAGATCAGCGGATCGGTCACGTTCTCCGGCACCGCCATCAGGTTAGCCACTTTACCGGCAATCACCGCCGCGCCAGCGGTGGTCAGGAACCAGGAGCCCATGATAAAGCCCATCAGACGCTGGGGAACCAGCTGCGCCACCATCGCCAGGCCAAGACCCGAGATCATCAGCTCACCGATACTCTGCAGCGCATAGCTCAGGATCAGCCAGTTAACAGAAACGATACCGGCGTCGCTGGCAAATTTTGCCCCTACCGGCAGCACCAGGAAGGC
Source organism: Pantoea graminicola (assembly GCF_048452665.1). Classification (NCBI taxonomy): domain Bacteria; kingdom Pseudomonadati; phylum Pseudomonadota; class Gammaproteobacteria; order Enterobacterales; family Erwiniaceae; genus Pantoea; species Pantoea graminicola. The sequence continues at coordinate 495,340 of NZ_JBLWSJ010000003.1, read as the reverse complement.
ACCGGAGCAGAGCACCATACCGAGGGCAAACTTATGTGGCATCGGCAGCTTATCGCCCAGCTTATTGTAGAGCGCCGCCAGCAGCGGACTGGCCAGCATGATCCAGAACGGGTTCAGCGCCTGGAACTGCTCGGGCGCAAACGTAATGCCGAAAATGGTGTGCTCAACGTTGCGGATAGCAAAGAAGTTGAGTGAGGTTGGCATCTGCATATAGAGCACGAAGAACAGGATCGCTTCGACCATCAGCAGGAAGGCCACGATCATCTTCCGGCGCGCCGCGCCCTGCAGCGCAAAGGCTTCTTTAGCGAAGATCAGCAGGATGCCCAGCGCAATCACCGCCAGCACCAGACGTGCGATAGCCTGATGATGCAGCATCCAGTTTGCCAGGGCGATCAGCACGACCACGCCGACCAGGGTCATCAGCAGTTTGCCGACCTGCAGCGGAGCGAAGTCTGGCTTAGAGCCATAATCCTTTACCATGCGCTTGCAGAACAGGAAGTTAAACAGGGTGATGACCAGGCCGATGACGCAGAGTGAGAAGGCGACGCTGTAGCCATATTTTGCCGCCAGCCACGGTGTCAGCATCATCGAGAAGAGCGAACCGATGTTGATCGACATATAGAACATGGTGAAGGCACCGTCGATACGCGGGTCATCTTTTTCGTAGCAGGTGGAGAGCAGCGAAGAGGGGTTCGCCTTGAACAGACCGCTGCCTACGGCGATCGTCGCCATACCTATGTAGACAATGCTGACGTTATGGCCGGAGAAGGCCACCAGCGCATACCCCAGCGCCAGAACCAGCACACCCAGCACGATCACGCGCTTGGTGCCCAGCACCTTATCGCCCAGCCAGCCGCCGATGGCGACCAGCCCATAGACCAGCGCACTGAATGAAGAGAAGAGGGTGATTGAGTCTGATTCAGACAATCCCAGCTGCTTCACCAGGTAAACCGCCATGATGGCCTGCAGGCCATAGAAGCCAAAACGTTCCCATAACTCAATCGAGAAGATTAAGTAAAACGCCTTTGGCTGTTTAAACGCATTGAGACTGACAGCCTCATCAGTGTGTTTGTTTGCAGTTGACACATGTACCTCAGTTTTTTCATACCCTGTTTCGGGACAGCAATTAAGTCCGCGTCATGTGAGTTTTCCACGCGCAGGATTGTTATTAGAAGGGAAAAGGGGCGACTAATTTGGCTGATTACGGGCGACAGGGCAAGAATTTTCTGACAACCACGCTGAGCTGATAATGTAGCGTTAAAAACCGTGGAATAAGCTGTTGATTAGATTTTAATTTTGATGAGCAGGGGCAGGTCAGTGCGATCTGACTGAATCCTGGCGCGGTGCTGGATGAAATTGATATTAACTGCTAACAGAATGATTTGTGGATGAATCGTTCACAGGAACGAGAATCGCCAGCACAGACGGTCAGTCGCAGCCCTTTTTTCCCGCGATTTGAATAAACAGTAACCGTTATGCGGCCCGGGTTGCGGAAAAAATGCACGATGCGCGATCGATCCCACACTCTGAGGATTTAATTCAGCACGCAAAACAAGAAACCGATTGCGTCACGCCGGTTGGGCAGAAAACCGCGTAATTGACGCGCAGACGGTAAATTGTCCAGGCAGCAACCGAATCTGCGGGCAGCCGACGCTGCAGAACCCTCCGCCGCTTTGCCAGCGCACAGGCGAGAAACAGGCAATTAATGACAAAAGATTAACATTCCTGTAACCTTCTGCTTTCCCTGAAAAGGATCTGCCCATGTCATTCCTGCGTCTCTTTCTGGTGGGAGACTACCGCGCCAGCGCGGTTGCTCATCAGGCCATCCCCCCTGCAATCGAACTTGCTGCCCGCAGCCTGAATATCAACGCTGAAACCATCTGGGTCGCCACCGAACGACTCGATGAGACCGACCTGACAGCGTGCGACGCGCTCTGGGTGGTGCCGGGCAGTCCCTGGCACAATGACAGCGGCGTCTATGATGCTATCCGCTGGGCGCGGGAGAGCGGTAAGCCTTTCCTGGGCTCCTGTGGCGGGTTTCAGTATGCGGTGATCGAATATGCCCGTAATGTTCTGGGCTGGCAGGATGCCAGCCATGCCGAAACCGACACCGGCGGACGCAGCGTCATCGCGCCGTTGAGCTGTTCGCTGATGGAGCAGCGCGGTGCGGTCAGATTCGAGCCGGGCTCACGTATCGCCACTGCCTACGGCGCGCTGGAGAGCAATGAGGGCTATCACTGCAACTTTGGCGTTAACCCGGCGTTCAGCGCGGCGCTGGGCGAGAAAACGCTGCGAACAACGGCCTGGGATGAAGCGGGTGACGTCCGCGGCGTGGAGTTGCTGGATCATCCCTATTTTGTGGCAACGCTGTTCCAGTCGGAACGGGCGGCGCTGCAGCAAAAACTTTCACCGCTGGTGGTGGCCTGGATGCAGGCCGCGCTGGCGCAGCACTAAGGGCGGGGTATCGTATTAAGTGACACCGTCACATGATGGCGATGCGTCACAGAACGGCTGACAGCCTGTCAGCCGCTTCTTCAGCCGAACTGACGGCGCTGGGCAATCTCTTCCGCACGCAGCAGCAGCGCCTGCAAATCATCTTCATCAATATCCAGCAGTTCACCGCCCTGCAGCGCCTGATGCAGATCGTCTCGCGTCAGCGGAACCGGCATCGCGACCGGCTCTGGCTTCACCTCTTCGGGCGCCAGCGGATGCGGATAGCGACGGCCTGCCAGATTGTTAAACAGCAGCGCCAGCAGCGCCAGGATCAGGGAGTTGAGCAGAACAGGCGTCAGCACAAAGTGATAGCCCAGTTGCTGCACCGAGGGGCCGCCCAGGATGGCGGTCAGTGCCACCGCGCCACCGGGCGGATGCAGACAGCGAAGCTGAAACATCAGAAGTATGGCGACGCAGGCCGCGACGCCGCAGGCGATGGCGGGATCGGGAATGAGCTGACAGACGACAACGCCTGTCAGCGCAGAGAGGCTGTTACCGCCGACGATTGCCCACGGCTGCGCCAGCGGGCTGGCCGGTACACCAAACAGCAGCACGGCCGAAGCGCCAACCGGCGCGACAAACCACAGGTTCAGTTCGCCCAGCATCCAGTGGCTCAGCAGGCTGGTGAGCATGAGTCCTGTACCGGCGCCCAGTCCGGCGATAACGATATGCTTTTTACTCACCGCCAGCGGATGCGGCCAGAGTCGCGCCAGAAACAGGCGCAGTGCGTGCTTCCCGGCAGAGGGGCGTGTATTCATGACATTACTCACTGTGGCATAACTTTTTCTTATGATCAGGGGCGGCGATTTTCCATCATCAACACGCATGTAACAACCCGATAAACTGTGTTGTCTTTCAGACTGGGGTGACACCGGGGCGAACCGGCAGGGGCAGAGGCGGGGCAGAAAAGCAAAAACCCGCCGAAGCGGGTCAGGAAGCGGTGCAGTTACTCGGTTTTCTCAGGATACTCGCAGAGATCTTCAATCAGGCATGAGCCACAGCGGGGCTTACGCGCCACACAGGTATAGCGACCGTGCAGGATCAGCCAGTGGTGACAGTCGACCTTGTAAGCCGCAGGCACCACCTTCAGCAGTTTCTGCTCCACCTCTTCGACATTTCTGCCCGGCGCAAACTTCGTCCGGTTACTGACCCGGAAGATATGGGTATCGACGGCAATCGTCGGCCAGCCAAAGGCGGTATTGAGCACCACGTTAGCGGTCTTGCGGCCCACGCCCGGCAGGGCCTCCAGCGCGGCGCGATCTTCCGGCACCTCACCGTTGTGCTGCTCAAGCAGGATGCGGCAGGTTTTGATGACATTCTCCGCTTTGCTGTTAAACAGGCCGATGGTTTTGATATAGGACTTAACGCCCTCCACGCCCAGCGCCAGCATCGCGGCGGGGGTATTCGCCACCGGATAGAGTTTCGCGGTGGCCTTGTTGACGCTGACATCGGTTGCCTGCGCCGAAAGCAGCACCGCGATCAGCAACTCAAAAGGTGAGCTGAAAGAGAGCTCGGTGGTCGGATGCGGGTTGTTCTGCTGCAGCCGGCGAAGGATCTCAGTGCGTTTGGTCTGATTCACACGGCTTTCCCGACGGCGTTCTGTGGCGCAGTGCTGTCAGTCGTCTGAGCACGCAGGGCGGCACGCTGTTTCATCTTCTGATCGATCAGGTATTTACCCGCCAGCATCATGCCGAGTCCGATAAAAGCCCCCGGCGGCAGCATGGCCAGCAGCATCGGCGAATCGAAATGCACCACTTCAATACGCAGCGATTTCGCCCACGGGCCAAGCAGCTGATCGGCCCCGTTAAACAGGGTGCCGCTGCCGATAATCTCACGCAGCGAGCCAAGCACCACCATGGCGCAGGTCGCGCCCATTCCGATGGCGAAGCCATCCAGCGCCGCCAGCGGAATCGAGCTTTTCGAGGCGACGGCTTCCGCGCGGCCCACCACGATACAGTTGGTGACGATCAGCGGGATAAAGATCCCCAGCGACTGATAGAGACCGTAGGCGTAAGCGTTGATCAGCATCTGTACGCAGCTCACCACCGAGGCGATGATCATCACGTAGATCGGGATACGGATTTCCGAGGGCACCCAGCGCCGGGAAGCGGAGATAAAACTGTTGGTCAGGGTCAGCACCAGCGTGGTCGCCAGGCCTAAACCCAATGCGTTGGTGGCAGTGGCGGTGACCGCCAGCAGCGGGCAGAGGCCCAGTAACTGCACCAGCGCAGAGTTATTTTTCCACAATCCGCCCACCAGCAGACTTTTTGCTTCACTCATTTGCATCTCCACAGGCCGGTAACGAAGAGAGTCTCTCCGGGAGGGTTTTCATCAACAGCGCGGTGCGTTTCGTCGCATTGACCACCGCGCGTGGGGTAATAGTAGCACCGGTAAACTGGTCAAATTCGCCACCATCTTTTTTAACGGCAAAAGCCTTGTCTGCCGGGCCCTGAACCACTTTTCCGTTGAAACTGTTGATCCAGTCGGAGATGCGCAATTCGATCTTGTCACCCAGGCCCGGTGTTTCATGGTGCTCGATGACCCGCACGCCCAGCACTTTACCCTGAAAATCGGCGCCGACCAGCATCTGTATCGCACCCGAATAGCCGTCGGGTGCGGTCGTCTCCAGCGCCGCTGCGACCGGCTGGTTGCCTTTACGCGCCACGAAAAGATGGTGCGGGGCGCCGTTACCCAGTGCACTATCCGTGACAACGTAACAATCCTGCTGAATGTTGTTATCATACATATCGGTGGGCACGACCTGATCCAGCAGGTTTTTTTGCTGCAGCAGAGTCTGATGTTCCACGGTCGGTTTCGTCACCGTGTTCACCACGGCGGTGGCGGCAGTGGTGATCGCCGCGAAAACCGCCAGCGTTACCCCATTTTTACGGATCGTCTCCAGCATCGCTTAATCCTTCTGATGGCCGTAAACGCGCGGCTGGGTGTAGTAGTCAATCAGCGGCACGCAGATGTTTGCCAGCAGCACGGCAAAGGCGACGCCATCGGGATAGCCGCCAAAGCTGCGGATCAGCCAGACCAGCAGGCCAATCAGCGCGCCATAGAGCAGACGCCCGCGATTCGTGGTCGAGGCGGTCACCGGATCGGTGGCGATGAAGAACGCCCCCAGCATGGTTGCGCCTGAGAAAAGGTGAATCAGCGGGCTGTTGAGCGAGCCGGGAGAGAAGAGCCAGCCCAGCACGGCACAGCAGGCCAGCGACAGCAGCATAGCCACAGGAATATGCCAGCGAATCGCCTTTTTCCACAGCAGGAACAGGCCGCCAGCCAGATAGCCCACGTTGACCCACTGCCAGCCCAGACCTGCCAGCACACCGCTGTAGATCGGCTGCGCCAGCAGATGCCCGGCGCTGTGTCCGGCGCGCAGGCCGGTTTTAAAGGTATCAAGCGGCGTGGCCTGGCTGACGCCATCGACGCCCAGCTGCAGCTGCTGCATGGTGTCACCCGCCAGCGTGTGGCCGTGGAACACCATGCTCAGCGTATCCATCAGGCTGGGCCGGATGGCCTGCAGTGAGTCAGGCGGGAGCCAGCTGGTCATCTGCACCGGGAAGGAGATCAACAGCACCACATAGCCGACCATCGCCGGATTAAACGGGTTCTGGCCGAGTCCGCCATAGAGCTGTTTCGCAATCACTACCGCAAACAGGGTACCGACGACGACCAGCCACCAGGGGGCCAGCGGCGGCAGGCTGATCCCGATCAGGACGGCCGTCAGCAGGGCCGAATTGTCCGCCAGCGCAGAGGCAACGGGTGCTTTGCGCAGTCGCAGAATGGCCGCTTCTGTCAGCCAGGCGGTCAGCGTTGCCAGGATGACCTGGATAAAGGTGCCGTAGCCAAAGAAATAACACTGTGCAGCGAAACCCGGCACCGCAGCCAATACCACCAGCAGCATGATATTGCCGGTGCTGCGGCGGTTATGGGTATAGGGAGAACTTGCGATACGAAAAGCCATTTAATCCTCAAGCGTCGTAGACGACTGCGCTTTACGCGCTTTGGCACGGGCGATGGCGGCAGCAATTGCAGCTTTACGCGCATCGTCGGGTTGATTCAGTTCAGGTGCCTGTTCCGGTTCAGCATTCGCGTTGTTGGCCTGCTCCTGAGCCTGTTCTGCGTTTTCCACCGCAAAATGCGCGGCGGTCGCCAGGGCTGCGGCATCGCGTGAGGCGGCATCCGCGTCACTTTCCGCCTGCGCAGCCTTTTTCGCTCTGGCGCGGGCGATAGCGGCTTCGACGGCGGCCTTACGCGGGTCGGGAGCGGCATCCGGTGCGGAAGTGCTGTCAACGGCTGGTGCGGCATCAGCGCCTTCCGCCTGCGCAGCCTTCTTCGCTCTGGCGCGGGCGATAGCGGCTTCGACGGCGGCCTTACGCGGATCGGCAGCGGCTTCCGGTGCAGCAGTGCTGTCAGCGGCTGGTGTAGCCTCAGCGCCCTCGGCCTGCGCAGCCTTCTTCGCTTTCGCGCGGGCGATGGCGGCTTCGACGGCGGCCTTACGCGGATCGGCAGCGGCTTCCGGTGCAGCAGTGCTGTCAGCGGCTGGTGTAGCCTCAGCGCCCTCGGCCTGCGCAGCCTTCTTCGCTTTCGCGCGGGCGATGGCGGCTTCGACGGCGGCTTTACGCGGATCGGCAGCGGTATCCGGTGCTGTCGCCGCATCCGGCACGGCTTCTGCCGGCTTCTCTGCCGTTTTTTTCGCTTTTGCGCGGGCAATAGCGGCTTCAACGGCGGCCTTACGCGGATCGACCGACTGACGGGTCACCGGCTGGGTTTCAGCCTGCGCCTCTGCCTGACGCAGACGCGCCTGGGCATGACGAGCCTCGCGCTGCGCTTCCAGCGTGGCTTCATCCGGCTCGGTCACCTGACGGGCTTTCACCCGCGCTTTTGCAGCAGCCAGTTCACCGTTGTCGGCACGGGCAACCCGCTGTTTCGCCTCTTCATGACGCGCTTCGCGCGCCTGTTTTTCGCGCTCCAGTCGTGCCTGACGGGCTTCAAAGCGTGCTTTCGCTTCCAGCGTACGTTTCGCTTCCAGGTCGATGGCGCGCAGTTCGGCCTTTTCCTGACGGTAATACTGTACCAGCGGAATGTTACTCGGGCAGACATAGGCGCAGGCACCACATTCGATGCAGTCATCGATATGGTGCGCACGGGCTTTATCGTGATCGCCGCCCTGGCTGTACCAGTAGAGCTGCTGTGGCAGCAGTTTGGCCGGGCAGGCGTCCGCACAGGCCGAACAGCGGATGCAGGACTGCTCTTCGTCGTTGTTCCCCATCTCCGTGGCGGATGGGGCAAGGATACAGTTGGTGATCTTCACCACCGGCACATCCAGCGACGGCAGGGTAAAGCCCATCAGCGGGCCGCCCATGATCACCATCTGACGGGGTGCCGGGGTAAAACCGACATGGTGCAGCAGATGACTGATCGGTGTGCCCAGTCGGCTCCAGACGTTCCGCGGCTGGGCGATCGCCTCGCCGGTCAGCGTCACCACGCGTTCGGTGATGGGTTCGCCGTTGACGATCGCGCGCTTGACGGCCCAGGCCGTGCCGACGTTCTGCATCAGCACGCCGATATCGGTCGAGCGCCCGCCGTGCGGCACTTCTTTGCCGGTCAGGATGCGGGTCAGCTGTTTGGCACCACCGGAGGGATATTTGGTCGGAATGACCCGAATCTGCAGGTCGCGATCGCTGCCCAGCGCCTGCTTCAGCGCGGCGATCGCTTCCGGTTTATTATCCTCAATGCCGATTAACACCCGCTCAGCCTGCAGGACCCAGGCAAGAATGCGGCTGCCCTCCAGCACCTCAGCCGCGTAATCCTGCATCAGGCGATCGTCAGCGGTGATATAGGGTTCGCACTCCGCTGCGTTGATAATCAGTGTGTTAACGCCGCGCAGGCCGCCTTTCAGCTTAGTGGCAGTCGGGAAGCCCGCACCGCCCAGGCCCGCCACGCCCGCATCGTGAATACGCTGCACGATGTCGGCGCGCGGATGCTGCCGGTAATCAGGCAGGGGATCGAGCGGCATCCAGCGATCCTCGCCATCGGGCGTCAGGAAAACGCAGAGTTCTGACAGACCGGAGGGATGAGCGGTCATATGCTGACCGATCGCCTCAATGACGCCGGACGTGGGCGCATGGACGGGCAGCATACGGCCCGTGCCAAAGGTCAGCGGCTGGCCGCGCAGCACCCTGTCGCCGGGAGCCACACAGATCTCGCCTTCGTGTCCGATATGCTGTTTAAGTGGAATAATAAAACGGTGCGGCAGAGGCAGTTCGCTGAGCGGCGTTCCGTTAGACTGGGTTTTCATTTCGGGCGGATGAATGCCGCCCTCAAAATCCCAGACCTTCTCTTTTTTCAGGAAGTTAAACAGATTAAGCATGAGTTTCTACCGGGATCACCCGTACAGGAATGGTATTCAAATCCCACTTCCAGTTGGCTGGCGTGGTGGCAACCGGACGCATTTCAATACAGTCGGTCGGGCAGGGGGCAACGCAGAGATCGCAGCCAGTGCAGACGTCGCTCAGCACGGTGTGCATGGCGCGGGTAGCGCCGACAATCGCATCCACCGGGCAGGCCTGAATACATTTGGTGCAGCCGATACAGTTGGCTTCGTCGATAAAGGCCACGGTGCGTACCGGCTCTTTCGCTGCCTCATCGCCGTCAATCGGCTGCGGCTCAACGTTGAGCAGCGCAGCCAGCTTGAGCATGGTCTGCTCTCCGCCTGGCGCGCATTTATTGATCGCCTCACCGTTGTTGCCTACGGCATCCGCATAGGGGCGGCAGCCCGGATAGCCGCACTGGCCGCACTGGCTTTGCGGCAGAATGGCATCAATCTGCTCGACGATAGGATCTTCTTCCACCTCGAAGCGGCGTGAGGCGTAACCCAGCAGGGCACCGAACACCAGGCTCAGCGCACTTAATACGGCAACAGCAATCCAGATCGCGGTCATCAGAATTTCACCAGCCCGCTGAAGCCCATAAACGCCAGCGCCATCAGACCAGCAGTAATCAGGGCGATGGAGTTGCCTTTAAACGGCGCGGGCACATTGGCCAGTACCAGACGCTCGCGCATACCGGCGAACAGCACCATCACCAGCGAAAAGCCAATGGAGGCACTAAAACCATAGAGGGCCGCCTGGAGGAACGTGTGGTTCAGGTTAACGCTCAGCAGGGGCACGCCCAGCACCGCACAGTTGGTGGTGATCAGCGGCAGAAAGATACCCAGCAGGCGATAGAGCGACGGGCTGGTTTTACGCACCACCATCTCAGTAAACTGCACGACGACGGCGATGACCAGGATATAGGCCATGGTGCGCAGATAGACCAGGTCCAGTGGCAGCAGGATCAGATGATTGACCAGCCAGGCACAGATGGAGGCCAGCGTAATCACAAATGTCGTGGCGAGGCCCATGCCAATCGCCGTTTCCAGTTTTTTGGAAACGCCCATAAAAGGACACAGGCCGAGAAACTTCACTAATACGAAGTTATTCACCAGCACGGTGCCTATAAAGAGAAGCAGATAATCGGTCATTTTTTCGCCTGGGAGCCAGAAAGCGGCTTATTATCGTGGATAGCGCGGCGTATCTCAACACCCGCGCCCTCCACAGAGCGGCAGACCGCACTCAGAATTAAATTCCTGACATAACTCACGGCGTTAGGGCGCAATAAAAGTCGCTTTTACCCGTACAGAACGCCTGAAATAGGGCGCAAACACCGCCGCGGCGAGCAGTGACAGCAGCAATGTCTGGAGGGCGCGGCCATCGGCCACCGGCGTAAAGGCAAAGGTTTTCAGCGCCAGCAGGACGGTAATCAGCAGCCAGAGCAGATAGTGGCGCGGCAGACGACGCGAGCGTTTGAAGAACAGCCAGCTGATCCAGAGGCTGTACGCCCAGACGGCGACGGCGGTGAGCAGAGAAATGGCCCAGTAAGAGAGCAGCGTGCTGCCGTGGGAAAAGAGCGCCACACGCCATTCCGGGTTAAACAGGGGGGTCAGATACATCGCCAGCACCAGAACGGTGGTTAACAGGGTCATTATCAGCCAGGCCAGCGGCAGCAGAAGCAAGCCACCAATACGCGGCGCAGCAACCTGTTCAGTCATCGTAGTTATTCCTGTCTCGGAGAGTCGAAGCGCAGCAGAATAACATGTTCAGAGAGGCGCGCCCATCCGGACAGGAACAGAGGGTAAAACAGCGAAAAATCAGCCAGTAATCACACCACGTAGCGCCACACCGTTTTTGGGACACAGCCCAGATCGTACAACCGTCCGCCTGAGGCAAGTTCAGCGCGTCGATGATCCGCAGCCCGGTACATATTAATGATGTCCATATCATTCGTCAGGGAGTAGTTCAGGTGATCAAAAAGTTTTTCCAGACTGTCTGAATTATTTACTTTGCGAAATTTAAGCAGGTAATCGTGCGCAGTCATCATTGCCATAACAGATAGAAGTAACAAAGGAGCGCTCAGTATAGGGGGCAGGCTTAAGCTGTCCAGATCGCAGGCGTGAAAAAAGGTGAAAATCAGATAAAAGCACTTTATTCGTCAGCAAACGGCGCTATCCGGCGGTTTTATCTGGCTGGAGGGCGTTGAGCCGTTGTCTGAACCTGAGGCTGTAAAAAATGATCGGGAAGCATATCAGATAAACGAAGCGATAAAATGTGATGTAAAATACTCTTTTTGATTATTTCACACTCTTCCGTAAATCAGCGACCGCTTTTTTACTTTTTAAGGCCGGAACAAAGGGTCTGACAATCGCTGTCGTCAGAGAAACGTTTCGCGCCAGAGGCGGGTCTGATGGGGAGTGTGCGGCCAGTCACAAAACCCATTTTTTGTTAACGACCCGCGGCGTAACTCATTTTGTACGCCTCTCTGTAATCGTTTCCAGAGGGTGGAAGCATAAGCGCCTCTGTTTATTACAATTATTTAACGGCCATGCTGGCGATATTCAGCCGTTTTATCCATAGCTATCTCCTCAGCGAAGCCGCCCATCTGCACGTAACTCCTTTAAATTGCTCTGTTTTGTGAAGTATGTCGCCATTATGCACCCTTTTTTAGTCCAGTCTAAGCAGGCTCTCTACCCTAAACAGCAATCGCCTTTCAGAGGATAAAAAACTATGTGGAAACGTTTACTTCTGACCACGCTGGTCAGCGCTGCGTTAACCGGCCCGGTGCTCGCTGCAGATATGACGGTGGGCTTCTCGCAGGTGGGTTCTGAATCTGGCTGGCGCTCGGCGGAAACCAACGTCGCGAAAAGCGAAGCCAAAAAACGGGGCATTACCCTGAAAATCGCCGATGGTCAGCAGAAACAGGAGAACCAGATCAAGGCTGTCCGCTCCTTTATCGCCCAGGGCGTGGATGCCATTTTTATCGCTCCGGTGGTGCAGACCGGCTGGGAACCAGTTCTGGAAGAAGCTAAAGATGCCAAAATCCCGGTCTACCTGCTGGACCGCGCGATTGTAGTGAAAGACAAATCGCTCTACCAGGCGGTGGTCACGGCGGACAACGTCCTGGAAGGCAAGCTGATCGGCGACTGGCTGGTCAAAACGGTGGGCGACAAGCAGTGTAACGTGGTGGAACTGCAGGGCACCGTGGGTGCCAGCGTAGCCATCGATCGTAAGAAGGGCTTTGCGGAAGCCATCAGCAACCACCCGAATATCAAAGTGATCCGTTCGCAGTCGGGTGACTTTACCCGCAGTAAGGGTAAAGAGGTGATGGAGAGCTTTATCAAGGCCGAGAACAACGGCAAAAACATCTGCATGGTTTACGCGCACAACGATGATATGGCGATCGGTGCCATTCAGGCGATTAAAGAAGCGGGCCTTAAACCAGGCAAGGATATTCTGACCGGCTCAATTGATGGGGTGCCGGATATCTATAAAGCGATGCTGGCCGGTGAGGCTAACGCCAACGTGGAGCTGACGCCGAATATGGCAGGTCCGGCATTTGATGCGCTGGAGAAGTTTAAGAAGGATGGCACGCTGCCGCCTAAAGTGATCAAGACCGAATCGAAGCTGTTCCTGCCTGCTGACGCGCAGAAGGAGCTGGAAACCAAAAAAGGCATGGGTTACTGATTCACCCGCAGCCTCAGACCAGCCGCAGACCGCCCTATGGGGCGGTTTTTCCTGACGTAAGGCGGAGTGAGCAGAATGACCACGCAAAGTGAAACACCGCTGTTATCCATCCACGGCATCAGCAAAGGTTTTCCCGGCGTTAAGGCCCTGAATAATGTCTCCTTTGATATTCGCAAAGGGGAGATTATGGCGCTGCTGGGTGAAAACGGTGCCGGCAAATCCACCCTGATTAAAGTGCTGACCGGCGTTTACAGCCGCGATGCCGGCACCATTACCCTGAACGGTAAGCCAATCACACCGCATAATACGGCGCAGGCGCAGGAGATGGGCATCGGCACCGTCTATCAGGAAGTGAATATGCTGCCGAACATGTCGGTGGCGGATAACCTTTACATTGGCCGTGAGCCGCGTCGCTTTGGCCTGATTGACCGGCGCAGAATGGTGCGGGATGCCGATGCCCTGATGCGGAATTATGGCTTTTCCCTCGATGTGACCCGTCCGCTGGGCCACTACTCGGTGGCAATGCAGCAGATTATTGCCATCTGCCGTGCGGTGGATCTGTCGGCGCAGGTGTTGATTCTTGATGAGCCGACCGCCAGCCTCGATGCCAGCGAAGTAGAGATGCTGTTTACCCTGATGGCGCAGTTAAAAGCCCGCGGGATGAGCCTGATTTTTGTGACCCACTTTCTTGACCAGGTGTACAGGATTACCGATCGGATTACCGTGCTTCGTAACGGGCAGTATATCGCCACCCACGACACCGCCACGCTGCCGCAGATCGAGCTGATTAAGCTGATGCTGGGGCGTGAACTGCTGGAGACGGCGCTGCAGCGGCAGGGCAGCACCCTGCGCAGCAATCAGCCGGTGGTGTCGTTTGAAGATTATGGCCGGAAAGGTACCATCGAGCCGTTTAATCTGGCGGTGCGTCCCGGCGAAGTTGTGGGTCTGGCGGGACTGCTGGGGTCGGGCCGTACCGAAACCGCTGAGGTGCTGTTTGGTATTCGTCGGGCCGATCGCGGAACCGCGAAGATCAAGGGCAAAGTGCAGCGCATCACCAACCCGGCGAAAGCCTCGCAGCTGGGAATGGGCTTTTGTCCGGAAGATCGCAAGACTGACGGGATTATTGGCGCGGCGTCGGTTCGGGAAAATATCATTCTCGCACTGCAGGCGCAGCGTGGCTGGTTACGGCCGATTAAGCGGCGCGAGCAGCAGGCGATTGCCGACCGTTTTATCAAGAGTCTGGGCATTCGTACACCGCACGCTGAGCAGCCGGTGGAGCTGTTATCGGGCGGCAATCAGCAGAAGGTGTTGCTGTCGCGCTGGCTGGTCACAAAACCGCAGTTTCTGATCCTCGACGAACCTACGCGCGGCATTGATGTGGGCGCGCACGCCGAGATTATTCGTCTGATTGAATCCCTGTGCGCCGATGGTCTGGCGCTGCTGGTGATCTCCTCTGAACTCGAAGAGCTGGTGGGTTATGCCGATCGGGTGTTGATCATGCGCGATCTGAAGCAGGTGGCAGAGATTCCACTGGAGCAGCTTTCGGTGGCGTCGATCGTCAATGCTATCGCGGACGGAGGGGTACAACATGCTTGAGTCGCCTATGTCATCTGAAAAAACGCCACGTCGTAAGCTGAAGTTCCCATCCGGGATGCCACAGATTGCTGCGCTGCTGCTGGTGCTGTTGATAGACAGTCTGGTCGCCAGTAACTTTTTTGCCGTGCATCTGCAGGATGGGCGTCTGTTCGGAAGCCCGATCGATATTCTTAACCGTGCGGCACCGGTGGCGCTGCTGGCGATTGGGATGACGCTGGTGATCGCCACGGGCGGTATCGATCTCTCCGTAGGTGCGGTGATGGCCATCGCAGGTGCCACCGCTGCCACGCTGACCGTGGCGGGTCACGGCGTGCCTTTTATTATCCTCGCCACGCTGGGCACCGGCCTGCTCTGTGGGTTGTGGAATGGGGTGCTGGTGGCGCTGCTGCGGATCCAGCCGTTTGTGGCCACGCTGATTCTGATGGTGGCCGGGCGGGGTATCGCGCAGCTGATCACGCAGGGACAGATTGTGACCTTCGACAGCGACAGTCTCGGCTGGTTTGGTAATGGCTCGCTGTGGATGTTGCCGGTGCCGGTCTGGATTACGCTGGTGGTGGCGCTGGCGGTCTGGCTGCTGACGCGCAAGACTGCGCTGGGGCTGTTTATCGAAGCGGTGGGGATTAACCTGCGTGCGGCCCGCAATGCGGGTGTGACCGGCTGGCTGGTGGTGATGTCTACCTATGCGATCAGCGGCGTCTGTGCTGCCGTTGCTGGTCTGATCGTTGCGGCGGATATTCGCGGTGCGGACGCCAATAACGCCGGTCTGTGGCTGGAGCTGGATGCGATTCTGGCCGTGGTGATTGGCGGTGCGTCGCTGATGGGCGGTCGTTTTAATCTGGTGCTGTCGCTGATTGGAGCACTGATTATCCAGTCGATGAATACCGGGATTTTGCTCTCCGGCTTCCCGCCGGAGCTGAATCAGGTGGTGAAAGCGGTGGTGGTGATGTGCGTGCTGTTACTGCAGTCACCGCGGTTTATTGCGATGCTGAAACGGAGACGTCCGACATGATTAAACGTCATCTTCCGCTGATGATTACGCTACTGGTGTTTGTGGCGGGTTATCTGTTCTGTCTGAGCCAGTTCCCGGGCTTCGCCTCTACGCGGGTGATCTGCAATATTCTGACTGACAATGCTTTCCTCGGCATTATCGCTGTTGGCATGACCTTTGTGATTTTGTCCGGCGGGATCGATTTGTCGGTTGGTGCAGTGATCGCGTTTACCGGCGTGTTCCTGGCGCGGGCGATTGGCGATTTCCATCTCGATCCGCTGCTGGCGTTTGCGCTGATTCTGTCGATGGGGGCGCTGTTCGGGGCCATGATGGGCTGGCTGATTGATGCACTGAAGATCCCGGCCTTTATTATTACGCTGGCGGGGATGTTTTTCCTGCGCGGCTGCAGCTATCTGGTGTCGGAGAACTCGATTCCCATCGATCATCCGTTCTATACAATGCTTTCCGGGCTGGCGTGGAAAGTGCCGGGCGGTGGTCGCCTCAGCCTGCTGGCGGTGATTATGCTGATGGTGGTCGTGGGCGGGATTATTCTGGCGCACCGTACCCGTTTTGGTAACCGGGTTTACGCCATCGGCGGCAATCTGACCTCGGCGCAGCTGATGGGGGTGTCGACCCGCGCCACCACCATTAAGATCTATATGCTCTCTACCACGCTGGCGACGCTGGCCGGAATTGTCTTTTCGATCTATACCTCGGCAGGTTATGCGCTGGCCGGGCTGGGTGTGGAGCTGGATGCGATTGCCTCGGTGGTGATCGGCGGTACGCTGCTGTCGGGCGGGGTCGGGACGGTGCTGGGGACGCTGTTTGGTGTGCTGATTCAGGGGCTGATTCAGACCTGGATTAATTTCGACGGCACGCTGAGCTCCTGGTGGACCAAGATCGCTATCGGGATTCTGCTGTTTGCGTTTATCGCCCTGCAGCGGTTACTGACGGTGATTTGGGATCGTCAGCAGAACGCGCCGGTTAAGCGACTCACTTCCTGATTATTCAATGTCAGGATAAGAGGCGGCTCTCAGGAGCCGCCTTTTTTTGCGCCAGATATAGCCCATTCCTTGTTTCGGCGCGCTGTTCATTCCGGGAGGAGCTTAGGGTGGCAAAGAAAATCATGGCTGATGGCTGATGGCTGATGGCTGAGGTGCCAGGTCAGGAAAGGCGAGCCTGAACGCAAAGGATCCCCGCATCTATGTGGATCGGCCACGCCATCCCTGGCGCGGACGCTTTGCTCTTCAGGCACGCGTTTCCTTCCCGTTCAGGCTCTGGTGCTGCTTTAAGGCTTAAAAGGCGTTACTGAGTCTGTACGTGGCGTGTCAGAAAACGATGCATCGCGGATGGCTGGGGCGCCAGGTCAGGAAAGGCGAGCCTGAACGCAAAGAATCCCCGCATCTATGCGGATCGGCCACGCCATCCCTGGCGCGGACGCTTTGCTCTTCAGGCACGCGTTTCCTTCCCGTTCGGGCTTTAGTGCTGCTTTAAGGGCTGAGATGGCGTTACTGAACGTGAGGGGGTGAGCCTGAGGAGGGGATCAACGGCGACATTACGGCACGCCGCCGTTCCGCACCGCATAACACGGAGATTTAATATAGGGCGCCTTTAAGCCCCTGCATTTCGCTTATCGCAGAGACGAAAGGCGCCAGAAAGCCCTGATTAACGTTTCAGACGGTAGTAGGCCTCATTCCAGCGCAGCGCATCTTTAAAGGCTGGCAACCGGGTGTGCTCATCAATTACCAGCACTTCGATGTCGTTCATCTCACCATACAGATACATATCCTCCAGCGTCAGCGCCTGGCTGAACACCGTATGGTGCGCGCCACCGCCCAGAATCCACGCTTCGGAGGCGGTCGCCAGTGACGGCTGGGCTTTCCACAGCGCACGCGCAACCGGCAGCTTCGGCAGCGGTTTCGGCTGTTCGATCGCATCGACCACGTTTACCAGCAGACGGAAACGATCGCCCATGTCGATCACGCTGGCGTTGATTGCCCGGCCAGCCGGGGTCGAGAAAATCATGCGCGCCGGATCGGCTTTATTGCCGATGCCGAGGAACTGAACATCAATTAAGGGCTTCTCTTCGATGGCAATCGACGGGCAGACTTCCAGCATGTGCGAACCGAGCACCAGATCGTTGCCAGGTGAGAAGTGATAGGTGTAATCCTCCATGAAGGAGGTACCGCCTTTACGATCGCCAGCCATAACTTTGAAAATGCGCAGCAGGGCAGCGGTTTTCCAGTCACCTTCGCCGGCAAACCCGTACCCCTTCGCCATCAGGCGCTGAACCGCCAGTCCAGGCAGCTGCGTCATGCCGTGCAGCGTCTGGAAGTTGGTGGTAAAGGCGTGGCAGCCTTCCGCTTCCAGAAAACGAGTCAGACCGAGTTCAATACGCGCCGCATCCAGCACGTTCTGACGCTTTTCACCGCCCGACGCAGCGACATCGGTAAAGCGATAGAGGCTCTCATATTCGTCGATCAGCGCATTGACGTCGCCATCGCTGACGCCGTTGATGACCTCAACCAGATCGCCGACGCCCCAGCCATTCACCGCATAACCAAACTGGATCTGTGCGGCTACTTTATCGCCTTCGGTGACGGCCACTTCACGCATGTTATCGCCAAAACGGGCCACTTTCAGCTGCTGGCTCTCCTGTTTCGCCAGAGCTGCACGCATCCAGTTCCCCAGACGCTGCTGACTGGCGCTGTCCTGCCAGTGACCTGTGATCACGCTGTGTTGCAGGCCCATACGCGCGCCAATGAAGCCGAACTCACGGCCGCCGTGCGCCGTCTGGTTCAGGTTCATAAAGTCCATGTCCATGCTGTCCCACGGGATCTCCGAATTGAACTGGGTATGGAACTGCAACAGCGGCTTATTGAGTACGCTCAGGCCACCGATCCACATTTTGGCCGGCGAGAAGGTGTGCAGCCAGGTAATAATACCGACGCACTGCTGGTCGAAACTGGCGTCGCGGCACAGGGCCAGCGCTTCATCCGGTGATTTCACCAGCGGTTTCAGCTCCAGGCGCAGTGGTAAGCCGGTCTGATTAAGACCTTCAACGACCTGACGGGCATTTTGTTCAACCTGGCGTAAGGTTTCCGCGCCGTAGAGGTGCTGTGTGCCGATGACGAACCACACGCTGTAGCTGTTTAACTGTTCCATAAATTACTCCTTTACTTTGCGCCTACCCCGGTAGGCTGTTTAATTTGTCTGTCTGAACCCGGGCAGTGCGCACACAGGCTGCTTCAGCAACCTGAACGCCTGCCTGTTACGCGCTGTCCGGGAGCAGATTGCCTGCAACAATTACGCCTGCCGGGATAGGCTCGTAGCGGAAGCGGGGCGGGCGGCGTATTGCGGTTCAGCCGTCACGCACCATTGTTGATAGCGTTGATAAAGTTGTTGATAGCGGGCGACGCGCGCCGGGTCGGGCTGCAGGGTGACGGCGATCGGGCTGGCCATAACCTGCTGCGCGTCCGGGACGCTGGCATATACACCTGCGGCAACGGCGGCAAAGATCGCCGCACCCAGCGCACAGCATTCGTCTGAGGCGACGATATCCAGCGGCCGGTTCATCACGTCGCAACAGGCCTGCATGATGGCAGGCGATTTGCGGGCGATGCCGCCCAGCGTCAGGATGCTCTCCACCGGGATCTGCTGCTGTTCAAAGCACTCCATGATGGCGCGCGCACCAAAGGCGGTGGCTGCGACCAGTCCGCCAAACAGCGCCGGTGCATCGGTGCCCAGATTGAGATCCGTGATGACCCCTTTCAGTCGCTGGTTGGCATTCGGCGTGCGGCGACCGTTGAACCAGTCGAGCACCACCGGCAGATGATCGAGCTGCGGATTTGCTGCCCAGGCCTCGGTCAGATCTTTGATCAGGCTCTTCTGCATCTCCGCCAGCTGCGGCTTAAGCGCGGGATGCTGCTGCGCCGCCAACTGCAGCGGCCAGCCCAGTAAACGGCTGAACCAGGCGTAGATATCGCCAAACGCAGACTGACCCGCCTCCAGCCCGATAGCACCGGGCATGACGCTGCCATCGACCTGGCCACAGATGCCTTTGATATCGCGATCGCCAACCTGCTCTGCGTCAGCAATCAGGATGTCGCAGGTTGAGGTGCCGATGACTTTCACCAGCGTATAGGGCTTCGCGCCGCCACCCACGGCTCCCATATGGCAGTCAAACGCGCCACCGGAGATCGTGACGGTCTGCGTCAGGCCCAGCCGCTGAGCCCATTCCGCGCTGAGCGTGCCGACCGGCAGATCGGCCGTCCAGGTGTCAGTAAAGAGCGGGGCGTCGAGCTGCTGCGTTAACAGCGGATCGAGCGCATTGAGGAAGTCGGCATCGGGCAGACCGTTCCAGTCGCCGTGCCACAGTGCTTTATGTCCGGCTGCACAGCGGCCGCGGCGCAGTTTATCCGGTGCGGTCGTGCCGCTCAGCAGGGCGGGCACCCAGTCGCACAGCTCGACCCAGGAGACCGCCGCCTCACGCACGGCGGCATCTTCACGCGAGACGTGCAGAATCTTGGCCCAGAACCATTCGGAGGAGTAGATACCGCCAATGTAGCGGCTGTAATCCTGGAAGCGGCCACTGTGACAGAGCTGATTGATCTCTTCGGCTTCTTCTATGGCGGTGTGATCTTTCCACAGGACGAACATCGCATTAGGGTTGTCGGCGAACTCCGGACGGAGCGCCAGCACATGCCCCTCGCGGTCAATCGGCGCAGGGGTAGAGCCGGTACTGTCCACGCCAATACCGACCACGGCGCGGCGCTGCTCGTCACTCAGCGCATTCAGCACGCCGAGCAGTGCCTGCTCCATAGCATCAATATAATCCTGCGGATGGTGACGAAAACGGTTGGTGTGTGGATCGCTGTATAAGCCCTGTTGCCAGCGCGGATAGTTGGACACCGCGCTTTGCAGCTCTTTGCCGCTGTGACAATCCACGGCCAGCGCACGCACCGAATCACTACCAAAATCCAGCCCAAGGGTGATGGCTCCAGCACGCATTGGAATCTCCTGTGATGAGTTAACTCCTGTATCCTGGGTTCGGCGCGCCGGAACAGTTAGTCCTGGCTGGCTGACAATATGCACTTTTCTGTCATCGGCAGTGATTTTGTGATCCATTGCAAAAGTTAAGGTCCGGTTAAATTTGCTGAATATATGGATCATTTTGTCGTGATTTTAAGATGTGATACCGCTCTACATTTTTCTTCGCTAATCCCGCTAAAACTAGCCCAGCGTCTGCACAGGCTGACTGCACATAGCAGCCTAACGCACTGATTTATGGCTGTACCCACAAAACAAAACTAACTGGTAGCGTTTACACCAATTCGTTATTAGCAGCGAAAAATAACCTGGTACCGGAGAGCATCATGCATAAATTCACTAAAGCATTCGCGGCCATCGGCCTGGCAGCGGTTATGTCACAATCCGCTATCGCCGAGACCATGAAGCTGGGTTTTTTAGTCAAGCAACCAGAAGAACCCTGGTTCCAGACGGAATGGAAATTCGCCGATAAGGCGGGCAAAGA
This sequence comes from Pantoea graminicola, assembly GCF_048452665.1. Classification (NCBI taxonomy): domain Bacteria; kingdom Pseudomonadati; phylum Pseudomonadota; class Gammaproteobacteria; order Enterobacterales; family Erwiniaceae; genus Pantoea; species Pantoea graminicola. The sequence goes on along the minus strand of NZ_JBLWSJ010000003.1, from coordinate 474,666 downwards.
TCTTGGCTTTGACGTCATCAAAATTGCCGTGCCGGATGGGGAAAAGACCCTGAATGCCATCGACAGCCTTGCGGCCAACGGTGCAAAAGGTTTTGTGATCTGTACGCCCGATCCGAAACTCGGCTCGGCCATTATGGCGAAAGCGCGCGGCTACGGCCTGAAGGTCATCGCGGTTGACGATCAGTTCGTGACGGCCAAAGGCAAACCGATGGACACCGTGCCGCTGGTGATGATGGCGGCGACCAAAATTGGTGAGCGTCAGGGTCAGGAACTCTATAAAGAGATGCAGAAGCGCGGCTGGGATGTGAAAACCACCGGCGTGATGGCGATTACGGCCAACGAGCTCGATACCGCCCGTCGTCGTACCGGCGGCTCTATGGACGCGCTGAAGGCAGCCGGTTTCCCGGCCGGACAGATCTATCAGGTGCCGACCAAATCCAACGATATCCCTGGCGCGTTTGACGCCGGCAACTCCCTGCTGGTTCAGCATCCTGAAATCAAACACTGGCTGATTGTCGGCATGAACGACAACACCGTGCTGGGTGGCGTGCGCGCCACAGAAGGTCAGGGCTTTAAGGCGGCTGACGTCATCGGCATCGGCATCAACGGCGTGGATGCGGTCAGCGAACTGTCGAAAGACAAAGCGACCGGCTTCTACGGTTCGCTGCTGCCCAGCCCGGATATTCACGGCTATAAAAGCAGCCAGATGCTCTACAACTGGGTCAGCAAGGGTGAAGAACCGGCGAAATTCACCGAAGTTACCGATGTGGTGCTAATCACCCGTGACAACTTCAAAACTGAACTGGCGAAAAAAGGACTGATGTAACCCTGAGCCTGTCAGGCGCATTGTCGCCTGGCATCCTGCGTAGCCGATTTCGCGTCGCCAGCCCCAACCGGCTGGCGGCGCGGAAGAGTGAGGATCCACATGAACACTGATTCAGCATTTCTGTCGTTTCATGGCATCAGTAAAACCTTTCCTGGCGTGAAAGCGCTGCAGGATATCTCTTTCGACTGCCGCGGCGGTGAGGTCCATGCGCTGATGGGCGAAAACGGTGCGGGCAAATCGACGCTGTTAAAAATACTCAGCGGCAGTTATCAGCCGAGCGGCGGTGAGATTCGTATTAAAGGGCAGCCCATGAGCTTTCAGCGCACCACAGATGCGCTGGACGCGGGCGTGGCCATTATCTACCAGGAGCTGCATCTGGTGCCGGAGATGAGCGTGGCGGAGAATATCTACCTCGGTCAGATCCCCCATAAACACGGGCTGGTGAACCGTAAGCTGATGCGTTATGAGGCGGGACTGCAACTGAAAAACCTCGGTATGGATATCGACCCCGATATGCCGCTGAAATATCTGTCGCTGGGACAGTGGCAGATGGTGGAGATTGCCAAGGCGCTGGCGCGTAACGCGCGCATCATCGCTTTCGATGAGCCGACCAGCTCCCTGTCGGCGCGTGAGATCGACAACCTGTTTCGCGTCATCCGCCAGCTCCGTGAGGAGGGCCGGGTGGTGCTCTACGTTTCACATCGTATGGAAGAGATCTTTGCCCTCAGCGATGCCATCACCGTCTTCAAGGATGGCCGCTATGTGCGCACCTTCACCGATATGGCGAACACCCATCACGACGATCTGGTGCAGGCGATGGTCGGCCGTAATCTCGGTGATATTTATGGCTACACGCCGCGGGCGAAAGGCGCGGTGCGGCTGGAGCTGGATAAGGTCGAAGCGAAGGGCGTCCGTACGCCGATTTCGCTGAAGGTCCATGCCGGTGAAATCGTCGGGCTGTTTGGTCTGGTGGGTGCCGGACGCAGTGAACTGCTGAAAGGGCTGTTTGGCGGCACCCGTCTGCGTGGCGGTCAGGTGATCCTGGATGGCAAGCCGCTGCCGCTGCGCGAGCCGATCGATGCCATTCGTGCGGGCATTATGCTCTGCCCGGAAGATCGCAAAGCCGAGGGGATCATTCCGGTGCATTCGGTGCGCGATAACATCAATATCAGCGCCCGGCGTCACAACCTGACCGCAGGCTGCCTGATCAAAAACGGCTGGGAAAACAAAAACGCCGACAGCCACATCCGTTCGCTGAACATCAAGACGCCCAGCGCCGATCAGCTGATCATGAACCTCTCCGGCGGTAATCAGCAGAAAGCGATTCTGGGACGCTGGCTGTCGGAGGAGATGAAGGTGATCCTGCTGGATGAGCCGACGCGCGGCATCGATGTCGGTGCCAAACATGAGATCTACAACCTGATTTATCAGCTGGCGAACCGGGGCATCGCGGTGCTGTTCGCCTCCAGCGATTTACCGGAGGTGATGGGCCTGGCCGATCGCATTGTGGTGATGCGCGAAGGCGCCATCGCCGGTGAACTGCTGCACGACGACGCCACGGAGCAGCAGACGCTGAGCCTGGCGATGCCTAAAACCACTCAAGCGGCCGCCGTGGCCTGACAGGAGAGCATCATGGCTTCATCCACGACCTCAAATACGCCGCAGCCTGCATCACGCGGCGGTCTGCAGTTAGGTCGCATCTGGGACAACTTCGGCATGCTGGTCGTTTTTGCGCTGCTGTTTATTGTCTGTGCGATCTTTGTGCCGAACTTCGGCTCCTTTATCAATATGAAAGGCCTGGGGCTGGCGATGTCGATGTCCGGCATGGTCGCCTGCGGCATGCTCTTCTGCCTGGCGTCCGGGGATTTTGACCTGTCGGTTGCCTCGGTCATCGCCTGCGCGGGCGTGGTCACCGCCGTGGTGATCAACATGACCGAAAGCCTGTGGATCGGCGTCGCGGCCGGTCTGGTGCTGGGGATGATCACGGGCTTTATCAACGGCTTCGTGATTGCCCGGCTGAAGATCAACGCCCTGATCACCACGCTGGCGACCATGCAGATCGTACGCGGTCTGGCTTATATCTTCTCCGACGGTAAAGCGGTCGGCATCGAAGATGAGCGCTTTTTTGCGCTGGGCTTCGCTAACTGGCTGGGCGTACCGGCGCCGATCTGGCTGACCCTGGCGACGATGCTGATCTTCGGTTTCCTGCTCAACAAAACCACCTTTGGCCGCAATACGCTGGCGATCGGCGGCAATGAAGAGGCGGCGCGGCTGGCGGGCGTGCCGGTGGTGCGTACCCGCATCATCATCTTCATTCTCTCCGGTCTGGTGTCGGCGGCGGCGGGCATCATCCTGGCGTCACGCATGACCAGCGGCCAGCCGATGACCTCCATCGGCTATGAGCTGGTGGTGATCTCAGCCTGCGTGCTGGGCGGCGTGTCGCTGAAGGGGGGGATCGGCAAAATCTCCTATGTTGTGGCCGGGGTACTGATCCTGGGAACAGTTGAGAATGCGATGAATTTATTGAATATCTCGCCATTCTCACAGTATGTGGTGCGCGGTCTGATACTGTTAGCTGCGGTGATATTTGACCGTTACAAACAGAAAAAAGCCTGATTGCGCGAGTCGTTGGCCCGCAGAAACAGCCGCCTCTGCGGGCTATCCGGACAATAACAGACTGAGTGAGGACGCTATGTATCACCGTGAATTACCGGCCGAACAGCAAAACCCCTTGTTGCCGGGCTATTCATTTAATGCCTGGCTGGTGGCGGGGCTGACCCCGATTACCGCCGATGGTCCGCTCGATTTCTTTATCGATCGCCCGCACGGCATGAAAGGTTACATTCTGAATCTCACCATTAAAGGTAAGGGGCGGGTATTCGACGGTGAGCGGGCATTCGACTGTGAACCGGGTGAACTGCTGCTGTTCCAGCCAAAAACCGCCCATTACTATGGCCGCGCGCCGGACAGCCCGCAGTGGTTTCACCGCTGGGTCTATTTCCGTCCGCGTGCCTACTGGCAGGACTGGCTGCGCTGGCAGGATGAGCAGGAGGGCGTCGGACGCCTGCTGCTGCCGGAGTCGCTGCGCGGCGAATTTGATCGCCTGTTTGCCAGTATCGAACAGACCCATAACTCGGGCCGCCGCTTCGCGGAAGAGCTGGCGATGAACCTGCTGGAACGGCTGCTGCTGCGCGCCGTTGAGGAAGATCCGCGCAGTCATCAGCTGATCCGCGATCCCCGCGTTATCGAAGCCTGTCAGTATGTCACCAATCATCTCGCCAGCGAGGTCAGAATCGAGGAGGTGGCGCGCCACGTCTGTCTGTCACCGTCACGGCTGGCGCACCTCTTCCGCGAGCAGATGGGGGTTAACCTGCTGCGCTGGCGGGAAGATCAGCGGGTGATCCGTGCCAAACTGCTGCTGCAGACCACCCAGGAACCGATTGCTTCGGTCGGACGTGAAGTGGGCTACGACGACCAGCTCTACTTTTCACGGGTGTTCCGTAAGCGGGTCGGCGTCAGCCCCAGTGACTTCCGCCGCCGTAATCAGGATGCCCATGACAGCCTCGCGGCGCAGACCGCCTGGCCTTTAGCGCGGAGTGCTATCTCTTAGTTTTTTCGGGAAATTCCTCCTTGTCCGCACCGGGTTGATCGTCTTAAATCAATAGCGACTAAATACCTGATCCCTCTGGTAGGTCCCGACGCCAGTCCGAAACCGCGCAGTACGCTTCCTCGTCACGGACATCTGTCGGTGCAGGGCGTGCACTGCCTGTGCCCGGACTGGCTGTCATCATTTCACCAGATGGGCCTGGCTCTGAGAGGAAGCAAAATGAGCGATAAATTACGTGTTGGTCTGATCGGCTACGGTTTTGCCAGTAAAACGTTTCATGCCCCGCTGATTGCGGGAACGCCGGACGTGGAGCTGGCCGCGATTTCCAGTAGCGACGCCAGCAAAGTCCACGCCGACTGGCCTGGCGTTCAGGTGGTGGCCGATCCCCAGGCGCTGCTGGATGACCCGACGCTGCAGCTGATTGTGATTCCTACCCCCAATGATACGCACTTCCCGCTGGCTAAAGCGGCACTGAATGCCGGGAAGCATGTGGTTGTCGATAAGCCGTTCACCGTGACGTTGTCACAGGCTCGCGAGCTGGATGCGCTGGCAAAAGCGAATGGGCTGCTGCTTTCCGTGTTTCATAACCGCCGCTGGGACAGCGACTTCCTGACCCTGAAATCGCTGCTGGAGGCGGGTACGCTGGGCGAGGTGCGCTATTTTGAGTCGCACTTTGACCGCTTCCGTCCGGAGGTCCGCAATCGCTGGCGTGAGATGAAGGGCGCGGGCAGTGGCATCTGGTATGACCTGGGGCCGCATCTGCTGGACCAGGCGCTGCAGCTGTTTGGCCCGCCGGTTGCCATCAATGTCGATCTGGCCGAGATGCGGCCGGGCGCGCAGACTACGGACTATTTCCACGCCACGCTGACCTATCCACAGCGCCGCGTGGTGCTGCATGCCAGTATGCTGGTGGCGGCGGAGTCTGCCCGCTATACGGTGCACGGCACGCGCGGCAGCTACATCAAATATGGGCTGGACCCGCAGGAAGATCGCCTGAAGTCGGGTGACTTCCCGCCGCAGGCGGACTGGGGCTACGACATGCGCGATGGCACCCTGACGCTGGTTGAGGGCGATGACCTGAAAGAAACCACGCAGCTGACGCAGCCAGGTAACTATCCGGCTTACTATGCGGCGGTGCGGGAGGCGATCGCCGGACGGGGCAACAACCCGGTTACGGCGGAAGAGGCGATTCAGGTGATGGAGCTGATCGAACTGGGTCTGCAATCCGCCGGGAAGCGCCAGACGATGTCGCTGAAGCGCGTCTGATCGTCGGGAAAAGACAGAAAGCAGAACGGGCCGGCTATCCGGCCCGTTTTTTTTGCGCGCGGGGATTACCGGACGCGGGCGCGAATCGCCGCTTTCTCTGCTTCGCTGAGGAAGGCGATGGTCAGGCCATTTTCCTGCGCCTGCCGGATCTGCGCGGCGCTCAGGCCCGCCGCTGGCGCGGCGTGATGATACTCATGGGCCAGCTCAATGCCCTGAACCGCCGGATCGTCGGTGTTGATGGTCGCCAGAATGCCGTGCTCAAGGAAGCTCTTCAGCGGATGCTGCGCCAGCGACGGCACGGTGCTGGTCTGGATGTTGGAGGTCAGGCAGGATTCGATGCCAATGCGATGCTCCGCCAGGAAGTCCATCAGCGCCCGATCCTCAATCGCTTTGACGCCGTGACCGATACGTTCCGCACCCAGTTCACGAATCGCCTGCCAGATGCTCTCCGGGCCGGCGGCTTCGCCCGCATGCACGGTCACGCGGAAGCCCGCGTCGCGCGCCCGCGTGAAGTGGCTCAGGAATTCACTGCCGGGGAAGCCCAGCTCGTCACCCGCCAGATCGACTGCGGTAATGTGATCGCGATGCGCCAGTAATCCCTCCAGCTCGTTGAGGCAGGCCTCTTCACCGAAGGTACGGCTCATGATCCCGATCAGGCGCACGTCGATATCGTGCTGCTGACGACCGGCACGCACGCCGTCAATCACCGCTTCCACCACACCGGCGATCGGCAGATTGTGGGTCATCGCCATATAACCGGGGGAAAAACGGAGTTCAGCGTAGTGAATGCCAGCGCGGGCGGCATCTTCGACATTCTCACGCGCGATGCGGCGGCAGGCATCAAGATCGCCCAGCACTTTTACGCCCCAGTCGAGCTTCTGCAGAAAGCTCACGAGGTCAGGTTCGTTCTGGCCCACCTGAACGTGCGGACGCAGCGTTTCCAGCGTGGAAGCGGGCAGGTCAAGGTTAAACTGGCGGCCTAATTCAAGGATGGTCTGTGCACGGATGTTGCCATCAAGGTGGCGATGAATATCAGTCAGGGGAATTTCAGAATCGATCATGGTGCACTCGCTCAGTTGTCAGTGAAGTGCAGAGCATTATAAAAATATCATGCGCAACAGCGCCAGTTATTTGCGCAAACGGCGTCGCCGGATGCTGCATAATTACCCATAACCCGGATGAAATACCCGATCCGGCCGTTCCGGCGATAAAAAAGGCGGCCCGAAGGCCACCCTGATGCGATAAAACCTGTTACTGCGGCATTCCTTCGCTGGTCGGCATACCCAGCATGTAGCGGGACAAAAACTGCTCCAGCGTCATCTTGTCGCCATTCATATTGACCTGACCATTGGCGTACTGCAGGCTGGTGACGATGTTGTTATCCTGCTGCTGCGTCAGGCGGAACATCTGACCCATCGCCGCCAGACCTTTCACCTGCTGGTCGGCCAGTTTCTGTGCGTCGTCCGCCTGATAGCCCTCGGCCAGACCCACTTTATGCATGGTTTCGGTCGCCATCGGCATATTGATTGTCAGCTTGCTGTCCAGCGACTTCAGAACCCGATCCACCATGGCGCTCAGGCTCTGCGCTTCGCCGGTCACCAGTGAAGGATCGTTGAAGTTAGCGGTCAGGTTAAAGGTGCTTTCCCCTTTATCGTTCTTCCAGCTCAGCGGCGCAATGCTGAGTGAGGGCGAACCTTTCAGCAGCATCGGCAGGTTGTTCATCAGGATCTCATGCACGCCCGCCTGATAGCGGATCGGGTCGTCTGCCAGGCCTGGCTGATTCTGCAGCGCCTGCATCTGCGCGTTGTAGCGATCGGAGAAGGCTTTTACCGCCTGGGCGTCAAACTGTGACAGTTTCATCTTCAGCGCCGCCTGGCCAAAGTCCTGCTTCTGCAGCTGAACGCTTTCCACCTGATAGTCGATATTGCCGCCAATCTTACCCGCGCTGTTATCGAACGAGGAGGTGCCTTTCATGTTGTGCAGCGTCAGGGCGTCCTGACCATTGATGCTGGCATTGACCTTCTCAATATTCACCGATTGATCGCCAATCCGTACGCCTTCCGGGCTGAGATGGGTGTTACCGCTCAGCTTCAGACCGTTAAGAGTGAACAGCACCGGCTGGCCCATCTCATTTTTACTGGTCAGCGCCAGGCTATCGACATCGCTGTCGAGCGACACTTTGTCGCCTTTATTGTCCGCGCTGACGTTGAAGGTCCCGCCATTGGTCGCCAGGCGTTCGCCGCTTTGTGCGTTCTGATAATCGATGGGCAGGATGCGCAGCGCCGTATCGGTCGCACCGCTGTAACCAATGCGGGTATCCGCGTTGATCAGGGATTTATTTCCGGTCAGCTCAAACAGCTTCTTCACCGCATCGGTGTTGGCCAGTTCGGTATGGACCGAGGCCATGCTCGGGATAAGATTGAAATGCTTCAGCTGAGCAAACGGGAAGGGGCCGTGGTCGATGGTTTCATTCAGAATGAGGCTCTGGCCAGGCTTGAGCAGCGGATTATCTTCCGTCTGTGAGCTGGCCTGAATCACCAGATTCACTTTACTGCTGAACACGCCGCGCTGGTAATCCTGATAGCTGATCTTCAGTCGGCTGTTGGGGGCATAAGCATTGAGCTGCGCGTTGGCATTCTGGACCAGCTGATCCCTGTGGCTTTCAATCTGTTTGCCCGTGAACCATGCCGCGCCAGTCCAGATTACACCCAGTGCGATGATGACACCTACGGCAACATTGGTCTTTTTCATTGCTGATTCGTCCTTATCCTTGAGTCCGCTTACGCCGCAGGTTTGCCCTGACGACCGAAGAAAAACGCCCGCAGGCGCTGAAACGCTAATAGGTTGAAATAATAGCAGTTAACCGGCCCTTCGTCAGCCGGTTCACCCTAAGTCGTTAAAGACCCGTGCCAGACGGCCCGTTCCGGCCACCGACACCGGCGATTCACAGGCGGGAATAAAGCAGGACTCACCGGGCTTCAGCGACAGCTGCTCATGACCTCTGATAATCATCGCCTGCCCCTCAATGCAGAACAGCACGGCGGCGCTCTGCTGCGCCAGCGATTGGGGTGCGGCGCTGAGCGTGTGAATGGCAAAGGCAAAATCCTCTACCGGAACCGGATAGCGCAGAGCGTGGCTCTGTTGCGTCGGTGCAATCAGTAACTCGCTGGCGGGTTTCTCTGCGAACGTCAGGTTCGCCATCAGCTCATCGACATCAATATATTTCGGGGTTAACCCGGCCCGCAGCACGTTATCGGAGTTGGCCATCACCTCCAGCGCCACGCCTTTCAGATAGGCATGCGGCGTTTCCGCCCGGAGGAACATCGCCTCGCCCGGTTGCAGCGTCCTCACATTCAGTAATAGCGGTGAAAAAAGGCCACAGTCGTCCGGATAGTCTGCCGCGATGGCGCGGATAGTCCGCCACGGCTCACTCTGCTGCACACTCAGCACCGATTTCAGGACGCCCAGTGCCCGCGATTTCGCCTCACCCTCCAGCGAGAGCAGAGCAGGGAAGAGCACGGCCAGCGTCTTAAGATCGGGGTGTTGCAGAAAATGGGCAATCTGCGGATGCGCACCTGCGACCGGCTCCAGTAGCGACACCATCTCCGTCAGCGTCCGGAAACCGTTCATCGCCTGAAAAGGGGTCAGCGCGTAGAGCAGCTCCGGCTTATGGTTATCATCCTTATAGTTGCGCTCCGGGGCGCCGGGGGGGATCCCTGCCGCATTTTCACGGGCAAAGCCGGCCTCGGCTGCGGGTTTGCTGGGATGAACCTGAATGGAGAGAGGCCGATCGGCAGAGAGGATTTTGAAGAGAAAGGGCAGTTCACCAAAACGCCGGGCAACGCTTTCACCCAGCATGGCGACAGGATCGGCCGCGATGACCTCACGCAGCGACCGCTGACGACCCCGATCAAAGACGGTAGAAGGGCTTTTCGGGTGCGCCCCCATCCAGAGTTCCGCCATCGGCAGGCCCTGCGGGTTGGCAATGCCATAGAGCCGGGTTAACGCCGTCTGGCTGCCCCAGGCATAATTTTGCAGCGAGTTGTTCATTTTGTGCATCACGAACTCCCGGGTCACGAAAATTATGGTCGTTATTAAAGCAGAAACTGTCGTTAAAAATAGCGACCCGGTCCCAAACGGCGCTAAGCTCTGATAATGTTAAATTATTGTGTATTGCGATCCGGTGTACCCTGGACGATCGCCAGACCAGGTGCACATTCTTTTAAATACAAGGTGAAGGAGATGTATTCATGGCAGCCAACCGCATTGAGAAAGATTCAATGGGCCCCATCGACGTACCGGCAGACAAACTGTGGGGCGCGCAGACGCAGCGCTCACTGGAGCACTTCCGCATCTCAACCGAAAAAATGCCGACCGCGCTGGTGCATGCCCTGGCGCTGACCAAACGGGCGGCGGCCAGCGTCAACCGCGATCTGGGCCTGCTGCCCGCTGAGCGTGCCGATGCGATTGTCCGCGCGGCGGATGAGGTGCTGGCTGACCAGCATGCGGATGAATTTCCGCTGGCGGTCTGGCAGACCGGTTCCGGTACGCAGACCAACATGAATATGAATGAAGTGCTGGCTAACCGCGCCAGTGAACTGCTGGGCGGCGAGCGCGGCATGTCGCGGCTGGTTCATCCCAACGACGATGTGAACAAGAGCCAGAGCTCCAACGACGTCTTCCCGACTGCCATGCATGTGGCCGCCGTCATCGCCCTGCGCGAACAGCTGATCCCGCAGATTCAGGTGCTGAAACAGACCCTGAGCCAGAAGTCCGACGCCTTTAAAGATATCGTCAAGATTGGCCGTACCCATCTGCAGGATGCCACGCCGCTGACGCTGGGGCAGGAGATCTCCGGCTGGGTGGCGATGCTGGAGCATAACCTGAAGCATATTGAGCAGAGCATTCCGCACGTAGCGGAGCTGGCGCTGGGCGGCACCGCCGTTGGCACCGGCCTGAACACCCATCCGGAGTATGCGGTGCGGGTAGCGGCGGCGCTGGCCGATCTGACGAAGCAGCCGTTCGTCACGGCGCCGAACAAGTTCGAGGCGCTGGCGACCTGCGATGCGCTGGTCCACGCACATGGCGCGCTGAAAGGGCTGGCCGCCTCGCTGATGAAAATCGCTAACGACGTGCGCTGGCTCTCATCCGGCCCGCGCTGCGGCATCGGCGAAATTGCGATCCCGGAAAATGAACCGGGCAGCTCGATCATGCCAGGCAAGGTCAATCCGACCCAGTGTGAAGCGATGACCATGCTCTGCTGTCAGGTAATGGGAAATGATGTGGCGATCAACATGGGCGGCGCGTCCGGTAACTTCGAGCTTAACGTCTTCCGTCCTATGATCATCCATAACTTCCTGCAGTCGGTGCGCCTGCTGGCAGATGGCATGGACAGCTTCAACCATCACTGCGCGGTCGGCATTGAGCCGGTGCGCGAGCGCATCGATCAGCTGCTGAATGAGTCGCTGATGCTGGTGACGGCGCTGAATACCCATATTGGCTATGACAAAGCCGCAGAAATTGCCAAAAAGGCGCACAAAGAGGGGCTGACGCTGAAAGGCTCGGCGCTGAAGCTGGGCTACCTGACCGAAGAGGAGTTTGATGCCTGGGTCCGGCCGGAAGAGATGGTCGGCAGCATGAAGTCGTAAGCGAGGTCAGAGGCCAGCGGAGTCTGGCCTCTGCATTATATCGGGCAGTCCACCCACAGATGCAGTCTGGGGATCAGCAGATTCAGCGGTTCAGCGGCGGGCTTGTGACGATGGGTGATGTTATCCGCATCATAATTTAGTAACTCGCCGAGCACCGGCACCTGACTGCGGTCGCGGCAGATCACCAGAATGGGTGACGGGCACGCCAGCTGCGTCTGTTTTTGCTCATCGGCACTCCAGACGCGCGCTACCGGCTGGACTTTCACCGGACGTTTGATTTTGAGCCGTGCCGAGTCGGGCAGGGCGCGCACGCTGGCCAGCTCCTCCTGCACTTTTTCTGCCCACTGTTCGCGTGACCAGGGGGCCTGAGCGCGTCCCGCTTTCAGGCTTTTTTCCAGCTGGACGATCACCTCTTCGCGTTTAAGATTCTTGATAATGTGTTTATTCGCCCAGCCGAAGCGCAGGCTGTCCGGTGCGCTGAGCAGGGTGATGGTGCGGTAGGCGTTCAGCGTGATTAACCCGCGCAGATGCTGATGGACGAACTCAAAGCGCGCTTCACTCGGCAGGCCCGACTCCACCGTAATCAGCTGCTCCAGCCGCGCTTTCAGCTGATTAATGACCGTTACCAGCGCACCGATCTCCGCTTCCTGCGCCGCGTCGCACTCGATGCAGAGGGCGCCCGGCAAGCGCACGGCGGCCTTGGTGCTCAGCTGTTCAGACTGATGCTGCATAAACAGGCGGCAGTAGTGGTCCAGCGCCATCGTCAGCGCGCGCTCGCCGAGATGCTGTTCGACGGCAATCCGGGTAATTGCCTCATGTTCACGGCCTTTCACCACCGGCGGCAGGCTGAACACGCGGGCGATGAGCAGCGGCTGCGCTTCAATCTGCTGGCGCAGTTCGCCCAGCGCCAGTTCCAGGTCGTTGACACACTGATGCATATCAGCCACTAAGTCGTAGCGGGTCATGTGAACCTCCATAGTTACAACGTCCACAATGTGGCAGAAGGCTGCCGGCGATGCAAGCCCTTTATAGTTACAACATACTGTAGAGCTGGTCAGTAAAACGTGCGGCCTGCCTGGCGAGGCAGTTAAAGGCGATCGCGCATTCTGGCTTACCGCAGAACATGTTATAAAACGGTTCGCCTGCTAACCATGAGATTGCCTGTGAATCTGACGAACAAACCCGGCGTCGCCGCCATCATCACCCTGGGCTGGATACAGATCCTCTCCTGGGGCGGATCCTTCTATCTGATGGCGGTGATGGCGTCGCCAATCGCGGAGGAGACCGGCTGGTCACAGCAGTGGATTTATGGCGCGCTCTCCACCGGGATTCTGGTGTCGGGGCTGTTATCGCCGCTTGCAGGCAGGATTATCGCCTGCACCGGAGGCCGTATGATGCTGGCGCTGAGCGGGATAGTGATGGCGGTGGGGCTGGTCATCATGGCCTGCAGTCATGCGCTGCCGCAGTTTCTGTTTGCCTGGGTCGTGATTGGGGTCGGGATGGCGATGGGCCTCTATGACGCGCTGTTTGCCACACTCGGCACCTGCTACGGCGCGCAGGCGCGGTCCGCCATCACGGGGATCACGCTGATATCGGGTTTCTGCACCACGCTGGTCTGGCCGGGAACGGCCTTGCTCATTCACGGATTTGGCTGGCGGGGCGCATCGCTGATCATCGCAGGCATGATGGTCGTCTGCGTCCTGCCTGCAACTTTGTTTGCCTTACCGGCGAGCCACGCTCAGCGGCCGGTAAAACGGCGCAACACTGCGCCCGCCTCGGCTGAGCTTGCGCCGGTGCTCTTCTGGCTGCTGTGCGCCATTTTCACGCTGGCTTCGGTGATCATGACCGCGATCTCCGTGCAGCTCATCACCTTGCTGCAGGCGAGCGGCCATACGCTGACGTCGGCGCTGGCGATCAGCGCGGTGCTTGGTCCGTGCCAGGTCGCGTCCCGTCTCGTTGATATCGCCTTTAAACGCAGCCATCCCATCCGCACCACCTTCTTTTCTGTCGGACTGGTGGCGCTGGGGCTGCTGTTGCTGGCGGTGATGCCCCAGATGGCGCTGCTGAGCATGTTACTCTACGGCGCCGGGAATGGCCTGCGCGCCATCGTGCGCGGAACGTTACCGCTGGTGATGGTCAAACCAGAATCTTATGCCATCGTGATGGGTAAAATGGCCCGCCCGGCGCTGATGGGGCAGGCGCTGACGCCGCTGATCGGCGGATATGTCTTTGAAAAGATGGGCGCATCCGCCACGCTATGGTTGCTTTGCGCTTTAGCAATCATTAACGTGATGCTGGTGATGGCGCTGAAGAGGCGATTACCGGTGGCCCCGGTCCCGGCCGTTTAAGCGTTTTGCGCGCCCGCCAGGCATTAAAAGGGGGCGTGAGCAGGCTAAGCACCTTGTGCGGTCGGGCTTCTGCCTTTGGTGAATACGTGCCTTGTCAGCGTGGGTTTGCTTCAAAAAAGCAACTGTGTTTGTTATATTTATTGCTCATTGATTGTTCACTTATGCGGCAATAAAACAATAAGATGCACCGCAACTCAGGATAAAGAAATGCTTGATTACCGCTTCCCGACAGCTTTGCAAATGGTTCTGAGCGTAGCGATGGCGGAGCAGATGGGTAAACGCTCTACCAGCGCGATTCTGGCCTACGGGCTGGAAGCGAATCCCAGTTTCATACGAAAACTCATGGTCCCGCTGACCCGTGACGGCATCATCGTCTCGACGCTGGGCCGCACCGGTTCCATTCATCTGGGACGGCCTGCAGCGGAAATAACCCTGCGGGATATCTATGTCTCGGTGATTGAAGATAAAAAGATCTGGGCTGCGCGCCCCGATGTGGCGCCACGCTGTCTGGTCAGCGCCAACCTCTGCTGGTACTTCAAATCGATCGCCGACGAAGCCGAGCAGGCATCGCTGGACGTGCTGGCAAAACGCACCGTGGCCGACGCGCTGAACGAGCTGAAAAAGCGCGACACCAGCAACTGCACCGCCGTGCCGGAGCCTGAACTTGAAGAGAGTGAAGAGCTCTGCAAAAAAAGCCGCTGATGAGCGGCTTTTTTTATGGGCGTGGATTCATGCTGCACGCTGCCTTTGGACCCTTCCTGCTTGCTCTCCTGCTCTCAATAAAATGAAACATATATGTTGCCTTAAGCATCACTAGTGTTAATCTTGCTTTAGACAGAGCGAGGGAACGCGATGAAGTACAGTGAATTCAGGCGCTGGCTCATTCAGCAAGGCGCTATTCTGGTTAAGCACCGCAGTGGAAGCAGCCATTTCAAAGTCTTCTCAGGCGACAGGCAGTCTGTCTTTCCGGATCATGGCGCGAAAGAAATGCCGGAAGGGACGCGCAAGAAAATTCTAAAAGATCCGGGCCTGTAAGCCTGATCAGTGAGGTCACCCTATGTTTAACTATGCCGTCAGATTAACGCATGACCTGAAAACCGATAGCTGGGAGGTGTCATGTCGCGATTTACCCTTACTGCATTCAGTTGGCGACACCGTTGAGGAAGCGCTGGCCGAGGCAGCAGATGGACTGGTAGCCGCTATCTCTCTGGAAATGGATGCCCGTCGTCCCATCCCGTTAGCGAGTGATGCGCAGCAGGGGGAGTACATCGTTTCTGTGCCTGTCCTGGTAGCGATGAAAGCGGCACTGTATAACGCTATGATTGAAACCGGTACCCGCAAGGCAGATCTGGCACGCCAGCTGGGTGTAAATGGACCACAGGTTGATCGACTGCTTGACGTAGAGCACTCGTCAAAAGTTGAAAAAGTTGAACTGGCGCTGGCGCAGCTGGGCCGTAAAGCCCGGGTTGAGATTCTCATCTGATGAACCGCTTTCACGCGGGAGGGCGGTCAGGCGTGTCTCAGACAAAAAAAGGGCGATCCTGCGATCGCCTTTTTTAAACACTGACGGCTTACGCCGCAGCTGACTCCGCCTGTCGTGACCGGCGCGTCACCAGCTTGCGCAGCGCGACATAGAACACCGGCGTCAGGAACAGGCCGAAGAGCGTCACGCCGAGCATCCCGGAGAAGACCGTAATGCCGGTCACGCCACGTACTTCGGCACCCGCACCTTCACCCAGAATCAGCGGTACCGTGCCGGCGATAAAGGCGATGGAGGTCATCACGATGGGCCGCAGACGCAGGCGACACGCTTCCAGCGCCGCGTCCACAATCCCTTTGCCCTGCATCTCCAGCTCCCGCGCGAACTCGACGATCAGAATCGCGTTTTTACACGCCAGCCCCATCAGCACCACCAGTCCGACCTGCACGAAGACGTTGTTGTCCCCGCCGGTCAGCCAGACGCCAAACAGCGCAGAGAGCAGCGTCATCGGCACAATCAGGATCACCGCCAGCGGCAGCGTCCAGCTCTCATAGAGCGCAGCCAGCACCAGGAAGGCCAGCAGCACTGCCATCGGGAAGACGATCAGCGCCGTGTTGCCCTGGGTTGACTGCTGATAACTCAGGTCGGTCCACTCGATGTTCATGCCGTTGGGCAGGAGCTGACCGGACATCGCTTCCAGCTGGCTCATCGCCTGCGCGGAGGAGAGGATGCGCGGGTCGGCATCACCGATCAGGTCCGCCGCCGGGTAGCCGTTGTAGCGGATCACCGGATCGGGGCCGTAGGTGGTGGTGATGTTGACCATGCTGCCAATCGGCACCATCTCGCCGCGGTCATTGCGGGTTCGCAGGTTAGCGATATCCTCAACGCTGTCGCGGAACTCCCCATCCGCCTGCGCCATCACCCGCCAGGTGCGGCCAAAGCGGTTAAAGTCATTTACGTATGAGGAGCCGAGATAGGTCTGCAGCGTGCTGAACAGCGCGGTCAGCGACACGCCCTGCGCTTTGGCTTTATCCCGATCGACCTGAACATCCAGCTGCGGAACGTTGGCCTGATAAGAGGAGATAGGGAAGTGCATCCCCGGCGTCTGCATGATACTGCCCGACAGCGTATTGATCGCCGTCTGCAATGCGCCATAGCCCAGACCGGCCCGATCCTGCACATAGAGCGAATAGCCCGAGCCCTGACCCAGCCCCAGAATGGGCGGTGGCATAATGGAGAAGCCAAAGCCCTGCTGGATTTGCGCAATCTTTGCATTGATCTCCGCGTTAATCTCGGCCGCCGTATGTTTACGCTCGTTGAAGGGCTTCAGACCAAAGAAGACCGTGCCGCTGTTTGGCGTATTGGTAAACTGCAGCGCATTCAGACCGGGGAAGGCGACCGCATAGGCGACGCCGTCGGTCTGCATACCGATTTCGCTCATCTTGCGAATCACCTCATCGGTGCGCGCCAGCGAGGAGCCTTCCGGCATCTTCACGCCGCCAATCAGATAGAGCTTATCCTGCGTCGGAATAAAGCCGCCCGGCACGGTATGGAACATAAACCCGGCCCCGGCCAGCAGCAGCAGATAGACGGCGAACACCGCGCCGCGACGACGCAGCGTGCGGCCAACCAGCGATTCATACCCATGCGCACTGCGCTGGAAAAAGCGGTTAAACGGCCGGAACAGCCAGCCGAACAGCGCATCGATAATCCGCGTCAGGCGATCTTTCGGCGCGTCATGGCCTTTCAGCAGCATCGCCGCCAGCGCAGGCGAGAGCGTCAGCGAGTTAATCGCAGAAATCACGGTGGAGATCGCGATGGTGGTGGCGAACTGTTTATAGAACTGCCCGGTGACGCCCGACAGAAACGCCATCGGCACAAACACCGCGCAGAGCACCAGCGCAATGGCGATGATGGGGCCGGAAACTTCGCGCATTGCCTGATGCGCAGCGGCACGCGGTGACAGCCCCATCTCAATGTTACGTTCGACGTTCTCCACCACCACAATGGCGTCATCCACCACGATCCCGATGGCCAGCACCAGCCCAAACAGGCTCAGGGTATTAAGTGAGAAACCGAGCAGATAGAGCACGCTGAAGGTCCCGACCACCGACACCGGCACCGCCAGCAGCGGAATGATGGAGGCACGCCAGGTCTGCAGGAAAAGAATCACGACCAGCACCACCAGGATCACCGCTTCCAGCAGGGTCTGCACCACGGCCTTGATGGAGTCGCGCACAAACACCGTCGGATCGTAAGGTGCGGCCCATTTCACATCGCTGGGGAAGCGGGTCGCCAGCTCATCCATTTTGGCGCGCACCGCATTGGAGAGATCGATGGCATTCGCGCCGGGCGCCTGGAAGATACCAATGCCGACCGCATCTTTGTTGTTGAGCTGAGAGCGCAGGGCGTAACTGCCCGAACCCATCTCAATGCGCGCCACATCGCGCAGTCGCACCAGCGAACCATCGTCAGAGGTTTTCAGGATGATGTCGCCAAACTGCTGCTCGTTCTCCAGCCGTCCCTGAGTGTTGATCGACAGCAGAAAATCACTCTGTTTCTTCAGCGGTTCCGCACCCAGCTGACCGGCAGACACCTGCACGTTCTGTTCCTGCATCGCGGTAATCACGTCAGAGGCGGTCAGGCCGCGCGCCGCCACTTTATTGGGATCGAGCCAGACGCGCATTGCATACTCACCCGCGCCGAAAATCTGGATCTGGCCCACACCCGGCAGGCGCGCCAGCTCATCTTTGACCTTGAGCGTGGCGTAGTTACGCAGGTAGAGCGAATCGTAGGTATTGTCCGGTGAGAAGAGGTGAACGACCAGCGTCAGCGTCGGGGACATCTTCTGGGTCGTGATCCCCAGCCGGCGCACATCCTCCGGCAGGCGGGCTTCCGCCTGCGCAACACGGTTCTGCACCTGCACCTGGGCCTGATCGGGATCGGTGCCCGGACGGAAAGTCACCGTGGTGACCAGCACGCCATCCGAACCGGCGACAGACTTCATATACATCATGTTCCCGACGCCGTTGATTGCCTCTTCCAGTGGCGTCGCCACAGAATCTGCGATCACTTTCGGGTTCGCGCCGGGGTACTCGGCACGCACCTGCACGCTGGGCGGGACAACGTCAGGATACTCACTGATCGGCAGCAGCGGGATGGCGATCATCCCGGTGACGAAGATCAGAATCGACAGCACCGCGGCAAAAATGGGCCGATCGATAAAAAAGCGGGAAAAGTCCATAGCGGCCTCGGATTAGTGAGCGGCTGTCGCGCGCATGGCGACCTGCTGAGCGGTAACGGGCATGCCCGGCATGAAAACTTTCTGCAGACCGGCGACAATAACCCGGTCTCCGGCTTGCAGACCCGATTTCACGATGCGCAGACCCTCCACCATTGCGCCGGGCTGAATATCGCGCCGCTGCGCTTTGCCTTCGCCATCCACCACGTAGACATACCTGCGATCCTGATCGGTCAGGATCGCCTTGTCATCAACCAGCATCGCGTCGAACTGCGCGCTGCCGGGCAGTCGTACACGGGCAAACAGGCCAGGCGTAAACTGACGCTGCGGGTTGTCGAGCAGGGCGCGCATCCGGATAGTGCCGGTGCTGGCGGTCAGCTGGTTATCCAGGAAATCGACTTTCCCCTGATGCGGGAAGCCCTGATCGCTGGCCAGCGCGATCTCAACCGGCAGGGCCTGGCGCTGCTGGCCCTGACGCGCCATCGCCTGATAGTGCAGGAAGGTGTTCTCATCGACATCGAAATAGACATACATCTGCTGCTGCGACACCAGCGTGGTCAGGACACTGGCGCTGTCGCCTGCGGTTACCAGGTTACCGGGGGTGATCATCGCGCGGCTGGCGCGGCCATCGATAGGGGCGGTAACGCGGGTAAAGTCCAGGTTCAGCTGGGCCATATCGACCGCCGCCTCGGCGGCCAGCACATCCGCCTGCGCCTGACTGGCCGCCGCGCGCCGCTGTTCCCAGGCTTCGCGGGAGATCGCCTGGGTGCCGATCAGCTTCTCGCTGCGACCCGATTCGCTGCGGGCCAGATTTGCCTGGCTGCGCGCCCGGGCCAGTTCCGCTTTGGCCTGCTCCAGCGCCGCGCGGTAGCTCCGGTCGTCGATGGTAAACAGCACCTGACCTTTGCGAACCTCATCGCCTTCGCGATAGTTGACCGACTCAATGTAGCCGGAAACGCGCGGACGCAGCTGCACGCTCTGCACTGCCTCCACCCGGCCATTGAAGTTGTCCCACTGGCTGACCGGCTTAATCAGCACCGGTGCGGCGCTGACTTCAGGCGGGGGTGGCGGGGCGTTTTGCGCAACCCCCCTGTCGCAGCCGCTGAGCTGCGTGATGAGCAGTATCATCCCAAAGAGGGTCAAGCCCTGACGAACCCGGTTCGTAATCATTATTGTCATTCCGCGATAAATGGTAACAGGTGACCAGCTGGTCAATATTTGCAACTTTTAATATTGCAATTAATCGCGGTGAGTGTAGGCTGGCGTGACTGGCAACTGCAAGAATAAGAGATACACTTTATGTGCGGTTCGCGGCGGGGGCGATGAAAGCCTGAGCAGCGTGCGTTAAATCCCCATAAAAAGTGCGGCATTTAATGTACTAATAAAACTTGCATTAAATGGCATAGTCAGCCACCCTTAAGTGTAACTGCAACTGATACTAATACTTTTCGCCACGGCGAACAGGAGAGACTGGAATGATGAGTGACGCCTTTATTCACGATTTAATCGACTGGATTGATAACAACATCGAAGCACGTCTGGATCTGGATACCGTTTCAGAGCGCGCCGGTTACTCCAAGTGGCACCTGCAGCGCATGTTTAAAGAGCACACGGGCTATCCACTGGGTGAGTACATCCGCGTGAAAAAGCTGAAGAAATCAGCCGACCGCCTGACCAGCACCGACGAACCGATCCTGAACGTAGCGATCTCCCTGGGCTTCGACTCCCAGCAATCCTTTAATCGCAGCTTTAAACGTCAGTATGGTGTCGCACCCGGTGCATGGCGTCGACACAGCGGGGACTCGCACGCCGCATAACCTCGCCAGGGCCAGCCTGTCTGGCCCGCGCTTTTCTCTGCGTGTAAAACTGGTATCATCTGCATCCTGTCGTCACGGATGCCATTATGTCAAAAAAACTCTGGATTGGACTTTTCCTTGTCCTCGCGGTCTGTTTCTACGGCCTCAAACCCTGGCTGAATCGTGTTTCAGCACCCGCTCAGCCCGATATCGCTACCCTGACCGATGCCCGCACGGTCGCGCGCTGGGTACTGCAGCATCAGCATTTACCGGACTACTACCTGACGAAAAACGACGCGCGTAAGCGTGGCTGGAAGCCGGAGAAAGGCAACCTGTGTGACGTGTTGCCCGGCAAAGCCATCGGCGGCGATCGTTTTGCGAACCGTGAAAAACGGCTGCCCACGCGGGCCGGACGTCAGTGGTATGAGGCAGATGTGAACTATCGCTGTGGTCATCGCGATGCCGATCGGCTGGTCTACTCCTCCGATGGCCTGGTGTTTCTCTCGACCGACCACTACCGCAGTTTCAGACAGGTACCCTGATTATGCTCAGCCTGACCTTTGACCTGCGTCAGCTCACCACACGCGCCGCCTTTTATCAGCAGTTTGCTGAGCAGAGCGGCTGCCCGGAGACCTTTGGTCATAATCTGGATGCGCTGTGGGACTGGCTGACCGGCGGAATGGCGCTGCCTGCCACGCTGCGGCTTCACCACGCTGACGCGCAGCAGCCCGATTTAGCGCCGGTGCTGGCGCTGCTGGAGGAGGCGGCGCAGTCGCTGGAGGGCGAACTGCGCCTGATTATCGACTAGGCGCGCAGCGGCTTAAGCAGGGCAACCAGCGCGTCACGCGCCGTGCGCGGCAGGTCGCCGCCGCCGGTGTAGCCATTGTTCTCGATGATCACCTGATTCAGCCCGACCAGCCAGTCGTAAATGTAGTAGGCGGTGTGGTTGGCCGGGGCGGCTGAGAGGCGGGTCAGACGCTGACCGGCTCCGAAGCTGACGCTGGGCGCAGGCGGACGTGAGAAGATCACCTGACCACGATTCACCCGGCTGGCGGGCCGTTCGCTTTCCGGCCGCTGTAAAAAGCCGAGCCAGGCGACGAAATCACCCAGCACCGTCATCGCCCGCGTGACCTGACGGTCGGCACGGGATTCATGACTGACGCTCTGCGTGTCAGGCTCATGCAGCGCCTGCTGCAGTTTTTGCGCGATATCGGTGCGGAATCCGGCCGTGATCAGCTCCTCAACCAGCCACTCCATCGTCGCCTTATCCACGTTCAGCAACGCCAGCAGGCTGCGGTTCTCCGGCAGCTGACGCAGATGATCGAGCCACAGCAGCATCACCTGGCGCGGAAACTGCTGCGCGCCCGGCAGACTCTGACGCGGCTGAGCCGGCGCTTCGGCCGGGCTTTCGCTGAACAGGTCAAATTCAAACCCGATTCCGAACTGATTCTCTGGCGCCTGCAGATTGGCCGGTTTGCTGCCAGGCAGGGCCGACTGATTCAGCCATAGCTGACGCAGTGCCTCGCGGGGCGGCTGCAGGCGTTCCAGCAGCTCACCGTGCAGGCCGGTGCGGTGCTGTAAACATTTCAGCAGCGTGTCGGCAATGTTCTGTTTGCGGGCCGCCTGTTCCGGCGTGGCTTCCGCTTCGGTCCACGGCAGTAAGCGGCGCTCAACCACGGTATGCTGGATCTGTGCCAGCTGTGCCAGCAGCATCTCACGGCGGGCTTCCGGCTGCATCTCATCCAGTAACCAGCTCGCCATGCGGTCAACACCCGCGCGATCCAGCGCCAGCATCGATCCCCAGTGCTGACCGGGCTGTCCCATCTGACGCTGCACGGCTTCATCCACGTTAACCTGCTGATGACGGGCATCGAAAGGGGTGATGGCCCAGATCAGGCGCGGTTTCCCGGCGGACTCCTGCGCGGGCTGCTGACGCTGCCATTCACGCAGCGACTCGCTCACCATGCTGGCATCCTGACGCTGGCTGGCCGCGGTGCAGACCAGCAGCAGATCGATCGCCTGACGGGTGGCGTAGAAGCCGGGCAGCAGCGCGCGTTTCTGCTCCAGCAGCTGCGCCCGCAGCGGATCCTGCTGACGCAGGCGCTGCCGGTCGTCCAGCACGGTCGCGTCCGCGGGCTGGCCGGGCGCGGGCAGATCCAGCATGTCGGCATCATCGTAGAGCGCGGTGCGCGGCGTGGAGCAGAGCGGTGCCAGCACTTCCAGCGTCAGCAGAGCCAGCAGGCCCAGCGGCACATTCTGCGCCTTGCCGATGCGGTTGCCGTTCAGCGGGCAGACTTCCACCAGCTGCTGCGGATCCTGCTCACTGGCAGGCACGATCAGCTGCTCAGCCGGCAGCAGTGAGGCATCGGTGAGCAGGCTGAGAGGCGCGAGCAGACGGCTGCTGTTGCGCAGCTGATGACGCAGATGCAGCAGGCTGCGCAGCATCTCGCTCAGGGCCGGTTGTGCAGGCCAGAGCAGCGAAAAGAGCTGGACGCGATCGTCCACGCTCAGCCAGGGCGCCAGTTCAACCGCCTGCGGCCAGAAGTGGCGGTCAAGGCGGGCATCGTAGTGCGGACGGCGACGGCACCATGACCAGAGCGTCACCAGCGCATCGCCCTCCAGACCCGCCAGCGGCGTCGCCAGACGATGGCGCTGCAGGCGCTGCAGCGCGCTGTCAATCTGCGCAGTGTCGGGCGCGTTCTCACCGGCACAGGCGACCATCAGCCGAACGATCTCCGCCTCATTCAGCAGCGCCAGTTCAACCGGCCACTCGCCGGAGAGCGGCTCGCGCTGATGGCTGAAGCGGGTCGCGGTCGCAAAATCCAAATTGCCGGGATTGATATGCTGAAACCAGCTCAGCTGCTTGTCGCCCATACGGGTCATCAGCTGGCCCTGAGCATCAGCCACCATCTCATTCAGCAGCCAGGCTTTCCCGGCCTGCGACTGACCAAACAGCGCCAGCGTTACCGGACGGGCCACCTGCTGCGCCAGCGCCTGGGTCTGCACACGCGCCTGACGCAGTTGCAGCGTCAGGGTTTCCGCTTCCAGCGCCAGACGCGGCGACTGCTCACGGCTCTCTTCAATCCAGGTCAGGCTCTGATTCAGGGCATCCTGCAGCAGGTTAAGGCGTTTTGCCAGCGTCTGCGGCTGGCGGGGTTTCAGGGCTTTCATCGTTTACATACGCTCCCGCTGTCAATCCAGTATTGCGCATTGGCATTGCCGGTGGCCGACAGGGTATTCAGCTTCAGACTTAACTGCTCCAGCGGCACGCGGGTGCCATCATCCAGACGCGCATCGCTCAGCACCAGGTTTTCCGGGCCGGTCGCGCCAGGGCCAGCTTTCACCGCCAGACGGATACGCAGCACGCTCTCCCCGGCCACTTTACGCGCCAGGGCGGCGTCGTTCAGCGTCAGGCTGTAGAGCGGCGAAGCGGGCCAGCGGTCGTTATCGAGCTGGCGGAAGCCCAGGCAGACGTTGCCGCGGATACGGAAACTGCTTTTTTTATCCAGCGCATAGCCCGGATCGTCGAGGTCAATTTCGCTGTAGCAGAGATTCTCATCGCTCAGCGCCTGGTTTTCGTCGAGCATGCCCAGGTAGCGGATCGTCGAATAGGGCTCAAAGTCGCCCGCGCGGAACCAGAAGCTGCTGAGGCGCAGATCCAGCGCCAGCAGGCAGAGCATCGCGCCCACCGCTGCGGTCGATTTCGGGTTATCGATGCGGCCATGTTTGTTAAACGGATACCAGTCGCTGGTGTGATAGCCCTCCAGCGACAGAATACGGCTGCCAGGCAGCGGCTGCAGATGACGCACCAGCGCCTGAATGCCGGGGAAGCGCGACGGCCGCCCGGTCAGCAGCAGCACGTCACACTGATAGAGTGAAACCACTTCACACATTGAGCGCAGGGCCGGAATGATCGCCATGCGGTGCTGCATAAATTCGCCGTGCAGCTGCGACAGGCTGACTACCAGCGGCACCTGCAGCAGGTCGAAGCGGCTGTGACCGCCCAGCTCGCGCTGGATCTCGCCGTTGACAAAGGCGAGGACCGCGTCGCCCGGCGCCTGTCCGACCAGCTCGCCAAACAGCGCGTTGATTTCGGCGTGGCTCTCCAGCGGGTCCCAGTTCTCGTAGCGCTCCAGCACAGCCTGCGCCAGCGGAATAAAGAGCTGTAACGTCACCTGCTGGCGCAGCGTAGCCTGACCATCCATACGGCTGTCGTGACCAAAAAGTTTGTTCATCAGCGGATCGGTCAGGGTCAGGCCCGCTTTCTGCAGATGCTGCTGCAGCGCCGGGAGGATCCACAGCTGAATCACATCCAGCAGGATATCGTCGCCCGCTACCTTAAATCCTTCACGGAACAGCAGTCGCGGCGTGATTTTTACGTTGTTGCCCTGACCATCATCCAGACGATACTGGGTAATTGCCAGATCGGTGGTGCCGCCGCCGATATCGATCGAAGCGATGCGCAGGCTTTTGCCTGGCAGTTCGTCCGCCTCGCGCGGGCGATCCGGGCGTGCCATGCTGCTGAAAAAGTCTTCGGCGCGACCGGCAAAATTGACCTGGGTTTCGTTAAACAGCCAGACCATCTGGCCGCAGGTTGCCTCATCCCACTCCATCTGTACATCCGGCAGCGGTTTCGGGCTCTGACGCGGCAGTGCCGGGGCCAGCTCGTCCTCTTCGGTCAGCCAGCCTTCGGCTTTCCAGACCAGCGCCAGCGCCTCCTGCATTCTGCGGCGGAAGATTTCGCGCTCCGGTTTCGGCATCGCCGAAGGCAGCGTCAGGATGACATGGCGCAGCTGACGCGGCGCGTGGCTCTGCGGCATCCGCTGACGCTGAGCAGCACTGTTCATCTGCATCAGCGCCTGCGCCAGCAGTTCGCACAGCATAAAAGTCATCAGTGAGCTGCGGCTGTAGTGGGGTGAAAAGACCGGCAGGCGCTCGTCCGGCGACAGCGTCGAAAGCGGCTGGCCTTCGTCGTTGAGCAGAGTAGTAAAAGGTGCGGCATAGGCCAGCGGCTCACTGTGTTCGCCCGGCGTATTAAAGCGCCAGCCTGGCTGATAGCGCGCCTCATCCCAGAGATAGCGGCGCGGGCTGGAGAGGCCGGTGCTGCCTTCCAGGCCCACGCGATGCAGCGCCAGACGGCTTGCTTCACGTCCGACGCGGGTCAGAGAGGGCCACATAAATGCCTGCTCGCGCCCGCTCTCCAGCGAGAAGTTCGCCTTGCCAAAGCGGGCTTCAGCAAACTCCAGACGGCTGTCGAACAGCTCGTTGTAAACCTGATGCGGCTGGGAGAGATCGCGCAGTTGCAGTTCATAGGTCTGCTTCAGCCCGTTGCTCTCTTCGGGATGATCTTCTACCAGGATGCCGCAGGTATGGGAGTTACCGACATCGAGAATGATGTCGACGTTGACGGCCGGGGTCTGCAGCGTGGCGGCCTGAATGTAGATTTCGCTGAGGTCGAGCTGTTCGCCCAGCAACTCCAGCAGGTTCAGATAGTGTGCCTGATATTCAAACTCGCGAAGCGCCTGATTGATTGCCTGTTCACGGCGGTCGGAGACGCGATCGGTAAAGGTTTCCCGCAGCCAGCCGTCAACCCAGGTGAGATCGAGAAAGTCACCCAGTTCGTAGTTGTGCCAGGCGAGCGCAAAGGTCACGCCATTCTGCGCGTCGGCGGGAGTCAGACCGAGCTGTTCACCGCCATCCTGCTCCGCGACACAGCGGGTATCGAACGCCAGGCTGACGCGATGGGTGTTGCCTGCCGCATCAGGCGTGGGCAGGGCGACCAGACGCATCCGCGCCCAGTTTTCAGGGCCGCCGATGAAACGGCGTCCGCTGGCACAGCGCAGCATGGGCAGCGGCAGCCAGCAGGCGGACAGGAGAGTGAGCGAGTCGGCCAGCGCGATATCGGACTCCGGGCGCACCACTTCTGCTGCACCACCATCCTCCGGGTAAAGCATGAACTTACCGCTGTTGCCGTCAACATGCAGGCGCAGCAGCGGGCCATTGGCTGTCTGGCGCACAAACTGACGGCGCGCCGGGGTGGCGGAGAGTTGCAGGCCGAAATCCAGAAACTGTACGCCGCTGTTTTCAATCAGCGTAATTTTTTGTTTGTCATCGATCAGGGGAGCCAGCATCGTTATTTACTCTCACGCTTAATCGTCATCGGGAAGATCCGGTCTTCTGCATACTGCGCTTCACACACTGCGGCACCGATACTCGCGTGGCAGACCAGCAGCGGCATACGGTAGCGCGAACTGTTCTGGCACTTCGCCGTGTAGCGGCTTTCGATCACCAGATTGCCGGCGCTGGTCATGGCCGCGCTGACATCCGCTTTGCAGCTGGTATTGCCCTGGGTCACCTGCACGCTGCCTTTGCCATTTTTAAACTGGAAACGCATCACTGGCGGTTTACCGGTTGGCGTCGGCATCTGGTCGATCGTGACGCGCCAGCGTCCATCAATGACCTGCACCTGACCTTCGCGCACCGCATCCGGTGTGACGACCAGATCATCAGGCCGGGCCGGAACCGCAGGCGTGACCACACTGGCAAGGGTAGCAGATGAGGCGGCCGGTGCGGCTTCAGCCGCTGTGACGCTGGCCGGTTTCTGCGGCAGCGTTTCGGGAAGTTTCTCCGCAGCGGCCATCACGGCAGGCGGGGCGACAGCGGGCGTGGAGGCGACCGGTGCTGGCGCAGAAGCCGGTGCTGACGCAGAAGCCGGAGTCGCCGTGGGTTTCGCACTGACTGTCGCACTGTCAGCCGGCGTTTCGGACGCGGGACGATGCAGCAGCACCGCTACCGTGACGGCGGCCGCAATCGCCACCGGTGGCAGCAGATACCAGATACGGAAACGGCGGCGGGCCGGAGCGGGTACGTTCTGCACCGGTTCAGGGGTCAGCACCACCGGCTGCGGTTCCGCCACTTCTTCAGGTGCCGGTTCCGCTATCAGGACGGGTTCAGCGACCACGGGCGCGGCAGGCAGCTCAGGCAGCGGCTCAACCAGCGCGACCGGCAGATTCTCCTCCAGCGTGTCGCGCAGGCAGGCCAGCGCATCATCGCGGCTGCGTGCCTGGGCATCGACAAAGCCCCAGAAGGTGATAACCGGTTTGCCATCCACCAGATAGACATATTGCTGATCGGGAAACTGCAGGGTTTTGCTCAGCAGCGCACCAAACAGCCGCATGGAGGGGTTCTCTGCCGCGCGCGCGCGCGTGCTGAGATCCTGCATATCCTGCTGGCAGGCGGTGAGCTGTTGCAGGGCTGCCCGACGTTCATGATCGCTCGCGCCCAGCCAGGATTTCACCCGGCCGCTGAAAGGGGCGTACCAGTCGAGGCGGTCGCCCCGTTCATTGGCCTGCGGGATCGCCAGGCAATCTGCCAGTGCGCTCTGACGGCGCAGACGCAGCGTTTCACGAATTTGCAGTGCTGAGGCGTAGACCGGCTGGCCGTTTTCACCTAGCGCCAGAACAGCATCCAGTTTACCGCTGCGCAGAAAAGTTTTTGCCACCTGTTGGGCCCTTATCGGTCGTTGTCTGAGGCAGAAAATCGCGTGTTATCGACGATTAAATTGATTTTACGCCGGGCAATGACAAATCAAACGGCAGAAAAGGGGCTAAATCCACTGTTTTTTTCACGGGCTGGCGTAAAAATAATCGAAATTTCAGTCACAATGCGATCTTCAGCCCGTTTTGCGCACCAGCAGCAGGTGAGCGAGAGCGCCTCCCGTCAGCCCCCAGAAAGCGGGTCCGATGCCCAGCAGCGACACGCCCGACGCGGTGATCAGAAAGGTGATCAGCGCGCTGTCGCGCTCGGCTGGCTGTTCCAGCGCCCGCTGCAGGCTGCCGCCCAGGGTAGCCAGCAGAGCCAGACCGGCGAGTGCCTCGATCAGCACCGCAGGCAGGGCGCTGAACAGCACGGCGATCAGCGCGCCTGACGCCCCGGCCAGCAGATAAAACGCTCCGGCCAGTGCTGCCGCCCGCCAGCGTTTCTGTGGGTCGGGGTCCACTTCCTCGCTCATGCAGATGGCGGCGGTGATCGCAGCGACACAGACTGAAAACCCGCCAAACGGCGACAGCAGCAGCGCAGTGAGCCCGGTCCGGGTCATCAGGGCAGAGACAGGCGGACGATAGCCGTGCGCCTGCAGGGTCGCAATGCCGGGGGCATTCTGCGACGCCATCGTCACCAGAAAATAGGGCAGAGCCGTGCCCAGCAGCAGGGGGAGCGTAAAGTGCGGCATGATCGGCTCCGGCAGCGCCAGCCTGACCGCGTGCGGCGGAAAGTGGATGGCCTGTTGCGCCAGGGCGACCACAATGCCTGCCAGCAGCGTCACCAGGATGGCGTAGCGGGCCAGCCAGCGGCGGGCCAGCAGCCAGGCCAGGCACATGCTGCCGCATAAGAGGAAGTTGCTCTGTAGGTCGGCAAAGGTCTGCAGCCCGAAGCGCAGCAGGATACCTGCCAGCATCGCCGCCGCCAGCGAGGCGGGGATATGGTTCATCAGACGGGCGAAGAGGCCGGTTACGCCGCAGAAGACGATTAGCAGGTTGGCGAAGACAAAGACCCCGACCGCCTCATTCAGCGTAACGCCGTGAAAACTGGTCGCCAGCAGTGCGGCTCCTGGCGTTGACCAGGCGGCGATCACCGGCATGCGGTAGCGCAGCGACAGACCCAGAGAGACGATCCCCTGCGCGAGTCCGAGCACTGACAGCCAGCCGCCGATCTGCGCGGCTGTAGCCCCTGCCGCCTGAAACATCTGATAGATAATTGCGCCGCTACTGCTGTAGCCGACAAGCACCGCAACAAAGCCGGAAACCAGCATCGGCAGGGTAAAAGGGGCCTGATCCGTTCTCATACATGCCCTCTCAGCAGGTTGTACGCTATAACGCACATGATGGCATGGTGCGCTATAACGCACAAGTGTTACACTGCCAGCCTCTCTTTTACAACGCTGGCAAACAGGAGTCAGAATGGCGGATTTTCAGCAACACCTGAGCGAGGCGCTCAGGCAGTTGCGTCAGGCCAACGGCTGGAGTCTGACGCTCACGGCGGAGCGGACCGGCGTCAGTAAGGCGATGCTGGGGCAGATTGAGCGCGGTGAGTCGAGTCCTACCATTGCCACGCTCTGGAAGATCGCCACCGGATTTAACGTTCCTTTTTCGTTTTTTATCGACTCCCGGGTGACGGCCTCTGGCACCGCGCCAGGGTTCAGTCAGCCTGACGCCGGGATGGCTGTGCGGCCCTTGCTGCCCTACGATCCACAGCTCCGGTTTGAACTGCTGGCGGTGGAGTTGGCTGCGGGTGCGCAGAGCCACTCGTCGCCCCATGAAGCGGGCTGCGTGGAGCAGGTGGTGGTCATTGAGGGCGAACTGCTGCTGGCGGTTGGGGAGGTCTGGCGACGTCTGCTCGCAGGTGAAGCGTTCCGCTTCGGAGCCGATGTGCCGCACAGCTACCGCAATCCGCTCAGTACGCCGCTGCGCTTTCACAGCCTGATTCACTATCCCTACCGCCCCGACGTTACAAATTGATACGGGCGCAAACTACACAGTTTACCTTCGTATCTCTATACTTTTGCTGATTAACAGAGAGGGACAATGAGCGATCTGACGGATTCTGCTGCCACGCTGCGTATGCTGACAGGTAAGCTGGCGCGCCGCCTGCGCGAGTCGGCACCGCCCGGTGAGCTGACCTGGTCACAGGTGGCGGTGCTGGGCCATCTGGTGCGCGACGGAGCCATGACAGTGACGCAACTGGCGGCGGCTGAGGGCGTGCGGACCCAGTCAATGGGCGCGACCGTAGCCGGTTTACTGGCGGCGGGCCTGGTGACAGGCGAGCCCGATCCCCATGATGGCCGCAAGACCTGTTATTTTCCTACGCCTGCAAGCCTTGCGGTCATTACGTCGAGCCGGGCGATGCGTGAAGACTGGCTGGTGCGGAGGCTGGAGGCCCGGCTGAGTCCGCCAGAACAGCAGCAACTGATCGACATTCTCCCTCTGCTGCAACGACTCGCTGACGATTAACCCTGAGGATCCAAGATGGCTGTAACCACACTTGATGCAAAAACTGCACTGATTGTTATCGACCTGCAACATGGCATCGTGGCGCTGCCGCTGGTGCATGCACCCGAGCCGGTAATCGAACGTTGTGCCGCACTGGCAGAGGCCTTCCGCGCGCATCAGTTGCCGGTGGTGCTTGTGAACGTGGCCGGTGCGGCACCAGGTCGCACTGAGCAGGGAGGCCACAGCGGCGAACTGCCAGCCGACTGGGCTACACTGGTTCCGGCAATGACGCCTCAGCAGGCCGATCTGACCGTGACGAAGAGAACCTGGGGTGCGTTTCACGGCACGTCGTTGCATGATGAGCTGCAGGTGCGGGGCGTCACGCAGGTAGTGATTTGCGGAATTGCGACCAGCATAGGCGTAGAGTCTACTGCCCGTCAGGCCTATGAATTAGGTTACAACGTCACGCTTGCCACCGATGCGATGACCGATCTCAACGCCGATACCCACCACAACAGCATCAGCCTGATCTTCCCGCGCCTGGGTGAAACCGGCAGCAGTGAAGAGATTGTGGCGCGCCTGCAAACGGCTTAACGTCTGCGCGATCTGCGCTGCAAAAAAACTGTCCTGCCATTCATCATGGCAGGACAGACAGAGCTGACTTCAGTCACCGGTTTCAGAAGCTGAAACGATAACCGGCATTGATCTGACGCTGATTGAACCGCTGGCCGGTTGTCAGGTCGGCCTCCAGATAAAAGTTATGGGTATTGTGCAGGCTGGCACTGATGCCTAACCCGTTGTTCCATCCGTTGCCGCCAAAATCACTCTTCTCTTTGGAGCCATTCAGGGAGTAGTTCATGCTGCCGGAGAACTCGCGCACCATACCGGTTTTGGCATACAGATTGTAATTAACCCCCTGGTGCTGCTGGCTGAATCCAGCCAGTACACTGACGCGTCCCATCACGGAGTGAGTATCTTTGTAAGCGATAACCAGACCATTGTTTGCCCGTGTCTGGGCACCTTTCTGACGACCTGCCGTAACCTGTGCCTGAGGTTCCAGATAGAAACCCTGACGATCCGGGGAGAAGGTAAAGCGTTTCCCGGCTTCGACAGACGCGCTGATACCGGTGGATTTTGCCTGGGCGGAAACACGATTCTGCTGGCTGTCTTTGACATTAAACTGATTGCTCAGGCGATTGATTTTCACAACCTGATCGATGTAGAAACCCTCATCGGTTGCCCAGGTGAGATATCCCCCAACGCTTTCAGATCGGGTTGTACCCTCACCACCCCGATAGTGTGGTGAAGCATGGGTGACGCCCATAAACGCACCGACCCGCAGGTTTTCATCTTCGGTCAGGTTTTTATCGACCCCAAACTGAAACCCGTTATAACTCATGGCAAAACCGCTGAGTCTTCCGCCAGAGAAGGCGTCCAGCTTCCCGCCTGTGCCGCGCAACCAGACATTACCGTGGGCATTGTTCTGGCGAATATCCCCCAGACGCTGAAGCAGTGTCTGTGTTTCGACATAATTCAGCAGATAGCCGATATGCAGGAAGTTACCCCCCGCGTCGGCGGTAGTTGTCAGGGTTTTGTCCGGTTTATTTATTTCAGGCGCAGGCTGAGGCGCTGGTTCTGGCGCAGGCTCAGGGGCTGGCTCTGGCGCAGGCTCAGGGGCTGGCTCTGGCGCAGGCTGAGGGGCAGGTTCCGGCGCAGGCTCTGGGGCTGGTTCTGGCGCAGGCACAGGGGCTGGCTCTGGCGCAGGCTGAGGGGCAGGTTCCGGCGCAGGCTCTGGGGCTGGCTCTGGCGCAGGCTGAGGGGCAGGTTCCGGCGCAGGCTCTGGGGCTGGTTCTGGCGCAGGCACAGGCGCTGAGCCGGAAGATGCGAGAACCCAGTCTGTCCCCGATTTACGCACGGAATAAAGATAGCCGCCTAACTCGACATCAGAATCGGAAGAAAAATTCGCGACACCGTCGGCTGTCTCGACAACAGTTAATTGTTCATCACCGGTGGTGGCCAGCGAACCCTGATTCAGAAAGGAGAGTGTATAGTCACCGGCGCTACTTTTCGTCACGATCAGTTTGTCGCCGTTATTATTGACTCCCGCACCCTCACCAACCAGATTAACGCGCATGTTAAAATGACCACTACCCTGCAGATCGGCCACGCTCAACGTTGTATAGCCCGGGGAAGAGGCCGCCCGCGTAAAATCAACGTTGCTGTTGTTCAGTGTTAAAGCGTCCAGATTTGAATTGTCACTGACATACCAGACACTGTTATCCAGGGTTGCATTTAAATAACCCCCGTTAATATTGTCGCTAAACGCCGCGCCTTCCCAGAGAGAACCTGGCTGTAAATAGAGGTCAATCTGGCCGCCATTCGAATTAACAGAGCCAGTCATCTCTGTTCGGGCGTTAACATTTATATGGCCGGGTGCATAGCCCGGATTGTATTTCGTCGTCAGAGCAAACGAACTGGCTGAAGGCATTTTAATCGTCAGATTACCGGTCAGGTCGACGGTGCCATCGGCCTGTGCAAATACAGCCCCTATGGTTGATTGGCTGCTGATAGAAAGATTATTGCCCGTAATGTGGCCACCGAGCAGGGACCAGAGTCCCACATTTTTTGCGGAGATATCGGTCTCATCCAGATTCACAAAAGAAGAGACAGTCTGGGCTGAAGCGGCATATGAACCACCCGACGAAATAGTATTCCGTTTATCCGCTGTCCCCTTAAAGTTAATGACGGCATGAGTGCCACTGGCAACAACGCCTCCGGCAAGTGCAGAACTGACGTGGCTGTCAGCGCCAATATTGGTGACGCCATCCCCCCGGACTTCCAGAGCGATAGCGTCCTTTCCCGATGTGGTGAGCGTCAGATTATCTGCGGTGAGATTACCAAAACTCCAGATGCCGGTTGAGCTCTCGCCAGACGTAGTAATCTGCGTCCCTGAACCTAAGTCGACGTCTGTTTTCGCCTGAAGTTCGAGGCCGTACGAGAAATCGCCCCGGGTGGTAACCGTCAGTTTATTAGCCCTGAGCCAGGTGGGATTGTCAGAGGGTGTGCCGTTTAATGAATCGATATTAATACCACCGCTGCGATCGCCGTAGGTAGAGAGGATGCTGTTACTGCCCAAATCAGCATGGGTTCCGGGGTTGGAAATCGAGAGGGCTGCTCCGTTTCCTCCGTGGGTAGTCACCGAAAGCGCGTTTGCCTGAAGTGAAGAACCCTCTCGCAGGCTGATTCCGTAGGCTGCCGGATATTCAGACTCAATCCCGGTCACAGTGATTTGGCTCCCGCTGCCCAGATCAGCCGTCACGCTGCTGCCCGTGAGAGCCAGACCGCTCGCCTTATTACCCAGCACATTCAGGGTGAGACCATCTGCGTTCAGCACGCTTTTTCTTCCCCAGATCATGATGCCGCGCGCATAATTTTCTTCATCTGTGACATTTATTACTGAATTTTTTCCCAGTTCGATAACGCCAGTGTCCGGATAGGGGTTAATTATTCCATACAAACCGCCGGAATAGCGTTCATCGCCCGTCAGCGTATCACCGTCATTCATCCTGATATCAGTGCCATACTGGCTGCCAATATTTTCTCCCATTGTCGACCCGCTGACAATTAAACCTGTAACGAGAGCCAGTGGCGTTAAATGATATCTTTTTATTAAGGCTGGTTTTTTCATTTTTATTCTTCCCTGTTTATATTTTTCGTCAGTATTGATGCTGTTCAGGTTTGTTTTGTTAAGCCTGAGCCGGGGGTTTAAATTGACGATAATTTATCAGGAAAAAAGCCAGCGCCTGCGACTTTAAGCGCGGCCTTGCTCTCTTTTTATTCCAAAAAGAGAGTGAATTTGAAGGGGTAGTTAATTGAATGCGTTGCGACGTTAAAACAGGGGCTATTCCGGGAATGATGTTTAGAGTAAATAGTCTTCGGGCCTGAGCGGTACTATCAGAAATTAAATGAGGCGGGTTAAGATTAACCCGCTCATTTATTAACGGAACGCGTAACCTAATGTCGCACCCAGGCTGTAATTGCGGCCAGGCGCGGATTCGAAGTAGCGACCATTACTTTCATTCACAATCACAGAACCTGCATAGTGCCGGTCAAACAGGTTATCGACCCGTCCATACAGATCCAGCGTCCAGTTCTCAACCTGCCATTTGTAACCACTGTTCAGTGCGGCAACGGTATAGGAGGGGGTATTGACCCGGTTCTGATCTTCCGCGGCAATCTGGCTCAGATAACGCACCTCGCTGCCCGCGTAAAAACCCGTTTCCGGCAGATAACCCAGTCCGGCGTAAACCATGTTGCGGGCGATGCCGGGGATCCGGTTGCCGTCACAGCTCTCGCTGCCGCAGGCGTTGCTGCGATAACGCGCATCCAGCAGGGTGTAGGCCATCTTCAGTCGCCAGTCCCAGGCAAACTGCTGATCCAGGCTTAGCTCCAGGCCGCGACGGCGGGTCTGACCGGCATTCTTATAGGTTGTCCGTCCGCCGCTGCTGGCATCCAACACAATCTCATCGCGGGTGTCGGTCTGGAACAGCGCCGCACTGATCAGCCCGTTGCCGATACGTTTCTTGCTGCCCATTTCCAGCGTGTCGCTGGTGGCGGGTTTCAGACCCAGATTCAGGCCTGTGGCATTGTCTGAACGGTAAGAGAGCTCGTTGATGGTCGGGGTCTCAAAGCCGCGTCCGGCGGAGATCCACGCATTCCAGCTGGGATCAAAGGCGTACTTCAGCGCCGCAGCGGGCAGCCACTTGTGGTAGCGCGCCTCGCCGCTGTCGTCGCCGTTTCCGGGCCGAATATAGAAGTCATTGGAGTCAAAGTTTACGGTACTGAAACGCACGCCGGCATCCAGCGATAGTTTGTCCGTCAGCTGCCAGCCGGTCTGGAGATAGGGGTCCAGCGTCCACATCAGGTTGCGCTCGTTGCGGCGCAGGTTGCCCTGTTCGCCCAACTGCGTCACTCCGTTGCTGACGGTAAAGTTTTCATAGCCTTTACGCCGTTCGCTCATGGTTTCGTAATCGAGCCCTGCGGTCAGTGCCACCGGAATCGACAGCAGCGTATCGCGATGGGTCCAGCGGCTGTCGACACCCTGATAGTGACGGGTCAGGGCGATCACGCCTCCGGGATGCGCAGGATTGCGCTGAACCGCGGCGGGAATCGACTGGAACTGCGTGGTTTCCCGCATCCCCGCGTAGAGCATCACGCTGAGGTCGTCGTTCTCACTCATCTGGCGTTGATAACGCAGGCCGCCCTGGGTCTGATCCACCGTCTTGCGGGTGTTGTAGAGCGAAACGTTACTGACCACCTGGCGCGGGTTGTCCCGCCACTGCGCCTCGGTTAATCCGCCCGGATCCTGCGCGTCGATGTGAACGCTGTTAAACAGTAGCGTCAGGGTGCTGACATCATCGATCCGCACGCCGAGCCGGGCATTGCCGAGGTTCTTCTGCGCCGCGCTGTGGTCCCGATAGCCGTGCGTGGTAAAGCGTGAAGCCGACACAGTGTAGTTCACATCGCCGGCGTGGCTGCCATCGCCCGTCGCGCCGCTGGCTTTGATGCTGTTGCGCCAGCTGCCATAGCTGCCGTACCAGCTGCTGTATTCGAGTGTGGGGGGCTGCTGACCCTGCTGAGTCGTCACGTTGATGACGCCGCCTGAGGCGTTGCCATAGAGCGCAGAGAAGGGGCCGCGCAGGACTTCAACGTGATCGATTGAGCCGATGTCGATATTGGAGGTCTGCGCCTGACCATCCGGCATGGTGGCCGGGATGCCATCAACGTAGATGCGTAAACCGCGCACGCCATAGGTTGAACGCGAGCCAAAGCCGCGCATCGACAGTTGCAGATCCTGCGCATAGTTCTGCCGGTTCTGTATCTGCAGGCCCGGCACACCGCTGAGGTTTTCCGACAGGTTGACGCGTGGTGCAGCCTGACGCATATCCTCGCCGCTGACCACGCTCAGGGCCGCCGGGGTGTCGAGTTCGTTAAGCCCGTTTTCCGGCGGGGCAGCCGTGACGACCAGGGTATTGTTGTCATCCGCCGCCTGCAGCGACAGCGGTAAGAGTGCGGGCAGCATCAGCAGCGTTGCCCGTCGCAGAGAAATTATTTTCATTATGAATGGCCTGAAAAAGAGAGCGGTAATGAACCAGCCGGAACAATCGCCGCGTATGGTAAGGGTTTGATGCGCCGGGGTATACCGTTTCGGGCTGGATTTTTTTACCGTTTACCGCCAGGCTGGAATCCATCGTTTGCAGTAATCACGCGTCCGATTTGCCCGGATGCAGAGAGACAACTTACGGGAGTCAGCATGAAACAACCTGAAGTCGCGGTTCTGGGATTAGGCGCAATGGGGCACGCATTTGCTGCCAACCTGCTGAAAAAAGGCTTTCGCGTTAACGGCTGGAACCGCACCCGCGCACGCGGCGAGGATCTGCTGGAGGCTGGTTTAACGCTGGCTGATTCGCCGGAAGAGGCGGTGCGTGATGCGGATGTGGTGATCGCCATGCTTGCCGACGGCGACACCACAGAGCAGGTGCTGCATCAGGCGAAAGCGGCCTTTAAACAGGGGGCAACCCTGTGCCAGATGGGTACCATAGGGGTTGAAAAAACCGACGCGCTGATCGCCTTTTTCGCCGAACAGCGCCCGGACCTGCTGCTCATCGACGCCCCGGTTTCCGGCACCAAAGCGCCTGCGGAGAACGCGCAGATCCTGGTGCTGGCCAGCGGTGATCAGAGCCGGGCGCAGGCGGCAGAAACGGTGTTCGCCGCCATCAGTAAAGGCACGAAGTGGCTGGGCGAAGCGGGTAAAAGCACCCGGATGAAGCTGGTGATCAACAGCTGGCTGATTGGCCTGATGCAGAGTCTGGCAGAGAGTACCCGGCTGGCGGATCAGTTTGGCTTCTCCACCGACGATCTCTGGCAGGTGCTGGAGGGCGGACCGCTGGCGGCGCCTTATGCGAAAATGAAGCTCGGCATGATTGCCAGCGACGACTACACGCCGCAGATGCATCTGGTCTGGGCGCTGAAGGATGCGCGGCTGGCGCTGGATGCGGCAGAGACTCCGCTGCCGGCGCTGGACAACATTGCCCGACTCTGGGAGCAGGCGGTGGAGGCCGGACACGGTGAAGAGGATCTGGCGGTGATCTACCGTTACCTGAAGGCGCAATGAGCCAGCAGCCCATTGCGTTTCAGTCGCGTCCGCTGGTGCCGCTGGCGCACGATTATCCGCACGGTGCCAGCGAACCCTGGCATTATCGTAAAGTTTTCGCTCCTGTCACGCGTTTAACAGGTATTTTTACGAAAGCTCATATGGCCGGGGAGGTGCTCAGGCCAGCACCTGGATGTCAGATCGGGGGCTGGAGATTGTGAGTATCGTTCAAGTAATACGCCCACTTTGTGGGCTTATTATGGGATCGCGAGCCTTTCAGATTTCACCGTATAATGCTCAAAATTAAAACAGTTAATGCCGTTATAAGGTAGCAAAGGCCAGCGGACATCCACAAACGTGAGAAAATTATCATCCAGTTGCTTACTGTCAGGTTGTTATCACTGAAAAAAGAATAAGCAGGATTAGGATAGCTAAAAAAGCGAATTTGCTTTTTTTTGTTTAAATTAATAAAAAATCTGCATACCTGGTAGACACCAAAAAAACCAACCATGTGATAAAAAGAATAGGGCGGGGGGAATTGATATCGCTCCAGAAACAGTGAAATTAGTTTTTCATATTCTTTTTTGTGATAAGCATAAAAAAAGAAAGAAATAAAAATTATTGCACTACCTGAAAGGGCAAAGATTAAACCCATTCTTGAAATGTAAAATTCAGTCACCTGTAAACCCCAGTAAATAATCCACCGTTTTTTCGCCGGCTGTACTACCGATATAACCGCCGACCATGGAGCCTACAGCTGCACACGCTACCCCTCCTGCACCTGCGGTGGCTATGCCTATTGCTGCACAGCCCAATAGCCCGGCAGAACCGCCCCATGCTCCGATAAACATCGCACTACCCGTACCAACAGCAAACTTTGTGTAGTCTCTTACCGCAATTTTACCACACTCATTTTCACGTCCTTTTAAACAGGCATTATCGACATCGTTACTTGTTCCGGCAAAAGCAAATCCAATACCGATATATCCTCGAGCCTTCAGGAATCGAGCCGCCCTGGCCGCATTACC
Source organism: Pantoea graminicola (assembly GCF_048452665.1). Classification (NCBI taxonomy): domain Bacteria; kingdom Pseudomonadati; phylum Pseudomonadota; class Gammaproteobacteria; order Enterobacterales; family Erwiniaceae; genus Pantoea; species Pantoea graminicola. The sequence goes on along the minus strand of NZ_JBLWSJ010000003.1, from coordinate 436,287 downwards.
GACATAATAGGAATAACCCGGATTACCGCTTATCCCCGCAGTGGACCACTCATGAACAATCGAACGGCTCGAGAGGTTTAACGCCCGTTTCATGTTCTCATAATTCTGAAATTTGACGATATTCCGACTGAGGGATTTTAATAGCGGCTTATTAACTAATTCTTTTAACTGATGCAACAGCTCATTGCGCTCCACAAAGAACTGCTGGCCGATTAACGTACCCTGGGTACGAAATTGATTCTGATAGCTGATTTCAATTTTTTTAGTGTCTGCTCAATAGCATTAAAATACTTTTCACCGGCATCACCTGCAGTGCTGAAAATCTTGTCCCCTGCACCCGTTAACGCAGCAATAGTTCCATAATGTTTTTGCATTAAACCGGCGTCATCGCTGTTGATGCCTGTAAAAGCCGCATTGGTCTTGTTTTTTGCCTGTCGGAGTGTCGTCAGTATCTTTATTGTCAGAGGGGCTGGCGTCTCCGTGTCAGCAACAATCAGAATTTGCCCGGGTTTCAGAATACGGAGTGTCCGCATTGAGTTTCAGAAAGAGGCTGGCGGCTGGGGAACGGGCATCCCTGAAGAGTTCTCTTGCCTGATATTCCAGACTACCCGCTGTTTGCACTATACAATATCCTGGGGCTAGGTTACGCGACATGCTTCCGTGCTCCATCAGTTTTAGTGCCAAAAGGATTGATTCTGGTACGCCAGAACCTGAAACAAAGATAAATAATTTTACATCGTTACGCAAAGGCAAATATAAAGTTCTATGGTACGGACTGAGATCAGTTTCATGTCCGGAAATAAATCACCTTCAGACTTTAATTCCTTCATCTCAGTACCTGTTTTATGAATATGGCCGTGCAGGACAACTCTCACTTGTGCGGGTTTAAACATCATCAGACATATTCGCGGATCGAGTATCGGGCGACCTCAATGCGCACTGCAGCATACAGACAACACGCGGCGTGCGCCGGAATTTGATGAATCCGCCGGGCAGGGTTAGCATGGTCGGCTGTTTATCCGGGTGGACTTTTATGCTGATTTTTGACGGTCACAACGATCTGCTGCTCAACCTCTGGCTGCATCATCGTGACGCGCCCGCACAGGCGTTTTATCAGGGGATCGAACGGGGGCATCTCGACTTTCCCCGTATCCGGCAGGGCGGACTGGGCGGCGGGCTGTTTGCGATTTTTGTGCCGCCCCAGACCTATATTGCGCAGACCGTGCCGGACCGCGCCAGTGAACCCTACGAACCGCTGACGATCATGTGGCAGCAGTTGCAGATCCTGCAGCAGCTGGCCGATGAGTCGGGCGGCCGGGCGCGCCTCTGCCGCAGCGTGGATGAGATCGCCGCCTGCCGCGCCGCTGGCGTGCTGGCGATGGTGGCGCATATCGAAGGCGCGGATGCGCTGGATGAGGAGGGCGAACAGCTGTACGCCTTCTGGCAGGCGGGCGTGCGCAGTATCGGGCCCTTCTGGAATCTGCCTAACCGCTTTGGTCAGGGTGTCAGCGGACCCTTTCCCGGCTCACCTGATACCGGCCCGGGCCTGACCGCTGCCGGTGAAAAGCTGATTCAGCAGGCGGCTCGCCTGAAGATGATGATCGATGTGTCGCACATGAACCTGCAGGCGTTCCACGACACGGCCCGGCTCTTCAGCGGGCCGCTGGTCGCCAGCCACTCTAACGCGCACGCTTGCTGTCCGCAGCCACGCAACCTGACCGACGACCAGCTGCGGACGATCCGCGACAGCGGCGGTCTGGTCGGCATCAATTTTGGCAATGCGTTTCTGCGCGCCGACGGCCGACGTGACGCTGACACGCCATTAACAGAAATTGTTAAGCATTGTGATCACCTGTTGAGGATAATGGGCAGTGACCATGTCGCCTTTGGCTCCGATTTTGACGGCATTACCCCTCCGGCTGCGCTGGGCGATATCAGCGGAATGCCGCGATTGCTCGCCGCTTTCCAGGAAGCGGGCTATGATCAGACACTGACAGAGAAACTGGCATGGGGAAACTGGCAGCGGGTTTTACGACTGACCGGGCTGTGATAACAATTTCCTTACGTTCCGGGCTTGATCCTGACGCGCCATTGGCGCACCATCTGCCTGGAATTTGTGATGGCGGTCTCATTTAACGCCGGTAACGCTGATTTCAGGCAGCTAATATACTGTTAATAAAGAGGAAATAACTCATGTGGAAAAAACCAACTTTCGTTGATATGCGTCTCGGTCTGGAAGTGACTCTCTACATCTCCAACCGTTAATCGTTCTGCCCGCCCTCTGAGCGGGCATTTTTTTTCAACTTCTGGTTTTCCTCTATGTTTATCAAAATCCTCGGTTCAGCCGCGGGTGGCGGGTTTCCGCAGTGGAACTGCAACTGCGCTAACTGCCACGGTGTGCGAAACGGCACCATTCAGGCCCGCCCACGCACGCAGTCGTCGATTATCCTCAGCGATAACGGCACGGACTGGGTGCTCTGCAACGCCTCGCCCGATATCAGCCAGCAGATCCTGCACACGCCAGAGCTGACCCGCCAGGGCGTACTGCGCGGCACGGCGATCGGCGGGATTATCCTGACCGACAGTCAGATCGACCATACCACCGGGCTGCTGAGCCTGCGCGAAGGGTGCCCGCATCAGGTGTGGTGTACACCGGAAGTGCATGCCGATCTCAGCAGCGGCTTCCCGATCTTCCCGATGCTCTCGCACTGGAACGGCGGTCTGCAGCACCGGCCTGTCGCGCCACTGACGCCGTTCAGCGTGGATGTGTGTGGCGATCTGCGCTTCACCGCGATCCCCATTATCAGCAATGCACCGCCTTACTCGCCCTATCGCGACCGGCCGCTGCCAGGCCACAACGTGGCGCTGTTTATCGAAAACCAGGCGAATGGCCAGACGCTGCTTTATGCGCCGGGTCTGGGCGAGCCTGATGAAGTGATCCTGCCGTGGCTGCAGAAAGCGGACTGCCTGCTGATTGATGGCACCGTCTGGCAGGATGATGAGCTGCTGACCACCGGTGTGGGTCACAACACCGGAAAGGCGATGGGCCACCTGGCGCTGGCGGAAGAGCAGGGACTGATGGCGCTGCTGGCGTCGCTGCCGGCAAAACGTAAGATTCTGATCCACATTAACAACACCAATCCGATCCTCAACGAGCAGTCACCGCAGCGTCAGTTCCTGACGGCGCAGGGAATAGAGGTGAGCTGGGACGGAATGGCGATTCACCTTCAGGGCTAAATCATGCAGATCACGCAAACGCTCTCCCCGCAGGCTTTTGAACAGGCGCTGCGCGACAAAGGCGCTTACTACCATATTCATCATCCCTATCACATCGCGATGCATACCGGTCAGGCCACGCGCGAACAGATCCAGGGCTGGGTGGCGAACCGCTTTTACTACCAGACCACCATTCCGCTGAAAGATGCCGCGATCATGGCCAACTGCCCCGATCCGGCCACCCGGCGTAAATGGGTGCAGCGCATCCTCGACCACGACGGCAGCAACGGCGAAGAGGGCGGCATTGAGGCCTGGCTGCGGCTGGGCGAGGCGGTGGGTCTCACCCGCGAAGCGTTACTGTCAGAGCAGCATGTGCTGCCGGGCGTGCGCTTTGCGGTGGATGCTTACCTTAACTTTGCCCGCCGCGCCAGCTGGCATGAGGCGGCCTGCAGCTCGCTGACGGAACTCTTCGCGCCGCAGATCCACCAGTCGCGGCTCGACAGCTGGCCGCAGCACTATCCGTGGATCAAAGAAGAGGGCTATTTCTACTTCCGCAGCCGCTTAGGTCAGGCGAACCGCGACGTGGAACATGGACTGGCGCTGGCGCTGGAAACCTTTACAACGGCGGAGACGCAGAATCGTATGCTGGAAATTCTGCAGTTTAAGCTCGATATTCTATGGAGCATGCTGGACGCGATGACGATGGCCTACGAGCTGAAGCGTCCGCCTTATCACACCGTCACCGACAAGGCGGCGTGGCACACCACCCGACTGGTATAACAGATGAACGAAAACTCTATTGTCGCGTTCCGTCGCGGCTATCGCCTGCAGTGGGAAGCCGCGCAGGATACGCATGTGGTGCTCTATCCCGAAGGGATGGCAAAACTGAATGAAACCGCCGCCGCCATTCTTGAACTGGTGGATGGTAAGCAGGACGTTGCCGCGATTATCGCCACGCTGGACAGCCGCTTCCCGGAAGCGGGCGGCGTCGGGCCGGATGTCACCGAATTCCTGCAGTCAGCTTATGAACAGAAGTGGATACAGTTCCGTGACCCCGCATAAATCTGGCGTGAATCCGCCGCTCTGGCTGCTGGCCGAGCTGACCTATCGCTGTCCGCTGCAGTGCCCTTACTGCTCCAATCCGCTCGACTTCGCGCAGCAGGAGAAGGAGCTGACCACGGAGCAGTGGATTGAGGTCTTCCGTCAGGCGCGCGCGATGGGCAGCGTGCAGCTCGGTTTTTCCGGCGGCGAGCCGCTGACCCGCAAAGATCTGCCCGAACTGATTAAAGCGGCACGCGACCTTGGCTTCTACACTAACCTGATCACCTCCGGTATCGGCCTGACCGCGAACAAGCTGGAGGCGTTCAGTGAAGCGGGTCTGGATCATATTCAGATCAGTTTCCAGGCGAGCGATGAAACCCTGAATGCGGCGCTGGCTGGATCGAAAAAAGCGTTTCAGCAGAAGCTGGAGATGGCGAAAGCGGTCAAGGCGCACGGCTATCCGATGGTGCTTAACTTCGTGCTGCATCGCCACAACATCGATCAGATCGACAAAATCATTGATCTCTGCATCGAGCTGGAAGCGGATGATGTGGAGCTGGCGACCTGTCAGTTCTACGGCTGGGCGCAGCTCAACCGCGAAGGGCTGCTGCCAACGCGTGAGCAGATCGCCCGCGCAGAAGCGGTGGTCGGCCGCTATCGTGAGCAGATGAGCGGCAGCGGCAACCTGACGAATCTGCTGTTCGTGACGCCTGACTACTATGAAGAGCGGCCAAAACCCTGCATGGGCGGCTGGGGATCGATTTTTCTCAGCGTCACGCCGGAGGGCACTGCGCTGCCGTGCCACAGTGCGCGTCAGCTGCCCGTCGAGTTTCCTTCGGTGCTGACTCAGAGCCTGGAGGATATCTGGTACAACTCCTTTGGTTTTAATCGCTATCGTGGTTTTGACTGGATGCCGGAGCCGTGCCGCTCCTGTGACGAGAAAGAGAAGGATTTTGGCGGCTGCCGCTGTCAGGCGTTCCTGCTGACGGGGGATGCCGACAACACCGATCCGGTCTGCAGCAAATCGCCGCATCACGGTAAAATCCTGGAAGCCCGCCGCGAAGCGGATTGCAGCGACATTAAAATTGGTCAGCTGCAGTTCCGTAACCGCACCAACTCACAGCTGATTTATAAAACCCGGAATCTCTGATGAAGACGCGCGGTCTGGTGATCGAGGGGCTGAACGTTGAGCTGGTTCAGCAGGCCGATGCCCGCCAGGCCGCGGCGCTGATTCAGGTGGGCGCAGGCAGTCACGACGAGCCGACGCGCTGGCCGGGCCTGGCGCATCTGCTGGAGCATCTGCTGTTTACCGGCAGCACCGGCTGGCCTGATGAGGGGCGGCTGATGCCGTGGATCCAGGCGCAGGGCGGGCGGGTTAACGCCACTACCCTGGCGCGCCACAGCGCCTTCTTTTTTGAGGTCGCACCGTCGCAGCTGGCGGACGGGCTGGCTCGTCTGCAGGATATGATCGCCCATCCACTGCTTGATAACCGGGCGATCGGCCAGGAAGTGGCGGTGATCGAGGCGGAGTATCAGCTGCTGCAGCAGCATCAGCCATCCCGTATCGAGGCCGCGCTGCTTCATGCTGCCGACTCTCCCCCGGCGTTCCGGCAGTTCCATGTTGGCAGCCGCGTCCACTTTGGCGATGAGCTGCCCGCGCTCCAGCGGGCGCTGCGTCAGTTCCATCAGCGTTACTATGTCGCCGGGAATATGCGTCTCTGGCTGCAGGGCCCTCAGCCGCTGGATGCACTGGAGGCGCTGGCGCGTGAGTTTGTCGCGGCGCTGCCGCCTGGCTCATCCCGGCGCGACATCCCCGTGCCGCAACTGTCAGAAGGAACCCACTGGCAGCTTGGTGGCACACCGGCCGCGCTGTGGCGCAGCTGGCTTTTGGAAAACAGTGACGGTGTCACGTTGTGGCGCGCGTTTCTGCTGGATGAGGCGCCTGGTTCGCTGCTGGCTACCCTGCGTAAACAGGAGCTGGCGGAGACGCTGGAGCTGAAAATTCTCTATCAGGCAGACAGCGCGATCTGGCTGGCGCTGGGCATCGACACCGCTCACCCGGAAGCGGTCAATGGCCTGATCGACCGCTATCTGGCGGCGCTTAGCCAGACGAACCAACAGCAGCATCAGCACTATCATCAGCTGGCGCAGAGTCGGTTCGTGACACTGTCACCTGTGGAGCAGCTGCGCCAGCGCGCGCTCGGCTTTGCGCCGGACGAAAACCCGCCTGCACTGCTGTCGCTGGCGGAGAGACTCACCACCGCGCCGGGCACGCTGCTGCGCTGCACGCCAGAGGCAGTGGAAGGCAGTCAGCTCACCCAGGGCTTCAGCCTGGCACTGAGTCCCTGGCAGCCCTCAGCGCCTGAAACGCTGCCTTCGGCAGCGTTCTTTTTCTATCCGCTCGACGGCGCCGTTGCCACCGGACGGCTGCCTGAGCAGGCGGTGGCGCTGCCTCATCATCAGCCTGATGAGGCAGCGGCGACCCTGATCCTGCGGCCCGAGTTCTGGTCAACATTTTCCCCCGAGGCAGGTGACGATCTGGCGCGGCGGCTGCGTCCACTGTTTGCCATGCTGCGTCATCAGGGCGGGCACGGCAGCTGGCAGGAGGTGGAGGGCGTCTGGCAACTGACGCTTCAGCTGCCGCCGGATGAAGAGGCCGCTGACCGGGTACTGAGCCAGATCGTCACGGTAATGACACAGCCCGCCGCGCACGGTCAGCCTCCTGCACCCGAAACGATCGCCATCCGTGCGCTGCTGCGGCAGTTGCCCGGCCAGTTAGCGGCGAACATGAACCCGCCATACTGGCGGGCGGCGCTGAAAGGCGGCGGCGCGGCGCTGCACTCGCGGATTGCCCGGCGACTGAGCGCGCTGTCGCTGCCCGTCAATCCCGCCTCGCCCCCGACGCGCATGACCTCCCGCACCGGCATGACCCATCTGCCGCACAGCAGCACAGACAATGCGCTGCTGCTGTTTATCCCGCTGCACCGGGCGGAACAGCTGACGGCGCTGCGTGCGCTGGCGCTGATTTACGAGCCGCGTTTTTTCCAGCGTTATCGGGTTGAGCAGCCTGTGGGTTACGTGGTCAGCAGCCGTTATCTTCGCTGTGCCGATCAGGATGGCGTGATGTTTGCGCTGCAGTCGCCCGATTACAGCCCGCTGTCGCTGCTGCGCTACTGCCGCACGTTTCTGCGTTCCCTGACGGAAACCCTGGCGGATGCAGATCTGGATGCGATCAAAACGCGGCTGCTGAGCGAGCAGGCGGATCAGCCGCTGGCGCGGCTGCGGCATGAAAACGGTCTGGCGGAGCCGGACGCGGCGCAGATTGAGGCGCTGAGCCAGGCGGATCTGCAGCAGCTGCATCGCACGCTGATTCAGGACCGCCGTCGCTGGCGCGTTCTCTTCACCGGCGGCCCGGTCGCGTAGCGGCGGGGCAGAGTTGCTGAATTTATTTGAAAATTAACGACAAATCTCTTCACTGTCTATTCGTGCCAGAGTGAACCACACTCAGTTAACTTTTGTCCGCATAAGGAATTTATTGTGAAGAACGTTAAACGTATTGCACTGCCCCTGTCAGCCGTTGCCGCGCTCTATGCCCCGTTGTCCCAGGCTGAGGCGATGCACTATCAGCTGAACCCCGAGCATACGTCGGTAGTGGTGGCCTGGAACCATTTTGGCTTCTCAAATCCTACTGCGGATATCCCGGATGCAACCGGTACGCTGGTGTTTGACAAAGATCATCCGGAAGCCTCACGCGTTGATGTGACCCTGCCGGTCAGCAAAATCGACAGCCACGTTGCGGCGCTGACCAAAGAGTTTAAAGGCGCTGAGTATTTCGACACCGCGAAATACCCGACCGCGACCTTCCACAGCACCAAAGTGGTGGCGAAGGGTGACAACAAGTTTGACGTTGAAGGTAACCTGACCCTGAAAGGGATCACGAAGCCGGTTACCCTGCACGCTACGCTGAACAAGCAGGGCGAGCATCCGATGGTGAAGAAGCAGGCGATTGGTTTTGACGCCACCGGCACCATCAAGCGTTCAGACTTCAAGCTGGACAAATATGTGCCTGCGGTCAGCGACGACGTGACGCTGACGCTCTCTACCGAAGCCTACGCGAAGTAATCAGTCGGGGCGCTGCGGTTAACCGTGGTGCCCCGGTTTTAAATCCTCATCCTCAGACGACCCCGCAACCCCCAGTCACCTTACGTTCCGCTTTTTTTACACCCTGTCCGGCCGCCGAACCGGGAAAAATGAGGCGAAAATCACAATTTTGCAACATCACATCCTCTCCCGTTTATCGGCTCGCCACGGCCCGCATTACTGCGCAGGCGCTTTGCGTTAACTCCCTGATTTACATCATTTTGAAAACCTCTCTGTCCGATCGGGTTATGTGATTCCGCTCACAAATAACGGCCTGGTATTGCCGCTGTCAACCCGCCTGCCCGGAAAATACCGTACGTAACTGTGATCTCACCTGCAAATACCCGACCCGCTTCCCGGAAGAATGACCTTCAGCAGATGAGGCCAGTGAGGAGCGGGAAAATGCGAATTGGAATGGTGATCAGCGGCGGCGATGTAACCGGTATAAATAATTTTGTTTTCCGGTTAGCGCATCTGGCGCAGGCAGAGATGGTGATATTTGACGGCGGCATTCCCGGGCTGCTGGCAAATAACCACCGTGATATCAGCGAACGCGATCTGCTCGATTTTTCCATCGCCTCAATTCCTGTGATGCAGTCAGGCCGCACCCAGAAAAAACTGGTACGCAGCGAATATGACGCTATTGCGCGCCAGTTAAAAAGCGCCCGGATCGATGTATTAGTGATGGCGGGTGGCGACGGCTCGCTGCAATTTCTGCATACGCTGTCGGAGTGGGGCGTAAATTGTTTTGGCGTCGGCATGACCATCGACAACGATGTTTTTGGCAGTGATTACACCCTGGGTTTCTCCACCGCCTGCGAACAGGTTTTAAAAGAGGTCGCGAAACTCCGTAATACCGGACGCGCCTTACCGGGCCGGGTCTTTATGCTGGAATTACTCGGCGGTTATTGCGGGGAGTTAACGCTGCAGTCTGCCATTAAATCGAACGCCGATATTGCGCTGATCCCGGAGTGTCAGATCCCCGTGCCTCAGCTGGCGCAGCGTATCACACAGCGGCTGGCGCAGCAGAACAGCGTCATTATCCTCTGTTCGGAAGGTTACACCCGGGAATATTCGCCCGGTTTCCAGGGCGCAATTGACACCCTGATCAAACAGCTGGAGCCACTGACTGGCGTGCGCATCCGCAAAACGATCCTGGGCTACGGACTGCGTAATGGCGACCCCACCTGCGAAGAGATCTATCAGGGCACCATTATGGCCAGTGAAGTGGTGCGATGTATTCAGTCAGGAATGCGGAATAAAGCGGTCATTATTAATGGCAGCAATAAACCCATTCCGATTGATTTAAAAAGCATGCAGAAACGCCTGGTCGATATTGACGGGCACCAATACAAACTCGCTAAACAACTCAATATATTGTGAGGAAAAAGACCATGCTGAAAATATTATGTGTCTGTGGTTGTGGATTAGGTTCCAGTTTCGCGATTGAAATGAGCGCGAAGGCCGTATTAAAAAAGCTGGAAATCGAGGCGGATATCGATCACACCACTATTTCAGAAGCAAATGCGTTTAAATCAGACATGATTCTGACACAGAAAGCCTTTGCCGATGTATTAAATGCCGACGCCAGTCCGGAACAGATTAAACGGGTCATTATTCTTAACCGGCTCACCGATAAAGCGGAAATTGAGCAGAAGATACTGGCGTTTTTAAAAGAACATAATCTGAAGGTCGCGGCTCATGAATAGTGTAATCGACTTCCTGGTAAAAGATCTGCTGGGGCAGGCCTCCATTCTGATCGCCTTTATTGCGTTGATCGGGCTGCTGCTGCAAAAAAAATCGGCCGGCAAGGTGATGGAAGGCACCTTTAAAACCCTGCTCGGCTTCTTAATTATGATGGCGGGTATCAATATTATCGTTGGTACGCTGACCTTCCTGAATACGATATTTACTCACGGCTTTGGTATGCGCGGCTACATCACCGATGTTGCCGCCATCGCCGGGCTGGCCAACCGTGAGCTGGGATCGGAGGTGGCGCTGACGCTACTGGTGATTTTCATCGTGAATATCGTTATCGCGCGGCTGACACCCTTTAAGTACATCTTCCTCACCGGGCAGGCGCTGCTCTGGATGGCGACGATTGGAGCCGTCATCGGCTACAAAGCCGGACTTACAGGTCTGCCGCTGATCCTGACCGGCGGGCTCTTCGGTGGGATCATGGCCGTTGTCATGCCTGCGCTGGCGCAGCCGGTAGTGCGCCGTATCACCGACTCGGACGATGTGGCGCTGGGGCACTTCTGCACCATCGGCTATCTGGTCACGGCGGCGGTGGCAAAAGTTGTCGGCAAAGGATCGCGCTCCACTGAAGATCTGAAGCTGCCCGATAACTTTAAGTTCCTGCAGGATACCTATCTGTCGATGGCGCTGGTGATGGTGCCGATGTACCTGATCCCCGCCGTGGCGGCCGGTCCGGCGTTCATTGCACAGTACAGCAACGGCATGAACTACCTGATGTACGCCTTTATGCAGTCGATTCAGTTTGTGGCCGGGGTATTCGTGCTCTACAGCGGGGTGCGTCTGCTGCTGAACGAACTGGTTCCCGCTTTCCGCGGCATCGCAATGCGTGTGGTGCCGGACGCAAAACCGGCGCTGGATTGCCCGGTGATGTTTCCCTATGCGCCAAACGCGGTGATTGTGGGCTTTCTCGCCACCACGCTCGGCTCCATCGTCGGCATGCTGGTTTTCCCGATGTTCGGCCTGGCGATGATCCTGCCTGGACTGCTGACTAACTTCTTTGCCGGTGGCACCGCTGGCGTCTTCGGCAATGCCATGGGCGGCCGTCGCGGCGCGATGATCGGCGGCTTTGTACACGGCCTCTTTATCACCATTCTGCCCGCCATTCTGGTGCCAATGCTGGAGAGCTACGGCTTCACAGGTGTGACCTTCAGTGACTCCGACGTTATCAGTACCGGTCTGGTGCTCGGCCACGCCTTCCAGAATAACTGGCTGTTCGTGGCGCTGTTTATCGCCTTTGTCACCGCCATCGCCTGGTTCGTTAACGGTAAATCCACCCACCCTCAGGAGGAAAAAATCCATGAAACTTTATAATTTCGCCGAGCTGTTGAAGCTGGCTAAACAGCGTGACTTCAAAGCCGTCGGTTCGTTTAACCTTCACTGTCTTGAGATGCTGCCCGCCTATTTTAAAGCAGCAGAGAAAACCAACAGCCCGTTAATGATCCAGATCTCCACCGGCACCGCGAAATATCTCGGCCATAAGCTGCTGGTGGATGCCATTAAATCGCTGTCGGAAAGTATGAATGTGCCAGCCTGTCTGCATCTCGACCACTGTTCCGATTTAGCGGCGATTCAGACGGCAATCGATGCCGGATTCAGCTCCGTGATGTATGACGGGTCACATCTGCCGATTGAGGAGAATATTGCCAATACCCGCCGGGTGATCGATATGGCGCGCCCGCACAATGTCTCGGTGGAAGCCGAACTGGGGGCGATTGGTGGCTCGGAAGATGGTCTGTGCGTGGAAATGGACGCTATCGCTTTTACGCCGGTGGACGATGCGCGCCGCTTCGTCGAAGAGACCGGCGTCGATATGCTGGCGATCTCTATCGGCACCGTGCATGGGCTTTATACCGGTAAAGCCCACATTCAGCACCAGCGGCTGGCGGATATCACCGCAGCAACCCACACCCCGCTGGTGCTGCACGGCGGCACCGGGGTCAGTGACGAAGATATGCGGCTGGCCGTCAGCAGCGGGATCGAGAAGGTGAACGTCGGCACCGAGATGAACGTTCAGTGGGTGGCGCGCTGCAAATCGACCTTTGAGAAAGGCAAGGTCAATGACAGCGTGCGGAATTTCCTGGTTCCCGCCAACGATGCCGTCACCGATGTGCTGGTCGAGAAGATGCAGTTATTCCGGTAAGCGCAGAGCCGCCTGAGTCCGGTTATTTTTATCATCCCTTTACGCTGAGTGACCCCGACAGAGCCGGGGACAGGAGAGCCTATGTTCGGATTTTTAAAAAAGTCAGCGGCACCGGACACCGCTGACGAGCAGCAGCAGGATCATCTGGCAGAGATCAGTCGCGAGAAAATCACGCAACTGGAAGAGCAGCTGGCGAGGAATCCACGGCACGGCGAAACGCAGAAGGCGTTGATGCTGGAATATAACCGGGCATTGAGTTTATTTGCCAGAAGCCGCCGCTACCGCAATGAAATTGATGGGCTGTTTGTGAAAATCGATGAACTGCGCAACGTGGTTCGCCAGTCGGTTTAAGGAGTGGTGATGACGATTAAGCAGTTATTGCAAGAGGCCAATGCCATCCAGATCGGGATTGACGCCACGGACTGGCGTCAGGTTATCGCGCTGGCCGCGGCCCCGCTGGTGAGAGGGGGATATCTGTCGGCCTCCTATCCTGACGCCGTGATCGCCAATACGCTGACGCATGGCGCCTATTATGTTTTTGAAGAGGGGATCGCGATCCCCCATGCGCGACCGGAAGCCGGGGTCATCCGCGACTGTTTCAGCATGATCCTGCTGAATGAGCCGATCTCGTTTGAGGGCAGCGACAAGGCGGACATTGTGATCATGTTTGGCGCCCGCGACAGTAATGCCCATATCGAAGAGGGGATCCGGGCGATTGTGTCGCTGCTGGAGGATGAGCAGACGCTGGTCAGACTCCGTCAGGCCGCGAGCGTCGCGGAGGTCATCGACATCCTATGACGCTGAAAACTCCCCCTAAACGTGTGGTGCTGGTGAACGGCATTCCGGCGTCTGGCAAAAGCACCCTGACGCACGCGCTGTCGCACCACTTTGGCTGGCCGGTGCTGACGCTCGACAGCCTGAAGGAGCCCTTTATGGCCTGCTTTGCGCCGGTGGACCGCCAGCGTAACCGGCAGCTGGGCTGCGCTGCCTATCAGGCGATCTGGAACATTGTCGGGCAGTCACCGGCTACGCCTGTCTGGCTCATCGACGCCTGGTTTGGCTTCCAGCCGCGTGCGCTGCTGGAGCAGGGACTGAAACAGGCGGGTGTCGGCGAGGTGCTGGAGCTGTGGCTGAAGATCGATCCAGACGTGGCGGTGGCGCGCTATCAGGCGCGGCTCTCGCAGCGGCAGCCCGGTCATCCGGGGGCGGAGTATCTGCCGGAGCTGCACCAGCTGGCGCAACGGGCGCGGCCCATGGCGCTGGGGCCGCTCTGTGAGGTCAACGCCTGCGCGCAGGATCATGCGGCCGTTTTCCAGTGGTTACAGCAGCAACTCAGCAGAACCCGCTACACTTCAGCTCATCATCTGAAAAGTGAGGCGTTGCAGGATGTCGTCACCCCCCTGTCTGCAAACCGGTGAAAGCGTCGTGCTTTATGACGGCGTCTGTAAGCTCTGCAATGGCTGGGTTCAGTTCCTGCTGCGCCACCATCTGGCGCGGCAGGTTCGTTTTGCCTCGGTGCAGAGCGAGCAGGGCAAGGCGCTGCTGCGCTGGGCCGGACTGCCGGAAGAAAACGTCAGCACCATTGTCTATATTGCCGATAATCAGCACTGGCTGCGGGCGCAGGCGGTGTTTCGTGTTATGCAGCATCTGCCGGCACCCTGGCGTGCTCTGGCGGTGCTGCGGCACTTTCCGGATGCCATCAGCAATTTTGCCTATGACCGCATTGCCCTGAACCGCTATAAACTGTTCGGCCGCTACAGCAGCCAGCACGCCATCACACCCGATTATCCTGAGCGATTTCTGCATGAGGTTTCGTCGCCGCACTGATCTGTGACAGGCGGCCATGAGCTGAGCTGAAATCAATGATATCCTTAACGTTATTGCTTAATTCCGGCGCGTCATGGCATCGCAGTGACAGGGCAGAAACCGGGCTGACAGACTAAGGACAGAAGGGGTATGCCGGTTAATTTCGATCTCAACGACCTCTACGCGTTTCGCGCGCTGGTGGAGTTTGGCAATTTTCGCCTGGCGGCGGAGTCGATCTGCCTTTCCCAGTCGGCCCTGAGCCGCCGGATAGATAAGCTGGAAACCGCGCTGGGCATCAAACTGTTTGAACGAACGACCCGTCGCGTCACGCTGACGCTGAAAGGGCATGCGTTTGCGCAGCGGTCGGACAAGCTGCTGGCCGATTTTGAAGAGGTGATGGCCGATCTCAGTGAGGTGAGTTTAGCCCGTACGGGCCTGATCACCGTAGCCTGCGTGCCGTCCGCCGCCTACTACTTCATGCCCAGCATCATCCGGCTGTTTCAGACGCGCTATCCCAGAGTGCGGGTCAAACTGATCGACAGCAGCGCAGCCAATGTCTACGACGCGGTGATCGGCGGGCAGGCTGACTTCGGCATCAGTTTTTCCGGCCGCTCGCAGCCGGATGTTCACTTTCAGCCGCTGATGGATGACCCCTATGTGGCTGCCTGTCGCCGCGATCATCCGATCGCAAATAAAAAGAGTCTGAGCTGGCGGGAGTTCTATCAGTCTGAGTGGATCGGGCTGGATAAAACCTCCGGCAACCGCAACCTGCTGGATCAGGCGTTGCAGGCGATCATGCCAGAGAAGCCCTGTGTCTGTGAAACCCGGCACGTCACGACCATGCTGGGGATGGTTGAGGCGGGGCTGGGCATTGCTGCTGTCCCCGGCATGTCGATGCCGGAATACGATCACGCCCTGCTGATGGCCGTGCCGCTAACCGACCCCCAGGTGAAACGCACCGTGGGTCTGTTGCGTAAAAATGGCCGGACGCTGTCCCATATCGCCAGCGAGCTGGAAAACCTGATTATTGAACAGTATCAGCGGCTTTAACCGGGGCGGCCGCTTTCACGCTGTGCAGGCCGCTGTCATGAACCGCCTGCTGTGCGTCGGGTGAGGCGAGCCAGTGTAACAGCTTCGCTGCCTCGTCCGGCTGGGCGGACTGGCGCACCACGGCACCGGCGAAACGGGTGGTGTACTGCACCTTGTCCGGCAATTCACCAATAAAGGTGACGCCCTGGACCGGCAGCAGCTCGCTCACCTGCTGGAAGCCGATGGCATATTTCCCGGCGGCGACCTCCGAGGCTACCGGAATACGCTCCACCTTCACCGCCTTCGCCTTGACCTGATCCTCAATTCCCAGCCGCGTGAACAGCTGGCTGCTGACATACCTGCCGCTGGCGCTGTCGGAATAGGCGATAGACTGCGCGTTCAGCAGGGTCGTGCGCAGCTCGCTTTCCGTGCCGATCTTCACCGGCGTCGCGCCCTTTTTAATGACGGCACCGATGCGGGAGTCGGCGAGTTCAACCCGTGAGCCTGGCAGCGTCTTTCCCTGCTTTTGCAGCTCGCCCAGCGCATCGCCGACCATGATCACCACATCGGCCGGTTCACCGCGCGCCAGTCGCGCCGGGATCGCCTGTGGCGTCCTGCCCATCGACGGCCCGGCCACCGTATTGATGGTGATCCCTTCCTGCCTGGCAAAGCGGGGCGACAGGGTATCCCACGCCGCTTTAAACCCGCCGGAGATCATCACCGTCAGCTCTCTGGCCTGCGCCGTGGCACTGCCTGTCACGCTGGACAGCAGGGCGGCGTACAACGCGATTTTTTTCAGTTTCATCTTCATTCCTTAGCTAACCGTTTCATGGGCAGGTGATACGACACTGCGGGTACGACGATAGAGATAGAGTGTGGCCCCCAGCGCACAGACAGCCGCGAAGCTCATCCAGTAGCCCGGCGAGGCTTTGTCGCCGGTCAGCTCAATCAGTCCGGTCGACATTACCGGCGTAAAGCCGCCAAACAGTGCCGTTGCCAGACTGTAGGCCAGCGAGAATCCGGCAACACGCACTTCCGCCGGCATGATTTCGGTCAGCGCCGGGATCATCGCGCCGTTGTAGAGACCGTAGATCATCGACAGCCACAGCAGCACGCCCAGCATCATCGAGAAGCCCGGTGCTGCCGCCAGCAGGCTCAGCGCCGGATAGCTGGTCGCCATCGCCAGCAGGGTCATAGCGACCAGAACCGGTTTACGGCCAAAACGGTCGGAGAGTGCACCACCAATCGGCAGCCAGATAAAGTTCGAGATTGCCACCAGCAGCGTGACCAGCAGGCTGTCAGAGGCACTGAGCAGCAGCACCTTCTTACCAAAGGTAGGGGCGTACACCGTAATCAGATAGAACGCGGTGGTGGTCATCGCCACCATCAGCATCCCGGCAATTACCACCTGCCAGTTGTTCAGCAGGATGCGGAAGACCTGACGCACCTCAGGATGGCTGCGGCGATTGTTAAACTCCTGGGTCTCTTCCAGCTTGCGACGCAGTACAAAAATAAAGGGCACGATCAGGCAGCCAAACAGGAACGGAATACGCCAGCCCCATTCGCGGATGGCACTTTCTGCCAGCACGGCGTTGAGGATAAAGCCCATCGCCGCTGCCACCATGATCGCGACCTGCTGACTGCCCGACTGCCAGCTGGTGTAAAAGCCCTTCCGGCCAGGCGTGGCGATCTCGGCCAGATAGACGGATACGCCGCCCAGCTCTGCACCGGCAGAGAAGCCCTGCAGTAAACGGCCGATCAGCACCAGCAGCGGAGCCCACAGGCCGATGCTCTGGTAAGAGGGGATCAGCACGATCATAAAGGTGCCCGCCGCCATAATAGAGAGCGTGACAATCAGCCCCTTGCGACGGCCGACTTTATCGATATAGGCCCCCAGCACCACGGCGCCAATCGGCCGCATCAGGAAGCCCGCCCCGAACACGGCAAAGGTCATCATCAGTGACGCGAACTCACTGCTGGCCGGGAAGAAGGTATGTGCGATATAGGTGGCATAGAAACCGAACAGGAAGAAATCGAACTGTTCGAGAAAATTGCCCGAGGTTACACGGAAAATAGCGCCAATCCTGGCGCGGTGGGTCATGGGTGAGGTCGTCTGCATCAGTAACTCCAGTAAGGTATGACGCTTTTAGCCGCGCCTGTTGCAGAAGAGTGGATCAGCGTCCGCAGCTAAATAAGTGCAAAAAGCGCATAGATTGATGAGCCTGACGCATGATTGCCGGGCGGTACTACCGAAAAGGTTTAGGATTCAGCGGGTTGAAACAGAGGCCGTCTGCCTCCTGTTTGTGAACCGTGCTGATGTGAGTTTGCGGAAATGTGACAGAATTCATAAGCGTGTTACGCACAGAAGGGAAGCTGATCGGCGGATCGATCCGCTGCTACCGCTCTCCGGCGCACAAAGTCAGGATAACCGAAAACGCGTGGTTTCAGAGCCGGGGTTACTTCACAGGCAGGATAAGGAGAGTGACACGTCTGAACAGCAGAGGGTTCAGACGTGAAGAGCGAGAATCCATAAAGACATCGGGGCGGTACACTGCTGCCACAGAGAGAAAGCACTCATTTTTTTGCCATCAGCATCGTCAGCAGTTCCCGGCAGCAGGCTTCTTCTTCGGCGCTGTCCGCAGAGGCCAGATAGCGCAGCAGCTCCATGCAGCTTTTTTCCTTACCCGCTTCCAGTAACTCTTCGATCAGAAAATTCAGTTTCTCCTGCTCAGACGCCGCGAAGGAGGAGCCGAACTCATTTTTCACCGGGACGATGTGATTCGCCGGCAAGGTAAGGGTGTTCTGCATTGGCATATTTTTATCCTTTTCTGGGTTAAAAAACGTACTGGTGTTGCTATTAAACTTATACAACGATCCCGGATTTGTACAGAAATTTGCCGGACTGATTTTCGGGCTGACGCGAAGCGCAGCGCGGGCTGGAGGTAAATCCCTGCTTATCATTCAGTTAGCGTGGAGGCGCCATTCATAAAATTTTTTGCAGTCCGGTCAGACGAGGCGGCGGGAAAAAGCAGATGCTGGCGGGAGAGGAAAACGGCGGCCCGATGAGCCGCCCCTCCTATTTTGCGGACAGGAACGCTTCCCGCTGCGGTGTGAAGGTATCCAGCAGCACGCCCGCTTCCAGACAGACACAGCCATGCACCACATCCGGCGCCTTATAGAGCGTGTCTCCGGCGCCGACTTCACGCGTTTCGCCATCAATAGTGAAGGCGAAGCGACCGCGCAGTACGTAAGTCAGCTGCTCATGAGGATGATGATGCAGCGGTCCGATCGCCCCGGTTTCAAAGGTGACTTCGACCGCCATCAGGCTGCCGCCGTGCGCCAGTATCCGGCGCGTTACCCCCTGGCCGAGGTCCTCGACTGGCTGCGCGTTATGAAAGATAAACATGGTTAACCTCCGTTGATGACCCGACGTGCGGTCGCCAATTTGTGATGGCACTCACAGCCCGCAGCCCAATTAGTCCATGCACTTTACTCACTTTTCATTAAAATGAAACAGTGTTTCAATTAATTTATGAGGGCAGGTCATGAAAATCGCATTAATGATGGAAAACAGCCAGGCCGCTAAAAATGCCATTGTGCTGAAAGAGCTGGAAGGCGTCGCACAGCCGCTGGGCCATCAGGTCTTCAACGTCGGGATGAGCGACGAGCAGGATCACGCGCTCACCTATATTCATCTTGGCATTCAGGCCAGCGTGCTGCTGAACAGTCAGGCCGTGGATTTTGTGGTCGCAGGGTGCGGGACCGGACAGGGTGCGCTGATGTCGCTGAACCTTCATCCGGGCGTGGTGTGCGGCTACTGCATCGATCCGGCGGATGCGTACCTGTTTGCGCAAATCAACAACGGTAACGCGCTCTCTCTGCCTTTCGCCAAAGGCTTTGGCTGGGGCGCAGAACTTAACCTGCGCTTTATTTTTGAAAAAGCCTTCACTGGGGAAAAAGGACACGGCTATCCGCCAGAGCGCAAAGAGCCGCAGGTGCGTAATGCCGGTCTGCTGAACCAGGTCAAAGCCGCCATGCTGAAAGAGAACTATCTCGACACCCTGCGCGCCCTCGATCCTGAGCTGGTGCGAACCGCCGTCAGCGGCCCGCGTTTTCAGCAGTGCCTGTCTGAGCAGGGGAAAAATCAGGAGATCATCGCCTTTGTGCGTCAGCTGACGCACTGACGACGGCCCCGAGCGGAGGCCGGTGCGACCGGCCTTTTACTCTCTTTCCGCCTGTCATCACCTCTTTACCGGCCATAACCCGCCCGTCTGCTTCCCGCCGGAGCCGTGAAAAACATTTCACCGAATGACTTCCCCTGACTGCCATTTTAGGTAATAGTAACGCCGCTTTACATTAATAATTCTCATTATCATTTATGTGGGTTTGACGATGAAAAAATGGTTTTTAGCGTTGGGGATGCTCGCGCTGGCAGGGACGGCTTCGGCCAAAGTAATCACTGACGTCGCAGGCCGTCAGGTTGACGTGCCACAGGAAGCAAAACGCATCATTCTGGGTGAGGGCCGTCAAATCTATCTGCTGGCTGCATTTGATACAGACGCGCCGTTCAGCCGGGTGATCGGCTGGCGTGACGACCTGCCGAAAGCGGACTGGGATGGTTATCAGGCCTATGAAAAACGCTATCCGCAAATTAAAAAATTACCGACCTTTGGCGGCGCAAAAGATGGCACCTTCAACGTTGAGCAGGCGTTAACCCTGAAGCCCGATCTGGTGCTGATGAACCTGGAGTCAAAGGCCGCCACGGATGAGGGCAAGCTGATTGAAAAACTGCAGGCCGTAGGCGTGCCGGTGGTATTCATCGACTTCCGCGAAGCCCCGTTTGTGAACGCAGAGAAAAGCATCCGCATTATGGGCGAACTGGTGAATAAGCCAGCGCGTGCCCAGGAGATCATCACCTTCCGCCAGCAGCAGATCGAGCGGGTCACTTCACGACTGAAAAACTTCACCGGCTATCGCCCGAAAGTGATGATTGATCGTGCGGGCGGCTACAGCGATGAGTGCTGCATGTCCTTTGGCAGTGAGAACTTCGGGCAGATGGTGGAGATAGCAGGCGGGCGTAACATTGCGAAAGGCGTGATCCCAGGCACCTTCGGCACCCTGAACCCGGAGCAGATCATCGCCAGCCAGCCGGATGTGGTGGTCGTGACCGGTGCGAACTGGAAGAACTACAATACCGTGGGCAAATGGGTCGGCGTCGGCCCGGGGGCGAATGTCACCGAAGCCACGGCGCGTCTTAAAGCACTGATGACGCGCGATGCGTTCAAAACCCTGCCGGTGGCGCATAACGGCCATGTCCATGCCATCTGGCACCAGTTCTACGACAGCCCTTATCAGTTTGTCGCGATCCAGGCGCTGGCGAAGTGGCTCCATCCCGATCTGTTTGCCGATCTCGATCCGGATGCCACCTTCCGTGAGTTCCACGAGAAGTTCCTGCCGCTGCCTTATCAGCCAGGATACTGGGTCACGCTGCCCGCCGACAAGTCCTGACAGCGCGGGATGACAGGGACGTCATCCGCCTGTTTTGCAATTCCTCCTGAATAAACCCTCTGTTTCTCTTCAGATTTACTAATCTTTTAAAGGCGCGGGGTCGGTTGCTGTCAGCAGCGCGACGTCTGACCTGGTCCGCATTCACGTAAAAAATGGAGAGAAACATGCGCAATACCCTGGGAAGATCGGCGTTTGCCGTGACGCTTTACGCTCTGCTGGAGCCGGTGCCGCTGGGCTTTTTTGTCGCGGCCTGGCTGTTCGATATTCTCTACATGCAGACCTTTGTGCTGTTCTGGACCGATGCCGCAGGCTGGCTGATTGCGCTGGGGCTGATACTGGCTATCGTGCCGCGCATCATCGCCCTGGTCTATCTGTTTCGCGGCAGCGACAGCGCAGAAAAGGGCCATTTCTGGCTCTGGCTGGTCGCGATTGTCATCGCCATCGTCAATGCGTTTATTCATAGCCGTGATGCGGCCGCGGTCATTCCGCTGGGCGTTACGCTTTCGACGCTGGTGGTGGCGCTGCTGCTGCTGGCGAATGTGCAACTTGCGTTACGCCACCGTAGCGCTTAAGGAGGAGCCATCATGAAAAGAACGCATAAAACGCTGCTGGCGCTGTCTGTGACGGCCCTGCTGGCAGGCTGCGATCAGGGCGCGCAGGTCGATCCACAGAAACAGACGGGTGCCAATCCCGAACTGCCGCAGGCGCGCAATTTCTTTATGCCGCCGATGCAGGTGCCGGAAGGCACACCCTGGAAAGCGGGCGAAATGCCGAAAGTGGCGCAGGGGCTGAAAATCGAGAAGATCGCAGAGAATCTGCAGCATCCGCGTCAGGTTTACGTGCTGCCAAATAATGATGTGCTGGTGGCGGAATCGAATGGCCCGCCCAAGCCGACTACCCGGCCGAAACAGCTGATCATGGGGATCGTGCAGAAAGCCTCCGGCAAGGGCGGCGCGGGCGGTAACCGCATCACGCTGCTGCGCAACGTGGACGGCAAATGGGAACAGCATCGCTTTATTGAGAATCTCCACTCGCCGTTCGGGATGCAGCTGATTGGCAACACGCTCTATGTGGCGAATGCTGACAGCCTGGTGAAATTCCCCTATCGCGAAGGCGACACAGAGATCCGCACCGCGCCGGAAGAGGTGACGGAACTGCCGGGCGGGCCCATTAACCACCACTGGACCAAGGCGCTGCTAGCCAGCCCCGATGGCAGCAAGCTCTATGTCGGGGTCGGTTCCAACAGTAACGTGACCGAGAACGGCATCGGCGCAGAGTATCGCCGTGCTGCGGTGCTGGAAGTAGACGCGGCCAGCGGCGCCAGCCGGATCTACGCCAGCGGGTTGCGCAATCCTACCGGCTTACAGTGGGAACCGCAGAGCGGTAAGCTCTGGGCGGTGGTCAACGAGCGCGATGAGATCGGCTCCGACCTGGTGCCCGACTATATGACCTCGGTAGAGGAGAAAGGCTTCTACGGCTGGCCCTACAGCTACTTTGGTCAGCATGTCGATACCCGCGCGGAACCGCAGCGTCCCGATCTGGTGGAAAAAGCGATCAAGCCTGACTATGCGCTGAGTTCGCACGTTGCGCCGCTGGGTCTGCTGTTCTATGGGGCGGATAACATGCCGCAGTACAAAGGCGGCGCGTTTATCAGCGAGCATGGCAGCTGGAACCGTACGCCGCTGAATGGCTACAAGGTTATCTGGGTGAAATTTGAAAACGGTAAGCCGGTGGGTGAGCCGCAGACGGTGGTCTCTGGCTTCCTGACGGATGACGAAAAACAGGTGCGGGGCCTGCCGGTCGGCCTGGCCAGCGATAAACAGGGCGGGGTCCTGATCGCAGACGATGCGGGCAATACCGTGTGGCGTATCAGCGCCGCCAACTAGCCTCTGCCCGGAGAGCTGAAAAGCAGGCATAAAAAAAGGATTTGGCGCGTTGCCAAATCCTTTATTTTTTTGTCCGCCAGCCCGGCTGGTAACCGCGCTGCAGACGAGGTGCTCAGCACTCTCCACAAAAGAGATTGTAAAATGTGCGGCTAAGGATTTCAAGTTTCGCCATAATGCTGTATGTTTATACAGGTGTTGGGCGTTGGGTATCGCCTCGTGGTCGACTGGCCGCTCCCAGGGGCAGGTTTTTTAAAATCCCGGCAGGCATCAGGTGGTGCTGGCCTGTGGCTTTAACCATGAGTGCCGCTCAGCCCTCTCCACAAGATGTGCTCAGGCGCCCGGCGGGTAGAGTCAAAGCCCTGGTTGCCGAAAAGCGCGCTCCTGAAAAAGGAGAAGGAAAGTGATGGAACTGACTAAGCTGATTCTGGATCTGATCCGGGTCATCTTGCAGATCATCGTTGCCCTTATGCAACTGACCGGTCAGGCAGGTTAACCGGAACTTGAAACAAGGCGGAGCTAACCACTCCGCCTTTTTTCTTTGTCAATTCTCTGTCATCAGAAGCGGATAAGGTGGTGCGGCAAAAGCACGTCGCAGGGGATGTGCTTATCCGGATTGGGAATGCTATGTCCATTGTTGCCGTTATGCCTGCCCCCTTAGCCCACACCAGGATCGACGAGAGTGTGCGGATGCGGGAAACCACCGTGGGTCAGCAGTGTGAAATCCTGGCGCACAGCCTGCTGGAATACAGCGAGCTGGGCGACTTCTCCTATGTCGGCGAGCACTGCTGCCTGGCCGACACCCAGGTAGGGCGCTTCTGCGCTATCGCCAACCAGGTGCGCCTTGGCGCGCCGAACCATCCGATGGATCGCGCCTCTCAGCATCGCTTCACCTACTGCCCGGAGTATTACCATCCCGACGCCCGCCGCGATCGGCCCTTCTTTGCGGCCCGCCGGGCCGATCGGGTGATCATCGGTCATGACGTCTGGATCGGGCATGGCGTGATCGTGCTGCCTGGCGTCACCGTCGGTGATGGGGCGGTGCTGGCCGCGGGCGCGGTGGTGACCCGCGACGTCGCGCCCTACAGCGTGGTGGGCGGCGTCCCGGCCCGGCCGCTGCGGATGCGGTTTTCGCCCGCCATTGCCGCCCGTCTGCAGCGTATCGCCTGGTGGAACTGGCCGCTGGAGAAGCTGATGGCAAACCTGGCCGACTTTCAGCACGGCGACATTGAGGCGTTCTGCCAGCGGCACGCGGTATAGCCCCTGAGGCGTCATCAGACGCGCAGGCCGATGCGGCGCGCCAGTCGCGGCCCATAGAGCCCCACGGCCAGTCCGGTCACGATCAGCAACAGTGCAGCGATTTTCTGCGTGGAAAGCGTTTCGCCAAAGATCGCCACCGAACCCAGAATGCCAAAAACGGGCACCAGCAGCGACAGGGGCGCAACCGTGGAGACCGGGTAGCGCTTCAGCAAGCCGTTCCACACCCAGTAGCCCAGCAGGGTATTGGGATAGGCCTGGAACAGAATAGAGAGCAGGGCGAGGCTGTCGGCGTGGCTGTACAGCGCCCGATAGCCCGCCATGCCGTTGACCACTCCATCCAGCAGAAAGAGCGGCAGGGGCGCAAAGGCGGATGACCAGACCAGAAACGCAAACACCTGCCGGGTGCCGGCTCTCTTGCTGATGATGTTGGCCGCGCTCCAGGCTATCGCTCCCGCCAGCACCAGCAGCACGCCGGAGATCGTCACCGAGCCATCGGTGATGAAAAATATCGACAGCAGTCCGGCGCAGGCGATGAGCCCACCGGCGATCTGATAGCGGCTCAGTCGCTCGCGAAAAACCAGGCTGCCGAGCAGCAGGGTAAAGAAGGCACTGAACTGCAACAGCAGTGAAGCGATGCCCGCCGACAGCCCGGCCTGAATCCCCAGGTTCACCAGCCCCCAGAGGCCGATCCCGAACACCAGCCCATAGCCGATCAGGTAGCGCCACGGCACGTCCGGTTTTTTGATAAAGAGTATCGCGGGCAGAGCGCAGAGCGTGAAGCGGATCCCAGCCAGCAGAAAGGGATCGACCGCGTGCAGCCCCAGCTTAATCACCGAGAAGTTCACGCCCCAGATGGCCGTGATGAGCACGGCGAGCAGCAGATGAGAGAGTTTCATGCGTGACGGGTTCCTGACCAGTAGAGAAAGGCGGCAGCACTGACGGCGGCCCCGCCAGCGCAGACACCATACCATCCGCAGTGTGCATACAGCTGGGTGGCGGCAAAGGCACCCAGCGCACTGCCGAGGGAGTAAAAGCACATGTAGGCACCGACCAGCCGGCTCGCCGCATCCGGCCGGGCCGCCACGATCAGGCTCTGGTTGATGACATGAACCGTCTGGATCGCGAAGTCGAGCAGGATCACCCCGACCACCATCAGCAGCAGCGAATGCGGCAGCGCGGCAACGGGCAGCCAGGCGAAGGTCAGCAGCGCCAGTGCAAAGCCGGTGGCGCGCTGGCCCCGTCCCTGGTCAGCCCAGGCGCCCGCGCTGGCGGCCGCCATCGCACCGGCCAGCCCTGCCAGGCCAAACAGGCCGATCTGAGTCTGCGACAGCGCCATCGTTGTCAGCGGCAGCGCCATGGAAGACCAGAGCATGCTGAAGGCGGCAAAGATCAGCAGAGCGAGGATCCCCCGGCTGCGCAGGCGGGGTTCTGTGCGAAAAAGCAGGAGAACCGAAAGCAGGCGCTGCGGCCAGGCCGGTCGCTGCGCCTGACCGGCGGAGGCGGGCAGCACCTTCGCCAGGACCCCGGCGATCAGCAGTAACAGACAGGCGGCCGTAAAGTAGACCGCGCGCCAGCCTGCCAGATCCGCGATTGCCCCCGAAACAAACCGCGCCAGCAGGATCCCGATGACGATCCCGCTGGTGACGCTGCCGACCACCTGGCCACGCTGCGCCGGTGACGCCAGCATCGCGGCCCAGGCGACCATCAGTTGCGTGACCACCGCCATTAACCCCACCAGCAGCATCGCTGCGAGCAGCGTGAACAGGCCGGAGGCGCAGGCCGCTGCGGTCAGCGCCAGCGCGGAAAGCAGCAGCTGGGCAACCACCAGTTTTTTGCGGTTCACGCAGTCACCCAGCGGCACCAGAAGGAGCAACCCCAGGGCATAACCGATCTGCGTGGCCGTCACCACCGCGCCAGCGATGCCGGACGGGATCCGCAGGCTGACGGCGATGGACGCCAGCAACGGCTGCGCCGAGTACACGTTGGCGACCGCCAGCGCCGCAGTAAGCGAGAAGAGAAAAATCATCCGGGGTGAAAGCACCGGCGTTGCGGGGGCCGGTGGTCCGGCATCCCCGCGCCTGGAGGTCGTTGAGATCATCGTCTGGCCTTCGGGTTTTTATTTGAAACTGGATTGGCCATATCATTAACCGGGATGGTTTTTTTTTGCAACTTCTTTTCGGAGGGGCTAAGCTGGCACGGTTAACGGAGAAAGTGAGAGAAGAGATGGCGAAGCAGGAATCCCTGAGAACCAGCGAGTGTCCGGTTGCCCGCACCCTGGAGTCGATAGGTGAGCGCTGGTGCATGATGATCGTGCGTGAAGCCTTTGATGACGTCCGCCGGTTTGGTGATTTCCAGCGCAACCTGGGACTGGCGAAAAATATTCTGGCGTCGCGACTGAAGCAGCTGGTCGGGATCGGCGTGCTGGAAATTGCGCCCGCTTCCGATGGCAGCGCCTACCGCGAGTATCTCCTGACCGAAAGAGGCCGTGCGCTCTTTCCGGTGGTGGTGGCGATGCGGCAGTGGGGTGAGCGCTATCTGTTTGAGCAGGGCGAGACCCACTCGGTGCTGCTGGATAATGCGGAAGGCAGGCCGCTGCCGCGTCTGGAGGTTTACTCGGCGCAGGGTCAGAAGCTCGAACCCGCCGACTGCCATCGTCAGCGGGTGGTGGCGAAGGGATAACCCCTGGCGTTCTGACGCCGCCCTTTACCCTGCGGAAAAGACCCGGCCGCCCGCATTGCCGATCGTGCGTGCCGGTCTGTCGGTGTCATCACATTTTCCAATGACCGCCTGTCTTGTAACTTCCTGCCGCGCGTGACACTCTCCCTGATTGTATAGACATGTCATCTCAACCGGTCATCCGGCCCTGTTCGTTTTCTCTGACTCACTGCATCAGCGAGGGATCTATGTCGGTCAAATCATCTGCTACAGCGTATCCGGACGCGGCACAACCGCGCCTGTCAGAAACCCGCTCCATCGATTACATTCCGCTGCGCGAACGTCATGGGCATCCCTTCAGCCAGTTCACGCTCTGGTTTGGTGGCAACCTGCAAATCACCGCCATTGTTACCGGGGCGCTGGCTGTCGTACTGGGCGGCGATGTTGTCTGGTCGCTTGTCGGCTTACTGGTGGGGCAGATGATCGGCGCCGCGATCATGTCTTTGCATGCGCTGCAGGGCCCGCGCCTGGGCTTACCCCAGATGATAACCAGCCGCATGCAGTTCGGCGTTTACGGTGCGGTCATCCCCCTGGTGCTGGTCTGCATCATGTATGTGGGATTCTCCGCCAGCGGCACGGTACTGGCCGGACAGGCGCTGGCGAAACTGATCTCTGTCAGCAATGCCACCGGGATGATCGTGTTCAGCGCCCTGATCGTGGTGATTGCGGTGATGGGATATCGCGTGATCCATCAGCTGGGCAAGCTGGCGAGCGTGATTGGTGTGCTGGCCTTCGCGTATCTCTTTATCACGCTCTTTGCCACGCAAGACCTGGCGGCCGTCTGGCAGAATCGCCACTTTACCCCGGCAAATTTCCTGCTGGCGGTGTCGCTCTCGTCATCCTGGCAGATCGCATTTTGCCCCTATGTTTCCGACTACTCGCGCTATCTGCCTGCAGACGTCTCCGCGAAGAAACTGTTCGGTTCGGTGTTTGCCGGAACCGTACTCGGCACCCAGGCCTCGATGACGCTGGGGGTGATTGCCGCCGCGCTGGCCGGAAGTGCCTTCGCCGGTAATGAGGTGGGTTACATCGTTGGTCTGGGCAGTACCGCAGGCATGGCGATGGTGATCTACTTTGCCATCTGCTTCGGGAAGATTACCTTTACCACGCTCAACGCCTACGGAAGTTTTATGTCCCTGACCACCATCGTCTCCGGCTTTCGCCGGCAGACGACGCTGAGCCAGGGCGGGCGCATTCTGTTTGTCATCCTCATGGTCTCCGTGGCCTGCCTGATAGCCCTGCTCAGTGAACCGGCCTTCCTGAAATCCTTTACCCACTTCCTGCTGTTCCTGCTGGCCTTTTTTGTGCCGTGGAGCGCCATCAGCCTGACCGATTTCTATCTGATCACCCGCGGCCGGGTGGACGTTCCGGCGCTGGCCGATCCCGACGGCCGCTATGGCCGCTGGAACGTCGCGGGCATCGCCGTCTACGTTCTGGGGGTGATGGTGCAGTTACCCTTTATCGATAATCCGCTGCATCATGGCTCGCTGACCTGGATTTTTGCCGGAAACGATGTCTCATGGATCGTGGGCTGGCTGGTGACGGCGCTGTTATGGTTCGTTGCCAGCCGCTGGGATCGCCGGGGCAGACCCGAACAGAACAGCCGCGCCCTGTAGCGCAAAAAGCCGCCCGGTGGGCGGCTCAGGTTTCTCACGATAACGCTCAGCAGACGCGTTCAGGCGGTCGTCACCTCCGCCGTGGCGGGCTGCGTTTCGGCCACCAATGGCTTTTCCGGCTGCAGCAGCGTCATCGCCAGCATGCTGCCAAATGCGATGAGCGCCGTCACCGTAAACATGGCGTTATAGCCGTGATATTCCGCCAGCCAGCCGCAGAGCATTGGCGAGATGATCGCGGCCAGGTTGGCAATCGCCAGCGTCATGCCGCTGTAGGTGCCAACTGAGGCTTTAGGGGTCACATCGATCACCACCGACCAGTAGACATTGTTTACCAGCGCATTCAGCGCATTACCCAGCGTCATCAGGGCGATGATCCCGGCGGCAGATCCCATCCAGGGAATGGCCATAAAGCAGCAGGCGGTGCCACACAGCGTGACGGCAGCGAACAGATTGCGCGCCAGTCGCAGATTACGGAACCGGGCCAGCAGGGTATCGGTGATACGGCCGCCCAGCAGCACCGTGATGCAGGCGCCGCTCCAGGGGATCATCGCCACGTACCATAGCGAGTGCAGGTCGTAATGGAAATTATCCTGCAGGTACTTCGGCATCCAGGTCACCAGCGTGAAGGTGATGTAGAGGAAGGAGAAATAGCCCAGCGCGTTGCAGACCAGCGTCCGGCTGGTAAAGAAGCGCCACCAGGGCAGAGGCACGCTGTCGCCCGCGCTGCGACGCTGACCGTCCCGGATCAGCGCGCGCTCGGCGGCGTTGGTGAAGCGGCTCCGGTCCGGGCTGTCGCTGAAGGTGCGGGCAAACAGCAGCATCGCCAGCAGGGAGAAGATCCCCAGCAGGATAAACATCATGCGCCAGTCGTGGGTCAGCAGCAGCAGACCCACCGCGATCGGGGCGGTCAGCAGTGCGCCAACCTGAGTTGAGAGCAGGCCGATCCCCAGCGCGAACCCGCGCTCGTTGTCCGGTGCCCAGTGCGCAATGGTCTTGTTCATCAGCGCATAGGCGGGACCTTCGGCAAAACCAAACAGGATGCGCAGCGCCGCAAAGCCCATAATGGCCGATCCGCCAAACAGCGCCATGCCCAGCTCACCGGCCCAGGCGGTGGCGATCTCCAGCAGCGACCAGAGCACGCCCGCCAGCAGCCAGACCTTTTTGGTGCCGATGCGGTCGGCAAGAAAGCCGCCGCACAGCGAACCCAGCAGATAACCAAAGCCGAAATAGCCCAGCACGGCGCCGAGCTGGACTTTACTGAAGTGATACTCTGCCGCAATCGCATTAGCAGCAAAGGAGAGGGCGCCGCGATCGATGTAGTTGATCAGCGCGATCAGGAACAGCAGTGAAAACAGGGTGTAACGGTAACGGCTCGGCTTCATTTCACATCTCCTGATAAAAGGGGTCAGGAGAGTTAAAGCAAATTCAGTGCCGGAACGGTGCTGTTGCCAGAAGAAGCCCGGCTGGCGGGGTGGCGGGCCGCCTGGCTCGCGCGTCACGGCGGGCGCTGATCCCGCTAATTATTTGCCTGCGCATCAATGCGGTGCAGGCTATGCCTGCTGGTGGTGATCCTCAGGCGGCGTGATGCTGGGTGCGGCCAGGATGCGGCAGGGGAACGATCGCCACCTCCGCTGACACCTCAGGCGCTGGCACGGAGGACGCAGAGGCGTCGTCCACATGCTGCAGGATCTGCTGCTGATAGGTGACATCCGCCACGCAGCTCTGTTCGCCTAACAGAACGCCCGCTTCATTAACGTTTTTGCCTTCCACCTTTATTTTGTGGGTGGCACTGGCCAGCATCCACTCATATTCAATATCGACGTGGCCGCTATCAATACAGCGTATCCCGTGCTGACTTAAATCATGCGCCAGCACCGTGGCGGTCGGCCCTAATGAAATCAGGACCAGATCGAAATTAACGGCATGAGTAAGTACAGCATGAAACAGCGCGTCATAAACGGAAAAGGCATTACGGTTCAGCGTCGTAATTCTTTTCACCTCGCTGGCACCGTCCAGTAAATCGTTGCCTAATCCGAGTCGGGTTCCACTCCCTTCTACAATTAATACCCGCCGGTTGCGGTAAAGCAGTTTAAACTTGTCAAATATTCTGCCGGAAAGTTCTTTGCCTTTATAATCGTGATAAGGGCGCGTAACAGACGTATTTCCGTAGCGGTACTGTTTATTCAGCAGAGACTCATAATTTTTAAAGTAAAACGATTTATGAAAGAACCAGAACAGGGCCGATCCACTGCGCATATTTCGGGTAGTGCGGAAGGCATCCGGCAGACAGATCAGGCAGTTCGGACTGGCTGCCGCGCCGTGCTGCAGCACGCCCTTCAGCCGCGCTGACAGTTCCGGATTAAAGGACTGGAAACCGATATTTTTATAGCGTGTCATTTCCAGTTCGCCGTCGCCATATCGGGCCAGCGATAACGTGGGATCGCGTAATAACCGATCGATAGTTTCCTCAATCGACATCACGGAATAACGTTTAACACGGGACTGCGCCGCAGGATAGCGAATAGCGGCATGAATGAACTTAAACGGAAAGCGGAACTTGCGATATATCGCATGAAGTGCGGACATAGTTTACCTGCCTGGTGTATTGCTGCCAGAGAAAATCCCGCCTGACGGCCGGATAAATAATTAAAATATTAACGGACGATAACACAGATAAATGCCGCGTCCCGCTGCGGAATATCTTAAATCGTTTTCAGTGGATGAAGCTCACGCGTTATTAATCTATTCCCTGCGGGAAATAACGTTAAATAAATTCAGAAAGCGCAAAGTCAACTGCCATTTTTAATAAGGGAAAAAGGATTGACACCGCACCGGGTCTGAGAGTTTCGTCGTCAATACCAGCGTCTTTTTTCTTTTGCCGCTTTCAGCAATAAGAGTTTCAGCCCGACAGAATAAACAAACCATTACGATTATTTGACACTTATTCCCGCTCTGCGCGCGGACCTAAGCGCGGGTTACTGAAGCGCAGCTTGTCTGATATTTCATCGCCGATGAACAAAAGATGCGGTTATGCGCCGCCTATGGTTAATTTATTGTGATGAATATCGCGATTTAAGCCCTTCAGGCGTGAAAAAACCCCGCCGCAACCCGCCAGAGGGGCGGATTTATAATAAATATTTCTAACCATTTACACTTCGGCATGTTTTTACATATTTGATACATAAGTTAAGATCTCGTTGAAATTTTGTATGCAAATTAATTTTGTGCTTAGCGTGAATGACCCGAGGAAGGATCATGATAAATAAATTAACCAGTGTAATCATGGTGATATTTGCTATTGCCCTGATATACATGGGGGGAGAACTGCTGTCAGCCGGCGGCAGCGCGTTTTACGCCGCCATGGGCGTGGGGGTCCTGCTCAGCGCGATTCTGCTGCTGCTGAACAGACGCAGTGCGCTGACGCTCTATGCGCTGCTGATGTGGATAACCCTGTTCTGGATTATCCGGGAAGTGGGCTTCGATAAATGGCAGTGGATCCCGCGTGGCGATCTGTTTGGTCTGCTGGGTCTCTGGCTGGCTCTGCCGTGGGTGGTGCGTCCGCTCTATCAGGGGCAGCGACGCTTTCATCCTCTGCTTGGCGGAACGGTCGGGCTGATGGTGCTGCTGGTTATCGGCCTTTGCTTTTACGATCCGCTGCCGCAGCAGGGCACTATTACCACGCCGCGCCAGAGTGCCGCCACCGGCGGCGCTGCTGACGAGTGGCGCGCCTATGGCGGAACCACCGACGGGCAGCGCTTCTCGGCGCTGAAGCAGATCACCCGTGATAACGTAAAAGATCTTGAGGTGGCCTGGACCTACCACACCGGCGATCTGCGCCAGGATGACGATGCCACCGAATACACCTTCGAAGCGACGCCGCTGAAAGCCAACGGCATGCTCTACTTCTGTACGCCGCACAACGAAGTCCACGCGCTTGACCCGGAAACCGGGGCGGTGAAGTGGAAAACCGCGCCGGATAAAAACCGCTCCTATCTGCAGCAGCACCAGACCTGCCGTGGCGTGAGCTACTACGACGCCGGAGAGGCGCAGACACAGTCAGATGCCGCGCCGGCGCTCTGCCGCAGGCGTATCTTCAACGCCACCACCGATGCCCGCCTGCTGGCGCTGGATGCAGACACCGGTAAACCCTGTGCGGACTTCGGTGACAAGGGTGTGGTCAACCTGCGCGCTGGCATGGGCGAGTTGCGCCCGCACGCGCTGATGCAGACCGCCGCGCCGCTGGTGGCCGGTAATCTGGTGATCGTCGGCGGCTCGGTGATGGATAACGGCTTCCACAGCGGCAACCCGTCGGGCGTGATCCGCGCCTATGATGCCGTCAGCGGGCGTCTGGTCTGGAACTTTGATCCGGCGAATCCGGAAAATAGCGCCCCGATCGCCCAGGGCGCGACCTATCCACAGGATACCCCGGTGGCCTGGGCAACCCTGAGCGCCGACCTGAAGAATGGTCTGGTTTATGTGCCCTTTGGGAATGCGTCGCCGGATGAGGTGGGTTTTGATCGTGACCCTGCCAGCAATACCGAAAAATTCCGTGATGCGCTGGTGGCGCTGGATCTGAAAACCGGTGCATTCAGGTGGCGTTATCAGAGTTCGAACCACGACCTCTGGGACCGTGACAACCCGTCACAGCCGTCGCTGGTGGATATCAGCTACCAGGGCACGCCGCAACCGGTGGTGATCCTGCCGACTAAAACCGGCAACCTCTTTGTGCTGAACCGCCTGACCGGGCAGCCGGTCTACCCGGTAGAGCAGGTCAAGGTTTCCGTGGATGGCATCAAAGGCGAGCAGTATGCGCCGACCCAGCCGGTCTCCAGCCTGAACTTTATCCCGTCGCCGCTGACGGAGAAATCTATGTGGGGCATTACGCCGTTTGACCAGATGGCCTGCCGCACTACCTTCCGCAAACTGCGCTATGACGGTAACCCGTGGACGCCGCCAACGGAAGCCGGCTCGCTGATCTTCCCGGGCAATATCGGTGTCTTTAACTGGGGTTCGGTGGCGGTCGATCCGCAGCGTCAGATGCTGATTGCCGCGCCGGTGCGCCTGGCTTACAAGTACAACCTGATCAAACGCACCCCGGAAACCGAAACCCAGCGCACCTTCACCAAAGATGGCACGCCGTACTGGAACGAAAACTTCCACGGTGAGTATGCGATCCACATCCAGCAGATGGCGTCGGGCCTGGGGATCCCCTGCATCGCGCCACCGTGGGGCCGGATGGTCGGTGTGGATCTGACGACCGGCAAAACCAGATGGCTGCGCCGCGTGGGGACTACCCGCAACCTGAAGACCAGCTTCCTGCCTGGCCGTTTCCCGCTCGGCTTCCCGATGGGAATGGTCGCGCACGGCGGCCCGCTGCTGACGGCCGGTGATCTGGTGTTCCACGGGGCCACGGCAGACAACTATTTCCGTGCTTACGACAGCACCACCGGCGAACTGCTGTGGCAGACCGAGCTGAGCGCCGGTGCTCAGGCCACGCCCTCCACCTTTATGGGTAAAGATGGCAAACAGTATGTGGTGATTGCCGCAGGCGGTCACGGCTCACTGGGCACCACGGCAGGCGACAGCGTGGTCGCTTTCCGGCTGAAATAATCCTGATCCGCTGAGCGCCGCCCGGCGCTCAGCTTTTTTCGTCATCGCCGCCAGCCTCTCTTCCCTCCGCTTTTCTGCCGCAACCTGCTGTATTCACAACCGATCTCTCCAGTCTGCCGCGCGGCTGGCTTAATCACGCCCTGAAACTATTTCGTGACAGCTCTCGCAGTTTGGTGATTTGCTCCGCCCGGCAGGCTTGCGCATTCAGTCGCGAGGCGTAGATTAATACATAACTTCACAATTAACCGTGAATATGAAAAGTACTTCACAATACGCTCTCTGAAGGATTGACCCCTATGTCGGAACTGAAATTTGCAACCCGTCTCAACTCATTCGCCTCGGGCGCGCACCTCTACTGGCCCGATCAGCAGGGCAAGCCCTCTGTCCTGCAGATGGTGGCCCGTGCCGGTAAGGTAAAGGGTTTAACGCATCTCGATCTCAATTTTCCGCAGCACCTCACCAGCGATATTCCCACGCTGCGTCAGGCGATTGAGGATGCAGGCCTGGCCGTCAACGGCATGCAGATGCGCTGGGACGCCCCGCAGTTCAAAATCGGTGCCTTTACCCATCCGGATGCAAAAGTGCGTCGCGAGGCGATCGAGCTGACCAAACGCGGCATCGATGCGGGTCGGGAGTTCGGTTCACGGCTGATGACGCTGTGGATGGGGCAGGATGGTTTCGACTACTGCTTCCAGGCGGACTATAAGAAGATCTGGGAGGATGCGGTCAGCGCCGTGCGGGAAGTGGCGGAGTATGCGCCGGATGTCGATGTCAGCATCGAATACAAACCCAACGAGCCGCGCGCCTATAGCATCTTTCCTAACGCCACCACCTGCCTGCTGGCGGTGGAAGAGGCGGGCTGCCCCAACCTGGGGATCACGCTCGACTTTGCGCACGTACTGTTTGCCAACGAGGTGCCGGCCTATGCCGCCGCGATGGTGGCACGGCGTTCACGGCTGCTGGGGCTGGACCTGAACGATGGCTGGGGCAAGCGCGACGACGGCCTGATGGTCGGCTCCGTCAACCCGCGCGCCACGCTGGAGTTTCTCTGGCAGATGCAGCGTGACGGCTATCGTGGGGCCTACTACTTCGACACCTTCCCGGACGCCAGCGGGCTGGACCCCATCCGGGAAGCAGAAAGCAACATCGCGACCGTGACCCGGCTGCTGCGGCTGTGCGATCAGCTGCACGGCAACACGGCATTACTGGCGGCCATTGAGCGCCAGGATGCGGTCGCCTCCCAGCAGATCGTCAATGACATTCTGCTGGCGCGATAACGGCTGATCCAGCCGATAACATAAAAAACCCTACCCAACATGCTGAGAATATAAAAATGAAAAAACTCCTGCTCGCTGTTATCGCCTCCTCACTGCTCTGCAGCACCGTCTATGCGGCCGAGCTGGCACCGCTGCAGTCCGACACCGAACCGGATCGCACCGACTGGACCCAGCTCGACAGCAAATATGGCGCACTGCCGAAAGTCGATAAATCGCTGAAGATTGGCGGCGTCTCCAAGACCCTGACCAATGAATACTGGCGTTCGCTCGGCGAGGGCTACCAGAACGTCGCGAAGAAGTATGGCTTCACCGTGGCCTATCAGGCGGCGGCCAATGAAGATGACCAGCTTGGCCAGCTGTCGATTGCCGAAACGCTGATCTCGCAGGGCTTCAACGGCCTGCTGGTGTCGCCTCAGACCGACATCAACCTGGAGCCTGCGCTGGAGAGTGCCAGCAGCAAAAAGATCCCGGTGGTGAACGTGAATGATGCGGTGATGCCGAATGCGCGTTACTACGTGGGTAACGTTCAGAAAGATAACGGCGTGCGGGTGGCGAAGTGGTTTATCCAGCACCATCCGCAGGGTGGCAAGGTGGCGGTAATTGAGGGGCAGCCGGGCGTTTATGCCGCCGGACAGCGTACCCGTGGCTTCAAAGAGACGCTGGCGACGGCCGGTAAGTTCACGATTGTTGCCAGCGTGCCAGCCAACTGGAGCCGCGAGCAGGCCTTTAACGCCGCCTCGACCATTCTTCAGCAGCATCCCGACCTGATCGGCTTCTACGCCAACAACGACACCATGGCGCTGGGCGTGGTGGAAGCGGTGCGCGCACAGAACAAAGCGTCACAGGTTGCCATCTTCGGCACTGACGGCATCTCCGATGCCTACGCCTCCATCAAGCGCGGTGAACTCACCGGCACGGTGGACAGTTTCCCGGTGCTGACCGGCGAAGTGGCGATGGACGTGATGATCCGTCTGATCAACGGTCAGAAGCTGTCGCGCGTGGTATCCACACCGCAGGCGCTGATCACCAAAGAGAACGTCGATGCGTTCTCCACCAAAGACAACAACCGGCTGCGTCAGTTGCTGGCGCAGCAGTAAGTCAGCGGGAGCGGGTATGGAAGAGTTTCGCTTAACGATGCGCGGTATCAGCAAAAGTTACGGTAACGCCGCCGCGCTGCAGGATGTCGATTTCTCGGTGCGGCCCGGTGAGGTGCATGCGCTGATTGGGGAAAACGGCGCGGGGAAATCCACCCTGCTGAATATTCTCTCCGGCGTGCGCGGTGCGGACAGCGGTGAGATCAGCGTCAACGGCAGTCCGGTTCAGATCCGCTCGCCGCTCAGCGCCCGTCAGGCCGGGATCGCGATGATCCACCAGGAGCTGCAGCATGTGCCTGAGCTTTCTGTGGCGCAGAACATGTTTCTGGGCCGACCGCTGACCCGCGCCGGGGGGATGTGGGTCGATAAAAAAGCGCAGCTGGCGCGCGCCACCCTGATTCTGAAGACGCTGGATCCGACCATCGATCCCGACACGCCAATCAGAAACCTCAAGGTGTCGCAGCAGCAGATCGTGGAGATTGCCCGGGCGCTGCTGGATAACGCCCGCATCATCGCCATGGACGAACCGACCTCCAGCCTGACGCCGCGCGAGTTTGATCGCCTGGCGGAACTGATCGGCGATCTCAAAGCGACCGGGGTTTCGCTGATCTACGTGTCGCACAAGATGAATGAGATTTTCCGGGTCTGCGACCGCGCCACCATTATGCGTGACGGCAGGCAGGTCGGCGTGGTCAACATCAGCGATGAGGATGAGGAGAGCATCGTCGCCAGAATGGTCGGACGGAAGATCGACAAGCTCGACCATCAGGCGTTCGTCAGCGACCGCGAAGTGCTGCGGGTCGAGGATCTGACGCGCGGCAGCGAGGTGGTTTCCGCCAGCTTCAGCGTGCGGGCGGGCGAGGTGCTGGGCGTGGCCGGACTGGTCGGCGCGGGCCGCACCGAACTGCTGAAACTGATCGCCGGTATCGACAGACGAACCCGCGGCACCGTGAGCGTTAACGGCAGGGCGGTCAGGAATCACAGCGTGCGCGCCGCGATTCAGGCCGGCATCGGCCTGGTGCCCGAAGATCGTAAAAAAGAGGGCATCATCAAAGAGCGGGCGGTGAAGATGAACATGGCGCTGCCGTCGATGCATCGCTTCACGGCGGCGGGTCTCATCAGTCAGTCCCGGCTGGGCCGCGAGGCGCTGCGGGTGATGGGCGATCTGCGCCTGCGGCCGCTCGACATCGAAAAGCCCATCGGCACGCTGAGCGGCGGCAACCAGCAGAAGGTGATCATCGGCCGCTGGGTAGCCGCGGATGCGGAGGTGTTCCTGTTTGATGAGCCGACGCGTGGCATCGACATCGGGGCCAAGTCGGAGATCTATCATCTGATTGAAAAACTGGCCCAGGCGGGCAAAGCGATTGTGGTGGTGTCGTCGGAGATGACGGAGATCATCCGCATCTCGGATCGGGTGCTGGTGATGCGCGAGGGACGGATAACCAAAGAGTTAACCGGCAGCGCGATCACCGAAGAGAACATCGCCCGTTATGCCATTAAAGATATCGATCCAGGCGCCTGACCGCTGTCCTGACACTTATTAAGGTGATAATTATGACGACCCAGACCTCCACCGGGCCAGGCACCCGACCTGCACTGCGGCTTAAGTTTAATCTGCGCGATGCGGGCACCCTGATTGGCCTGTTTATTATCATGGTGACATTTTCGTTTCTGTCGCCGGTCTTTTTTACCGTGCCCAATCTGCTGAACATCCTGCAGCAGTCCTCCATTAACGCCCTGATTGCGCTGGGGATGACGATGGTCATCATCTCAGGCGGGATTGACCTCTCGGTCGGTCCGGCGGCGGCGCTCTCGGCGGTGCTGGGCGCAACGCTGATGGCGTCGGGCGTGCCGGTGCCGCTGGCGATCCTCGCGACGCTGGGGGTCGGCGCGCTGTGCGGACTCTTCAGCGGCACGCTGATTGCCTATGCCGGACTGCAGCCGTTTATCGTGACGCTGGGCGGCCTCTCGCTGTTCCGGGCCATTGCGCTGATTTACACCGGCGGCAATCCCATCTTCGGGATCCCGCTGACGTTTCGCAGCCTGATTAACAGCGACCTCCTGCGGATCCCGACACCGATTGTGATTGTGGCAGTGATTGCGCTGCTGCTCTGGACGGTGATGAATAAGACCCCGCTGGGGGAGTATATTCTGGCCATCGGCGGCAACGAAGAGGCGGCGCGGGTTGCCGGGGTGCCGGTGAAGCGGACCAAGGTTACCGTCTATGTGCTGTCCGGTCTGCTGGCATCGCTCGCGTCGCTGATCCTGATCGGTCGTCTCGGCGCGGCGGAGCCGACCATCGGTAACCTCTGGGAGCTGGACGCTATCGCGGCGGCGGCCATCGGCGGGGCCTCGCTGATGGGCGGCAAGGGCAGCATCTTCGGCACGCTGATCGGTGTGGTCATCCTGGGCGTATTACGTAACGGTCTGACCTTACTGAACATTCAGGCCTTTTACCAATTGCTCGCTACCGGCCTTATTATTATCATAGCGATGTTGATTGACCGGGCGACCCGAGGCAAGTAATGAAGCAAGATCCGCGAGCCATTGGCGCTCAGATTCGCATGCGTTTGCCCCAGCTGACGCCGTTAGAACGGCGGGTCGCTGAGGCGATCATGGCCCGCACCGACATTACCGAGCAGTCTTCGTTAAAGGAGATTGCGCAGGAGAATAATGTCTCTGAAGCGATGATTGTGAAGATAACCAAAAAGCTTAACTTCACCGGCTTCAGGCATTTCAGAAGTGGTCTGATTTACTACAACCAGTCTGAGGTGGCGGGACTGCATGCGGAAATTGAGCCGGATGATTCGTCGGAGCAGTTGCTGACCAAAGTGTTCAGAACCTCTATCCAGGCGATCGAAGAGACCTTATCGATTCTGGATGTCTCTGAATTCAATCGTGCGGCAGACATCATCTTTAAAGCGCGTCATATCGATCTCTACGCCGTGGGCGGTTCTGCCGCTGTGGCGCGGGATTTGTCACACAAGATGCTGAAGATCGGCATCAAAACGACCGTCTATGACGACGCCCATATCATGCTGATGTCCGCCGCCGTGTTATCTGACGACGATGTGGTTATCGCCATCAGTCATTCGGGCGCCACACGTGCGGTGAACGATCCGGTCAGGCTGGCGGGAAAGAATGGTGCGAAGGTTATCGCCATCACCAACTACGCCGAATCCCCGATCGCGCAGAACGCCCATGTGGTCCTCAATTCAACCTCTCAGGGATCGCATCTGCTGGGTGAAAACGCCGCGTCACGCATCGCCCAGCTGAATATTCTGGATGCGCTGTTTGTCGCTATCGCCAAGAAAGATCTGAAGCGGGCGGAGAAGAACCTGATGAAAACCCAGCATGCGGTTCAGGATCTGCGGGAATTCTAACTATGAGCAAAATTGCAGTCACCGGCAGTCTTCATTACGACATTATGCTGGATGCGCCTCATCGCCCTGAAAAAGGCGAAACGGTGATGGGCAGCGCCTGTCGCTATAAGTCTGGCGGCAAGGGCGGTAATCAGGCGGTCGCTGCCGCGCACGCGGGGGCTTCGGTCCGTTTCGCCGGTGCCGTGGGTGATGACGCGCAGGGGCAGTTCCTGCGGGATCATCTGCAGCAGGCGGGCGTGGAGATCACGGCGGTCAGCGTCATCCCCGCATCGCCCTCCGGGATGAGCGTCGCCATTACCGACGCCGAAGGGGATTACGGCGCGGTAGTGGTTTCCAATGCCAATCAGCAGATCCCGCTGACCACCTTTGCGCAGCCCGACTTCTGGCAGGACGTTTCGCTGCTGGTGCTGCAGAATGAGGTGCCGGAGGCGGTCAATCTCTGCGCCGCCAGGGCCGCCCGGCAGCGGGGGATTATCGTCTGCGTGAATGCCGCGCCCGCTCGTGCACTGTCGGCGGACTTTGCAGCCTGCATCGATCTGCTGGTGGTGAACGCCATTGAGGCGCGCGACATGTGCGGGGTTAGCGTACAGGATCTGACGTCGGCGTATGCGGCGGCGGACGCGCTGGCCAGCCGGTTTGCCCGCGTGGTGGTCACCGCCGGCGAACATGGGGTGGCGTACAGTGAATCAGGAGAGACGCGGACGCTGGCGGCAGAGAAGGTCACGCTGGTCAGTACTCACGGCGCGGGGGACTGTTTTGTCGGAGTGTTGTGCCAGCGCCTGAGCCGTGGCGCAACGCTGGCGGAGGCGGTCAGTGACGCTAATCGTGCGGCTGCCGATCACGTCTCCCGGCCGCTGCAGTAAAGGCGCGAGCGTGCCACGTCACCGACGCGGCACGCTCCTCTTATCAGGCGCCGACATTCACCACGGTTTTACCGAAGTTTTTGCCATTCAGCATATCGATAAACGCCTGCGGCGCATTCTCTAAGCCTTCGATCATGTGCTCGCGATAGTGGATTTTTTTGCTCTCCACCAGCGGCGTCATCGCCTTCAGGAACTCAGGATAGCGGTCGCCGTAATCCTGGAAGATGATAAAGCCCTGCATACGGATACGACGCTTCAGAATACCCGCCATGATCAGTGACGTTCTGTCCGGGCCTTCCGGCAGCTCACGCTGGCTGTAAGCGGAGACCAGCCCGCAGACCGGTACACGCGCAGCGGTGTTAAGCAGCGGGAACACCGCGTCAAACACTTTGCCGCCCACGTTTTCGAAGTAGATATCGATACCATCCGGGCAGGCATTTTTCAGCTGCTCTTCGAAATCGGCGCTGTGGTGGTCAATACAGGCATCAAAGCCCAGCGTATCGACCGCATAACGGCATTTCTCTTCACCGCCCGCCACACCGACGACGCGACAACCTTTCTGTTTACCCAGCTGACCGACCGTAGCACCGACCGGGCCGGTTGCGGCGGCCACGACCAGGGTTTCACCGGCCTGAGGCTGACCGATATCCATCAGGCCCATATAGGCGGTAAAGCCTGGCATTCCCAGAATACCCAGCGCCCAGGAGGGGTGGGGCAGATCGTTGCCCAGCTTCGCGATCTCTTTGCCATCGGAGACGGCATACTCCTGCCAGCCGCTCTGTGACAGCACCCAGTCTCCGATCTTAAAGTCGCTGTGCTTAGAGGCCGCGACCTGACAGACGGTGCCGCCGACCATTGGCTGATCCAGCTCGGCGGGCGCAGCGTAGGATTTACCCTCATCCATCCGGCCACGCATATAGGGGTCCAGTGACAGGTAAATGGTCTTCAGCAGCACTTCACCCTCTTTGATTTCCGGCACAGGCTGCGCCACATAGCGGAAATTCTCTTTGGTCGGTTCACCCTGAGGGCGTGAAGCGAGTAACCAGGCGTGATTCTGCGTTGCTTGTTCAGTCATCGTCTCTTCCTTCTGTAGCCGGGCGATGCAAGGAGCATCGCCGTTTGAATACCGCAAAGTGTAGATGACCCTGGCGGGAATGCGTTTAGCGTGACGAGCGGTAAACTGCCGGAGCCGATGTGCGGGCAGGGCGTACAGAACGCAGCGGCAGCCCGGCTGCGGCGGGATCACGATGTTGATAGCCGGGTGAATGACAGTCACATCCGCTTGCAAAAAAGCGCGCCGGCGCGGCGGCCGTTACCGCACCCGGTGACACAGGCGCGGAACGGCGTGTGATAAAAATTTCTCTTTTAGCGAAGAGGGTTAGCATGACGATTCAGCATCTGCGTATCGCCCGGCCGGTGACGGATCTGGCGCTCAGCAGCCATGTCTGGTGTCACGGGCTGGGACTGCAGAACATCGGCGGGTTTACCGGCCATCAGGGATTCAGCGGTGTTATGCTGGGGGCGGACGGGCTGGGCTGGCATCTGGAATTTACCCATTGTCCGGGCCATCCGCTTCTGCCTGCGCCTACAGAGGACGATCTGCTGGTGCTCTACCTTCCCTGTCACGCGGCGTGGCGCGATCGTTGTGCCCGCATGGATGAGGCTGGCTTCCGGCGGGTGCCTGCGTTTAATCCTTACTGGGATCGGCAGGGCGTGACATTCAGTGACCAGGACGGTTATCGTGTCGTGATCCAGCACGCAGCCTGGCCCCCTCAACCTCTCTGATAAACCGGAGCAGACTTTGAACATTCTCTGCCTGCATACAGCGGCCAGTAATAT
The DNA here is from genome assembly GCF_048452665.1 of Pantoea graminicola. Lineage (NCBI taxonomy): Bacteria > Pseudomonadati > Pseudomonadota > Gammaproteobacteria > Enterobacterales > Erwiniaceae > Pantoea > Pantoea graminicola. The sequence goes on along the minus strand of NZ_JBLWSJ010000003.1, from coordinate 394,109 downwards.
CGCGATATTCGATGCCGCCGCAACGACCCTGGCGCAGAACGCGACGCCGCTCAGTCATCGGGTGATGCCTGAACTGCTGGCGGAGGCGGAGCGCAGCGGCGGGATGACGACACCGTTGCGCCGCCGGCTCGCACAGCTGATCGCCTCGCTGCTGCCGTCGTTTGATGCGATCCTGATTACCTGTTCAACGCTGGGCCCGGTCGCTGAGGATTTCTGCCCGCAGGATCGCGTCATGCGCACGGACGCTATGCTGGCCAGCGCGCTGCAGCGTCATGCAGGACGCACGGTGGCGCTCTGCGCTGCCGAATCCACCCTGGCGGCGACACGAACGCTCTTCTGTCAGCCCGGCGGCCAGGTCGACGTTGTGCTGGTGGAGGATGCCTGGACCGCGTTTAAGGCAGGGGAGATCACCCGCTATTTCTCCCTGCTTGCCGCGGCGGCGGAGCAGGCTTATCAGCAGGGGGCCGTTGCGGTAGCACTGGCACAAAGCTCAATGACGCCGGTCGCACAGCAGTTTCCTGCTGCGCAGCGTCCGCTCACCGCACCGTTTCTGGCGCTGCAGGCCTGCTACGATCTCAGATGATCGTCACCCCCTGCTGATGCAATGCCCGATCCAGCGCCTCATCCGGCGCGGTCTCAGTAACCAGCATACTCGCCAGCGACAGATCGCCAATGGCAAACGCGGAGGCGGCGTTAAGCTTCTCCGCCGATGCCAGCACTACGGTCTCTGCAGCGCGGCCTGCCAGGGCCCGCTTGACCGTTGCCTCCTCGAAATTACCTGTCGTCAGGCCCGCCGCCGGATGTACCCCGGTCACGCCCATAAAAAAGAGATCGGCGTTGATGCGGCTGAGTGACTCCAGCATCGCGGCGCCCACGGTGACAACAGAGTGGCGGTAGAGCTGGCCGCCCAGCAGGATGATCTCCACCTGTGGATGTTCAGCTAACGCCAGCGCCACGCTGGGGCTGTGGGTGACGGCCGTAAAGCTCAGCGTATCGGGCAACTGCTGCACCAGTTCTGCGCTGGTGGTGCCGCCATCGATCAGCACAATCTGCCCGGGCTGAATCAGCGTCACCGCCTTCTGCGCGATAACCCGCTTCGAGGCGGTCTGCACGCTTTTGCGTGTTTCGAAGGTGCCCAGTGCGGCAGAGACCGGCAGTGCGCCGCCGTGAACCCGCTGCAGCAATCCTTCGGCTGCCAGTTCACGCAGATCGCGGCGGATGGTGTCCTCGGAAAGGCCGAATCGCTGACTGAGATCGCGCGACTGCACCTGTTTTTCCTGCGCGAGCAGGGCGAGAATGGTCTGTTTACGTTGGCTGGAGAGCATAAAACGGGCCTGCATGTTTTTTCTTGAGTTTGCACGATTCTGCATGATAGCGTGAAGGCTGTCTACTTATCCCGGAGAATACCATGCAGCCGAACGCGTCCCGTGTGCGCCTTATCCATGAGCAGTTACTGTCCGATAACTGGTATACCCTGAAGAAATATACCTTCTCGCTGCAGCGCCGCGATGGTCGCTGGCAGGAGCAGAGCCGCGAAGCCTACGATCGCGGTAATGGTGCAGTGATCCTGCTTTACAACCGTGAGACCCGCCGCGTGGTCGTGACCCGCCAGTTCCGTTTTCCCGTCTTTCTGAACGGGCATAACGGTTTCCTGATTGAAGCGGCTGCCGGCCTGCTGGATAACGCCTCACCAGAGGCCCGTATCGTGGCTGAGGCGGAAGAGGAGACCGGTTTTCGCGTCACCCGGGTAGAGAAAGTGTTTGAGGCCTTTATGAGCCCCGGTTCCGTCACCGAAAAGCTCTACTTCTTTATTGCTGAATATGATGACAGGCAGCGCAGCGGCGAGGGCGGCGGTATCGAGGAGGAGGGCGAAGATATCGAAGTGCTGGAGCTGGATTTCGACCAGGCGTTACAGGCGATCGATCAGGGTGAGATTGTGGATGCCAAAACCATTATGCTGCTGCAGCATCTGCGTCTGAAAGGCATTTTATAAGTTCGCTTTACCGGGCAGACCGCTATGCAGGCGGCCCGCCCGTCCTGGCTTACTGATCCTGCGTCAGAATGCCTTTTACATCGTGCGGTTCAGAACGCAGATACTGCGGCGGCACCTGAACTTTGCCATCCAGCGCGGCGGCGGCGTGCCACGGCCAGCGCGGATCGTAGAGAATACCGCGCGCCAGGGCGACCAGGTCCGCTTCGCCCTGTTGCAGCACATCTTCAGCCTGCTGTGGCTCGGTGATCAGGCCCACCGCGATCACCGGAACCGACACCTGCTCACGAATATCCCGGGCAAACGGCACCTGATAATTCGGGCCGACATCAATTTTCTGATCTTCCGACAGGCCGCCGCTGGAGACATGGATATAGGCGCACTGCAGGGCTTCCAGTTCACGCGAGAAGGCGATCGACTGGTTAATCTCCCAGCCACCCTCGACCCAGTCTGTAGCAGAAATCCGCACGCCCACCGGCACCGAAGCGGGAACGGCGTCACGTACGGCTTTGAAGATTTCCAGCGGGAAGCGCATACGGTTCTCCAGCGAGCCGCCATACTCATCACTGCGCTGATTCGACAGCGGCGACAGGAACTGATGCAGCAGATAGCCATGCGCGGCGTGAACCTCGATGAGCTGGAAGCCCAGACGCACGGCGCGCAGGGCGGTATCAACAAATGCCTGGGTAACCCGCGCCAGGTCGTCACGGCTCATGGCAACCGGTTTGATCTCATCTGCGCTGTAGCTCAGCGCCGAAGGCGCGATAGTCTGCCAGCCGCCCGCATCCGGGGCAATCTGCTTACCGCCTTCCCACGGCACCGCACAGGACGCTTTGCGTCCCGCATGACCCAGCTGAATACCGATCGGAATTGAGGAGTAGCGACGCACATCTTCCAGCACCGTCTTCAGCGCGGCTTCGTTGTCATCATTCCACAGACCGAGATCGCCGGGAGAGATGCGGCCAATGTCCTCGACGGCCGTGGCTTCGATGATCATCAGGCCCGCGCCGGAAAAGGAGAGCTGGCCAAGATGGATCCGGTGCCAGGCGGTCGCATTACCCGCTTCGGCGGAGTACTGGCACATCGGCGCAATGACGATGCGGTTATCCAGCGTAAGTTCGCCCAGCGAGACAGTGGAAAAAAGTTGGCTCATGTTATCTCCATGGTGTTATGACTGACGTGACAGGCAATAACTATAGCGGGGGATTGGCAGAGTCGGGGAGAATGCAACGTGACATTTTATGACGGTGCGCTTTCTGCGGTTGCGTCAGAAAACGGCGGAACCTGCCCGCCAGAGGCGACGGGCAGCAAAAAAGGCCAGTCAGATCTGCGCCATGCCGCCGTCGACAAAGAGCTCTGTCGCATTAATAAAGCTGGCGGTATCGGACGCAAGGAACGCCACGGTTTTAGCGACCTCCTGCGCTTCCCCCAGGCGGCCAAGCGGGATCCGGGCTGACAGCGCATCAAACAATCCCTGTCGCTGCTCTTCATTCACCAGTTCGCCCAGACCCGGCGTGCGGATGGGGCCAGGGCTGACAACGTTGACCCGGATACCGCGATCTTTCAGATCCAGCGCCCATGAACGGGCAAAATTACGCACTGCCGCTTTACTGGCGCTGTAGACGCTAAAGGCGGCGGTACCCTGAACGCCGGCAGTAGATCCGGTCAGGATCACCGAGGCGCCTTCAACCAGCAGCGGCAGTGCTTTCTGAACCGTAAACAGCACTCCGCGCACGTTAGTATCAAAGATACGGTCAAAATGCGCTTCGGTAATCGCTCCCAGCGGCAGCATGTCACCGCCCCCGGCATTGGCAAACAGAATATCGAGATGTCCCGCCTGTGCCGCGATACGCGAATACACTTCATCAAGATCGTGCAGTTGAGCGGCATCGGCCCGAATTCCCGTGACGTTTTTGCCCAGGTGGATGACGGCGTTATCCAGCTCCCTCTGACGGCGGCCGGTAATAAATACCTGTGCGCCCTGTTGTGCCAGCTCGCTGGCTGTTGCCAGTCCGATTCCGCTGGTGCCGCCTGTCACTAATGCCACTTTTCCTGCGAGTAATGTGCTCATCGGTTTTCTCCTGCTCATAAGGTAACGTTTCCCGGTCAGCGCCGCTGCCGGTCTGATTGCCACTCTATGGGAGCCGGATTAGCAGATAAATCCGCTAAAATGAAAATGACTATTCACGGAGATGGATAATAAAGGGGAAAGAATGGATCAGTTACTGGCAATTAAAGCTTTTTCGCGGGTCGTGGAGAGCGGCAGTTTCACCCGTGCAGCGGATTCCCTGAACATGCCTAAAGCGACCCTGAGTAAGCTGGTGCAGGAGCTGGAAGCGCATCTCTCAGTACGGCTGCTGCAGCGCACCACCCGGCGCGTCACCGTGACGGCAGAAGGGCATGAATATTACGAAAAAGCCCCGCGCATTCTGCATGATCTGGAAGATATCGATGCCTGTTTCAATGCCCTTCGTCAGAAGCCGCGAGGGCATCTGCGCATCGATGTCGGAGGATCGACGGCCAGAGATGTGCTGATCCCGCTGCTGCCCGATTTCTTTGCCCGATATCCTGATATTACTCTGGACCTCGGTGTATCTGACCGGCCGGTGGATATGATCAGTGAAAGCGTTGACTGCGTGATCCGGGGCGGTCCTCTGGCCGATTCATCACTGATTGCCCGTCTGATTGGACAGGCTACGCTTGTCACCTGCGCAACGCCTGCCTATCTGAAAGCGAACGGCGTCCCGGCTTATCCTGATGAGCTGCGTAACGGACACCGGCTGGTGAGCTATCTTTCGCCACAGACCGGCAGGCCATTTCCGTTTCGGTTTGAACGGCAGGGGGAAAAAACGGAGATCGTCACGCCGCATCGCATCGGGGTAAATGAGAGTAATGGCCATCTGGCGGCCGGACTGGCCGGGCTGGGGATTATTCAGACGTTCAGTTACTGCCTGACGCCGTTTCTGCAGCAGGGCCGGATGGTGGAGATCCTGCAGGCGTGGCGTCCGGCGGGCTATCCGTTTCATCTGGTCTATCCGCAAAACCGGCATGTCACTCAGCGGCTGAGGGTATTTATCGACTGGCTGGTGGCCTGTTTTCCGGCGAAGGTCGCAGGAGAGGGTGAGTCCGGCACCGGAGTGCCGGATTTTCCGGGATCAGTTACCGCGGTAGGTGGAGTAACCAAAGGGGCTCAGCAGTAACGGAATGTGGTAGTGCTCACCGCTGGCGTCCATGTTGAACTCAACCGGGATTTCCGGGAAGAAGGTTTTCTGGTTGCTCTTTTTGTAGAAGTCACCGGTTTTGAATACGACCCGGTAGCTGCCTGCGGCGGCCATTTTTTCCTGCGGGAAGAGGGCGCTGATGCGACCGTTATTATCCGTGACGCCTGAAGCCAGTTTCACCCAGTTATCCTGCTGCTTTTGATCCAGCTCGACCTCGATTCCCGCCGTAGGCTGGCCGGTCTGCAGGTTCAGAACGTGGACGCTCAGGGGATTTTTAGCGGTGGCAGGCTGCGCTGCGATAGCTGATGCAGCAGAGGTCATCAGTAGTGTAGCAATCAGAGCATATGACGTTTTCATCAATGTTTCCTTTATTGACTCGTTGGGTGACTGTGAGGAAAGGGTATGATCGCTGACGGCAAAGCGACATTTATTGGCGGGAAATGTGAAATTTCTGAGAAATGAAGGCGACAGGTATTTTAGTTACATCATACATAAAGCCTTCCTTTACGCTTAATCCGGCATAGTGCGGTAAAGGCTATTCAATGAAGTAAACCGCCGCTCAATAGTGCCAGAAAAAGCGGGGCGGCCAGATGTTAACACTGATTTATATGATTTACGTCAACAAGTTACGAACCGGACTGATGAATATAGTCAACCCGCACGGCTACGCCAGCGCAGCGGCTCTTTTCCTGCTGAGGCTGCCAGATCGTTAAGGCAGGCAGACGGGCAGGCGCGGCTGGCCCTGTCACGCAAACAACTCACTCTTCAGGACGACAAGCATGAGAATGAATAAACTGGCGCTGACCATGATGTTACTGGCTGGCGCGACCGGCGCTGTGGCAGCAGAGCAGGCGGGCGATCCAGCGGCACAGACCGTTACGCAGAGCGGCCCTGCCGCGATTTCATCGCCGGATAGCGGGGCGCAGCGTCAGACGGCATCACACCCGGCTGATGTGCCTGTCGTCTCCGCCGCTCCGGCGGCACAATCCTCTTCGCCATCTCCGGAGACGACGCCGGTTATCTCCACATCGGTAACGGCCGCGCCGCCTTCCGGCAACGGCGTGGCGCCTGCTGTGCAGAACGCAGAGGCATCCGGTATTGCTGCTACCCAATCATCCGGCTCCGCACCGCAGAAAGCCGCGGACGCTGCGGCTCTCCCGTCACAAACGGAGAGCAGGACGTCAGACTCGGCTGCGCCGGCGGCGTCCTCTGCCACAGAAAAACCCGAAACGCCGCCGGCCACCGCTGACGCTGATACTCCCTCAGCCAGCGCCCCGACGCCATCGGTTACCGCAGCACCCTTTACGCCTGCGCAGGAAGCGCGTATTGGCGAGGTGGCAAAAGCTTATCTGCTTCAGCATCCGCAACTGCTAATCGAAATAGATCAGAAGCTGCAAAAAATGCAGTACGACAATCAGATAAAGGCGATGACCGCTGCCGTCATCCGGCATCAGAACGCGCTGCTGAACGACCAGACTATCCCGGCCATCGGCCCCGCAGACGCCAGCGTTGCGGTAATTGAATTTTTTGATTATCAGTGCAGCGTCTGCGCCCGTCAGGCACCGATTATTCAGTCGCTGATGAAAAGTCATCCACAGATCCGGTTTATTTTCAAAGAGTGGCCCATCTTTGGCTACCGCTGGAAACCCTCTTTTCAGGCAGCCGAAATGGGCCTGACTATCTGGCAACAGAAGGGGGCCGATGCCTATCTGAAATACCATGATGCGCTTTTTACTACCGGCCATATCGAGGGCGCACTGACGCAGAAGGACATTGCCAGAGCGGCATCCGTCGCCGGGGCGGCGAAAATCAAAGCCAGAAGTCAGGCGATGCTGGAGACGTTGTCCGGTACGGATGAGCTGGCGAAAAATCTCGGTTTTCAGGGCACGCCGGGCATCGTCGTGATGCCTGTCTCGGGCGCAACCGCAGAAAATGTCACGGTCTTTCCGGGCGGCGCGACGGAATCGATGCTGCAGGATGCGCTGAATAAGGCGCAGGGTCAGGCCCGCTAACCCTCATCGCGGGGCGGCGGCATCGCTGTCAGTGAACCCGGCCGGAAGGAAGAATCGCTGCCTTCCGGCATCCTCATTTAATCCCCACCGGCCGTCCGAATGCATGACTGATTGACTCGCAATGAAATAAAGCCATCTTTCGTCAGAACTGACGTTAATAACGTTTTCGTGCTATTTCCGGTGAATAACGATTCCATTTTTCCACTTATTTCAGCCTCTGTTTTTACGCCACGCAGTAAAGCGGACCAATAATCTCCTGATACCCGGAATAACACCGTACGGCGCTGAACAAACGTCCCGCCCCCCGGCTGACGGGGGAAAGAAGAGGGGGTTGGCAACGCTGCGGGACGGTATAGCTGCTGTTTAAGAACGATTTAATATACTCGCCGCGCGCAGAGTGAAGATCGTTTTAATTCAATAACGGTGCGCAATTAAATAATCAGCCAGCATTGTCTCTCTGTCGCGGCTTTATATAACCGACAGGGCTTGTTCTTTTATTGCTGGCAGCCCCAGGCGCATTCGATTGACTTTGTTGCTCGCAGAAGCGCGAGCGACGATTGACTGGACAACACTATGAATCACTATTCCCGCCGTCACGCGCTGAAGATGATCGGGCTGGTCGCTGTCGCAACGGCCTCCGGTCATCTGCTGCCACTGCCACGGCTCAGTGCGGCCCAGCCCCAGGCACCGCTAACCGGACTGGATGATTTCATCCATGTCTCCCGACTGCTGACCCAGCATAACGATCTCAGCCCGGCCCTGGCACATGCGCTGATGCTGGCGCTGACCCAGACTTACAATGACATTGCCCGCGATCTCATGACGCTGAACGCGCTGCTGCAGAATCAGCCCGGCCTGCTGCAGCAGGATCGCCTGACGTTTGCACCTGAAGATGCCGCCAGCGAATCGCTGGCGAAGGCCATTCTCAGCGGCTGGTACACCGGCGTTGTCGGCAAGGGCAAGGCTGCCCTGTATGTCACCTATGTGAACACGCTTTCCAGCCAGCTGGTCAGTGACAAAGTTGTACCGCCCGGTTTTGCATACGGTCCTGTAGGAAGCTGGGCGAAACAGCCCTGACGAAGAGAGTTCTGCCATCCATGAATAAACAAACTTCTCCCGACGTGGTCGTGATTGGCGCGGGCGTCAACGGTTCGCTGCTGGCCACGCGACTGGCTAAAGCCGGTAAGCGCGTACTGTTACTGGAGTCCGGCCCCAGAGTCGGCCGCGACGAGCTGGTTGAACGGTTTCGCGCCTCCGCGTTCAAGTCGGACTTTATGTCGCCGTATCCGTTTTCACCGCTGGCCCCGCAGCCACGTTACACGCCAGTGCCCAATGATTATCTGCATCAGGCGGGCCCGCATCCGTTTGCCGCGCAATATATCCGCATCTTTGGTGGCACAAGCTGGCACTGGGCGGCGCAGCTCTGGCGCTTCGTGCCCAACGATTTCCGTCAGCACAGCCTGTATGGCGTCGGCAAAGACTGGCCGATCGGCTATCAGGATCTGGAAGAGTACTACTACCAGGCCGAGGCGATCGCGGGTGTGGGCGGCTCACCGGACAACGGTTCGCCCCGCAGCAAGCCGTTTCCGATGGAGCGCGTTCCGGCTTCCTGGCTGCAGCAGCGGGTGACGGCGCGTCTGGCCCCCGAATTTACGGTGCTGGATGACTGCACCGGGCGAAACAGCCGAAGCTTCGACGGCCGTCCCGCCTGCTGCGGCAACAATAATTGTATGCCGGTTTGTCCGATCGACGCCCAGTATCACGGCGGACTTGCGGCTCAACAGGCTGAAAACAGTGGGGTGCAGGTCATCACCGAAGCCGTGGTTTATCAGCTGGAGCATGATGCGCAGGGGCGGATCACGGCTGCCCGCTATTACGACTGGAACAAAGTCAGCCATCGGGTGACGGCAGAGACCTTTGTGCTGGCCGCCAACGCGATCGAAACCCCGAAGCTGCTGCTGATGTCCGCCAGCGACACATTCCCGCAGGGTATCGCCAACGCCCGTGACAACGTGGGCCGCAACCTCTGCGATCACCCGGCGATAAGCGTCACTTTCGATGTGGATGAGGAGATCTGGCCGGGCCGTGGGCCGGTCAGCCCGTGCTCGATAGGCCAGTTCCGCGATGGCGATTTCCGGCGCGAGCACTCGCCGTTCCGCATCGATATCTCTAACGCGTCGCAGGTCGCTGCGGTAACTAAGGAGGTACTGGCAGAGGGCTACTTCGGTAAAAAACTGCAGGATGAAATCCGCTTCCGCGCCGCCCGGCGTCTCAGCATTAAAAATGCGCTGGAGCAGTTACCCGATCCCGATAACCGCGTCACCCTGAGCGGCAATAAAGATGCGCTGGGTCTGCCGACGCCGTCGCTTTACTGGAATATCGATGATTACGTGGTCAGAGGCACGGCCAGAACGCGGGAGTGTTACGACGCCATCGCGAAACGGCTGGGTGCGACCAATATCCGGCACAGCAAGAGCGGCAAATTCTCCAACCGTCAGCATATTACCGGCACGCTCTCAATGGGCCGGGACCCGGCGACCAGCGTGACCGATGAATGGGGGCGGGCGCACGACCATCAGAATCTGTTTATGGTCGGCACCGGCGTGATGCCGACGGTCGGCACCTGCAATGTCACGCTGACGGCGATGGCACTGGCGCTGCGCACGGCAGACAAAATCCTGCAGGAGACGCAACATGGTTAAGTTATGGCACGCTTTACTGACCGCAGGCACCTTACTGGTCGCCCCGGCCCAGGCGCAGTCGGCCGATCAGAGTGAGTTGATCCGGCGCGGTGAGTATCTGGCGATAGCGGGCGACTGCGGCGCCTGCCATACAGAGGAGGGCAAAGCGCCTTTCAGCGGCGGTCACGCCATTGTCAGCCCGCTCGGCACCATCTTCAGCACCAATATCACGCCGTCGAAACAGGCCGGTATTGGTCATTATACGGAAGCAGAGTTCGCGGCGGCGCTGCGGAAAGGGATTCGGGCCGACGGCAGCCGTCTCTATCCCGCGATGCCTTACACCGCCTACGCCAGGCTTAACGATGAGGATATCCTGGCGCTCTACGCCTACTTTATGCAGGGCGTAAAACCGGTGGATGAGCGGCCGCCGCAGACGGCGCTGCCATTCCCGTTTAATCTGCGCATCAGTATGGCGGCCTGGGATCTGCTGTTCGCCGGTGATAAGGTTTATCAGCCCGATCCCACGCAGAGTGCGGCCTGGAACCGCGGTGCCTATCTGGTTCAGGGGCTGGCGCACTGCAGCACCTGTCATACGCCGCGCAATCTGCTGATGGCGGAACAGCAGCATAAGTTGCTGAAGGGAGCGTCGCTCGGCACCTGGTACGCGCCGGATATTACGGCACCGGCCCTGCAGGCGAACCCACACTGGACGCAGCAGATGCTGGCTGAGTATCTGTTGACCGGTCATGCGGCCAACGGCGCCACGGCAGGCGGCCCGATGCGGGAAGCGATCGACAAAAGCTTCTCGCGCATGACGGATGAGGATCGTCAGGCGATCGCCACATATCTGCTGCCCGCCGACGCTGTCATCCCGAAAACCCCGGACGTCAGGGGATTGCGGCCGGTCACCGGTGACGATCTGCCGCCGACGCTGGCGACGATCAGCCAGGGTGAACAGATCTATCGGGATAACTGCGCGTCCTGCCATAACTTATCGGGCCAGGGACAGAACGGGCTGCCGGCACTGCAGAATCATCCCGTGCTGAATAAGCCTGTGGCGGATAACGTGGCGATGGCCATTCTGGATGGCGTCTGGCCGGAAAAAGGTCAGGGCATGATCGGGTTTGCCGGTTCACTGGACGACGAGCAAATCGCGGCCGTGACCAACTACGTGATGCAGGATATGGGTCACAGTCAGGTGCAAATCACGCCGGAGAGAGTCAGCGCGCTGCGCGCTGGCGGTGACACGTCGCCGCTGAAACTCCTGGCGCGTATCGGCATGGGTGCAGCGGTGGTTGCGCTGATTCTGATCGCGTTCTGGTTACGGAAAAGACGCGCAGCAAAAGTCTGAGTTGAAATCCCCGCAGGCGTTTGTCGCGGGGATTTTATCTATTGGTCGGGCAGCGTTCGTTAATTGCCAGCAACGGATTACAGAGAGGGTGAATTCAGTGTCAGGGCTGCCGACGCCGTTATCGGCTCAAAGGATGAAAGCGAGCGAACGACACGGCAGGGAACAGCAGAGCAGGAGAATCCCGTTAGCCGATGGCGTACCGCATACCTTATTTAACATAATATACATTATGCGCTTTTAATGCTTATGATGTCCGGGCATCGCTGAAATCCTGAATTTCGATGAAAACGGCCTTTTGACCCTGACTGTCGATCCGATCCTCGCTCCGGCCCATTTTCGATGATGGCTTCGCAGTTTATCCCGGTTCATCTGTTGAGCCTCTGACTTTCTGTTTTACGCACTTTTACGCACTCTGCCAGTCCGCCGCCACGGCTCTGACATATTTGCCATCAGCCACGTCTGCTGTGCCGCACGCACTGATTCACTACGCGCATTCTGTAACGGCCTCCGCTTCTCCGCGGCTGCACGCACAATTTCGGTTTCCGTATTTTCCGTGGACGAAGCAACAAAATGCGCTGACGTCTTCCCACTTATGCGTCTTTGCCGATATCCGCTGTCATGCAGCCCCACAGGTTTTACCACGCTGAGTCTGAGGCGCTGACCTGCTAGCACGCCTTATCCGTCTCGTTGCTGCTGCGGATTCTATGTCCGCCAGTTTCGGTTCCGCGCGCTGCCCGACCGCGACAAAGCCGGATCCTGCTCTGGATGTTGCCGCGTACATCCGAAAAATGGCAACGCTACGTGAATTCTGAGGCTGTTGTGTGGCCCGCTGGCCCCGGAATTTATCAGAACGCGCCATTTTCTGGCCCCGTTATCTGACCACACCGGAAAATTATGGCCGCTGCATGACATCCGATTTCAGGCACGCTAAAGTTGCTGGCTCTGACGGTTTGCTTGATGAGAGAAAATGAAGCGCTTATTTGTCTATGGCACGCTCTGTCCGGGCCGCGAGAACGCCCATATCCTGGAAAAGATTGGCGGCGAATGGCTGGCCGGTTCGGTGAATGGCACTTATTACCCGCGTGGCTGGGGCGCGGCGGCTGACTTTCCCGGCATCATCCTGGACGAAAACGGCCCGGACGTGCCGGGTTACCTCTTTATCTCCGACCAGCTGGAAGCCCACTGGCCGATGCTGGACGCCTTCGAAGATGGCTATGATCGCGTAAAAGTTCGCGTGCAGACGGAGAAAAACCAGCAGCTGACCGCCTGGGTTTATCAGCTCCAGCCGCCGGCGAGCGCCTGATCGATGTTTCCGTAACAAAGCGCGCGCGCCCTTCGGGTTTTATGGCGGGTAGCGCCTCATCGGTTCAGGACGTTATAAATAGCGCAAGCTACTGATTTTTAAACAGCTATAATGCATCTCCAGCTTTTCACTTTTGGCCACCCTTTTCGCTGCCAAACCTGATCAGGCAGGCACGATGTCAGACAGGTTTATCAAATAAGATTTAATGTATGATGTAACTAAAATAGTCTATTCTTTATACTATCAGCCTTTACTATATGCCCACCAGCCCTTACTCCGGCCAGCGCTGATGTGGAAACAGTGACACCCGGATATTAAACAGATGGATCAGCGGTGCAACGGCCTCACTCTCCTGCCGGGCGATGCGCTCCAGCCGAAGCAGCAGCAGGTCCAGCTCCTCCAGCAGATCCTGATGCGGCGCGAGCTGTAGCGACTTCATTTTGCGCTTCAGATAGAGCGCCAGCTCATGAAACATCTGTCCGCTTTCAATACCGTGCCTCTCCAGAACCTCACGGTAACGCGCATAATAGTCATAACAGTTTGCGCCCAGCCAGGTTTCGGTAATCAGATACCCTCCCACCACGATATCGGGCACCGGATCGAGCCGTTTTCGCGGCAGGATGATGTTTACCCTGTCGAGCATCCGCGCAATAAATTGCTGCCGGGAAAGCAGCGTCGCGGAATTGCGCTCCACCAGTTTGGTAAAGCCCAGCAAATCACGCAGCCCCCGCTGCACCGCGCGTCGGGCAATCCATGACGGCCGTTTATTGCGGATCAACGCCGTCAGCACGACCGCAAACAGAATCCCTGTCATTGAAGAGATGGCCGCGTTGAGCGTCACGATCAGGTTCGGCACGTAGTGATGGCTCAGCCCGATAAAGCCCGGGATCTGAATCGCGACACTCAGCCCGATCAGATTGGTCGCCGGATTGGCGATAAGCAGACTCAGCAGCATCAGACCCGGCAGCAGACAGATCATCAGCGCCTGCAGCGTGTTGGCCTGCGGGATCAGAAACGCGATATAAAACAGACTGACCACCAGCGCAATCATCACCCCTTTGACGAACAGCTTCATCGGCGTTACCGGAGAATCGACGCCCGCGAAAAAGGAGCTGATAATCGCCGCCATTAGCGGCGCATTCGCGCCATCCGCCCAGCCACTGCCAATCCAGAACAGGCTGGAGAGAAAGGTCGCGAGAAAAGCGGTCAGCGCCGACAATCGCAGCAGCCCTTTGTCGATATGCCGGTGCTCCCGGATATTGCGGATCGCGGATCCGTCGCCGTGACTGTAGAGATCCCCGGCGCGCGCGCTGACGTTCTCATAGGCATCGGCAATACGCACAAAGTTTGCCATCCGTTCCAGCAGCCCTATCAGCAGCAGACTCTCTTCGGTTGCCAGCTCCCCTGCCCGCCAGGCCTGCTCCAGCGTCTCCTGTGTGGCCGCAATCGCTTCCCGCAGTCCGTTAATATCGTTAACCCGGTCATGATGCAGCCACAACAGAAACTGCTGAAAGGCATCGGTGACGCACGGCGGAAAGCGGATGTTCAGTTCAGCCAGTACGCCCAGCCGTGACTCAATGGCGGTCAGGGTTGGCAGCAGATAGGTCAGATGCTGATACTGCACGCTGACCAGACGAATGACGTTTCGGGCGGCCTCGCCCTCATAGACGCAGTGCGTCAGCAGCGTTTCGACGTTAAGCGGATAGCCAGCCATCTGAATCAGGATATCTTCCCGCTCCAGCGATTTGTTCTTCGCCATCCCGCTAATCAGTTCGTCACACAGTCTGCGGGCGTTCAGGAACCAGTGATTGACGCTCTGCCCCAGCAGATGGTGCATGGAAACCGGGAACAGCAGCCGGTGAATCAGCGTACTGCAGAGGATCCCCAGCGTGATCTCTTCGATCCGTGAAATCACCGTATTAATAATCGCTGACGGCGTATCAACATCGGGAAAGCCCATAATCGCCGCGCTGTAACCCGCCAGCATAAAGATATAGCTCTTCGGTGTGCGGTCATGCAGCGAGAGCCAGAGGCAAACCGTCACCCACAGTGAGACGCACAGGCTGAACAGCACCGGTGACTGCACCGTTTCGGGATAGATCAGCAGAATAAAGGTGCCGCCCAGCAGCGTGCCCAGCAGCCGAAACAGCGATTTTGAGATGGTCGAGGCGGCATAAAGCTGTGAGGTGACAAAGACGGTCGTCAGCGCCCAGGCCGGTTTTTCAAAGTTCAGGATCAGTGCGACAGAGAGTGCGATAAACGCGGCAAGGGAGGTTTTGCAGGCAAACAAAACCGCGTTTTTGGTAAACCATTTCATCGAATGAGGGCAGCCAGGAGCTTTCTGAGGCGCGTATCCTGACAGAAGCGCCAGCGTTTTACTCTCAGTTAAATTTTACAAATTATTACCAGCCTGATAACGCCTTTTTATCCTGCGGTGAACAGCTTCCTGAACGGCCTGCGAACGGCAAACAATCCCCCTTCTTTCCCCTTCAGATTCTGTGTGTGCGTCTGTTCCCAGGCTAATCTTAAGGTTGGTCGCGTATGCTGCCACCCGCACACTGCAACTGCGTGGGTGTGCACAAAAGATGACTTACCTGCGATACGATTTTGCCTGCCTCGTGCAGGCTTTTTTTTGCTGAAATAGTGACACAAAACCTGAGCTGGCGGACGGGATCGTAAAAAAGCCCGCAATCGGCGGGCTTACGCTGTTATCTGACGGGAATGCCACCATTCTCCAGTGCTTCAGCCTTTTCGGGATACTGCCCGGCTGTCCCGGCGGTCATAATCACCGCCCCGCAGCGGATGCAGTGATCGCCCTTCACATCCGGTACCACATCTGCCGGATTGCCCGTATTCAGGCTGACATCACGCGTGGCGTAAACGAACGCCTCTCCTTCACATCCCGGACATTTCATAGCTGACTCCCTTGTTGACCCTGTCTGCTAAGCATAGACGACAGCGGCTGAGCCACGGGCACCCGGACAGTGCTTTCAGAATGGGCCCATATTGCCGGTGATGTCTGAGACTACGCCTGATGCCGCAGCCGCTCCAGCATAATCAGGGAGTGGCTGAAAATGGCGTCGGCGATATGCTGCGGGAAACCGGACGGCAGTGTATCGCGCACCGCCACAACGGCCTGAGGAAAGGCCCGGACAAAGAAATCAAAAATCTGCTGCAGACTGTCCGTATCGAAACTGACGCTTCTGGCCGTATTGATAAAATGACGCGGGAAGATTTTGTCGATCTCCGTTTTCCGGCCCCGGCTGGCGCGCAGCCCCATCGCCAGTTTCAGGGCGCGCCTGTTCAGACCCGTGCCACCCAGTACCGGATAGGCGGAGATGAGATCATAGAAGGGGGTCAGGCGGTAGCTGCCGCCGCGCTCAATAAACAGGGAGAAGTTCTTGGCGTGGCCATCGGTTGCGCCTGTCAGCCACTGAAACACCTGAAACTGCATAAACCGGTAGCGATCCTCAATAGCGTTACTCGACCCCATCAGTATCTGCATGATCTCCGTAATCCCCGGCCCGCCGTCCGACTCATATTTGGTCGAGGATGGCAGCCCCAGCGCCTGACAGAAATCCTCCTGCGGCAGGCGAATCAGACGGGTTTTATCGCGTGACCAGCGGCGATCGAAACGTTCGACGGCCAGGGCGCGCATCCTGCCGGCCTGGATTATTGTGGCCTGCGGCACATCGATACCGAGTGCGCGGGCCAGTGCCAGACAGAGATACTCATTCTCTACGCTTTCGCGCATATCGAGCGTGGCGGCAGGCTGTTTAATCTCCCCAATCGGCAGCTTGATAATGTGGGAGGTAGGCGTGGCGCCGGCTGGAATGCTCCAGCCCTCATCGGTCAGCAGCAGCGCGGTCTTTTCCTGCGCACCCGCCACCGAGATACGGAAATCGGTCTCTTCCCGCAGCATCCCCAGCGGGATATCTGACTGATAGGCCGACAGGACGCTTTCGAGGCGGGTTTCATCCAGCACTTCGTAGCGGGCGTGCAGCGCGGGCAGCGGCATATCGGGCGGCAGCAGCATGGTTGCGCCAACGCTGTCGCGGCCGATCTCCTGCAGCAGATCGAACGGCTGACGCGATTTTATCTGATAACGCGCTACGATTCTGTCGCGAATCAGCGGACTGTCCGGCAGCAGGTTATCGAAAAAATTGATGACCGCAGGGGAAGTGATCGCCCGGACCTGCAGTGGCAGCGAGAGTGACAGCGGCCTGGAGAGCGGATTACTCAGCCAGCCGGTATCATACTGAAACTCATGCGCGCCGTTGCGATGTCGGGTCAGTACACCCACCCGCTCGCCGTTCATCCACGCTATCAGCCTCTGCATTACCACGCATCCTCATCATCAATCTGTGGCGTTGCCGCCGCCGCTTTTTCCTGCACATCCAGACTCAGTTCCAGCGACTGCAACAGTTTAAACAGCGTGGCCAGTGAGGTGTTGTCAGGCGCATTTTCAAAGTGGGAAATGGTGGCCTGTTTCAGGCCGACCTTTTTTGCCAGTTCACTCTGGGTCCAGCCATTGCGCTGGCGGATCAGTTTCAGCCGGTTTGCCAGCTGAAGCGGGCTGTATATCATGGGGCGCTCCTCCGGAAAGCAGACGACAAGCATAGCGCAGTCGTCTTATCCCTGACAGGGTATAAATGACACTTTATCCCCATAAGAGGATAAATACAACTTTATACCCTTCCGGGGATAACGGGCGATTTATCCCTTGCAGCGGATATTCCGGGATTTACTAACGGATTAAAGAGGAGCAGGATGCAGACATTGACCCTTACCCACGAGATGAACGATGACGACCGGGAAGCCCTGCTGATCGGTCTGGGCGCGTATAACCAGACGTTTATCCAGCGAGATAACTGGGGGCCGCTGTCGGTTGCCTGCCATGATCCGCAGGGAACGCTGCGCGGAGGCCTCATAGCGTCACGGAAAGGCAACTGGCTCTGTATCGATTATCTCTGGGTAGACGAAACGCAGCGGCGTCACGGCACAGGCAGCGCGCTGATAAATGCGGCAGAACAGGAAGCGGTCAGAATGGGGTCACGGTTTGCGCTGGTCGATACCTTCAGTTTTCAGGCCCTGCCGTTCTATCAGAAACAGGGTTATGCGTTACAGATGTCACTGCCCGACTTTCCGCATGAGGGGATGCAGCGCCATTACCTGATAAAAACGCTGTCACGCTGACGGGCAGAACGCCAGCGTGACAGCGTCACCGTAGGTCAGAGGCCCGCAATATGGCGCAGATCGGCCTCGGCACCCGGTGCTACGGCCAGCACCTGCGCCCCTCGGGTGAGGCGGTCACCCTCAGTGTTAAACGGATGAACCCAGCCGCCCGCCTCTTTTACCAGGCAGTACCCCGCCAGACAATCCCAGGCGTGCATGTAAGGTTCGTAATAACCGACTACGCGGCCTGCAGCCACCCAGGCGAGCATCAGCGCACCCGATCCGATACGGATAAAGTTACCGCCCGCCGTCAGCAGCGCCGCCACTATTTCGCCCACCTGCTGCGGCGTCACATGGCTGTTGGCACCAAACCCGGTGACATGATTCTGCAGCGTCCGTGAGGGATCGACGGCCAGCGGGCGTCCGTTCAGGGTTGCTCCCTGCCCCAGCGCCGCCACATAGCACTCCTGATAGGTGGGCGCGAAGATCACGCCGATAACCGGTTCATCGCCGCGCAGCACTGCAACCGACACACACCAGCTCGGCATCCCGTTGAGAAACGGGCTGGTGCCATCGATCGGGTCAACCACCCAGGTATAGTCAGATTGTCCCGGCTGCAGGCCCGACTCTTCACCCAGAAAGCCATCGTCGGGAAAGGCGTCACGGATGCGGCTGGCGATCAGCTGCTCCACGTCACGGTCAGCAATTGAGACAACATCCTGCAGATCATATTTGGTCTCCACCACCAGCGTCTCCCGGCGGTGAAACCAGGATAAGGCAGTCGCGCCCCCTTCGCGCGCCACGGCTTCAGCCAGGGCCAGTCGCGTCATGATTTCGTGCGTTTGCATACGAACTCCCGGATTTCATCAGATTAACGGGCAATCAGGGCAAGGCCCTGAGGCTTGAAGTGGATACCGACCCGGGCCGCGAGCGGCAGACGCTGCGCCATCAGCGGATCGATAATGAACAGTGCGCCCAGCTCGGTCGCCACCTCATATTCGATGTGGTCGCCCAGCCAGGTGCTGTGGATCACCTCCCCCTGCAATGCGCCGTGGCCCGCCTCCGACAGCGTGATAAACTGCGGTCGCACGGCCAGCTGCGCAAGCCCGGTCCGGGCAGAGGAGCTCTGTACCCGAAATTGCTGAGTGCCGAGGCGAATCAGTGCCTCCTCTGTATCGGCCTGTACCACTTCACAGGGCAGAATGTTGGCCTCCCCCATAAAGTCAGCGATAAAGACCGAGTCAGGTGCGTGATAAAGCGTCTCCGGCGCGCCCTGCTGAGCAATATCCCCCTCTTTCATGACAATAATCTTATCGGAGACGGCCAGCGCCTCCTCCTGATCGTGGGTGACATAGACGGCGGTAAAGCCGATCCGCTGCTGCAAATCGCGAATATCGGTGCGCACCCGACGGCGCAGACGCTCATCCAGGTTCGACAGCGGCTCATCGAGCAGCAGCACCTGCGGCTCCAGCACCAGCGCACGCGCTACCGCAATACGCTGCTGCTGTCCACCGGAGAGTTCCGACGGCAGCCGCTGCCCCTGGCTGTCGAGTCCCACCAGCTTCAGCCCTTCGTGCGCCCTTTCCTGCGCTTCACGTTTGTTCATGCCCGACGACAGCAGGCCATAGAGAATATTGTCGAGGGCGTTCATGTGCGGAAACAGCGCATAGGACTGGAAGACCATCGCCACGTCACGCTGGTTGGCGGGCAGATGGGTGACATCTTTGCCGCCTATCAGGATCCGGCCCGAGGTGGGATGTTCCAGCCCGGCCAGCAGCCGTAGCGTGGTGGTTTTGCCGCAGCCGGAGGGGCCGAGCAGCGTCACCAGCGTACCCGGCTCCACGCTGAGCGACAGATCCGGCAGCGCCGTGAAGCCGTCAAAATGTTTGGTCACATGCTCAAAAACCACCGAACCAGCTTGAATGGTCGTCATACGGCTCTCTCCTGAGTCAGGTTGGATGCAGAGGGTGCGGCAGTGATGACCGCCGGTCGGGTTGCGCGGCGCAGGCGGCGTTCGCCCACCAGAAGCTGGAAGAGGCCGATGATCAGAAGCATTACCACGATCAGGACAGAGGAGTAGGCAATCGCCACGCCATACTCTCCGTTCTCCACCAGGCCGACGATATAAGAGGTCGCCATGTTGTACTGCGCGCTGACCAGGAAGATCACCGCGCTGATCGAGGTGATGGCCCGCACAAAGGCATAAACCAGCGCCGCACTGATGGCCGGTTTTAGCAGCGGCAGCACCACTTTGCGCAGCGTACGGAAACTGTCTGCGCCCAGCGTCAGGGAGGCTTCATCCAGGCTTTTATCGAGCTGGCTCATGGCTGCGATGCCGCCACGGACACCCACCGGCATGTTGCGGAAGACAAAGCAGGCGATCAGGATAGTCGCCGTGCCGGTGATCTCCAGCGGCGGCAGGTTATAGGCCATCACATAACTCACGCCAATTACCGTGCCGGGAATGGCAAAGCTCAGCATCAGCATAAATTCAAAGGTCTGACGACCGGCAAACTTCTGCCGCACAATCAGCCAGGCGGTCAGCAGGCCCACGATGGCCGTCAGCGGCGCGGCGATCAGCGCAATCTCCAGCGTGGTCCAGAATGAATTCCAGGCGACGCCGCGCCAGACCAGCGTGCCCTGCTCAATAGTGACGCTGAAGGCCCGGATATAGTGATCCAGCGTCAGCGCATTATTCAGCCCCCAGGACTGCACAAAGCCGCCGACCATAATCATGCCGTAGATCACCAGCGTGAAGAGGCCCCAGGGGATCACCATGCCGTAGACGCCGTAGCGCACCGGACGTGGCAGCCGGGCGTGACGGCCGCCGTCACCTTTCCCGGTCACGGTGGCAAAACTCTTGCCGGAAAGCCAGACGCGCTGAACCAGGAAGGCGAACAGCGTGAAAGTCAGCAGGATCATCGCCAGCACCGCGGCGCGGCTGGGATCGTTCTGAGCGCCGACCACCGAAAAGAAGATCTCTGTCGAGAGTACGCCGTGACTGCCGCCCAGCACCATCGGGTTACCAAAATCGGCCATGCTTTCGATAAAACTGATGAGAAAGGCGTTGGCCAGACCGGGTGCCATCAGCGGCAGCGAGATGCGGGAGAAGGTACGCCAGCGGCTGGCGCGCAGAGTCTGTGACGCCTCTTCCAGCGAAGGCGAGATCCCCTCCACCACACCAATCAGCACCAGAAACGCAACGGGCGTAAAAGAGAGCACCTGGGCGATCCAGATGCCGGTCATGCCATAGAGCCAGCGGCCCGGCTCGATGCCGAACAGCGTCGCCAGCGATTCCGTCACCACCCCGGAGCGGCCAAACAGCAGGATCAGCGCCAGCCCGATGACAAACGGCGGCGTGATAATCGGCAGAATGGTCAGCATCCGCAGCGCCTTTTTGCACGGCAGCGGCGTGCGGGTAGCCGCCAGCGCAAATGCCAGCCCCAGCAGAGTGGATCCGCTGGCCGTCATCAGGGCCAGTCCCAGCGTACGCCAGGCGGTGCCGCAACTGCCGCCGGTGAAGCAGCCAAGGCTCCAGATGGCCGGATCCTGCAGATTCGCCAGCAGTCCGTCAGGCTTAAAGCTGCCATCAACATCCTGCACTGAGGCGACAAACAGACTCAGAACCGGATAGATCACAAAGGTGGTGACCAGCGCCACCAGCAGTACAATCGACGCCACCACAAAGGCATCGCCTTTCAGCACGCCGCGCTCGGCCAGTGCAAAGGCGAAGATCAGCAGAAACAGGGTCAGCAGCAGCAGTGCGCCTGCCCCCATCGCCGGTTGCCCCTGCGCCAGCGGCCCCGCAAGCTGATCCAGCCAGAGCCAGTTCCAGCCGCTGAAGCCGATGGCATGCCCTTCCAGCACCAGAAACAGGATGCCCGTGAGGCTGAACAACAGAAGCAGCGTACTGCGGGTTCGGCCGAAGGGCAGAAAGCGGCAGGCCGCCGCGAGCAGCCAGAGCGCCACGACGACGCTGAGCCAGGGGCGTAACGCAAGCTGGCCCAGCGCAGGGGGGCTGTTCTCATCGCGCCACAGGCTGAAGATCCCGTCAACGCTGAAAAAGCCCTGCTCCAGACTGTACCAGGGCAGCAGCGTCAGCGCGACGACTCCCGCCAGCAGCACACCGGTTAAGCGACGATTGTGCGCATTCATAAATCACCTCGTTCAGGAAGCGGACATCAGGCTTGCGCCACCGCGGTCTGGTACAGGCCCGGCTCAGGCAGCCAGGCGCACACCACCGTTACTGCGCGCGGGCACCGATCTCTTTATCCCAGCGACCCAGCAGCGCCTTGCGTTTTGCCGCGTCACCGTAGGTTTTGAAGTCATAATCGATCAGCTTGATGTTCTCGAAGCGCGGCGCGTATTCAGAGATCGCCGCCTGGCGGTTGGAGGGCAGCTGGAACGATTTCGCCTCTTTCATGTGCGACTGCGCCTCAGCACTCAATGCCCAGTCATACCAGCTTCTGGCGTTGGTCAGGTTGCGGGCCCCTTTGATGATCGACATCGAGCCAATCTCATAGCCGGTGCCCTCGCAGGGGGCAACGGGCTTAATCGGGAAGCCATCCACCTGCATGGCGACGGCATCGTGCATAAAAACGATGCCGATGGTGGTTTCGCCGCGCGCGGCGGCTTTGACCGGTGCCGAGCCGGACTTGGTGTACTGGGAGATGTTGGCATTCAGCTTCTTCAGATAGTCAAAGGCCTGGTCTTCGCCCATAATCTGAACCAGCGTTGCCAGGGTGTTGTAAGCCGTGCCGGAGGAGTTCGGATTGGCGATCTGAATTTCGCCTTTGAAAGCGGGATCGAGCAGGTCCGCCCAGCAGGCCGGAACCTTCTGCTTTTTCTCCGCCAGCAGTTTCGTGTTGTAGCCCCAGCCCAGCGCGCCGGCATAGACGCCGACGGTGCGATAGCCGGAGATCTCTGCCACCTTCTGCGACCAGGGCTGCTGCTGGTCGAGCAGCGGCGAGTGGTAAGCCTGCGTCAGGCCCTCTTCTGCGGCCTGCATATGCGGGTCGCCGGTACCGGCCCACCAGATATCGGTGCGGGGATTCCGCGCTTCGCTGCGGATACGGGCATAAGCCTCACCGGCGGAGAGTCGCACCATGCTGACTCTGATATCGGGATGAGACTGGCTGAACAGCGTCGTCATCTGTTCGCATACCACCACATCCGCAGAACAGATCATATTCAGATTGCCCGCTGCCGCAGCGGCAAAGGGCTCGGCCGGGCAACTGACAATAACAGCAGCAAGCAGAGAGGAATAACGCATGATGTTCTCCTGAGGGGCCGGATGACGCAGAGTCGCCACCTTTTGCACATGTGTGCAATTAGTACGGCCGCCCTGTCTGGCTGTCAATTCAGTTATCCCGCAATTGTCAGGTTCTGTCACAAATTTGAAACATTCAGCGCATCGTTATCTTTTGCACAGCTTTGCAATTTCAGGCAGACTCACTGCGGGCCCTCACGGGATAAGGAGAAGAAGATGCAGCAGCTGAAGACGGTCGTCAGCGCCCAGGATGTGGCGGAGCGGGCGGGTGTCTCCCGATCCGCGGTGTCACGCACCTTTACACCGGGCGCCAGCGTGTCGGAAACCACCCGTCAGCGGGTGATGAAGGCGGCAGAAGAGCTGGGTTATCACGTTAATCATCTGGCGCGCGGCCTGGTCAGTCATCGCAGCGGCATTGTCTGCTTAATCGCCTCCGAAGTAGATACCCCCTATCGTGCCAGCCTGGTGCGCTGGATGACGCAGTATCTGCAGGAGGCGGGAAAGGTGGCGATGCTGATCAACACCGACCGTTCAGATGCGCGGGTTTCGGCGGCGTTGCAGCAGGCGATTAATTTTCGCGCCGACGCCTCTGTCATTCTCTCCGGGATGCCGGACAGCGCCATCACCCGCCTCTGCTATAAGCACGGCCAGCATCTGGTGCTGATCAACCGCGATGAGTCCCTGCCCGGCACGCTGAACATCAATCTCGACTCCCGCCCGGCCGCAGAGATGGCCGTCAATGCCTTTGTGCGCGCCGGGTGCAGCCGCATCGCCTTTGTTAATTCGCTGGCGGGCACCCCGAGCCTGCAGAAACGTGAAGCGGATTTCCTGGCGGCCGCGCAGCGCGCAGACGTAACCGTTCATGTGGAGCGGTTCGGCTCGACCTCCTATGAGAGCGGACAGATTCTGGCGCAGCGCCTGCTGACGCGCAACGTGCGCCCGGACGCGGTTTACTGCGCCACCGACCTGCTCGCCTGCGGGTTTATGGATGAGGCGCGGCACCGCTTCGCGCTGCGTATCCCGCAGGACCTCTGCATCATCGGACACGACAATATTCCCCAGTCGGGCTGGGCCTCCTACAACCTCACCACTTTTGCGCAGCCGGTCGAGCAGTTTGCCCGTGACGCCATCCGCTGGCTGGTGGAAACGGAAGCACAGCCGGACGCACTGATACCGAAAAGCGAACAGCATCAGGAGCGAAGAATATATCCGGTCGATGTTGTCTGGCGCGGTTCTGTCCGGGGCGCATAGGCGCCCTTCTTTTTATTTTTCACCGGCACGTTACCGCGCTGAAATAATTTCCCGCCGGTTTTACGCTTCGCTTTAAATAATCGTGGCCTGCATTGAAAAATAGTGGACCACGGCAACCCACAATCGCGATTTCCTGTCTACGCTTTATCTGCATTATTAATTCACTCTGGTTTTATCTGCTCAATGAATCAGCAGTCAGATGTGACAAATATCACATTTGTGCCAGGCTTACTGTCTCAGATCACTCTGTTCAAGGAGCAAACAATGACAACACCAGCGAATAATACGCTCGATGTGAATGACTTCCCAAAACCTCCTTTTGAGGATCAGCCGCAGCAGGCGCCAGGCCTGGCCAGCAAAATGATCCCGGTTCCGGACCACGGTGAAACCAGCTATCGCGGGACAGGCCGTCTGGCTGGCCGCAAGGCATTGATCACCGGTGGTGACTCCGGTATCGGCCGCGCCGTGGCGATTGCCTATGCCCGTGAAGGCGCAGATGTGGTCATTAACTATCTGCCGGAAGAACAGCCGGATGCCGATGAAGTGGTGAAATTAATCGAAGCGGAAGGCCGTAACGTTTTCGCTATTCCCGGCGACATTCGCTCTGAAGAATTCTGTCAGCAGCTGGTTAAAGAGGCTGCGGATAAATTAGGCGGTCTGGATATTCTGGTAAATAACGCCGGTCGTCAGCAATTTAATGAGTCCATCCGGACGTTGAGTACAGAAGATTTCGACGCGACGTTTAAAACTAACGTTTATGCTATGTTCTGGATCACTAAAGCGGCACTGGAATATCTGCCTCGCGGCGCGTCCATCATTAATACTTCGTCCGTGCAGGCATTTAAACCCAGCGATATTCTGCTCGACTATGCACAGACAAAAGCGTGCATTGTGGCCTTTACCAAATCGCTGGCTAAGCAGCTGGGCGGTGACGGTATCCGCGTCAATGCGGTCGCGCCTGGCCCATACTGGACCCCGCTGCAGTCCAGCGGTGGTCAGCCGATGGAGAAAGTTAAACAGTTTGGTGCCGATGCGCCGCTGGGCCGTCCGGGCCAGCCGGTTGAGATCGCCCCACTCTATGTGACCCTGGCGTCGACCGAGAGCAGTTACTCCTCCGGTCAGGTCTGGTGCTCCGATGGCGGCACCGGCACCCTGTAATCCCCAAAGTGGCCGCCTGGTGCGGCCCTTTTTTTGTCCGGCTTTTATCCCGCCTATCCCCCGCTATCGAAAACAGAGGAAAACGCGCATGGAGAACCCGATCTTTCATTCGCCCGTCAGAGAGGATGGCTTTGCGGGGCTGGGCGACTATGCCGCCATCGGCGAAGGCCGTTCGGTCGCGCTGATCGCGCCGGATGGTTCAATCGACTGGTGGTGTGCGCCCAATCTCGACGCGAAACCGCTGTTTGACCGCCTGCTGGATGCCGGACTGGGCGGCTACTTTCAGATCGTGCCGGCCGCGCCTTATCAGGTGTCACGTCGCTACCGGGACAACAGTAACGTGCTGGAGACCCGCTTCGAGACCGGAAGCGGTACGGTGCTGCTGACTGAATCGATTAACAGTACGCTGGCGGGTCGGCTGCCCTGGTGCGAACTGGCCCGCCGTATCGAAGGCGTCAGCGGTGAAGTGGCGTTAGCCATTACCCTGCGCTTTGGCACCGCGGCTGAAACCCGTTCGCCGTGGGTGGCCGAAAATGAGAAAGGCAAGGTGTTTCACATCGCCGACATCATGACGATGTTCCGTGCCAGTGACGATATCTGCATCACCCATCTTTGCGACGAAGAGATCTGCGCCACACTGCGCACCACGCCGGGTTCCCGTTCCCTCTGTGCGCTGCTGGTGACCGAGAGCGAGCCACTGGCGGTGCCGCCGCTGGAGGCGATCGACCAGCGCATCGAAATCAGCCACACCGGCTGGCGCAGCTGGGTGGAGAACCTGAGCTACAACGGACACTATCCGGCACTGGTAAAACGCTCTGCCCTGTCGCTGAAGTTTCTCTGGTACTCGCCGACCGGCGCGCTGGCGGCGGCGGCGACCACCTCACTGCCGGAGGGGATTGGCGGCGAAAAAAATTACGATTACCGCTACGCCTGGGTGCGCGACGCCTGCCTGATTATCAAAGCCTTCGTCTATATCGGCGCGCTGGAGGATTGTAAGGCGGCGTTCTCCTGGCTCTCTCAGACCATCATGCGCCACGGCGTCAGGCTGCGCGCCTGTTATGCCCTGAACGGCGATGAGGTGCCCGCCGAGCGTTATCCTCTGCTTGCGGGCTATCGCCATTCCCGGCCAGTCCGGGTCGGCAATAACGCGCGCGATCAGCTGCAGCTCAGCATGTATGGCGACATGCTGGTCACTGCGCAGCACTTTATTGAGGCGGGACATGTGCTGGATATCACCACCTCACGCATGCTGGGCGAGCTGGCGAACTGCTGTGCCGACCACTGGCGGCAGAAAGATTGCGGGATCTGGGAGCTGCCTGAACTGCAGCACTACACCCATTCGAAAATGGCCTGCTGGATGGCGCTGGATCGGGCGGTGGCCCTGGCCGAGAGCCAGCATATTGAACCAACCTGGCTGGGGCGCTGGCAGCGGGAGCGCGACCGTATTCGCGACTGGATTGAGTCCCACTGCTGGTCTGAACAGCAGCAGGCTTATCTCTTTTATGCGGGCAGCGAGGATCGGCTCGACGCCTCGCTGGCGCTGGTTCACCACTATGGCAACGCGGTGAACCGGCAGCGGATGCTCGCCACCTGTCACGCTATCCGCAGGGAACTGGGCGATGGCAGCGCCATGCTCTACCGCTACAGCGGCGTCCGGGAGGAAGAGAGTACCTTTCTCGCCTGCGCTTTCTGGCTGGTGGAGGCCTGGGCAAAGCTGGGCGAAACGGCGCAGGCAAACCAGGCGATGCAGGAGATCCTGACGACGCTGGAGGGTCACGGCAACGTCGATATTTTCAATGAGATGTATGATGTGCGCACCCAGAGCTGGCGCGGCAATATGCCACAGGGGCTGAGCCATCTGGCCCTGATCTGCGCGGCGCAGGCGCTGTCGGAAGCCGAAGCGCCGCCCTGAGTAACCGGGCCCTGCTGCGGGCCCGGTTACTCCGTTCTCTCCTGCTGCAGGGCCTGCAGGATCTGCCAGGCCGCCCGGACGCGCAGCGGGTTCGGATAGTTTTTATTCGCCAGCATCACGATGCCGCAGTTCGCGGCGGGAATAAACGCAATGTAGGCCCCGAATCCGTTGGTCGCGCCGGTTTTATGTACCCAGCTGGCGGGCTGCGACGGCCCGACGGGCGTCAGTTGCGTCGCCGGACGGGCTTTCAGCGCCACACTGTTATCGCTATCGCCGATCAGGGTGTCGGCAGAAACCGGCCAGTCGTACATCTCCCAGCCCAGCCCCTGATAGAGCTTCCCGACGCTGAAATAGCGCGACTGCGCGGTGCGTATGGCATTCCGCAACACCGCATTGCCAGCGGAAAGGCGATTAGGATCGATGTTCGCCTGCATAAACGTGAGCATGTCACGCGCGGTCGATTTAATGCCGTAAGCTTCAGCATCCAGCATCCCTGGCGACACCCGCACCGGCTGACCCTCTTTATAGCCCCAGGCGTAGTTAAGCATCATGGAGGGCGGCACAGTGATATAGGTGCGCGTCAGGCGCAGGGGCTGAAACACATTCCGTTCCATCGCCTGCTCATAGTCCCCCTTCACCATCAGCGCGCCAAACAGGCCGATGCTGGCGTTAGAGTACTGACGCAGCGTGCCTGGCGCGGCCCCGGGCTGCCAGTCCTGATAGAAGCGCAGCAGCGACGCCTGATCGGTCACCTGATCCGGCAGCTGCAGCGGCAGGCCGCCCGCCGTGTAGGTGGCCAGATGGAGCATCCGCACCGGCCGCCACTGCGCACCGGTCAGCTGCGGCCAGTACTTCTGCACCGGATCGCTGAGGCGGATGTCGCCGTTGCGGATCTGCACCCCGGCCAGCGTGCCGGTAAAGGTTTTACTGACGGAACCGAGTTCAAACAGGGTGTTTTCCGTGACCCGGCGGCGCGAGTCGAGATCGGCCACACCGAAGTTCACGAACTGCGACCGGCCTTTGCAGAGCACCGCCACCGACATGCCGGGGATCGACTGCTGCGCCATCAGCGGTTCGATCGTGGCTTTGACCAGAGAAGTGACCTGCTGTGAGGAGAGATCGGCGGCAACACAGCGGGCAGAAAGAGCGAGCAACACAACGTACAACACAGACTTTTTCATCGGCAACCAGACGTTCTTTACTGAAAGAGATTACTTACATTGACTGGCACAGGCCTGCACACACATCTGCGCCTCGGTGCTGCAGGATCCGTTGTCACGGGTATTGCAGTGAGACTGTTCAACGTAGCAGTTGGACTGGCAGGCAGAGAGATCGCAACGGGCCGCAGCGGGCGTCAGCTGAACCACGGGGGCGCGGGCTGGAAAAAGCGGAGCGGGCTGAGCGAAGGCGCTGCTGCCCAGTAAACCGGACAGCAGCAGAGTGACGAGCAGTTTCATAAGAGTTCTCCTGTGGGACGCTTCCCTGAGTATGACCAGTCTGGCGCGTCCCGTCAGGGAAATCTCACTAAATTGAGACAACAGGAGGGTGTTGAGTGGCATTCATCACGCCACGGCTGTAGATTTCGTTGAGTCGGGCAATGTAACGCTGGGTGTCATGCTGCTCCCGGATACGCTGAATGGCCGCCTCGCCCTTCTCCTGCAATATTTCAGGACGCCCAATAATGGCCAGCAGCGTCGACTTGAGGCCCTCCACCAGCGAGCGGCGCAGTGCGGCTTTCTCATCCGGCGAGGTAATGCTGTATTCGCGGTCAGCGTTCAGTGGACTGGTCAGCACCCAGCCCGCGCTGGCGGGATTGATCTCCGGCAGCGCCCGCACGTTACTGGTGATCACCGGGCAGCCGTTGGCCTGCATCTCGAGTACCGAGAAGCCATAAGTCTCCTGCCAGGTCGGCAGGAGTCCGGCATCACTCTGGCGGAACAGCTGCATCAGTGCGCCATTCTCCATCCGGGCGTGGTGGGTAAAGCAACGATAGCGTTTAATCCGGTTCTCAATGCCGCGACAGAACGCCTCATCATCCTGGAACTGGCGATGCGCCACGTTGTGGCGCTTGGACAGCTCGCCAATCAGCTGCACATCCAGCTGCGACTCTTCCATGCGGCGCTCTTCAAGCAGTTCACTGATGGCCAGCACCACTTCCGCGCCGCCTTTACGGTAGAACTCATTACCGGCGAACGTCAGCCTGAGTATGCCGGGCTGGCGTGGTGCCTTCTGCTGCACAAACAGCTTTTGTGGCGGATGCATCACCAGGGTTTTCCGGCGGATCTGCTGCGCAATATCAGGTCTGAACAGCTTCATCTGAATATTCAGCGTGGCATCGGAGATCGCAATCAGCCCCAGACAGTTATCTTTCAACAGGTGCGGGATCAGGCGCTGCAACTCAGGGTTATCCTGCTTGGCGACGCCCGCCACCGGTAACACGCGCGGCAGCTCGGTTTCAAAGCTTGCCACCCACTTCTGGCGGGTAATCGCGACTTCATTAAACAGATGCAGGATGTCCACCCGCGAAGCCCCGGAAAACGGCACCGGCTGGAAAACAAAGATTTTATTTTTTTTAAGCAATCGGGTGCGTAACGGATTAATAAAATAGAACAGATTGCTTTTCTTCAGATTGATATATTCATTATCCGGATTAACTAAAATATTGCGCTGCTCGGGATACTGGTTATTTGTGATTCCAATTTTCATGATTGCCTTCCGGAGTCCTTGTCATTGGCGTGATCTATATCATGCCACGCCAGAATCCGCGTCCAGGCAATATCCTAAAAGCCTGTTGTGGCGCGGTTTGTACGATTTTCCTTATGCTTTAATCTGGCAACAAAATCATCACAGTTGTTTCTGATTGTGAATAAACAAACGCTATTTATGGCACTATCCGGTTGGTTTACCAGCCTTTCCGGGAGAATAAACACCTGGCCTGACCGCGATTAACCGGGCCGATTGTTAATTAATTGTTTAATTATTTTTCGGGCTATTTAACGCTTCCTGCCCGCCTTATCGTTAATTATTTCTTAACTGACTTCAGGACACCGCCAGAAACGCACCTGCCCGGCGGATGAGATGGGCTGATCGCGCCCCGCGCCAGATCGGGCGATGAAACGATCGATACAGCATCGCCGGGTCTGCACCCTGATGAAACGTCACGCTGCAACATGGTAGTGCAACGGCATCGCCAGTCGCGGCGGAATCGCTGGCCTGCTCGGGCCTTAATGCCTTGATTTTACTGCCGCCGCTGCTCTTTTCTGCGGCGCACGCCTGCCTGGTACAAAAGTTGCAGGATGTAAGGCAAGCAGACAGGAGAGCATTATGAAAGCAATCGTGATTGGTGGCGGGATCGGCGGCATGAGCAGCGCCATCGCGCTGGAAAAAGCCGGATTTGAGGTCGACGTCTTTGAAGCCGTCAGGGAGATGAAGCCGGTTGGCGCGGCAATTTCGATCTGGCCCAACGGCGTGAAATGCCTGAACGCGCTGGGCATGAAAGCTGCGCTGCGTAAGCTGGGCGGGAATATGGCTTATATGGCCTATCACGACGGCACCAGCGGAGCCGCCCTGACCCGCTTCAGCATGGCGCCGCTGGTGCAGCAGGTCGGCGAATATCCCTGCCCGGTTGCGCGGGCCGAACTGCAGGCGATGCTGATCGACACCTTCGGCCGCGAACGGGTGCAGTTTGGCAAGCGGGTGATCCAGGTCAGGCAGACCGAACAGGGGGTTATCGCCACCTTCTCGGACAACAGCCAGGCCCACGGTGATTTTCTGATTGCCGCAGACGGTACCCACTCGGTGATCCGCGACTATGTGCTGGAGCAGAAGCTGGAGCGGCGCTATGCCGGTTACGTTAACTGGAACGGCCTCGTTACCATCGATGAAGGGATCGCGCCCGCCGACCAGTGGACCACCTTTGTCGGCGATGGCAAGCGGGTGTCACTGATGCCGATCAGCGGCAATCGCTTCTACTTCTTCTTTGATGTGCCGCTGCCAAAAGGGTTGCCACAGGATCGATCCACGGTAAAAGCGGATTTAACCGGCTACTTCCGGGGCTGGGCGGCGCCGGTGCAGCGGCTGATTGCGGCCATCAATCCTGAAACCACCAACCGGGTAGAGATCCACGATATCGAGCCGTTCAGCCGGTTCGTTAAGGGTCGCATCGCCCTGCTGGGCGACGCCGCCCACAGTACCACGCCCGATATTGGTCAGGGCGGCTGCGCGGCGATGGAGGATGCGGTGGTGCTGGCCTCTGCTCTGGCGTCCCATTCGCTGGGCATTGAGGATGCGCTGCTGCGCTATCAGACCCGGCGGGTTGAGCGGGTCAGAGATCTGGTGCTGAAAGCGCGTAAGCGCTGCGACGTGACCCATGCGCGCGACCCGGCCGTCACGGCGGCGTGGTATGACTCCCTGAAAAACGAAACCGGCGAGCGCGTGCTGGCCGGTATGTGCGAAACCATCGAAGGCGGCCCGCTGGGCTAGCGGTAAAGCGCGGGCCGTCTGCATGACGGCCCGCTGCCGGTGTCAGTCATCCGTGAGACCGCGATTTTTCAGCATCGGCGCCAGCTCTGGCGCTGCGCCCCGCCAGCTCTCATAGAGCGTTTTCAGATCGCTGCTGTTGCCCCGGGACAGAATCTTCTGCCGGAAAAGATCGCCGTTTTCCCGCGTCAGTCCGCCCCGCTCTGAAAACCACTGATAGCCATCGTCGGCAAGCATCTGCGTCCAGATATAGGCGTAGTAGCCCGCCGCATAGCCGCCGCCCCAGATGTGCTGGAAATAGCTGGAGCGATAGCGCGGCGGCACCGCCGTCAGCGCCAGATTATCGCTCTCCAGCGCCTGCTGCTCAAAATCGCCGACGCTGTGCGGCGCGGCGTCGGCCTTCAGACTGTGCCAGTGCAGATCGAGCAGCGCAGCCGCCAGCAGTTCGCTCATCTCATAGCCTTTGTTGAACTGTGCGGCCTGCACCATCTTCTCATATAGCGCGGCCGGCATCGGCTCCTGCGTCTGATAGTGGCGGGCGTAGTGCCGGAACACCTCCGGCTCGCTGGCCCAGTGCTCGTTGATCTGCGATGGAAACTCAACAAAGTCGCGCGGGGTTTCCGTGCCGGAGAGGCTTGGATAGCGCTGGCTGGCGAACAACCCGTGCAGCGTATGACCAAACTCATGGAACAGGGTAATGACGTCGTCCCAGCTCAGCAGCGCAGGCTCACCGGCTGGCGGCCGGGTGTAGTTGCAGACGTTGTAGATCACCGGCCGGCTCTCCAGCAGCGTTGACTGGTTAACGAAGTTACTCATCCAGGCTCCGCCGCCTTTGCTGTCGCGCTTAAAGAAGTCGGTATAGAAGAGCGCCAGCGGGGTGTCATCCGCGTCGAAAATCTCATAGACCTGAACGTCGGGATGGTAAACCGGCAGATCCTGACGCTGCGCAAACCGGATGCCGTAGAGCTGCGTGGCCGCCCGGAAGACGCCGTTATGCAGCACCGAGTTGAGTTCGAAGTAAGGTTTGATCTGACTCTCATCCAGGTCGTAGCGGGCGCGCCGCACCTGTTCGGCATAGAAGCGCCAGTCCCAGGCTTCCAGGGTAAAACCGCCCTGCTGCTCGTCGATGATCTGCTGAATCGCCGCCGCTTCCCGTCCGGCGCGGGCGCGGGCGGCAGGCACGATGTTGCGCATAAAGGCCAGCGCCGCATCGGGCGTTTTCGCCATCTGATCCTGCAGCTTCCACGCCGCGTAGCTGGCAAAGCCCAGCAGCCTGGCCTGCTCCGCCCTGACCTGCGCCAGCCGCAGAATAAGCTCGCGGGTGTCGTTTTCATCCCCTTTTTCGGTACGCGTGACGCCAGCCGTAAAGAGCGCCTCACGGGTGGCACGGTCGGTGAGGCTCTGCAGCGCCGGTTGCTGTGTGGTGTTCTGCAGCACCAGCAGCCAGCGATCCTCCAGGCCGCGCGCCCGCGCTTCCGCCTGAGCCACCGCGAGATCGGCGGCGGACAGTCCCGCCAGCTGCTGCCGATCGCTGACCACCAGCCCGCCCGCTTTGGTGGCCGCCAGCAGCCGGTTGGTAAAGCGGGTGCTGAGGCGCGCCGCCTCCTGATTCAGCGCCTTAAGCTGCTGTTTCTGCGCCTCCGGCAGGTTGGCCCCCGCCAGCTGGAAGCGCTGCCAGATCACCTCGACCAGCCGTTTCGATTCGCTATCCAGCGTTGCGCGATCCAGATAGACCGCATCAAGTCGTGAGAACAGCGGCCGGTTAAGCATGATCTCATCGTTCAGCGCGGTGAGCTGCGGCGCAATCTCCTCATCGACCTGCTGCAGATAAGGGCTGGTATGTGCAGACGTCATGGCGCTGAAGACCAGGTTAACCCGGTTCAGCAGCTGTCCGCTCTTCTCCAGCGCCTCGAAGGTGTTGAGAAAGGTGGGCGCCTCGCTGTTCCCGGCGATTGCGGCGATTTCCTGACGCTTCGCCTCAATACCTGCCTGCAGTGCGGGCAGGAAATCCTGCTCCTCGATCTGATCAAAAGGAGGCGCCTGGTAAGGCAGTGTGCTGACGCTAAAGAAGGGATTCTGACGGGCGTTCATGGTTCGCTCCTGATGGGCATCGCAAAGGCTTATCCTGACAGGTTGCCGCCAGCGCGACAACTCAGCCGATCGTCTGCTGATAAACGCTGATGATCTCACCGGCAATCGCCACCGCAATTTCGGCGGGCAGCTTGCCTTTCACATCCGGCAGGCCAATCGGACAGCGCAGGCGGGCCAGCGTGTCGCTCTCCACTCCCTTGCCCGCCAGCCGGTAGCGGAAACGCTGATTCTTGGTTGCTGAGCCGATCACCCCGGCATAGCGAAAATCACCGCGCCGGAGCACCGCCTCGCACAGGGCAAAGTCGAGCGGATGATGGTGCGTCATGATGATGAAGTAGCTGCCTGCCGGGGCCTGCGCCACGCAGTCGAGCGGATCCTCCGGCTGATGTGTCACGACGCCGGGCGGCACATGGCAGAACTGCGCCGCGCGACTGTCGACCCAGTTTATGTGACAGGGTAACGTTGACAGCAGATTCACCAGCGCCTGACCGACATGTCCGGCCCCGAACAGCCAGATCTCCGGCTGCGCCTGCAGCAGCGGCTCAAACAGCAGCGTAGTCCTGCCGCCGCAGCACTGGCCGAGCCGCGCGCCCAGGCTGAAGGCTTCCGTGTGCGGGGCGCGGGTGCCGCTCTCCAGCATCGCCCTGGCCTGGGCGATGCACTGAAACTCCAGATGCCCGCCGCCGATAGTCAGCCACGTCTCATGCTGTGAAACAATCATCTTGCTGCCGCTGTCACGCGGCACCGACCCCTGTTCACTGAGCACGGTGATCAGGACGCAGCTCTGACGCTTCTCCCGCAGCTGGTGCAGCACGCCGATCCAGTCATGGTAGATCATCAGTGGCTCCTGTCAGGCGCTGCACGCCCCGGAAGATCCGTTCGGGCGTGGCGGGCGCATCCAGCAGCGGGTGCTGCCGGTAGTCCGCGACGCTGGCTACCGCATCCTGCAGGGCGCACCAGGCCGCGATACCCAGCATAAAGGGCGGCTCCCCGACGGCCTTGGAGTGAAACACCGTCTCCTTTGGATTTTTGCGATTCTCTACCAGCGTGACCCGCAGATCGGCCGGCACATCGCTGATGGCCGGAATTTTGTAGCTCGCCGGACCATCGGTCAGCAGCTGCCCTTTATCATTCCACACCAGCTCTTCGCAGGTGAGCCAGCCCAGCCCCTGCACAAAGCCCCCTTCCACCTGACCGATATCGATGGCCGGGTTTAAGGAGGCGCCGACATCATG
This sequence comes from Pantoea graminicola, assembly GCF_048452665.1. Classification (NCBI taxonomy): domain Bacteria; kingdom Pseudomonadati; phylum Pseudomonadota; class Gammaproteobacteria; order Enterobacterales; family Erwiniaceae; genus Pantoea; species Pantoea graminicola. Next base: position 358,981 of record NZ_JBLWSJ010000003.1, on the reverse strand, counting down.
CAGGATGTCGGCACGCAGCAGGCGGGATTCGCCGGTCAGCGTATCGATGATCACTTCGCAGCAGGCCGCCCCGAAGGCGTAGTAGTAGAAAGGTTTGCCCCGTCCCGCCAGCCGGTCGTAGTGAATACCCGGCACGCGATAGTAGCCGGTGGCCGAAAGCGGCACCTGATTCAGCCACGCCAGCTTTGCCACCTCAGCAAAGGTATAATGTTTCTCCCCGGCGCGCACCACGCCGTTGCGGAAACTCACCTCGGCGGCGTCGCACTGATGCTGTTCGCAGAGCATCGCGGTCAGCCGGTCACGCAGAATCTCCGCCGCATTCTGCGCCGCTTTGCCATTGAGGTCTGCACCGCTGGAGGCGGCCGTCGGGGAGGTATTCGGCACTTTTCCGGTGTCGGTGGCGGTGATCTGGATTTTATCGGTCTCGATCTGCAGCACCTCGGCGACAATCTGCGTCACCTTGGTGTTGAGCCCCTGGCCCATCTCGGTTCCGCCGTGGTTAAGCTGCACCGTACCGTCGGTGTAGATCAGGATCAGCGCGCCTGCCTGGTTAAGAAAGCTGGAGGTAAAGGAGATACCAAACTTCACCGGGGTCAGCGCCAGTCCGCGTTTCAGCAGCGGGCTGCGGGCGTTAAAGGCCGTAATCTCTGCGCGGCGGGCCTGGTAGTCGCTGCTGCGTTCAAGCTGCTCCGTGATCTCATCCAGCAGGTTATCTTCGACCTGCTGATGGTAATGGGTAATGTTACGATCCTCCTTGCCGTAGTAGTTACGTTTGCGCAGCGTCAGCGGGTCCAGACCCCGTTCGCGGGCGATGTGATCCATGATCTGTTCAATCGCCACCATACCCTGCGGTCCGCCAAATCCCCGGTAGGCGGTGTTGGAGGCCGTATTGGTGCGGCAGCGATAGCCGGTAATCCGTGCATCTCCGAGGTAATAGGCGTTATCGGCGTGGAACATGGCACGATCGACAATGGATCCGCTCAGATCCAGCGAATAACCGCAGTTTCCGGCCAGATCGATACGGATGCCGCAGAGCCGTCCATCCTCCTCGACGCCCGCCTCATAGCGCACGAAGAAAGGATGGCGTTTGCCGGTCACGCGCATATCGTCGCGGCGTGAGAGCCGCATCTTCGCCGCCCGCCCGGTCTGGCGCGCCACGATGGCGCAGAGACAGGCGACGCCCGCCGCCTGCGTCTCTTTGCCGCCGAAACCGCCGCCCATGCGACGCATATCGATGGTGACCTGATTCAGGCTGATGCCCATCACCTCCGCCACCAGCTTCTGCACTTCGGTGGGGTTCTGGGTCGAGGAGAAAACCTGCAGCTGCTGATCTTCGCCCGGGATCACCATCGCGGTCTGGGTTTCCAGATAGAAGTGCTCCTGGCCGCCGATATGAAACGACCCGCTGACCCGATGCGGCGCACGCGCCAGCGCCGCCTCCACGTCGCCGCGCTGATGAACATGCGGCTCCTGAACAAAACTGCCCTGCGCCAGCGCCTGCTCCACGTCCAGCAGCGGTTCCAGCACCTCATACTCAATCACCGCTGCGGCCGCGCCCTGGCGGGCGGCGTCAGGTGTCTCTGCCGCCACCGCGATCACAATCTGGCCCAGATACTCCACTTTCTCGTGCGCCAGCAGCGGATCGCCCGGTTCCAGCGGACCGACATCGTTGATGCCCGGCACATCCTGCCAGGTCAGGACGCTGACGACGCCCGGCACGGCGTAGCAGGGTTGCACATCAATTTGCAGGATCCGGGCGTGGGCGTGTTCGCTCAGGCGCGGACAGAGGTGCAGCAGTCCGGGCAGCTCCGGCTTGTCGTCAATGAAGCGCGCCTCACCCGAAACGTGCTTTTCCGCACTCTCATGGCGATTACTGCGACCCACGCCGCTCTGCAGGTCGGCGGCGTACTGCGCCTTAATCACCTCTTCGGTCAGTTCAGGACGGTTATGAGACATAGCGTGAGACCTCGATACAGGTTATGTCGCCGTTATGGCGATGCCAGTAGCGGCGAAGCAGGTTCTGCGCCACCTTGAGGCGGTAGTCGCTGCTGGCACGAAAATCGGAAAGCGGCTGGAAATCCTCGGCCAGCGCGGCCGCTGCGTGTGACACTGTCACCGCATCCAGCGGCCGGCCGAGCAGCGCCTGTTCGCAGTGATACGCACGCCGGGGCGTCGCGGCCATGCCGCCAAAGGCGATACGGACGGCGCTGACGACACCCTGATCAAACTGAAGATTAAAAGCCCCAAACACCGCAGAGATGTCGTCATCCAGCCGTTTAGAGACTTTCCAGGCGACAAAATCAGGTGACACCGTCACTTTATCGATGCGGATGGCGCGGATAAACTCCCCTTTTTTCAGCTGCGTCTGCCGGTAGCCGGTAAAGAACTGGTCGAGCGGCAGACTGCGCTGCTGTTCGCCTTCCTGCAGCACCAGGCTGGCATTCAGGGCCAGCAGCACTGGCGAGGCGTCGCCGACTGGCGAAGCGTTGGCAATGTTGCCGCCCAGGGTGCCCTGCAGACGGATCTGCAACGAGGCGAAGCGTTGCAGCATCTCGCTGACGCCGGGAATGCGGCTGGCAAGAAAATCGCTGACCTGCTGTAGCGACGCGCCCGCCCCCAGCAGATAGTGGTCGTCAAATTCGCTGCAGACTTTAAGCGCAGCGACCTGCTCCAGCGCAATCAGCACGCCAATTTTTTTATGCTGCTGGGTGATCTGCAGGCTGAGGTCGGTGCCACCGGCAATCAGCTGCGCGTCGGGATGCGCCTGACAGAGCGCAGCCAGCTGAGCGGGCGTTTTCGGCAGGAAGCAGCGGCGACCTTCACCGGCTAACTCCTGCACCTCCGGACTGGCCAGCGCCTCCAGCCGCTGTACGGTGGTGGCAGCCTGCTGCTCAAACAGATCGGACACCGGCTGCGAACAGAGCTGTTCGGCGGCCGCCATAATGGGGCGGTAGCCGGTGCAGCGGCAGAGATTTCCGGCCAGCGCCGTTTCCGCCTCGTGGCGATCCCAGCCTTCCGCCCGTTTCTGCAGGCTGAACAGCGACATCACAAAGCCCGGCGTGCAGAATCCGCACTGCGAGCCGTGGCACTCCACCATCGCCTGCTGCGCCGGATGCAGGGCGCGGCCATGACGCAGATCCTCTACCGTGATCAGCTGCCTGCCCTGTAAGGCGGAGACCAGCGTCAGGCAGCTGTTGACGGTTTCATACTGCATCTTTCCCTCCACGGCTTTGCCCAGGGTGACGCTGCAGGCGCCGCAGTCCCCCGAGGCACAGCCCTCTTTGGTTCCGGTGCGCTGCTGCCGGGTGCGCAGATAAGTGAGCACCGTGAGATTAGGATCGAGCGTCTCTTCGGTGACGAGCTGATTATTTAACAGAAACTGGATCATGCGGCTTGCTCCTGTGATTCTCGCTGCCAGACCGGACGACCCGCGACCCAGGTCTGGGCAATGTTGCGGTCGTCGCCCAGCGTCATCAGCACGAACAGTTTTTCCCAGATATCTTTGCTGTTGCCGATACGCAGCTGCTGCAATGCAGAGACAGCCGGATCGAGCACCACGAAATCGGCCTCTTTACCCACGTTGAAATTGCCGATGGCCTGGTCGAGGTCCAGTGCGCGGGCGCCACCCAGCGTGGCGTGGTAGAAGGCTTCGGCGGCGCTGAGCCGGTAGTGCTGTAACTGCCCGACCTTGTAAGCTTCGCCCAGCGTCTGCAGCATGTTAAAGGTGGTGCCTGCGCCGACATCGGTCCCGATCCCCACGCTGACGCCCTGCTGCCAGCTGCGTTTCAGGTTGAACAGCCCGCTGCCGAGAAACAGGTTGGAGGTGGGACAAAACGCAATGGCGGATTCGGTGTCGTGCAGACACTGCCACTCCCGATCGTCCAGATGCAGACAGTGCGCAAAGACGCTGCGACGGCCCGTCAGCTGATGATGATGGTAGACATCCAGATAATTCTCCCGCTCCGGGAACAGTGCTTTCACCCAGGCCACCTCCTGCGGATTCTCACTGAGATGGGTGTGCACCCAGGTATCCGGGAACTCCTGACGCAGCTGCTGAACTTTTTCCAGCAGCGCCGGGGACGAGGTCGGTGCAAAGCGCGGCGTCAGCGCATAGCTCAGTCGCCCGCGCTGATGCCAGCGCGCAATCAGCGCCCGCGTCTGCTGGTAGCTCTGCTCCGGCGTTTCGGTCAGGTTGTCGGGCGCATTGCGGTCCATCATGACCTTACCGGCAATCAGCCGCATGTTCAGGGCTTCGGCCGCGCTGAACAGGGCCTCCACCGACTGCGGATGGACGGTGCCAAACACCAGCGCACTGGTGGTGCCGTTGGAGAGCAGCTGATGCAGAAAGAAGGCGGACATCCGCGCCGCGTGATCGGGGCAGTGATACTGCGCTTCTACCGGGAAAGTGTAGTGATTGAGCCACTCCAGCAACTGTTCACCGAATGCGCCAATCATCTCGGTCTGCGGATAGTGAATATGGGTGTCGACAAAACCCGGCACAATCAGCCTGCCGCGCAGGTCGGTAACGGGCTGGTCTGCCAGCCGCGCCGCGCTGTTCTCCCAGCTCTCCAGCCCCACCACGCGGCCTTCACGCAGCAGCAACACCCCATCCTCCAGATAGCGGGCCCGTTTGAGGAGATCGTCGGGATGAGTCACTGTGCCCGTGAAATCGAAGAAGCTGGCGCGTATCGCCGTATCAGTTGCTGATAACATGGTCCGTCCTTTCTGAATGCGCGCTGATGCGCGATGGTGCATCAGCAGAGGTATCTTCATTACGCCTTGCAACCTGCGTGCCAATTTCGAAATGAAATAAAATCCTTAACAATCAGCAAAATAAGAGTGAAACGCATCGTTGCGCAACAAAACAGCCCGGAGTGGGTTAGCAACCGTTTGCGGAACCGATGCAAACGGTTGCAGTCCGTTTTCAACCGGACAGGATGATTTAAGTATGGCCGCTCAGCCCAGAATCTGCCCTTTCAGGGTGCAGGCTGCCCTGAAAAGGCGCATCCGGCTGAGCGGTAAAATGCGTTTACAGGCCAGGCTGTTTTTCCACGCGCAGAAGCCGGAATGAAATGCTATGGTGAAGCCATCGACTCTGAAAATGGCATAAGGAACAGTGAGATGATAATTTTTGTCACCGGTGCGACCGCCGGTTTTGGTCAAAGCATCACCCGCCGCTTTATCGAAAATGGTCATAAGGTGATTGCCACCGGACGCCGCGCCGAACGTCTGAAAGCGCTGAAAGAGGAGCTGGGCGACAACCTCTATACGGTGCAGCTTGATGTGCGCAACCGTGCCGCGATCGAAGAGGCAGTGAGCCAGCTTCCGGCCGAATGGCGTCATATCGACGTGCTGGTCAACAATGCCGGGCTGGCGCTGGGCATTGAGCCTGCGCACAAAGCTAACGTTGAAGACTGGGAAAACATGATTGACACCAACACCAAAGGGCTGGTCTATATGACCCGCGCCCTGCTGCCGCAGATGGTGGAGCGCAATGTGGGTCATATCATCAATATCGGTTCGATTGCCGGTAGCTGGCCCTATGCCGGTGGCAACGTTTATGGTGCCACTAAAGCCTTCGTGCGTCAGTTCAGCCTGAATCTGCGTACCGACCTGCACGGTACCGCGCTGCGCGTGACCGACATTGAACCGGGTCTGGTCGGCGGCACCGAGTTTTCTAACGTGCGTTTCAAAGGCGACGACGATAAAGCGGGTCAGGTCTATGAAGGTGCGACCGCCCTGACGCCAGAGGATGTGACGGAGGCGGTCTGGTGGGTCGCGACGCTGCCAAAGCATGTCAACATCAACAGCCTGGAGATGATGCCGGTCAGTCAGACCCTGGCGGGCCTGAAAGTCCACAAGCCGTAAGTTCCCGCCACGCCAGCTGCGGCTGGCGTTATCCCCGCCCCCAGCCCAGCACGATGATCAGCATCCCGCTGAACGCAATCAGTGCCCCGCTCCAGTCCCACGCGCTTAACTTCACGCCATCCACGATCCGCAACCAGAGCAGCGCCGTCAGGACATAAACGCCACCGTAGGCCGCGTAGACCCGGCCACTGGCCGCCGGATGCAGGGTCAGCAGCCAGACAAACAGCGCCAGGCTGGCCGCCGCAGGCAGTAACAGCCAGACAGCGCCCCCTTTTTTCAGCCACAGCCACGGCAGAAAACAGCCGGTAATCTCCGCCAGCGCGGTAATAAAAAAGGGTAACCGGAATATCTGGTTGATATCTCCTTTGCTGGCAGCCTGTAATTCCCACTTTCTCACCGGAGAATATGGTTGATCAGCCTCCCTTCGCGGGTTAGTATCAGTCCATCTATAGGAGGACGACCTCATGATTCGGGTCCGCACGTCGGCCACTCCACGCCACCTCGCCTTGACCAGGAGCCTTGTACCTTGAGTTCGCAGAAAACCGTGACCGTTACACCGCCCAACTTCCCCCTCACTGGCAAGGTCGCGCCCCCCGGCTCCAAATCCATTACCAACCGTGCTCTGTTGCTCGCGGCACTGGCCAAGGGCACCAGCCGTTTGAGCGGCGCGCTCAAAAGCGATGACACACGCCATATGTCGGTCGCCCTGCGGCAGATGGGCGTCACCATCGACGAGCCGGACGACACCACCTTTGTCGTCACCAGCCAAGGCTCGCTGCAATTGCCGGCCCAGCCGTTGTTCCTCGGCAACGCCGGCACCGCCATGCGCTTTCTCACGGCTGCCGTCGCCACCGTGCAAGGCACCGTGGTACTGGACGGTGACGAGTACATGCAAAAACGCCCGATCGGCCCGCTGCTGGCCACCCTGGGCCAGAACGGCATCCAGGTCGACAGCCCCACCGGTTGCCCACCGGTAACGGTGCATGGCGCGGGCAAGGTCCAGGCCAGGCGTTTTGAGATTGACGGAGGCTTGTCCAGCCAGTACGTATCGGCCCTGCTGATGCTGGCGGCGTGCGGCGAAGCACCGATTGAAGTGGCGCTGACCGGCAAGGACATCGGCGCCCGTGGCTATGTGGACCTGACCCTCGATTGCATGCGTGCGTTCGGGGCCCAGGTAGACATCGTGGACGACACCACCTGGCGCGTGGCCCCCACGGGCTATACCGCCCATGATTACCTGATCGAACCCGACGCTTCCACCGCCACTTACCTGTGGGCCGCAGAAGTACTGACCGGTGGCCGTATCGATATTGGTGTAGCCGCGCAGGATTTCACCCAGCCCGACGCCAAGGCACAGGCCGTGATCGCGCAATTCCCGAACATGCAGGCCACGGTGGTGGGTTCACAAATGCAGGATGCGATCCCGACCCTGGCGGTGCTCGCCGCATTCAACAATACCCCGGTGCGCTTCACTGAACTGGCGAACCTGCGCGTCAAGGAATGTGACCGCGTGCAGGCGCTGCACGATGGCCTCAACGAAATTCGCCCGGGCCTGGCGACCATCGAAGGTGATGACCTGCTGGTTGCCAGCGACCCCGCTTTGGCTGGCACCGCCTGCACCGCACTGATCGATACCCACGCCGACCATCGCATCGCCATGTGCTTTGCCCTGGCCGGGCTGAAAGTCTCGGGCATTCGCATCCAAGACCCTGATTGCGTAGCCAAGACCTACCCTGACTACTGGAAAGCGCTGGCCAGCCTGGGCGTTCACTTGAGCTACTGACACACAAACCTGTGGGAGCGAGCTTGCTCGCGAAAAACGTTAACCAAAACGCGTGTTTGCTGAATGAATGCGGCGCCTGTGAGTTTTTCGCGAGCAAGCTCGCTCCTACAACTGAACCTTGCCGGGAGCGTCAATGACCCTTCGCCAACCCTGCCCACCCGGCGCCTGTGTCTGCAACCGTGAACAACTGCTGGAAGCTCCCGGCGCTGATCTGCGCATTCTGCAACTGACGCGACAGCAGGAAAAAATCCTGCTGGAGCGCCTGGAAAACCTCAAGAGCCTGCAAGACCTCGAACACTTGCAACAGCGGATGTACGACCAACTCGGCATCCGCGTCCACATCGCGCCCGGGCATACCGAGGTCAAAAGCATGCGCGGGATCCAGATCGTCATCGACGAACTGCCGGGCATGTGCCGCAAGACCCGCCAGTCGATCCCCGCCTCCATTCGCCGTGGCCTGGAGAAAAACCCAGAGATTGCCTACCGCTTGCTCGACGCCCACGACCTGTTTCGCGACGCTTGAATTATCCCGCGATGGCCTCACGCTCAAACAACCCCTGCCCCACGGTCCGGGCCTTGTGCAAATGCGCCTGGGCCGTGCCACTTTCCGAGTCCAACAACAACTCGGAAGTGAGTACCCGCGCCCCGCAATAATCAAAGATGCCGTAGTCGATCTGGGTATTCATGGCCTTGGCATAACCGTGTCGATCGAAGGCGCTTTCGTCAGCCGCCCCCAGGGCCAGCACATGTACGTGCAAATGCCTGAGTTTCTTCTGCACCGGTGTATCGGGGCCGTAATCAATCGCCCAGCCATTGACGAATACGCGGTCGACCCAACCCTTGAGCAACGCTGGCATTGACCACCAGTAGATGGGGAACGCCAGCACCAGCGCGTCGGCGCGGTCTATGCGGGCCTGTTCGGCCTGCACGTCGGCTGGCGGCGTCGCCCGAGTACGGTGCACCCGATGGTCGGCGATGGTGTAGCGTGGATCGAACCCTTCAGCGGCAAGGTCGGCTATTTCAAAGGTGTGGCCAGAGGCGGTCAAGCCCGCGCCCACCTCGGCGGCCACACTGTGGGTGAGAGATTGCGGGTCGTGATGAGCAACTACGATCAGTGCGTGCATGACTTTGACTCCATTTGAGCTTAATCTACTTTTAGTAAGTTACGTCGAATAAGTTACTTTTGGTATATAAGCATGTCAAGCAGTGAATCCCCTGCCCCACGTCGTCGTTTGTCCCGTGAAGATCGGGGTAACCGGAATATCTGGTTGATATCTCCTTTGCTGGCAGCCTGTAATTCCCACTTTCTCACCGGAGAATATGGTTGATCAGCCTCCCTTCGCGGGTTAGTATCAGTCCATCTATAGGAGGACGACCTCCCCCACCTTGGGAAGTAATGACCAGGACGACCTGGCCCCGTTATATTTCGGAGGGGTCAATGCCTTGGGTATATCTTCTCGTTGCCGGTGTCCTTGAGATTGTGTGGGCTTACACAATGAAGCAATCTCATGGCTTCAGTCGGCTCTTACCATCGATCATCACGATTTCTACAATGGTGGCCAGCTTCTGGCTGTTAGCAGTCGCCATGCGAACTATTCCACTCGGAACTGCCTACACAATCTGGACGGGAATAGGAGCTGTAGGCGCTTTTCTTGTCGGAATCGCATTTTTGGCTGAACCGGTTAATGCAGCGAGAATCATTGCTGCGATCCTCATTGTTTCAGGGTTGGTGTTAATGAAACTATCCAGCGCCTGACATCGAGGTTATTAATGATGGGTCTCGTTACTGGCCTTATTAACCTCTCAAATTATGAGGTCAGGGACTCCAAGTCGACAGACGACGAAATGCACTTCCAGGTGGACGCACCCGATCCCATCGCGTGCGAGAAATGTGGCGTGCAGGGTGAAATCGTGCGGTTCGGCAAGCGTGATGTTCCTTATCGTGATTTGCCCATCCACGGCAAGCGGGTCACCCTCTGGGTGGTTCGTCGCCGGTACACCTGCCGGGCCTGCAAGACCTCCTTCAGGCCCCAGCTACCGGAGATGGTGGACGGCTTCCGCATGACGCGGCGGCTGCATGAGTACGTGGAGAAAGAATCCTTCAACCACCCCTACACCTTCGTGGCGGCGCAGACTGGCCTGGACGAGAAGACGGTACGCGACATCTTCAGCGCTCGCGCCGAGTTCCTGGGGCGCTGGCACCGATTCGAGACGCCTCGCATTCTGGGTATAGACGAGCTGTACCTGAACAAGCGCTACCGCTGCATTCTGACCAACATCGAGGAGAGAACCCTGCTCGACCTGCTGACCACCCGCCGGCAGGACTTGGTGACCAACTACCTGATGAAGCTGAAAGACCGGCAGAAGGTCGAGATCGTCAGCATGGACATGTGGAACCCCTACCGTACGGCGGTCAAGACGGTGCTACCACAGGCCCGTATCGTGGTCGATAAATTCCATGTGGTGCGCATGGCCAATGATGCCTTGGAGAAGGTGCGCAAGGGCCTAAGAAAGGAGCTGAAACCCTCCCAGAGCCGAACCCTCAAGGGAGACCGGAAAATCCTGCTGAAACGCGCTCACGAAGTCTCAGACCGAGAGCGGCTGATCATGGAGACCTGGACAGGCGCATTCCCGCAACTGCTGGCCGCCTACGAGCACAAGGAGCACTTCTACGGCATCTGGGATGCCATCACGCGCTCCCAGGCAGAAGCCGCCCTGGACGAGTGGATAGCCACCGTCCCGAAAGGCCAGAAGGAAATCTGGAGCGATCTGGTCAGAGCGGTGGGCAACTGGCGCGAAGAGATCATGACCTACTTCGAGACGGATATGCCCGTCACCAATGCTTACACGGAATCCATCAACCGACTGGCCAAGGACAAGAACCGTGAAGGGCGTGGTTACTCCTTCGAGGTGATGCGGGCACGAATGCTCTACACCACGAAGCACAAGAAGAAGGCCTCAACTGCGAAGGTCTCTCCATTCTACAAGAAAACCATCTGTTACGGACTGTCGGATTTCGCAGAGGAACTCAATTACGGGGTCGATCTATCAACCATCTGAGGGTGGTATAAGGTTGGTGGGGTGAAGGAGCCCCATCAACCATTAAATCCGGATACCCATAAAAAACAGCAAGGCGGTCTTGATCAGCACCGGTTTCTCTCCCGAACGTAAACAAATGACTCACCGCTGGTGAGCAAAGAAACGGCGATGATATACTAAAAGCCTCTGCCATCGGGCTGAATTGTTGCAGAGCGACCAGGCAGGCGTGTGCGCTGTCCGGGTTCAGCATCACCGCTGAAACAGCCTGATGGGCCAGGCTCCAGGCATGTCCGCTGCTATCGCCGTCGCAGAGAGTATGGTTTGCGTTAACTAAAGGATAAAGTAATGAAAAAAATGATCCCTGCCGTGCTGATGGTACTGCTTTCCACCGCGGCCCTGACTGCGACAGCCAACACCAATCGTCTGATCATTGAAGATGGCAGCTCTGCGCTGAGCAATGAAGCAGCGCGTCAGGACAGAGAGCAATGGAATGACACGCGGATGCTCCGCAACAAGGTAAACAGCCGCGTCGAAAAAGAGTTCGACAAAACTGACCGGGCGTTTGATACCCGTGACAAGTGCGAGCAGAGCCTCAATCTTAACGCCTACTGGGAACCCAACACCCTGCGCTGTCTGGACCGCCGTTCAGGCCGCCCGGTTACCCCCTGAAATTGCGCTATAGTAATGACGGACGACTAACATAAGGAAGACGTGATGAAGCTACAGAGAGTGTTGTTCACTGCGGCGTTGTTTGCCCTGCCGCTGATGGCGCAGGCATCCTGTGAGTCAGTAAAAGCGGATATCAGCCAGAAAATCATTCAGAATGGCGTACCCGAATCGGGCTTCAGTCTCGACATCGTCGCCAACGATCAGGTTGATCAGGCAGGCGGTCAGGTCGTCGGGCATTGTGACAATGATACACAAAAGATCGTTTATAAACGCTCTGGCAGCGACAGCGACGCCAGCGTGCCCGCCAGTGCCGGCAGTTCGCAGGACGCGCCAGCACAGTAGTCCGTTTCAGATCAGGGCGGCCCTCGCCGCCCTGCCTGCTAGTCCGCCTGTTCCGGCCGCTGACGCGGCATCATCCACGCCACCCCTATTGCCAGCAGCGCCGTCACCAGCGCCACCACAAAGACCCAGTGCAGTGACGCGGCAATCGCCGCCACCATCTGCTGCAGCGTCTCGGGCGGCAACGCCTGACGGCTCTGACCGGACATAATCTGCTGCACCGGATCCTGAATCTCTGGCAGACGCCACTGCAGATTCAGATTCAGCACCGCCCCCATAATGGCTGTCCCCACCGCTGAGCCGATCATCCGGCTGAACATGATGGACGCGGTACAGATGCCGCGAATCTGATAGTCCGCCTGATTCTGCACCGACACCAGGAAGGTGGTGCTGGTCATGCCCATGCCGGTGCCGATCAGGAAGGCCGTAAAGCCCGCCTGAAACAGCGAGCTTGCCGGCTGCAGAAACAGCAGTAAGGCGCTGCCGGTCACCAGCAACAGCACGCCGAGCTGGGCGGTGAAGCGGTAGGAGGTGTGCAGCATCAGCCTGCCGCTGAGCGTACTGGCCAGCGGCCAGCCAATTGACATCATCGCCAGCACGCTGCCCGCCTGCAGCGGTGAACCGCCGCGGATGCCCTGAATCCAGGTGGGCAGAAAAGCGCTGATCCCCATCATGGCCGCCCCGATAATCAGGTTGCCCGCGTTCCCTGCCACAATCAGCCGGCTGCGCCAGATCACCAGCGGAAACAGCGGCGCTGCAGCGCGCTGCTCATGCCGTCTGAGCTGCCAGCCCGCCAGCAGCGACACGAGCAGAAACGGCACCAGCCAGAGACCCAGCTGCTCCGCCTGCAGCAGCGCGGTCAGCAAGGCGGTCACGCAGAGCATCAGCCAGCCGCTGCCCGCCACGTTCAGCGGCTGCGTCTCCTCCTCCTGCGGATGCGACGGCAGCCAGCGCGCCAGCATCAGCATACTGACCACGCCTATCGGCAGATTGACCCAGAAGATCACCGGCCAGCTGAAGTGCTGCACCAGCCAGGCTCCGGTCAGCGGCCCCACGATCGCCGCTACCCCCCAGACGCTGGACAGCCAGCCCTGAACGCTGGCGCGTTCGCGCGGCGAGTAGATGTCGGCCACGATGGTGGAGCTGAGGGGCATAATGGCCCCCGCGCCGAGGCCCTGAAACGCCCGGAACAGGATGAGCCAGAACATGCTGTGTGCAAAACCGCACAGCACTGAGCCCAGCAGGAAAATTGTGGTGCCGATAAAAAACATCGTTTTGCGACCGACCCTGTCCGCCAGTCGCCCGTAGAGCGGCACGCTGACCGCCTGGGTCAGCAGATAGATAGAGAAGACCCAGCCAAACTGCGAAAACCCGCCGAGGTCGGCGATGATGGTAGGCATGGCGGTGGCGACGATAGTGACTTCGATAGCCGCCATAAACATCGCCAGCATGCAGGCGATTAAGATCCAGTGGCGGTGTCCGGTCTGAAGTTGTGCGCTGTCAGTCATAGAGTTCCTTTTTTTAACAGCAAGACTAGCCGAAAAGCGGCCCGCTGAGTTTCCCGCCAGTGCGCATTTTCCGCTCCATCTGTGACGGTGTCACCGAATGTCGATGAAATTTTTTTATTGTCACATCAGCCCAGACGCTACAGGGCTTTAACACCATTTTAACCTGTTTCTCTCTTCCTGTTTTAAGGCTGAAAAGCTGGCCTCTCGGATAAAGGGCTGCTATAGCAATAGAGCTTCTTATTTCAGCATCGGCTGAAAAAGCGTGGATAAACAGTCATTTCATCCACATTTTATCGCAGTTTCGGTTTTGGGCGCGGTGGCCGGTTTTGCCGCTTCTGTCGGACTGTTTGTGGCAGTTATAACAATTGAGATCGTTATCAGGGAGAATCTCCTATGCAAAATGCTTCACTGGCGAAACGCGCCGGTCTGGCTCTGCTTGCAGTTGTGGCGGTCATCGCCTTAATGATCCGGGGCCTCGGCTGGGATCTGCTGGTGGCCCGCAAAGTCGATCTGCTCTATCTGGGGCAACAACACCTCTTTTTAGTGTTCTGGTCCATGCTGTTTGCCCTGCTGGTCGGTATCCCCAGCGGCATCCTGCTCAGCCGCCCTTTTGCCCGTCGCTGGGCTGAAAGCGTCATGCAGATTTTTAATGTGGGTAATACCCTGCCACCGCTGGCGGTGCTGGCCCTGGCGATGGTCATCATCGGCATCGGCGACCGTCCGGCGCTGATTGCGCTGTTCCTGGCCTCGCTGCTGCCCATCGTCCGCAACACCTTCTCTGGCCTGAGTGCGGTGCCGCCGTCACTGCTTGAAGCCGCCAACGGCATCGGCATGACCCGCTGGCAGCGGCTGCGTCAGGTCGAACTGCCGAATGCCCTGCCGGTGATCCTCTCCGGCGTGCGCATCGCCACCGCCATCAACGTCGGCACCGCACCGCTGGCCTTCCTGATTGGCGCCAGCAGTTTTGGCGAGCTGATCTTCCCTGGCATCTACCTCAACGACTTCCCGACGCTGATCCTGGGCGCTGTCGCGACCGCTCTGGTGGCGCTGGTTCTGGATATGATGCTGGCCGCGCTGGGGCGCTTTCTGAGTCCGCACGCCGCGGCCTGACCATAAGGAATTTTAAATGCTAACGCGCTGGATCAAGAAAAGCGTTGTCGCGCTGACGGCAACGCTGCTGATAAGCCAGACGGCACAGGCCGCAACACCGCTGGTGATGGCCACCAAAAGTTTCACCGAGCAGCATATCCTCTCCGCCATGACCGTGCTCTGGCTGCAGAAGAAAGGCTTTGAGGTGGTGCCAAAACGTAATATCGCCACCACCATCGGCCGCAATGCGATGCTGAACAAACAGATCGATATGGTCTGGGAATATACCGGCACCTCACTGATTATCTTCAACCACATCAGCCAGCCGATGTCTTCAGAGCAGGCGTATGAAACGGTGAAGAAGCTGGATGGAAAACGGGGGCTGATCTGGCTGAACCCGGCACCGATGAACAACACCTACGCCTTCGCCATGACCCGCCAGGAGGCGGAAAAACAGGGGATCAGCACCATGTCCCAGCTGGTGGCGAAAATTGAGCAGATCCGCAAAACCGACCCGGATAACAACTGGCGGCTGGGCCTCGACCTGGAGTTCGCCGGTCGCTCCGACGGCCTGAAGCCGCTGCAGAAAACCTACGGCCTGGCGCTGGATCGGCCGCAGATCCGCCAGATGGACCCCGGTCTGGTCTACAACGCCATCCGAGACAGCTTCGTGAATGCGGGGCTGATCTACACCACCGACGGCCGGGTTAAGGGCTTCGACCTGAAAGTGCTGGAGGATGATAAGCACTTCTTCCCCAGCTACAACGTGACGCCGGTGGTGCGCCAGGATGTGCTGGCGAGCCACCCGGGGCTGGACAGCGCGCTGAATCAGCTCTCTGCGCAGATCACCGATGAGGCGATTACAGAGCTGAACAAGCGGGTCGATATCGATCACCAGTCACCGGAGAAAGTGGCGCGTGATTTCCTTCAATCCAAAAACATGCTGTAAGGAGGCACTGTGGATACCCTTCACTACATCATGGATAACTGGAGCACCCTGCTGACCCTGAGCTGGCAGCACAGCTGGCTAGTGCTGGTGGCGGTGGGCCTGGCGATCGTAATTGGCGTGCCGCTGGGCATTCTGATCGTGCGCGTCAGATGGCTGGCGACCCCGATTCTGGGGATCGCCACCGTGGTACTGACCATTCCGACTATTGCGCTGTTTGGCCTGATGATCCCGCTGTTTTCGCTGATCGGTCAGGGTATCGGGGCGCTGCCCGCGATTACGGCGGTGTTCCTCTACTCGCTGCTGCCTATCGTGCGTAATACCCACACCGCGCTGGAGAACCTGCCGGATGGCCTGCGTGAAGCGGGTCGCGGCATCGGCATGACCTTCTGGCAGCGTCTGCGCTGGGTCGAGATCCCGATGGCGCTGCCGGTGATTTTCGGCGGCATCCGGACCGCCGTGGTGATGAACGTTGGCGTGATGGCAATCGCCGCGGTAATTGGCGCAGGCGGTCTGGGACAGCTGCTGCTGGATGGGATCAGCGGCAGTGATATTCGTATGCTGATTGCCGGGGCACTGATGATTTGTCTGCTGGCTATTTTTCTTGACTGGCTGCTGCATCGTCTGCAGCAGGCGCTGACTCCAAAGGGGATTCGATAATGATAACGCTGGAAAACCTGACGAAAACCTTTACCCAGAAAAACGGCACCACCAATAAAGCCGTCGATAACGTCAGCCTGCATGTGCCAGCCGGTGAGATGTGCGTACTGCTCGGCCCGTCGGGCTGTGGTAAAACCACCACGCTGAAGATGATTAACCGGCTGATCCCCGCCACCAGTGGACGCATCCTGATTAATGGAGAAGATACCAGCACCCAGGACACTACCACCCTGCGCCGCAATATCGGCTATGTGATCCAGCAGATTGGTCTGTTTCCCAACATGACCATCGAGGAGAACATTACCGTGGTGCCGCGGATGCTCGGCTGGAACAAAAAGCAGTGTCACGAGCGGGCCACCGAGCTGATGAGCATGGTCGCACTGGACCCCAAAAAGTTTCTTCATCGCTATCCGCGTGAGATGTCAGGCGGTCAGCAGCAGCGTATCGGCGTGATTCGTGCGCTGGCGGCGGATCCACCGGTGCTGCTGATGGATGAGCCCTTTGGTGCGGTTGACCCGATTAACCGCGAAGTGATCCAGAATGAGTTTCTGGAGATGCAGCGTCAGCTGAAGAAGACCGTGATGCTGGTGAGCCACGATATCGACGAGGCGCTGAAGCTGGGCGACCGCATCGCGGTATTTGGTCAGGGCAAAATCGTGCAGTGCGCCAGCCCGGATGAGCTGCTGGCGACCCCGGCCAATGAGTTTGTCGGCTCCTTTGTTGGCCAGGACCGCACGCTGAAGCGTCTGCTACTGGTGCAGGCGGGCGACGTGACCGAGCAGCAGCCGACTATCACCGTGCGCCGCGCCACGCCGCTGGAGGAAGCCTTTGGCACCATGGATGAGAACGATATGCGCTCGATTACCGTGGTCGATGAGGATGGCAAACCGCTGGGCTTTGTGAAGCGCCGCGAGGCACGAAACGTCAGCGGCCGCTGCGAAGAGAAGCTGCACACCTTCAAAGTTACGGGTAAAGCGGAGGAGAACCTGCGCGTCGTGCTCTCCAAACTTTATGAGCACAACACAGTCTGGATGCCGATCGTCGATGAAGAGGGGCGCTACAGTGGGGAGATTTCGCAGGATTACATCGCGGATTACCTTAGCTCAGGTCGTACCCGTCGTCGTCTGAATCCGTAATTCACGCCTGTCCATCACCTGACGGGGGCCAGGCTGGCCTCTGTTGGGTGACGCCATCCCTGGCCCGCTATGCTTTGCTAACAATAATGGCGCCCTTCGCGTGAAATTCTGCATTGCCTGTCTGGATCGTCAGGCAGTTTAGCTCTCCGTCAGCCTCTCCGCCTCAGCGGCTTCTGCCATCTGCCCTTCGTCCGGCAGGACCAGGTTCAGCCCGATCGCCAGGAGGCCGCCGGTCGTCACCGCATGGCCGAACAGGCTGTTAATCAGCGGCGGGAACTGCTTCAGTACCTCCGGCACCGCTTCTACCCCCAGGCCGATACCAAAGGCGATGGCCACAATCAGCATCTCGCGGCGGCCCAGCGGCCGCTGCGTCATCACCCGGATACCGGCGGCCACCACGCTGCCAAACATCACGATGGTTGCACCGCCCAGCACCGGCGGCGGGATCTGCTGCAGCAGCGAGCCGATAAAGGGAAAAAGCCCCAGCAGCGCCAGCATAATCCCCAGCAGCATACCCACGTAACGACTGGCGACACCGGTCATCTGGATAACGCCGTTGTTCTGAGCAAAAGTGGTGTTGGGAAAAGCGGAGAACACCGCAGCCAGCACGCAACTCAGGCCGTCGGCGACGATGCCGCCCTGCAGCCGCTGCTGAAACGGCTTGCCAGTAATCGGCTGTTGCGAGATCAGGCAGTTGGCGGTGAGATCGCCCACGGCCTCGATCACCGCAATGACGGCGACCAGGGCGATGGGCAGGAAAATCGTCCAGTCGAAGGCAAACCCAAACCGGAACAGGGCCGGCAGCACGATCCCGTGCTCCGGCGTTATCATCTTCAGTGGCAGGTGCCCGGTTAAGGCCGCCGCCACGCACCCTGCCGCGATACCGGCCACCACCGCCACCAGCCGCGCCCAGCGGTTACGCGCACGGTTCAGCGCCACGATCACCAGCAGCGTCAGCGCCCCCAGCGCCAGGTTGCCGGGCGATCCAAAATCGGCGGCGTTATGGCCGCCCGCCCAGTCGGTGATGCTGACTTTGATCAGGCTGATGCCAATCAGGGTGATTACCGTGCCGGTCACGACCGGCGTCAGCACGTTGCGCAGCGAACCGACGCAGCGGCTGATCAGAATCGGGATCAGCGCCGCCACCAGGTTACAGCCAAACAGCATCGCCATAATCTCTTCCGGTGAACCGCCACGGCCTTTCACCATCAGTCCGCCGGACAGAATCACCCCCAGAAAGGCGAAGCTGGTGCCCTGCAGACAGATCATCCCGGCGCCGATGCCCCCGATACGCCGGGACTGTAAAAAAGTGCCCAGACCAGAGACAAACAGCGACATGCTGATCAAATAGGGTGTATAGGCCTGTAGCCCCAGCACTGAGCCGATGATCAGGGGCGGCGTAATAATCCCGACCACGCTGGCCAGCAGATGTTGCAGCGCGGCGATGAATGCCGGGACGGGGCCAATGCGGGCATCCAGCCCGTATAACAAACCTTGCTCGTGCGAGTGCGACATAATGATGCTCCACCTCTGGATGATAAGTGGAGGTAATGCATTTTCTGCGCCATGACGCTAGTAACTCGCACTATTCTGATTAGCGCATTGATTTAAAAGAGGAATTAAGCAAAGGAAGACAGCGATAAGCCTGAAACTTTAGGCTCATCGCTGACTGAGATGAAGAGATTTGTTTCATAATCAGGCGATCTTTGCACTCACAGCGTGCAGATCGCTCTGCTCCAGCAGGGAAATATCAATATAGGGGGTCAGATCACGCTGTTCGGCACGCGGCAGGTAAGGCAGCTCGCCCAGCCGCGGCGCGGCAATCTTTTCACGCAGAACCTCAATGATGTCGCTGTAGTGGGCCAGCCCCGGGTTGATGCGATTCGCGACCCAGCCCACCAAAGGCAGCCCATCCCGGGCTATCGCCTCTGCCGTTAACAGGGCATGACTGATACAGCCTGACTGAATGCCGACCACCATCACCACCGGCAGTTGCTGCTCCACGACCCAGCAGGAGAGCGGACGGCCATCATTCATCAGACTGCGCCAGCCGCCTGTGCCCTCCACCACCACCCGTTCGGCCTGCTGCGACAGGCTGAGGAGTCCCCGGGTCAGCAGTCCATAATCGATGTGCTGACCGGGATGGGTGCAGATCTCCTCCTCCTGAAAAACCAGCGGGTTAATGGCCTGATAGGGCAAATCCAGGGATGAGGCGCTCTGCAGCACCTGGGCATCTTTATTGCGCAGGCCATCAGCGGTGCTGGCCGCACTTCGCGCGACAGGCTTGTAGCCGACGGCGCTCAGCCTGTGGCGGATAAAACTCTGTAACAGGGCGCGTGACACTACCGTTTTACCCACTGCGGTGTCGGTGCCGGTAACAAACAGTCTGTTCACTCCACTTCTCCTTTTGGACCGTTGCGGTTAATCGGTGATTAACCTTGTTGCGAACCGGCATTCTAAAGAATGGAGGATGAGAACAGATTGCGTTAGCGCAAGATTAAGCCCGCTTAACCTTGCAACAGTTTCACTAACAGATGACCGCTGTAGAGCGCATCTTTGATCAGCGCCGCTGCGCCCAGCGTTCCCGGCTCGCTGAATTCCGTGGGTGCCAGCTGGATCGTCGCGCTGTAGGCAGGCAGTGACTGCTGCAGGATGGTGTTACGCACCGCCGGAAACAGCACATCGGCAGCCGCGTTAAGGGGAGAACCGATAAGAATATGTTGTGGATTAAAGATGTTGACCATCATTGCCAGGATCCGGCCAACGTGATGTCCTACGCTGGCGATGGTGTCGCGCGCCAGGCGATCGCCTGACTGGGCGGCTGCACACAGTGACTGCAGCGTCAGCGGCTGCGCATTGAGCAGGCTGTCAGGCTGCGCAGGCAGACGCTGGGCCGCCAGCGCCAGCAGGCTGCCGGTGCTGGCTACGGTTTCAAGGCAACCATGATTCCCGCAGTAGCACTGCTGACCGTAGGGATCAATCTGCGTATGTCCAATCTCGACCAGCGCCCTGCCGCTTTTATGCAGCAGCTGACCGCCGCTGATCACGCCAGCCCCCACCGTTTCATCAATCACGATCTGGATAACATCCTGCGCGCCGCGTGACGCGCCAGACAGCGACTCTGCCAGCGTCCAGGCTGAAATATCATGCTGCACAAAGACCGGCAGCCCGGTACGCGACGCCAGCGCATCGCCCAGCGGCATATCACGCACCTGATAACCCGGCAGCCGGTGCACCACGCCGGACGCGGCATTTATCAGTCCGGGCAGCGTGATGGCAATAGCCGTCAGACGCTCCAGCTTCCTCTGGTGGCGGATAAAGAAGGCATCGACCTGTTCAATCAGCGCGTTCAGCAGCGGCTGCGCAGACTCATCCGGCAGCGGCAGGCTCTCTTCTGCCAGCGCACGGCTGCTGAGATCGCGCAACGTAAAGGTCATGGCGCCGCGATGCAGGCGGATCGCCAGATAGTGCCAGGCGTCAGTGTCCAGAATCAGGCCAATCGCCGGGCGACCGCGACTGCCCGGCTCCTGAAATTCGGTCTCCTGAACCAGATGGGCATCCAGCATTTCCCGCACAATTTTGGTAATGCTGGCCGGGGCGAGCTGGGCGCGGCGGGAGAGTTCGATGCGCGAAATGGGACCGTGAAGGTCAATTAATCGATAAACGACGCCTGCATTGGTCTGCTTGATCTGGTCAATGTGGCCAGGTTGACTGTCCGGATTCACAACCCTGCTCCCGGTTATTTTCGCGCTTCTAAATAAAGATGCGCCATGGTGATGCAGATCAGGCAACAGCGTCAAATATTTGATTAAATATGTGATTTATCGCACAGAATGATGAGATGTGGCGGGGGTTTCATCACCGCTTTGTCTGCAGCAGCGCCATCATGTTCTCCATCTGTGCACTCTTCTCGCGGGCGGCTGACCAGACCAGCCAGAGTTCAGAAATCGCATCCTCTTCCGTTAAGGGCAGCCAGACCAGGTCACTCAGCCGCGCCCGGCGAAAGGAGGCGGGCAGTATGGAGACGCCCAGACCGGTCGCCACCAGCCCCAGAATCGTCATCGCCTCGCCCACCTCCTGGGTGATATAGGGCTTAATGTGATAACGGTGCAGCAGCGCCAGAATGTCGCTATAGAGCGCGGTGCCCCCCTGCGGATCAAAAAAGACAAAGGGCTCAGTGGCCAGGGCCGACACCGAGATGCGCTCTGCGCTGGCCAGCGGATGCGCCTTGTGTACCACAGCACACAGCGGCTCACTCAGCAGTAACTGATGATGCAGTCCAGCGGGCAGCGACGTGTTGCGCATCACGCCGAGATCGAGCCGTCCATCCAGCAAGGGCGCCAGCTGCTGGCGGGTGTTGATCTCCTGCATCTGGATGTGCACCTGCGGCCACTGCTGCCGGAAACGGTAGAGGGCGTCAGAGACCGCTGCGGTAAAGGGTGCGGAGGAGGTAAATCCAATGCGCAGCTCTCCCTCTTCGCCACGGTGCAGTCGGGCGGCGCGGTCGGCGGCCTGCTCAACCTGCAACAGAATCGTCCGGGCATCGCTCAGCAGCTGCGCACCCGCCGCCGTAAGCTGCACGCTGCGGTTAGTGCGATGAAAAAGCCTGGCGCCGGTTTCCGCCTCCAGCTGGATGATCTGCTGACTGAGCGGGGGCTGAGAGATATTGAGCCGCTGCGCCGCCCGCCCGAAATGGAGCTCTTCTGCCACCGCCACAAAGTAGCGCAGATGCCGCAGTTCGATATTCATATCTTAAACGTCTTATTTGAGATTATTAATATATTAGACATCATGATGCCGCTTTCCTAAGCTGACGACAGTTTTCTGACTTTAAGGAAGATGTGTGAGTCGCTCAATTCAGGCCACGGCAGATGACGACGCGGCGCCAGGTGCGCCTGCGACCACTGCGGCTTCAGGTTATATCCGCCGGGGTACGCCCCAGTTTATGCGCGTGACGCTGGCGCTGTTCTCTGCCGGACTGGCCACGTTTGCCCTGCTCTACTGTGTTCAGCCAATCCTGCCGGTTCTGTCGCAGCAGTTTGGCGTTTCGCCCGCGGCCAGCAGTGTGTCGCTCTCGATCTCCACCGGGCTGATGGCGCTGGGGCTGCTGGTCACCGGACCGCTCTCGGATGCGATTGGCCGCAAATCGGTGATGGTCACCGCCCTGATGCTGGCGGCGCTCTGCACCCTGCTCTCGGCCACGATGACCAGCTGGCACGGCATTCTGCTGATGCGGGCGCTGATGGGGCTGTCGCTCAGCGGCGTCGCGGCGGTGGGTATGACCTACCTGAGCGAAGAGATGGATGTGCGGGTCGTCGCCTTTTCGATGGGCCTCTATATCAGCGGGAACTCGATCGGCGGGATGAGCGGCCGTCTGCTGAGCGGGGTGCTGACCGACCTGTTCACCTGGCGGATTGCCGTGGCGGTTATCGGCTGCTTCTCACTGGCGTCGGCGCTGATGTTCTGGAAGATCCTCCCTGCCTCGCGCCATTTTCGCCCCATCCCGCTGCGTCCGCGTAACCTGATGATTAACTTCCGGCTGCACTGGCGCGATCCCGGCCTGCCCTGGCTGTTTGCCGAAGGATTCCTGCTGATGGGGGCCTTCGTCACGCTGTTTAACTATATCGGCTACCGTCTGCTGGAGGCCCCCTGGCATCTCAGTCAGGCGGTTGTAGGACTGTTGTCAGTGGTCTACCTGACCGGATCCTGGAGTTCACCCAAAGCGGGGGCGCTGACCAGCCGCCTGGGACGCGGGCCGGTGATGCTGGGTGCCACCGCGATGATGCTGCTGGGCCTGCTGATCACCGCCTTTAACGCTCTCTGGCTGATTCTGCCTGGCATGATGCTGTTCACCGCCGGTTTCTTTGCCGCGCATGCCGTGGCCAGCGGCTGGATTGGCCCGCGCGCGCGCCGGGCCAGGGGCCAGGCCTCCTCGCTCTATCTGTTCAGTTACTACGCCGGTTCCAGTGTGGCGGGTACGCTGGGCGGCTTCTTCTGGCATGAGTATGGCTGGCGTGGCATAACGCTGTTTATCAGTTTCCTGTTGATCCTGGCGCTGCTGGTCGCCTGGCGGCTGCACAGCAAAAAACTCTGACGAATCCCGCCGGAACCCGGCTTTGTACCGGGTCTGGCGGTATCCTGTCCCGACCCTATCCTGCCAATCCGCTCACCACAACGCGTGCATTTCCCGCTATAATCGTTCGTATTGAAATAATTCGTCTGCTTTGCCTTTTCACGGCAACAAGGAACGCCTGTGGCCCTCTACTATTACGTCAATAAACAATCGGGATATAACAATAACCATGTGGTGCATGCGGCGGGTTGCCCCTGGCTGCCGGACATGGATAACAGACTGTTTCTGGGCAGTTTTTACCATGTGAACGCCGCCATCCTGCAGGCAAAAAAATATTATGCGGGTGCCATTGGCTGTGAGAACTGTTGCCCGCTTAACCATCATGACGCACCGGACGGTCAGCAAAGCGTGGCCCTGAAGCACACGCCCTTTTCCCGCTAGTCAGAGAGGCGGAAGGTGGCGACGCGCGACGGCCGTAAGGCACCGGGCAGCTATCCCGCCTCACCGCTGAGGATGCGAAAATTTCCGTATTAAAAATGCGTTTCAGGGTTCCTCTTCCCGCTTTATTCACTACAATGTTCAGTAATTTGTGACACAAGTCACTTTCGCGGGATGGTCTGCCCCATCCTTACCCGCCGTACTGACTGATTTGACACCTTAATGCAACCAACAACTGTTTCACGTAAAACGGCCTGGCTTCGCGTCGTCCTGCTGGCCATCGCCGCGTTTGTTTTTAATACCACCGAATTTGTGCCGGTTGGCCTGCTGTCCGATATCGCGGCAGACTTCTCCATGCAGACGGCGGATGTCGGGATTATGCTGACGATCTACGCCTGGGTCGTTGCCCTGCTCTCCCTGCCGCTGATGCTGCTGACCCGCAACGTCGAGCGACGGCTGCTGCTGGGCGTGCTCTTCGCCGTCTTTGTCATCAGCCATGCGCTCTCTACCGTCGCCTGGGATTTCTGGTCGCTGATGGTCTCCAGGGTGGGTATCGCCCTGTCGCACGCCGTGTTCTGGTCGATTACCGCCTCACTGGCGATTCGTGTAGCGCCAGCCGGTAAGAAGACGCAGGCGCTCAGTATGCTGGCGACCGGTACGGCCCTGGCGATGGTGCTGGGTGTGCCGATTGGCCGCGTGGTGGGTCAGTATCTGGGCTGGCGCACCACCTTTGGCGCGATTGGTCTGTCGGCGCTGGTGCTGATGATTATGCTGGTGCGTATCCTGCCGCGCCTGCCCAGCGAACACACCGGTTCCCTTAGCAGCGTGCCGATGCTGTTTCGTCGCCCGGCGCTGGTCAGCATGTATCTGCTGGTGACGCTGGTTGTCACCGCGCATTACACCGCCTACAGCTATATCGAACCCTTTATGCAGAACGTGGCGCAATCCAGTGGCAACTTCACCACTCTGCTACTGCTGCTGTTTGGCTCTGCGGGCATTGTCGGCAGTATTCTGTTCAGCACGCTGGGCAATAAATTCCCCTCTGCGCTGCTGATCGCCGCAATCGCGCTGATTACCCTCTGCATGGGACTGCTGATTTTTGCGGCCATTCGCCCTGCCGCCATTTCAACGCTCTGCATTGTCTGGGGGATGGCGATGATGATGATCGGTCTGGCGATGCAGGTGCGGGTTCTCTCGCTGGCGCCGGATGCCACGGATGTGGCGATGTCGCTGATGTCCGGCATCTACAACATCGGTATCGGCGCGGGTGCGCTGCTGGGCAATCAGGTCAGCCTGCATCTGGGCATGGCTGAGGTCGGCAATGTCGGCGGGATGATCGGTCTGGTCGCCCTGCTCTGGTGTGTCTGGATCTTCCGCCGTTATCCGCAGCTGCGCAGCAACGGCTGAATCCCGCTGCACGCATAAAAAAGGCTTCAGATACGCGGGTTATCTGAAGCCTGTTCACTACAATCCGTGACTGACACTTATTTATAGAGAATGGCGGTGCCATGAAGGTTGTTGCTGCCAGAGGTCGAAGTGATGCGGAAAGACTTTGCTCCGGCATCGCTGGCCTTTTCTGACAACTGCTGCTCCAGCGACGTCAGGCTGGTGCTGCCTGTTGCGCTGATTACGCCTGTTTTCTGCTGATCCAGCGGGATCGTACTGACCTGCTGCGCGGCAACGCTGGCAAAAGAGAAGCCGCTCAGCAGCGCCGCCGCCATAACAATCATGATTCTTTTCATGATGCCTGCACTCTGATTTTCAACGCGCTTATCGGCGGAAAACGCTTCCTTACTGGTAGATCACCGCAGTGCCGTGCAGCTTGTTCTGGCCGCTGGTTGAGGTGATACGGAACGATTTTGCGCCAGCTTCATCTGCTTTCGCACTCAGCTGTGCTTCAACCGAGCTCAGGTTGCTGCCACCCTGAACCGCGATGGTGCCAACAGGCTGCTGACTGGCAGGTTCGCTTGTGACGAGATCGGCGGCTGAAGCGCCAAAAGTCAGGGTAGTCAGTGCCAGTGCCGCCAGAGTCGTTTTGATAGTGTTCATAATAATCTCTCTTGAGTTAGTCAGTTCATTGGGTCTGAAACAGGTTGCCGCTATTTAATTAACGACCGTTAAATAAATGATAGATCCTGCCGCTGCCGGTCGTCAATATTTATTTAATGAGCGTTATTTTATTCGCGAAGCAGCGTGATTATGGGCTTCAGGCCCTTTTCTGACTTAACCTCAGGGGCGAAAACGGGGTGCGAACGCACAAAATGGCAACCGCTGTCACGCTCACTTTCTGCGGGCCTTGCAGATTTTTATAATGATCGGTAATTTAATACTCTGTTTCAGAACAAGTGAGGATGTATGAGCCAGGTTCAGGATTGCGATGTAAAGAAATGCCGTGGCCGGCCCAAAGTGTTCGACCGCGATGCCGCTCTCGATAAAGCACTGACTCTGTTCTGGACCCACGGCTATGAAGGAACCTCTCTGGCTGACCTGGTGGCGGCAACCGGCGCAAAAGCGCCCACGCTCTACGCCGAGTTTGTGAATAAAGAGGGATTGTTTCGTGCGGCTATGGATCGCTACATAGAGAAGTTCAGCGCAGAGCGTCAGGCGGCGTTAGCCGATGACCAGCTGGCGGTGGAACGGGCTATTGAAGCCTATTTCCGCGCCACCGCAGCCTGTTTCACCGAGCGCGATTCACCTGGCGGCTGCTTCTTTATCTGCACCTCTTCCGCGCTGTCGGCGGCGTCCACCGAGATTGCCACGATGCTGCAACAGCAGCATCAGTTGCAGGAGCAGGGACTGAGTGAGTTCCTGCTGGCGCGCCAGCAACGCGGAGAACTGCGGGAATCGGTCAATATTGCTGCGCTCTCCCGCTATCTGGGCTGTCTGCTGCAGGGGATGTCGGTGCGGGCGCGTGAAGGCGCAGAGCGTGAGGATCTGGAGAGCATTATAGAAACGTTAATGGCGATGTGGCCAACCCTGACGGGTGTGTGCCGGGCCAGAGCGTGAGGAATCAGGGCGGCATGGCCGCCCTTCTTATTTTCAGCTCAGGAAGAATACCGGTTTTAACGGCTGGCTGACCGGACTGTTGTCGGCATTCGACGGCATCAGATCCTTCATTGAGGCCCACCAGCGCTGGCAGACCTCCGTCTGCGCCACCGCGTTCCAGCGCGCTTCTGACTCGATCTCCACGCTGGCAAACAGCAGGTTTCGCCCGGCGTCCAGCCAGATGGCGTAGTTATGTGCGCCATGCGCTTTCAGGGTCGCGGCCAGCTCAGGCCAGATCGGTGCGTGACGGCGCTCATACTCCGCATGACAGTCAGGCTTCACCTGCATCACAAAGGCTTTACGCAGCATTGGCTGGCCCCACATCCAGTGCCGGTTGCCACGGCGTGACGCCAAAGCGCTGGCCCAGGGCAACCAGCTGTTCGGTGGTGATGCTCTGCCGGATGCCGCCCATCGACAGCACTTTCACGATCACTTCAGACGATTTCTCCGCCGTATCGATGAGACCAAAAGCTTCATCCAGCGTCGGACCGGTGCCGAAGATACCGTGGAACGGCCACATCACCAGGGTATGTGACTGCATCTGCGCGGCGGTCGCCGTGCCAATCTCATCGGTGCCCGGCACCATCCACGGCAGTACACCAACGCCATCCGGGAAGACCACCAGACATTCGGTGCTGCCCTCCCAGAGCAGCCGCGTCAGCCGGGCAGAATCGAGCGCAACGACATAGCTCAGGGCCATGAAGTTGGTGGCGTGACAGTGCATGATCACCCGATCCGCGCCCCCGCTGACCGCTTTGCGCACCGCGTGAGACTGAAAGTGTGACGCCAGCTCCGAGGTCGGCAACCCGCCGTTCGACAATCCCCAGTGAATTTTAAACGAAAGCCCTTTGTCATCGACCTGCAGCAGCGCCAGGCAATCCGCCGGGTCAAGCTGGACGTTCCGCATGAATTTCCCCGAGCCGGTGACCAGAAACCACTCATTTGCCAGCGCCGGTGCGGGCTGGCTCAGCTCCACGCAGCGCGGCGACGGGTAAAAGTCAGCGGCAAAGGGGCGAACCTCCTCCTCGCGCAGTCGCAGGCTGACGTTGCCGCCGTTTCGTTCATCCCAGCCCTTCAGCCACATATCGCTGGTCGCTTTAACCATTCCTTTAACAAACCCGGAAGAAAGAATGCTTTGCATAGTGAAATCCTTAACGTTGGCTCAAGATCTGTTGTTCATAATGGCGGACATCGCCTAACCAGCTGGCATCCGCCGGGACGTCATGCCGCAGGCACCACGCCTCCCAGACCGCCTGCCACGGCAGGGATTTCTGCTCTTCCAGCAGCGCCAGCCGGGCGGTGTAGTCGCCGCTGTTCTCGGCCTGGCGCAGACGGCTGGTCGGCTCCAGCAGGGCGCGCAGCAGCGCTTTCTGGGTGTTGCGTGTGCCGATCACCCAGGCGGCGATGCGGTTGATTGAGGCGTCGAAGAAGTCGAGCCCGATATGCACCTTATCGAACAGCTGATGACGGACAATCTCACTGGCGATCGCCTGGGTTTCATCATCCAGCAGCACCACATGGTCGCTGTCCCAGCGTACCGGACGGCTGACATGCAGCAGCAGGCGCGGCACGTAGAGCATGGCCGCCGAGATTTTGTCGGAGATCACTTCGGTGGGATGGAAGTGACCGGCGTCCAGGCAGAGCGCCGTCTGGCGGCTGGCGGCGTACCCCAGGTAAAACTCATTGGAACCGACGGTGTAGCTCTCTGCGCCAATGCCGAACAGCTTGCTCTCGACCGCATCGATATGGTGCTGCGGGTTGAGTTTCTCCGAAATCACCTCATCCAGGGCGCTCAGCAGACGCTGACGCGGTGCCAGCCGATCCACAGTGATATCTTTCATACCGTCTGGCACCCAGATATTCATCACGGAGGGCGTACCGAGCTGCTCACCAAACGAAGCGGAGATACGACGGCTCGCCTTGCAGTGGTCGATCCAGAACTGACGCACACCCTTATCGGCGTGCGACAGCGTAAAGCCGTCGGCGCTCAGCGGGTGCGAGAAGCAGCTGGGGTTGAAATCCAGCCCCAGCTGACGCTCTCTGGCCCAGGCCACCCAGTTAGCAAAATGCGCGGGTTCGATCGCATCCCGCGCGACCGGTCTGTCGCTTTCCAGATAGAGCGCGTGCAGGTTCAGGCGCTTCATCCCCGGGATCAGAGACATCGCCTTGTCGATATCGCTGCGGAGTTCGCTGGCATTGCGTGCCCGGCCAGGGTAATTGCCGGTCGCCTGAATGCCGCCGGTTAAGGTGGCCTGCGGATTTTCAAATCCCCGGACATCATCGCCCTGCCAGCAGTGCATAGAGACCGGAATCCTGTCCAGCTGGCGAAGCGCCTGTTCAGCATCCACCCCACTGTCGGCGTAGCGTTGTTTAGCCAGTTCAAAAGCCTGTTCAATCTGCTTAGTCATAAGCGGGTTCCTTAGCGGGTTGACTCAGCGTCGCGAAGCGCGCCTGACTGGCGCGGAAAACGCTGTTCGGTTGCGGGTCGAAGGTTTCAAGCGGGAAATTACGGGTTACGGCGCTGCGAAAATCGGCCACGTCGGTCAGTTCACCCAGCGCAATCAGCTGACCGCCAACGTTGCCCAGCGTCGAGGCTTCAACCGGCCCGGCCAGAACCGGGATCTGGCAGGCATCGGCGCAGAGCTGATTCAGGAAGCGGTTCTGACTGCCGCCACCGACCACATGCAGCTGAGTGAAAGGCTTGCCACGCAGCGCGGCCAGCTCCAGCATCACCTCACGGTAGAGCAGCGCCAGGCTGTCGAAGATGCAGCGCGCCAGGGCCGCAGCCGATTGCGGCACCGGCATCCCCTGCTCTGCGCAGGCGTTCTGGATCTCTCCGACCATGCTGCCGGGATTGATGAAGCGATCCGCGTTGGGGCTGATGAGCGAAACACAGGCAGGCTGACGGGCCGTCTCGTCGATCAGCGTGCCGAGATCCTCAATCTGCAGTTCGGCACAGATACGCTGCAGCAGCCACAGCCCCATGATGTTTTTCAGCACGCGATACCCCTCCGCGCCACCCTCATTGGTGATGTTGGCGCGCAGCGCGGCTTCGCAGGCATAGGGCTGCAGGCTTTCAAAGCCCATCAGCGACCAGGTGCCGGAGCTGAGATAGGCCGCATCCTCCTGCATCAGCGGTGTCGCCAGCACGGCGCTGGCGGTATCGTGGGTGGCGACAGCGATCACCGGCACCGCCATTCCGGTACGGTTGAGCCAGTGGCCGACGGTGTTGCCGGGTGCCTGCGGTTGCCTGAACCAGTGCGGCTCTGCGCCCGCCCAGGCCAGCAGATCACGATCCCACTCGCCGGTGTGAATATTGAGCATCTGCGTGGTGGTGGCGTTGGTGTACTCCCAGTTCAGGTTGCCGGTCAGACGGTAGTGGAGATAGTCGGGGATCATCAGCGCGTGAGCCACCCGCGCCTGCCAGTCGGGCTGCTGCTGATGCAGGGCGCGCATCTGATAGAGCGTATTAAACGGCAGAAACTGAATCCCGGTCCGGGCATAGATGGCGCTGCGGCTCAGCGCCACTTCAGCCTGCTCCATCAGCCCGTGGGTACGTGCATCGCGATAGCTGACCGCTTCGCCCACCCGTTCGCCCTCTGCATCCAGCAGCACCATATCAACGCCCCAGGTGTCGATCCCGATACTGTCAGGCACGATCCCCTCGTCATCCAGTTGCGCCAGCCCGGCGCGTATCTCCTGTTCCAGCCTCGCCAGATCCCAGCAGTCATAACCGGCACAACGCTGACGCTGATTTTTAAAGCGCCGCACCTCACGCAGCCTGAGCTGACGCTCTGCGGGATCCCATCCGGCGAGCATGACGCGACCGCTGGATGCACCGAGGTCGATAGCAACAATGTTTCTTCGGGTCATGGCGGTGTTTCCCTGTGATTAAGTGGTCAAAGAGTAAAAATCTGGCCGGATGAAGACCTTCCCCGGAGTGCCAGCGGCAGAAGTGCGCTGGCAGACCTGCAAAGAACTTCGTGAGGGAGATCACAGAGGCCACATGCAGGAGGATGTGACCCCTGCCGCAAATCTGTTAACTCCCGGGGATATCTTGAAAAATCAGCACGATTCCTGCTGAGCACGGCTGAAAATTCAAGGTAAGGTAAGCGGGTCCTGATTAGACTGCGTTAAAGTTTTGTTAACCAGCGGGAGCCGATCATGACCATTTTGCACAGTGCGGATTTCTTTCCGGAGGGCGACTACGCGATAGCGATAGAACCCCGCATCCCCCAGACGGCCTTTCCGGAGCATCATCATGATTTTTATGAGATCGTGCTGGTTGAGCAGGGTTCCGGCATTCATGTGTTTAATGGTCAGCCACAGACGCTCTGCGCCGGATGCGTCTGTTTTGTCCGCGACCACGACCGGCATCTTTATGAGCAGACCGATAACCTGTGCCTGACCAATGTGCTTTATCGCAGCCCCGGTGCGTTTCGTTTTCTCTCCGGGCTGCAGGCTCTGCTGCCCTGCGATCAGGAGGAGCAATACCGGCCTCACTGGCGTCTCAACCATAAAGTGATGGCGCAGGCGCTGAACGTGGCGGCGCAGATGCAGCAGGATGATGCCTGGTCGCTGGAGAAGCAGGCACGCCAGGAGCAGCTCTTTTTGCAGCTGCTGGTGCTGCTGCGTGAGGCCTGTATTGACGGCCAGCGTCAGGACCAGGAGGCGCGGCTGCACCGCCTGCTCGACTGGCTGGGCGACCACTACAGTGATGAGATCGTCTGGGATGAGGTGGCCGATCGCTTCTCCCTGTCGCTGCGCACGCTGCACCGGCAGATGAAGCAGCAGACCGGCAGTACGCCGCAGCGCTACCTGAACCGTCTGCGGCTGTTACAGGCCCGTCACCTGCTGCGTCACAGCGATATGCGCATTACCGATATCGCCTTCCAGTGTGGTTTTGGCGACAGTAATCACTTCTCTACCCTGTTCAGGCGCGAATTTGGTTGCGCACCGCGAACGGAGCGTCAGCAGATGGTGTAAGGAACCCGGAATGGCTTTGATCCTCAGTCGTGATGACTATTTTCCCGCGCCCAGCCTGCCGGTCGCGATTGCCGAAAGGATGCCCCAGCCCTCTTTCCCGCCGCACCGGCACGAGTTCAGTGAGATCGTTATCGTCTGGCGCGGCAACGGCCTGCACGTTCTCAACGATCGCCCGTGGCTGATCACCTGCGGCGACGTCTTCTATATCCGTGACAGTGACTGCCACAGCTATGACAGCGTCAACAATCTGGTGCTGGATAATATCCTCTACTGCCAGGATCGTTTTGGCCTGGCGCTCGACTGGCATCAGCTGCTGCCGCAGCCGGGGCCGGATGCGCCCGGCAGCTGGCGTCTGACCACCCGGGGCATGGCGCTGGCGCGTGGCGTGATCGGCCAGCTGGAGCGTGAGAGCCGCAAAAGCGACTCGCTGTCGGTACAGCTCACTGAAGCGCTGTTTTTACAACTGGCGCTGATCCTGCGCCGCCACGGCTATGCCGCCGATCGCCCCTGGGCATTGCCGGAGGGTGAGCAGCTCGATCTGCTGATGTCTGCACTCCAGGGCGCGATTGCCCGCCCCTTCGATCTGGCGGCGTTCTGCCAGCAGAACCAGCTCAGCGAACGGGCGCTGAAGCAGCTTTTTCGTCAGCAGACCGGCATGACCATCGGCCATTACCTGCGTCAGCTGCAGCTCTGCCAGGCGAAATATCTGCTGCGCACTCAGGACTGTCTGATTAGTGAGGTCGCCGCCCGCTGCGGCTTTGATGACAGTAACTACTTTTCAGTGGTGTTTACCCGCGACACCGGCCTGACGCCCAGCGCCTGGCGTCAGCGTTTTATTGCGCCACGCCAGGCGCAGAAAAGTTCAGCGTCTGAGTAAAAAGGGCCTGCTAAGCAGGCCCTTTCGTTACCCGGTGCATCGCCATGCCCGATCAGGCCGCCATGCCCAGCCCCACAATATTGGCGGCGATGATAATCACCACGCAGCCGATCGAAAGCACACTCACCGGACGACGCCCGGCAGATTTCCACTCCTTCATCACCAGACCCACCAGGCCGCCACACAGCACGTAGAGGCTCATGTGCAGCATCCAGCTCACATAATCGTACTGCGCCGGAATTCTGGCGTGTCCCCAGGCGTAGAAGAAGAACTGCAGATACCACATGGTGCCACCGAGCACGGCAAAGGCGATGTTAGCGACCAGCAGCGGCTTCGCGACCGACAGATCGCTGCGCAGCGACAGTTCAGCGCGGGTAGCCAGCCGCCAGAAGCAGAAGCCCAGATTAACCAGCGCACCGCCGCCCATGATGACGACGTAGCTGGGTAAGGCAACATAGAGCGGATCGATACCCAGAGCCGCGGCAGCCTGATGCATCGGTTTCGCGGCATCCATGGCAAAGGACATACCGGCTGAAAAGATGCCGCACATTACCGCCAGCAGCAGACCTTTCCGGAGATTAAACTCTTCGGCGTTAATTCCCAGCGCCCGCTCCTTTAACAGCCCGGCGCGGGAGACAATCGCAACGCCAGCCAGCGCGACCAGCACGCCCAGCAGGGTTAAGCGGCCTCCTGACGAGGCGAAAAGCTCACCAAAGCGTCCCTGCAACAGCGGCGTCATCAGCGTGCCGACCACCAGGGTAATCCCGATGGCGATGCCGATCCCCATCGACATGCCGAGATAGCGCATGGTCAGGCCGTAGTTAATATTGCCGATGCCCCACATGGCGCCAAACAGAAAGACCGGCATCAGTTGTGACAGCGTGAAACTGCGGTAGTAGGCCATAAAATCTGGCAGTAATACGGCACTCACCGCCCACGGCAGGATCAGCCAGGACATCAGGCCACCTACCGACCACATGGTTTCCCATGACCATTTTTTTACCTGCTTAAAAGGCGCGTAGAAACATGCGGCGCTGGCGGCTCCGACGAAATGCCAGAAGATACCCGCGATGATGGCACTGTTCATTGTTATTCCCCGGTTAGGTTAAGGCCTGTCGGAAAGCTGCTGCTTCCGCTCAGCACGCAGTCTACGTTCAGCAGGAATTTCTCAGCCTTTGGATAAGTGCCGGAAGCCACTGAGGCGTGGCAATATTTACCCATTATTAACGTTAAGGATCACAGTTTCGCCGTTGTCAGTTAACCGGAGGGGCAGACAGGTAAGTCGCTTATTATTCAGTGTTTTTCACGATTATGCTGTGTTGCGCAGCACAATTTCGTGCTGACTGCCAGCTTCCCGTGCCGGATGGCAGAGACGCAAAGAAGCCTTTCTTTCTGGCAGGCAAGGTCGTATAAACGGGGGCAAACTCAGCGGGATCAGGGATTGGAATGACAACGAAGTGGTTAACCGTGATTCTTTCGCGGTCGGTGAGCCAGGTCATGCTGGATGACCTCCGGGCGATACTGCCCGCAGAGGCGATAAACGTATTCGTTAATCAGCTGGATGATACACATTACGCGACCCTGGAGTGCCTGCAGGTGGAGCAGCACTGCGCGCTGATTGCCTCGGCGATTGTGGTCTGGCGACAGCTCGGCCACATCCATCATATTCTCTACAGAAAGGGCGATGTGCTGCGCGAGGAGCATGATGCCACGCAGTTCCAGCTCTTTACCCTGCTGAAAACCCACCGCGCACTGCTGCAGATCTCATGATAAGATCGCGCCTTCCTCAATCGCGGTTTGCAGCAGGTAGAAAATGAGAATAGGGATTCTGTTTCCCATCGCCATCATCGTGGCGGGCGTGAGCTTTCTGGCGTGGTTTATCGGCAGCGGCCTGGCGATGCCAGGCTCCTGAGCCTCAGCGCAGCTGGCTGTCTTTACTGCCGCGACGATTATATAAACTGCTGGTCTGCTGCTGTTTATCGATCTTCTCCTGACAGGAGACGCAGTAGCGCACCCCTTTCAGCGCCTGACGACGCGCTTCCGGGATCGGTTCGCCGCAGCATTCACATTCGGTCGCGCTCTCACCCTGACCGATCGCCTGCCTGACGCGCTCAATGCCGTCGTTGACGGTGCTGTCGATCTGCTCCTGAACCGCCCCTTCTGATGCCCATCCGTTAGCCATGATGCCCCCTTTTCTGCCTGTTTCACTTCTTTAAATCTATAACAGATTGGCGATTTTGCCGCAGAACTCACCGGGTTTTGCGACTGGCTGCCAGACGCCCCCAGTGGCTGGCAACCAGCAAAAGGTCGTTCCGGCCAATCTGCCTCACCCTGCTATCACATTACTGCAACATATCGATAGCGAAGAGGCCAACAAATGACTACTCATCATCAACATTATATTAATGGCGAATTTGTCGCTCATCAGGGTAACCAGTGGATCGAGGTGACGAATCCGGCTACCGAGGCACTGCTGTCACGCATTCCTCAGGGCAGTCGTGAGGATGCCAGCCGCGCCATCCGCGCCGCCGCCGCTGCGCAGCCAGGCTGGGAAGCGCTGCCCGCGATCGAGCGTGGCAGCTGGCTGCATAAGATTGCCAGCGCCATACGCGAGGCCGAACCGGAACTTACCGCCACCATCATCGCGGAAGGGGGAAAAACACAGAGCCTCGCGAAGACCGAAGTGCTGTTCACCGCCGACTATCTGGACTATATGGCAGAGTGGGCGCGGCGCTATGAGGGCGAGATCATCAACAGCGATCGCCCCAACGAGAACATCTTCCTTTTTAAAAAGGCCATCGGCGTCACCACCGGGATTCTGCCGTGGAACTTCCCCTTCTTCCTGATCGCCCGCAAAGCGGCACCGGCCCTGATTACCGGCAACACCATCGTGATTAAGCCCAGCGAGCTGACACCCAATAACGCCGCGCTGTTTGCCGGGATCATCCACAGGCTTGGACTGCCCGCGGGTGTCATCAATATGGTCTATGGGCTGGGGCCGGAAGTGGGACAGGAGCTGGCGGCTAACCCTGGCGTCGGGCTGGTGAGTCTGACCGGCAGCGTCGGCGCGGGTATCGCAACCATGCAGGCTGCCGCGAAAAATGTCACTAAAGTTTCGCTGGAGCTGGGCGGCAAGGCCCCCGCCATCGTGATGGATGATGCCGATCCCGAACTGGCGGTGCGGGCGATTACCGCTTCGCGGATGATCAACAGTGGTCAGGTCTGTAACTGCGCAGAGCGCGTCTATGTGCAGGTGGGCATTTACGACCGCTTTATTCAGGCGCTGACCACGGCGTTTCAGCAGGTCTCCTTTGGCGACCCGGCTGAACGCAGCGATATCGATATGGGGCCGCTGATTACGGCTGCCGCACGGGATCGGGTGGAGCAGAAAGTGGCGGAGGCGGTCGCTGACGGCGCAAAAGTGGTCGTGGGCGGCCGACGTGCCGGAGAGAGAGGTTTCTTCTTTGAGCCTACGTTACTGACCGACGTACGCCAGGAGATGGCCATCATGCAGGAGGAGATCTTTGGCCCGGTCCTGCCGGTCATGAAATTCACCACCCTGGAGGAGGCGATTGCTCTGGCTAACGACTGCGAATATGGGCTGACCTCCTCAATCTACACGCGGGATCTCAATACCACGATGATCGCGCTGCAAAAGCTGAAATTCGGTGAAACCTATGTAAACCGCGAAAACTTCGAGGCGATGCAGGGCTTTCATGCCGGATGGCGGAAATCGGGGGTTGGCGGTGCGGATGGAAAACATGGCCTGGAGGAGTATCTGCAGACCCATGTTGCCTATCTGCAGTTCAGGTAAGCGCAGGCGTGATTTCACGCTGACCCCGTCAGCCGCATACCGGCTTAACGTGTAGCGAAACCGCCGGCATTTTCAGACGCCTGCCACCGCGCAACAGGCGATTGCGCCCCCTGAAATGCGGTGCGCAATCGCAGCAAAGTATGGTGGCTTTGCGACCAGACCGCCTGTGCAGGTATGCGCCAGGCGGTTCCGGGCGCGGTCAGGCCATTCGCTGACGGCAGCGCAGCAGCGCGAGGCCGCTCAGTACCGCCACCGCCATCAGGTAGTAGCCTGGCGCCAGGCTGCTGCCGGTCGCGGTAATCAGCATACTGCAGATCAGCGGCGCAAAGCCACCAAAGACCGTTACGGCCACGTTGTAGCTGATCGCCATGCCGCTGGCGCGGGTGGTCGCCGGAAAGAGATCGGCCATCACCGAGGGCACCGTGGAGAAGTAGACCGACTTCAGCAGCGCCATCCAGGCCACCAGCAGGATAAGCGTGGTGGGTGTGGTATGACTGACCATGCCCCGGAAGGCGGGATAGATGGTGATCATCAGTAACAGCAGCGATCCCCACATCAGTGGCAACCGACCGATCCGCTCCGCCCATAATCCCATCAGCGGCGTCACCACGGTCAGGATAATCCCCGCCACCAGCGTTGCGGTGAAGGCCACCGACCCCGGCAGGTGCAGCGTCCGGGTGGCGTAGGTCGGGATATAATTAAGCATATAGTTCACGGCGGTCGAGATGACCATCACGCCAATCGCCAGGGTTATTAACGCCTTCTGCTGGCCAAACAGCGTCTTCAGCGGCGCGGCTTCCTTTTCCTGGGTGGCAAAGCTGGCTGGCTCCTGAACATGACGACGAATGTAGATCCCCAGAGGTCCAATCAGCAGTCCGAAAGCAAACGGGATGCGCCAGCCCCACGCCTGAATCTCGCTTTCGCTCAGCCAGTGGGTCAGCCCCAGCCCGAAAGCGGATGCCATCAGGGTGCTGGCTCCCTGGGTCGCAAACTGCCAGCTGGCAATAAAGGCTTTCCGCTCCGGGAAGTGTTCCACCAGAAAGGCGGTGGAGCTGCCAAACTCGCCACCGGCTGAAAAGCCCTGAATCAGTCGCGCCAGCAGAATCAGCAGCGGAGCCGCCAGACCCAGGGTGGCGTAACCCGGCATAAAGGTAATGATTGCCCCGCCCAGCATCATCAGGTTAATGGACAGCAGCAGCGCCTTTTTGCGGCCACAGCGATCGGCATAGTTGCCCAGTACAATCGCCCCCAGCGGACGAATGAGAAAGGAGATGCCAAAGCTGCCAAAGGTCAGTAGCAGCGACACCGAGGGATCGCTGACCGGAAAGAAGACGTGCGCGATGTAGCTGGCGAAAAAACCGTACACCGCAATGTCGAACCACTCCAGCGCATTGCCGATACAGGTCGCGAACAGGGTTTTGTGCAGGTGCGGTTTTACCGGTGAAGCGGCTTGCATCTGACTGTTCATCGCGCCTCCCTCCGCCACTGCTGGTGGCGCGTTATCAGCGTTTCGCCCTCTTCACCCAGTTGCCAGAACAGCCGGGTCATGATCGCCAGTCCCTCGCGGGCGATCCCGGTAAGCAGATGTTCATTCACCCCGTGCTGACCGCAGGCCGGATAGGAGTGCGGCACCCAGAGCGTCGGCAGGCCGAGGATATCAGCGAAGACCTCGTTGGGAAGTGAGCCGCCCAGATTCGGCAACAGCGCCGGTTTCTTACCGCTGCTGCGGGCCAGAATATCCAGCGTCCAGGCCACCAGTGGATCCTGCGGATCGAGCCGGGTGGCCGGTGAGCCGCGCATAAACTCCACGCTGACGTTGTCGAACCCATGCTGCCGCAGATGCTGTTCAACGTGCTGCACCAGGTTCTGCCAGTCGGTGCCGACCACAAAACGCAGCTGACACACCGCCGTGGCGCTGCCGGGAATCGCATTCATCGGCCGGGCCGGATTACCGGTTTCGAAGGCCAGCACCTCCAGGGTGTTCCAGCCATAGAGACGCTCGGCCGCCGTCAGGCCCGGTTCGCCCCAGCCTCTGGCCAGCGCCGGATCGCCCGGCATCCCGCCGGGTTCGATATCGCGCAGAATGGCGCGCACCGCGTCGGTCAGAGAGTCCGGCTTCAGCGCGGCAACCTGCAATACGCCCTGCGCGTTCACCAGGCAGGCCAGCGCGTTTGCCAGCTGGGTGCCGGGATTACTTAGCAGTCCACCCCAGTTGCCGGAGTGATAGGCGTTGTCACGCGCCCGAATCGTCAGCCGGAAGTTGGCCGCCCCGCGTGACCCCAGAAACAGCGTTGGCCGCAGCGCGTTGAGTCGCGGGCCGTCAGAGGCGATAAAGAGATCCGCCTTCAGCAGCGCCTGCTGCTGCTGGCAGATGGCCGCCAGCCCTGGCGAACTGATCTCTTCGCCCATTTCAAACAGAATTTTGCAGTTAAAGCCCAGCGTGCCGCCGCGCGCCTGCCACACCTGCTCCAGCGCCGCAAAATTGATGCAGTGCTGACCTTTGTTGTCCGCGCTGCCACGACCGTAGAGCCGATCGCCCTCTTCGGTAAGCTGCCAGGGTGATAATCCTTCGCGCCAGTTCTCATCGTCACCGAACACGACGTCGCCGTGGCCGTAGCAGAGCAGCGTGGGCTTAGCGGGATCTTCGATGCGGGTGGCAATCAGAAACGGCGGGCTGCCGGGCTGCGGATTCTCAAACGGATGCAGCGTGAAGCCCATCGCCGCCAGCTGCGGCCCGATCTCCTGCTCCAGATAGTGCGTCAGCGCCGCCTTTCGGCTGGCGTGCTGACTTTCGGTGACGCAGGCTATCCGGCGTGCCAGCAGCTGCCGGAACGCCCCGGTGTCGAAATAGTGCATGGCCTGATCGACGGCCTGTTGCTCGGTCATGTTTGCCCTTCCTGTTTTTTTTATCGTGCTTTATCTTTGACAAACTTCCTCCTTTGCCACAATTATCAATTTATCGAGTCTGCTTTGCTTTTTAAGCAAAGCATCCCTGCCCTGTAATGAGGCGTTCAGCCGGAGGCACGATGTTAAGCAACGAGATCCGCTACTTTCTGGCGGTCACTGAATGCGGCTCTCTGAGCGCCGCCAGCGAGCAACTCTTTGTTGCGGTGTCGGCCATCAGCCGTCAGATTCAGCGCCTGGAGGCGCAGGTCGGTGCCCCGCTGTTCCGGCGTCATGCTCGCGGCATGGTGCTGACCGAGGCGGGAGAGCTTTTTGCGCATCACGTTCGCAAAAGTCAGCGTGATATGGCGTATGCGCTGGCGGAAATCAAAGGGCTGAAAGCGGTACGGCGTAGTCTGATCCGCATTGCCTGCACCGATGGCATGGCGTTCAGCCTGCTGCCCGGCCTGCTGGCCGAATTCCGGCAGCGTTATCCGGGCGCGTTGTTTGCGCTGAACGTGACGCACGCTCAGGGCGTGGCGGCGTGCGTCCGGGCGGGCGAGTGCGATGTGGCGCTGCAGTTCAGCCTGCAGCCGGAGCGCAGCGTTGAGGTGCTCGGCTCATGGCCTGCGCCGGTGTTACTGGCGATGCATCAGTCACATCCGCTGGCGTCCCGTCAGGTGACGCTGGCCGACCTCCACCGCTGGCCGCTGGCGCTGCCGGGCCAGCACACTACGGTGCGGCAGCTGTTTGACCTCTCCTGCCAGATGAACGACTGCGTGGTCGAGCCGGTGCTGACCTGCGACTATTTCGCCGCCCTTTACCACTTTCTGCTGCACACGCCGCAGGCCGTCACCATCTGCAGCGCATTCACCCTGCTGTTTGAGCGGGAAACGCAGAATCTGGTGCTGCAGTCGATGGGCGTAGATCAGCTAAGTCAGCGCACGCTGCAGCTGCAGACGGTATCGGGTCGCCAGCGCAATGCGGCGCTGACGCTGTTCCTGCAGTTTCTGCAGCAGCGGCTGACGGAGATGGATGAACAGGTCAGGATGGGATAAGGCGCCGCAGATAACCGGGCTGATGGTGGAAAGCGGGAGGATGGAGCTGGCTCAGGGGCATGGAACGTTGTCCTGAGCCTGTCCCCTGTGGCATTCCGCCAGGTCACCCCTGACCTGCGTGAACAGGCAGAGACCCACCCGAAAGTGGGTTTCCGTTGCTTATTGTTTGATATCAATCTGATAGAAGATGTGCTTGCCGAACGGGTCGACCTGATAGCCGCTGACCGATTTTCGAACCGGTTCGAAGATGGTGGAGTGCGCGATCATCACCGCGGGCATCTGGTCATGCATGATCTGCTGCGCCTGCAGGTAGAGTGCGGTGCGTCTGGCCTGATCCGGTTCGGCGCGCGCCTCGGTGATTAACGTCTCAAACGGCTGATAGCACCATTTTGAGGAGTTCGATCCGCCCTGCGCGGAGGTGCAACTGTAAAGCGGGCCAAAGAAGTTATCGGGATCACCGGTGGCCGTTGTCCAGCCCATCAGCGCCGCCTGATGCTCGCCGCTGCGCACCCGCTTCAGGTATTCGCCCCACTCATAGCTGACGATAGTGGCTTTGATGCCAACGTTGGCCCAGTCCGCCTGAATCATCTCCGCCATCCGGCGGGC
This sequence comes from Pantoea graminicola, assembly GCF_048452665.1. Lineage (NCBI taxonomy): Bacteria > Pseudomonadati > Pseudomonadota > Gammaproteobacteria > Enterobacterales > Erwiniaceae > Pantoea > Pantoea graminicola. Next base: position 318,164 of record NZ_JBLWSJ010000003.1, on the reverse strand, counting down.
ATTCGGGTTATAGGGCCGCTGCACCGGCATCGCCCAGAGCGCAATTTCGGTGCCGGGTTTCACGCCAGCCTGCTGCAACAGGGCTTTCGCCTGCTCCGGATCGTAGTCGTAATCTTTCAGATCTTTGGCGGCGCTCCAGACCCCCGGTGGCAGGATGTTTTTCGCCACCGTGCCGGTGCCTTTAAAAATCGCCTCGATGATCGCCGGCTTGTTGATCGCCATCGCCAGCGCCTGGCGGACTTTAACGTTGTCGGTTGGCGCTTTGGTGGTGTTAAACGCCAGGAAGCCGGTGTTCAGCCCCGCTTCCTGCTCCAGGCGAATGTCAGGGTTGGCGCGCATTTTCTCCAGATCGGCCGGATTGGGGAATGGCATCACCTGACACTCGTTCTTCTCCAGTTTGGCATAGCGCACTGAGGCGTCCGGCGTGATGCTGAACACCAGCCGGTCGAGCTTCGCCTTGCCCTGCCAGTAGTCCGGGAAGGCTTTGTAGAGGATGCGGGAATCTTTCTGGTACTGCACCAGTTCAAACGGGCCGGTGCCGATCGGGTTCATATCGACCTTTTCCGGCGTCCCCGCTTTCAGCATGGCATCGGCATATTCGGCTGAGTGAATCGAGGCGAAATACCAGGCCAGATCGGCCAGGAACGGCGCTTCAGGATGGGAAAGCGTAAAGCGCACCGTATGATCATCCACCCGGTCGATGCTTTTGATCAGGGTGGTTAGTTCCAGACTTTCGAAGTTAGAGTAGGTGCCACCAGAGACAGCGTGATAGGGATTTTTCGGGTCCATCTGGCGCATAAACGAGAAGATCACATCGTCGGCGTTGAAGTCGCGGCTGGGGCGGAACTGTTTGTTGCTCTGAAACTTCACGTTTTTACGCAGATGGAAGGTGTAGACGGTGCCATCCGGGCTGATCTCCCAGCTTTCCGCCAGGCTCGGTACCAGATCGGTGGTGCCTGGCGTGAAGTCGACCAGACGGTTAAAAACCGGCACTGCGCTGGCGTCGACGCTGGTTCCCGAGGTATAGAGCTGAGGGTTAAAGTTCTCCGGCGATCCCTCCGAACAGTAGACCAGCGTTTTAGCGTTGACGCTGCCTGCCAGCGCGATTCCAGCCGTAACAAGCGCTAAGGTGGCTATCCTGATTTTCATTATCATCCTCGCTTTGTATTGACTTCCGGTGATCACAATATCTAAATGAATCATTCAGATGCTTCATTGATAGCACGATTCGGCACCATAGCGAACCCTGCGCGTGGCTGACTAATAAGGAATAGTGATGACAGACAAACTTGAGTCGCAACTCACCCGACGTTTTTTCCGTTACCTCGCCGTCAGCAGTCAGAGCGATGCGAAAGCCACCTCGCTGCCGAGTACGCCGGGCCAGCACACGATGGCGGCCCTGCTGGCCGACGAGCTGCGTGCGCTGGGGCTGGATGCGGTGGAGATCGATGAGCACGCTACGGTGACGGCGGTGAAACGCGGCAACCGGCCCGACGCCCCGCGTATCGGGTTTATCACCCATATCGACACGGTCGATGTCGGTCTGTCGCCCGATATTCATCCGCAGATCCTGACCTGGCAGGGCGACGACCTCTGCCTGAATGCAGAGCAGCAGATCTGGCTGCGCCATGATGAACATCCGGAGATCGCGCCCTACGTCGGCCAGCAGGTGATTTTCAGCGACGGAACCAGCGTGCTGGGTGCAGACAACAAAGCCGCCGTTACGGTAGTGATGACGCTGATGGAGAACCTGCAGGGTGACCACGGCGACATCGTAGTCGCCTTTGTGCCGGACGAGGAGATTGGCCTGCGCGGCGCGAAAGCGCTGGACCTGGAGACGCGCTTTAACGTCGATTTTGCGTGGACCATCGACTGCTGCGAACTGGGCGAGGTGGTGTATGAAAACTTCAATGGTGCCGCCGCAGAAATTGTCTTTACCGGCGTGCCCGCGCATCCGATGTCGGGCAAAGGGGTGCTGTTGAATCCGCTGCTGATGGCTCACGACTACATCAGCCTGTTCGACCGGCTGGAGACGCCGGAGCACACCGAGGGCCGCGAGGGCTATATCTGGTTCAACGAGATGCAGGCCAACGCCAGCCAGGCCACGCTTAAAGCCTCGATTCGCGACTTCGACCTGAGTCGTTTTGACGCTCGCAAGCAGCAGCTCCGTCAGGCCGCAGAGACCATTGCAGCGCGCTATCCTGCCGGCGACGTCAGCATCACGCTCAGCGACATTTACAGCAACATCAGCAATGCGCTGGGCGAGGATCGCCGGGCCATTGATCTCATCTTCAGCGCCTTTGCCGCCCTGGAGATTGAACCCAAAGTGATCCCGATGCGCGGTGGCACGGACGGTGCAGCCCTCTCTGCGAAGGGCCTGCTGACGCCGAACTTCTTTACCGGCGCGCACAACTTCCATTCACGCTTCGAATTTCTGCCGCTGACGTCGTTTGTGAAGTCCTACCAGGTTGCAGAGAAGCTCTGCCATCTGGCGGCGGGCTGAGGAAAAAACCGGGCGCAGAACGCGCCCGGTGAGCATCAGGGTTTCGCGCTCACGTCGATACCAGGGAAATATTTTTCCGCCAGTTTTTTGATCGTGCCGTCGCTCTGAACTTTGGCGATGGCTGCATCCAGCGACTGCTTCAGCTGCGCATCATCCTTACGCAGGCCGTAACCGATGCCTGAACCCAGAATCGCGTCATCCTCAACCGGTTTGCCCGCAAAGCCAAAGTCTTTACCCTGCGGTTTATCCAGGAAGCCGGACTGACCGGCTGCGGACATCACCAGCGTCCCATCGAGGCGGCCCGCGACCATGTCGTTGTAGACCTGATTCTGATCCTGATAGGAGGTGACCGTCACGCCCTGGCTCTCCCAGTGCTTCTTCGCGTAGGTTTCCTGAATCGATCCCTGCAATACGCCGATGTTCTTGCCGCGCAGGCTCTCTGCCGTCGGCGCCAGATTTTCACCCTTTTTCGCCACCAGCATGGTCGGAATGCGGTAGATCGGCTGCGTGAAGGCGATACTTTTTGCGCGCGCTTCGGTGATGTTCATCGCCGAGTTGATCGCGTCAAACTTCTTCGCCTGCAGCGCCGGGATCAGCGCATCAAAACTGCTTTCCACCCAGTGGCAGGAGAAGTTGCCCGCCTTACAGATGGCATTGCCCAGCTCGATATCAAAGCCCTCCAGCTCGCCTTTGGCGTTGCGGCTTTCAAACGGCGGATATTGCGACTCCACACCGTACCGTAAATCCTGTCCCAGTGCCTGCACGGAGCTCATCATCCCCAGCGCGAGAAAAAGCGCGTTCAGTTTCTTCATTCTCTGTTTACCCCGAAAAGTCCTGGTTATCTGTTTCCCGGTCTGCCCTGCGCGGAAGCGCCGTTCAGTGGGAAAAAGCACTGAGCGCAGCCGCGCCCGCCTCAAGTGTCGCCTCGTCTTTGGCAAAAGAGAGACGAATCAGTTTATTGTCTGTGCCATCCATATAAAACGCCGACAGCGGAATGGTCGCCACGCCGTGATCGACGATAAGACGTTTTACCATTTCACTGTCGGGTTCGTCACTGAAATGTCCATAGCTGGCGAGCATAAAGAACGAACCGGCGCTCGGCAGCAGCCGGAATGGCGAATGCTGCATCAGTGCCGTCAGCCGATCGCGCTTCTGCTGATAGAAGGCGTTGAGCGACAGATAGTTCTGCGGGTTTTGCAGATAGTGAGCAAATCCCACCTGCATCGGCGTATCGGCGGCGTACATCATAAACTGATGCACCTTGACCAGTTCGGTCATCAGCTCCGCCGGGGCCAGACAGTAGCCGACCCGCCAGCCGGTGACGTGAAAGGTTTTGCCGAATGAGGAGACGATGACGCTGCGCGCGGCCAGCTCCGGATGTGTCGCCATCCCGCAATGCGGACGACCATCGAACAGAATATGCTCATACACCTCATCCGAGAGCACTACGATGTCGGTATTGCGGATCAGCGCGGCCAGCTGATTGAGGTCTTCCGGGGTCAGTACCTGCGCGCTGGGGTTGTGCGGCGTGTTGATGATGATCATCCGGGTACGCGGGGTGATCGCCGCCCGCAGCTGATCCCAGTCAATGGCAAAGGAGGGCACCTGCAGCTTCAGGCCAATCGGCCTGCCGCCCTGCAGGCGCACCACCGGCGCATAGCTGTCAAACGCGGGTTCAAAGAAGATCACCTCATCGCCCTGATGCACCAGGGCGGTAATGGCCATATAGAGTCCCTGGCTGGCGCTGCCGGTAATCAGCACTTCACTGCCCGCATCATAGGTCTGCCCGTAGAGCGTCTGCACTTTGCTGGCGAGCGCTTCGCGTAAGGCCGGCAGCCCCATCATGGCCGCATACTGATTGTGTCCCGTCTGCATCGCCTGGCTGACGGCCCCGACCAGCGCCGGGTCGCAGGGAAAATTGGGTGCGCCCTGCGACAGGTTAATCGCCTGATGCCGGGCCGACAGCTGACCAATCACGCTGAAAATAGTGGTGCCGACATCCGGCAGTTTGGGGTGGATCGCAACAGGCGTTTTCAGGGACATACACTCTCCGTCAGGGAAGAACCGATCAGATGGGCTGAACCGTTATTCAACGAGGTGTGGCTTGAGTCGGCAAGCGAAATGTCGTCATAATAGCCATGACAAATATGCATAGCTGAGGTTCACTGTGTCCCGTACATCGCTGCCGCTGAATGCCATCCACGCGTTTCTGGTGACCGCCCGGCATCTTAATCTGACGCATGCCGCACGGGAACTCTGCCTGACCCAGGGCGCGGTGAGCCGCAAAATTGCCTCGCTGGAGCAGTGGCTCGGGGTCACGCTGTTTGACCGCCACGCGCGCGGACTGCGGCTGACCCCGCAGGGTGCCGCTCTGCTGCCTGATCTGCGCGCCGGGTTTGAACAGATGGTGCAGGCCAGCGAAAAGATCCGCCGCACCCAGAGCAGCATCCGCCTGAAAGCACCGACCTGCGCGATGCGCTGGCTGGTGCCCCGGCTGATGGCGCTGGAGCATCAGCGCCCGGAGTTGCATGTGGCGCTGACCACCACCCTGGATCATGCCTCGCAGCTGGAGAACTTTGATGCCGCGATCGTCTATGGCAGGCCGCACCCTGAAGGCATTACCCTGTTCCGGGAGTCACTGACGCCGGTGATGGCGGCGAATCTCCCCTTACCCGCCTCGCCCGCCGCCCTGGAGGCGATGACCTTTCTGCATCCGACCGCTGACACGCGCGACTGGCTGTGCTGGCTGCAGGCGCAGGCGGTAACGCCGGTGATGAGGCGGAACCAGCATTTTTCCACGATGGACCTGGCGATAAGCGCGGCGATTCAGGGATTTGGGGTGGCCATTGCGGACAGCAATCTGGTGGAGAGTGATATTGCCAGCGGCAGGCTGATTACACCCTTCGCTGGCGAGGTAAAGACGGGGGCCGTCTACAGCCTGCTGCAGCGGCCCGAACGGGATGCGCCACCGTTCCTGACGGAACTGGTGGCGTGGCTATGCCGGGATCAGAAGGTAACCCAGTCGCCGTTATCAACCGGTTTAGCCTGAGCCGCACTCAGCACGGGCGCCTTCGGTGCGGCCGGTTTACCGCTCGCCCCTGGTGCACGGTGACTGTCGGCAGAGAGGCGGAACTTCGCGACCGAGGCCTGCAGCGCTTCCGTCTGCAGGGCCAGCGCGCTGGCAGCCGCTGAAACCTCTTCGACCAGCGAGGCGTTCTGCTGGGTCACGCTGTCCATTTCGGTCACCGCCGTACCGACCTGAGAGATCCCCTTGCTCTGCTCTTCTGACGCGGACGCGATCTGCTTCATGATCGCATCCACATCCTGCACCGACTTCAGAATGTTGTTCATGGTGCCACCGGTGGTGCTGACCAGCTCGGCGCCTTTGTCCACGCGCTGAACGGACTCTTCGATCAGGGTCGCGATCTCTTTAGCCGCATTGGCGCTGCGCTGGGCCAGATTACGCACTTCCGACGCGACCACCGCAAACCCACGCCCCTGTTCTCCGGCCCGGGCCGCTTCGACGGCGGCGTTCAGCGCCAGGATATTGGTCTGGAACGCGATACCGTTGATGACGTTGGTGATCTCCGCGATCTTTTTCGAGCTGCCGGAGATGCCATCCATCGTGCTGACGACTTCGCTGACCAGCTGGCCGCCGCGCTGGGCGGTGGTGGTGGCGGTTTCCGCCAGCAGGCTGGCCTGACGGGCGTTATCCGCGTTAAATTTCACCGTGGCGGTTAACTGCTCCATGCTGGCCGCCGTCTGCTCCAGTGCGGCGGCCTGCTCTTCGGTACGCGATGAGAGATCATTGTTACCGGCCGAGATCTCCGCCGCACCGCGAGAGATATTCTCGGTGCCGCTGCGGATGGCGCTGACCGCTTCCCGCAGGCTGTCCTGCATCGCACTCAGCAGCGGAACCAGTTTACCCACGCAGTTACGGCCGAACTCGTTGACCGGCTGGCTGAGATCGCCTGTGGCGATGACGGCGAAGTGGTTACGGATGGTCTCCAGCGGACGCACCAGCATGGCAACCAGATAGCGGTCGGTAAACAGCAGAATCAGCAGGCCGATAACCACCGTGATGGTGATGATAGTTTTGGTCATCGCAGTGAGGCGGTCGACCTCCACCCGGGTAGTGTCCAGCTTTTCGGCGGCGGCCTGATTAAATTTCTCGGCGCTGACGCCAAAAGCGCGACTCAGCGGCGGGGTGCCGTTATTCGCCTGCTCGCGATAAGCCTCCGCTGTACCCTGACGCGCCAGCTGCAGTTGCGGCGTTACGCCATCATCCAGCAGCTTCTGCCAGCTCTGAATCACGCCATCCACGACGTCCGGGTTCATCGGGCCGGGGGCCAGCTGTTTGAAGCGCGCCAGCTGCTGCGTCATGCTGTCCAGCGCCTGCTGCACCGGTGCATACGCCTCATCCGTCAGCGCCTTACCTGCAGCTTTGCTTTCCATCACGCGGGAAAGACGGGTTATCACGCGAAAATATTGATCGTTGCCTTTGCTCAGCACCGTCATTTGTTCAACCAGATGGCGGTCAACATCGTTGCCTTCGCTGAGCGCGCCTAGCGAGTGGATGCTATAAAGGCCGACGCCGCTCCAGAGCAGACAAAACAGTCCCAGAATGGAGAGCATCACCGCGCGAATGGTAAAATTTTTGAGCATTCCCATACCAAAATCCTATGCATGTTGACCCGTAATCGTCGGGCATAACGATTTATCGGCACAGGAATGTCAAAATGTAACTGTTTTGTTACCTGAAATTTTTCAGCGTCGGTATCGGGCTCGCGGATAAAAAACGCATCAATTCATCATATTAAGCTTTTTAAAGTAGAAAAATTTCATTCATGCGATTTCATGGTTAGCAGGCTAATCATCTGCCTGTACTCAAAGCTTCACCATACGACTCATGAATAACCGGAACAACCGCATACGGGCGCGCATAAAGTTCCTTTTCAGCGCGATGCTGTTCTCGCCTCCCTCCCCCAGTGACATTGTCACGTCTTCACCGGGATGCCATGCCGGCCAGATGATCTCCCCTGCCAGCTGATGCTTGTATTCTGTCGCGTCGCGGGCAAAGTTAAACCAGTATTCACTGACCCGTCCGGCAAAGGCTTGATCGCCCTCGCTGAAGGGTCGCCCGTCGCCGGTTCGGGTCATCTGGCTCAGCGTATTCAACGCATAGGGCACTTCATTGCCGTGCCAGGTGCCGTGCAGATAGAGGTCGCGGGCATGTTCTGAGACGTAATCAAACCAGTAGCGCCAGCCCGGCATTCCCACCTGATGCTGCGCCCGCATGACCAGCCACGGCATAAGGCTGAACGCCATGTCGCGTGCCACGGCGCGACCCAGTAACCGATCGTCATGGATGTCGTACATCCATTTCAGCGTCCGGTAGAGAAGACGGTTTTTATCGCGTAACTGCTGCAGCACGGCGGTGGCATCCACGCCGAAATAGTCCAGCACGCTGGCTTCATCGCTGTTGCTGCCCGCCATCAGCGGCAGACGATGCTGTTTTGCCGTCAGAAAGGTGCGCAGCATCGGTTCGGGCAGCACGGCATCCCCGGCGATAGGCACGGGCGGGATCGACAGCGCCCCCTCCAGCGGCCAGAAAGCATCGGCTGGCAGCGCACGCAGATCAGCCGCGCTGGAATCCGGCGGCAGGCCGAGATGACGGGCTACCGCCACACCCTGCTGACGCGCTTTTTTCAGCGGCGTGTCCGGCAGGCTGTAGGCGCTCTGCACAATACCTTTATGGAACAGTCCTTCCGCCAGCGGAGAACAGCAGAGTGACAGCACACTGCGGGCACCGGACGATTCGCCAAAAAGCGTGACGTTGCGACGGTCGCCGCCAAAAGACGGAATGTTGCGTTGCACCCACTGCAGCGCGGCTATCTGGTCCAGCAGACCAAAATTGTTCACCGTGCCGCCCGCCGGATATTCCGCATCCAGCGCGGGATGTGAGAAGAACCCCAGGTGGCCCAGCCGATAGTTGAGCGTCACCACCACCGCACCGCGTGACGCCAGCGGCTTGCCGCTGTAGGGGGCCAGTCCGCCCGCGCCGATAGTAAACCCGCCGCCGTGCAGCCACACCATTACCGGCAGCGGTCTGGATGGCTCGACATCGGGCGTCCAGACATTCAGGTAGAGCGCATCTTCGCTGAATTCACCGGGATCGCCTCCGCCGACGGCCTCACAGTAAGTCCGGTTCTGCCAGCAGGAGGCGCTGAATGCGGTGGCATCACGCACACCCTGCCAGGGCGTGACCGGCTGTGGCGGACGCCAGCGCAGTGCGCCCTCCGGGGGGGCTGCATAAGGTATGCCTTTGAATACGAAAAGGTCATCGTCCCTGCATCCACGTAACTCACCCTCAGCCGTCATGATCCTCAGACCTGTTTCGTTTTTCATTCCTGTTTCCCTGTTCAGACGTTCCTCCATTATTTGCAGGCCCGCCAGCATTGTCCATGCGCGGAGGGGATTTGCAGAATATACCGAAGCGTAAGGGGCAGGCATGAACACAATCGTCAACCGATCACGCGCATCTGTTGAGGCGATGAGTTAAGCACGGGTTATCATTTTCTGGCCGGGTCGATGGCGGAGGTGCTACACGAACCGCCTGAGCAGTGTGATTACCCGCCGCTAAGCCGTTATCTTTTTAACGATTCAGGATGGTCACGCAGAGGAATCTGCGCGATCGGTTAACACGTTTTAATGTTCCCGGCGGGCAGGCGATTTGTCCCCTTTTTTTCCGGTTTCAGGGCCAGCCAGGGAAACGGAGGCTGCGGGAAGCTGCCGGGCAACGGAATTGTTGCCCGGTAAACATCTCAGGCAGGGCGTAATCCACACTGGGCCAGCGACCGCTGCTGACGCGCTTCATACAACGCCATCTCATCCAGCACGGCACACCCCAGCGCCGTCTCGAACGTCTGGCGGCTCGCCTGACCCGCGGAACGGATCTGCGCCCGATCGCCCAGATTGGACTGGAAAATGCCCGCGGCGCTGACGGGCAGAAAATCTTCGTAGGTCTGCGGTTCGGCCACTATGCGCCCGGCTGCGATCAGCGTTTCCAGCGACTCACCCTGGGCGGGCGGCATCGCCATGCCCTTTTCACTCAGGCGATAGCGGAACCAGGCCAGCCCCTGCTGACGCAGCGTCGTTTCGTCGTCAGGAAAGTCACGGAAAATCTCCGCCAGATGCTGCTGATGCTGCTGATTATCCTGGCCGCTGCCCGCCTCGCTGAGGAGTCGATCGTAGAGCGCGCGTCCCTGTGGCGTCAGCGCCACGCCGCGCTGCTCTATCTCCCCGAAGCGGGCCGTGTGGGTGCCCTGATGACCATCGCGGAAGATGATCGGCTCCTCCAGGGCTTTAAAGCTGGTCTGCCGCAGCAGGATCGGCACCTGACGACGCGGCGGGCCTTCAATGAGGGTTTTGGGATCGATGCCGCGCGACGGCATCAGCTGCTGTACGCGGTCGATGTCCAGCGTGCGTGGCGTGAGATGGTTGATGTGGCAGCCGGGAAAACAGACGACATCGGCGATCAGCCGATGCTGCTGGTTCAGCGCCTGATAGGTCTGGCTGTCAACGCTGCTGTGCGCATGCCAGCGGAAGGTTTCCAGCGCTTCGGTGACAAACTCACCGGCCTGCTCTTCGGTCAGCCCGCCCTGCTGCGCATGGAGGTCCAGTAGCGTCCGGCAACGGGGGGTGAAGATGTCGCGCGCCGCGAGGATCTCTGCGGCCTTTTCACGCAGCGGCTCATCGTCGATCAGTTCCGGGCGCAGCAGCGAGGTAAAAACCCGGAAAGGATTGCGCCGCAGCGCCGCATCATCCACCGGCCGGAACGCGGTCGAGTGCACCGGCACGCCCGCCTGCGAGAGATCGTAATAACCGACCGGATACATGCCCATCACCGCAAACAGCTGCCGCAGCGTGGCGAGTTCAGCCGCCGTGCCCACGCGGATGGCACCGTGGCGTTCAATGCTGAGCCGGTCAATCTCATCCGCCGCCGCAAGACGATCCCTGAGCGCGCTGTCGGCTTCCAGCGCGCGATCGTTAACGGTCGCGACCAGCTGCATCAGCGTGCCGTACTGCGGCACCTCCTGCTGATACATCGCAGACATCGCCTGAGAAAAACGGGTGCGGATCGCATCCGCACTGAGAAACTTGTCCATCTTATCCACCTGACACCGTGAGCGTTGCTGCTACTGTAATGCAACGCGCTGGCGACAGCGGAAAAAATCACGAATCTGTGATCGGCTTAAAGCCGAAGCGATTTTTTAACAGCAGCATCAGGCTGGTGATCACAGCCGGTATCGCCAGCAGCAGGAAGATAACGCTGAACGACCAGCCCAGAGAGAGCATTTCGGCTCCCACAAAGGCGCTGAGGATCGCGCCGACGCGCCCCACGCCATGCATCCAGCTTGAGCCGGTGGCGCGGGCATGCGTCGGATAGTAGCTGGCGGATAAGGCGTTCATGCCGGTATTGGCCCCGTTGAAGCAGAAGCCGCTGCAAAAGGCGATGGCGCTCATTATGCCAGCTTCCGCCGGGGAGAAGCCAAGCGCCACGATAAACAGCCCGCCGCAGCCATAGATGGCAGCCAGCGCCAGATTAGCGTTGAACCGGTCCATCAGCCAGCCTGCAAACAGCGAGCCCAGGGTTCCGCCAGCCTGATACATCGCGGTGACAATGGCGGCCTCAGTGACCGACATACCCAGTGTGTTGACCAGCGAGGGCAACCAGCTGCCAATCAGATAGACCAGGAACAGGCCCATAAAGTAGCCGCCCCACAGCATAGTGCTGCCGAACAGGTAGCGGCGCGAGAGCACGGTGCCGACCGCGCCGCTGTCCGGCGAGGTGGCTTCCGGGGCATGAAACGCGCAGTCAGGCGGGGTTTTGCCCGGCATCATCCGGTCGAGGATGGCGTGAATGCGGGCTGCGGGTGCGCCACGGCTGATCAGAAAGCGCACCGATTCCGGCAGGCCACGGATCAGCAGCGGCAGCACCAGCAGCGGCAGAATACCGCCGAGCAGCAGCACCGAGTGCCAGTCATAGCGCGGCAGCAGCCAGGAGGCAGCAAAACCGCCGCTGGCGGCCCCGAAGGTAAAGCCGCAGAACACCACCGTGATGATAAAGGCGCGGCGGCGCTCAGGTGCATACTCCGCCACCAGCGTGCCGACGTTGGGCATCGCGGCACCCAGCCCCAGCCCGGTCAGAAAACGGAACAGCATCATCTGCTCGATGTTCTGCGACAGCGCGGTAGCCAGCGTCCAGAGTCCAAAAAAGAGGACGCTGAAGAGGATCATCACGCGACGGCCATAGCGGTCAGCCAGCGGCCCCGCCACCATCGCTCCCAGCGCCAGCCCGATCAGCGCCGCGCTGATCACCAGCCCGAGCTGATGGTTGGAGACGCCCCACGCGGCTTTCAGCGCAGGCGCAATGAATCCCATAATCGCAATGTCCATGCCATCGAGCGCCACCACGATAAAACAGAGTGCGATAAGTCGCTTTTGCCAGCGGCTGAGCCCCTGCTGATTGATAAGCTGGCGGACATCTACCGCCTCGACGCTGGTCAATGAACACTCCCCGGGAGTAACGAATCCGACATCAGTTTAAGTAAAAAAAACGGCGCTAATGATAGCCGATCGTTAACCTTAAGCGGTCAGTTTTTTTGCAGAAAGGAGAGAATGGTGCTGGTTGAGCGCGCTAAGTCCTTGATATCGGCCCGGCAGAGAGTGCTTTCGTTCAGGCATTTTTAAGATGAACGGTTTTCTTTCAGCAGGTTAACGTCGAATCCGCCTGTCGCTGCCCTGTTTGTTAAAATTATTTTGCAGCAAAGTTAACAGAATTCATTTTAAATTGTTGCCTGAAGACAGCAATTCTCATTAAGTTGAGCCTATGGAAAAAAATATCCTTTTCAATCAGCGCATTCGCTTGCGCCATCTGCATACCTTTGTTGCCGTTGCGCAACAGGGTACCCTGGGCCGGGCGGCAGAGACGCTGAGCCTGAGCCAGCCTGCGCTCTCTAAAACCCTGAACGAGCTGGAAGAGCTGACCGGCGTGCGTCTGTTTGAGCGTGGCCGGCTGGGTGCACAGCTGACGACCATGGGCGAACAGTTTCTGACTCACGCCGTCCGGGTTCTCGACGCCCTGAATCATGCCGGACAGAGTTTCAATGAACAGCCCGGTGACGCCCCGGTGATCATCCGGCTGGGCGCCCTGACCACGGCGGCGATGGGTATGCTGCCGCGTATCCTGGACCGTTTTCATCAGCTGCAGCCCAACACCACCATCCAGGTGGCAACGTTGCATAATAACGTCCTGCTGGCTGGCCTGCGCGCGGGCGAGTTTGATATCGGCATTGGCCGGATGGCCGACAGCGACATGATGACCGGGCTCACCTATGAACTGCTGTTTCTGGAGTCCCTGAAACTGGTGGTCAGGCCGGAACACCCGCTATTAAGTGACAACGTCACTCTATCCCGCGCCATGCAGTGGCCGGTAGTGATTTCACCCGAAGGCACCGCGCCGCGCCGTATCGCGCAGCAGATGCTGGATGAACAGGGCTGCTCCCTGCCGCCTCACTGCATCGAAACCTCATCGACCTCGCTGGCGCGCCAGCTCGCGCTCCGCTACGACTATATCTGGTTTGTTCCTTCCGGCGCGATTAAAGAGGACCTCAGCCACAATGCCGTCTGCGCCCTGCCGATCAACTCTTCCGGTCCGGGTGAACCGGTCGGGATTATTACCCGCACCGGCGCAGAACTGAGCCTGAGCGCCGAGGTTTTAATGTCGACTATCCGCAAATTTCACAGCTAGCGGCTGCGTTTCGCATGCCGCTCGCGGTTTTCCAGCCGCGCTTTATCGGTTTTTCGTAAGCCCACGTAGAGCGCGCCACCACCACCGTGCTGGGTCTGTGCCACGCAGAACGTCTGTACGTCATCAAACTGCGGTAACCAGCGCGCCAGATAGCTGCGCACGATATTAGCGTGCGACTCATCATCACGGCCTTTGCCATGAATGATCAGCAGATTCCTCAATCCCTGCTTGTGCGCCTGCATCATGAAATTAAACAGCGCCTGGCGGCAGGCCTCCACCGGCTGACGCAGCAGGTTCAGGCTCGCATCCAGCGCATATTCCCCTCTGCGCAGCTTATCCAGAATGCCCTGCTGAATGCCATCGGCCTTGTACTCCAGCGGCGTATTGAGCGGCACGATCTCCAGATAGCCCCGGGTCAGGAAGTTTTCCTGTTCCGACTCACCGGGCGGATGACGCGGCGCTTTCGTGGAGGGCGATTTGAGCCATAAGGTGGACGTGGTGTCCTTTAACGGCGTGACATCACCCATGGCATCCCGAAAGAGATCGTTATCATCAAGGTTCATGGTTTTCTCACACCTGGTTAAAATTGATGGAGCGGGTAAATCAGGCTTATGACGTTAGCGTAGCAAAATCTGCAATCACCGGGCCACCCCGCTGTTTTGCCCAAATTTCGCGCGGCAGAACCGTGGAGCAGATCACAAAAGCGGAAAGTTTTCGTGACAGCGACGCCGAGCGCGTGCCAGGAAAGCCCGCTGCAGCGGGCTTCCGCGCCAGCCAATACGACCCTGATCTTTGTGGGTGTAAAGCTGCTCGGATGAGTTCCCTTGAGCGCAAAAAATGGTAAAATTGACCCCAGTCAATAATCGTCGAGCAAACTATTATGATCCCTGAAAAACGCAGCATTCGTCGTATTCAGTCAGGCGGTTGTGCCATTCACTGCCAGGATTGCAGCATCAGTCAGCTCTGCATCCCCTTCACCTTAAATGAACATGAGCTGGATCAGCTCGACAATATCATTGAGCGTAAGAAACCGATTCAGAAAGGGCAAACGCTCTTTAAAGCCGGGGATGAACTGAAGTCTCTCTATGCGATTCGCTCAGGCACCATTAAAAGCTACACCATTACCGAACAGGGTGATGAGCAGATCACCGGTTTTCACCTGGCGGGCGACCTGGTGGGCTTTGACGCCATCATGGGTTCCAGCCACCCCAGCTTTGCGCAGGCGCTGGAAACAGCCATGGTCTGTGAAATACCGTTTGAAACGCTGGATGACCTGTCGGGCAAGATGCCGGCTCTGCGTCAGCAGATGATGCGGCTGATGAGCGGCGAAATCAAAGGCGATCAGGATATGATTCTGCTGCTGTCGAAGAAAAATGCCGAAGAGCGTCTGGCGGCGTTTATCTGGAATCTTTCGCGCCGTTTTGGCCAGCGTGGCTTCTCACAGCGCGAGTTCCGCCTCACCATGACCCGTGGCGACATCGGTAATTATCTGGGCCTGACGGTCGAAACCATCAGCCGTCTGCTGGGGCGTTTCCAGAAGTCCGGCATGCTGGCAGTAAAAGGCAAATATATCACTATCGAAAACCACGCCCTGCTGGAAGAGTTAGCCGGTCAGAGCCATCAGGCCGCCTGATCCGCCGCCGGATCAATAATTCTTATTTTGTTGATCCGGCAGTAACTTTTTCACTTCTTCCGCTGTGAAACATAGGCTATCTTTATTCCAACGCCCGGGTTTAAGGAGAATGCCTCATGTCTCAATACCAAAATATTCTGGTCGCCATCGATCCCCAGCAAGACGATCAGCCTGCGCTGCGGCGTGCGGTTTATCTCAATCAGCGGATTGGCGGAAGAATTAAAGCATTCCTGCCTATTTATGACTTCTCGTATGAGATGACCACCCTGCTTTCACCGGATGAACGCGCCTCGATGCGCCAGGGCGTAATCAGCCAGCGTACCGAATGGATACGCGAACAGGCTCACGCCTACCTGGATGCTGGCGTCGATATCGACATCAAAGTGATCTGGCACAACCGTCCTTTTGAAGCCATTATCCAGGAAGTGCTCGCCCATAAGCATGATCTGGTACTGAAAATGGCGCATCAGCACGACCGCCTGGAGTCAGTGATTTTTACTCCGACCGACTGGCATCTGCTGCGTAAATGCCCCTGCCCGGTCTGGATGGTGAAAGACCAGCCGTGGCCGGAAGGCGGCAAGGCGATTGTCGCGGTTAACCTGGCCAGCGAAGAGCCCCATCATGACAGCCTGAATCAGAAGCTGATTCGGGAAACGGTGAAGCTGGCGGAAAAGGTGAATCAGACCGAAGTACATCTGGTCGGCGCCTATCCGATTACCCCTATCAATATCGCGATTGAATTGCCCGATTTCGATCCCAGCGTCTACAACGACGCTATCCGTGGCCAGCATCTGGTGGCCATGAAGGCGCTGCGGCAGAAGTTTTCTATCGGGGAAGAGTTTACCCACGTTGCGAAGGGCCTGCCGGAAGAGGTGATCCCCGACCTGGCGGCGCATCTGGGGGCGGGCGTGGTCGTGCTCGGCACCATCGGACGCACCGGTCTTTCAGCGGCGTTTCTGGGTAATACGGCGGAGCAGGTCATCGACCATCTGCGCTGCGATCTGCTGGCGCTGAAGCCCGACGATTTCAAATCACCTGTTGATCTGGATGATGAAGAGGATGAGGAGGATTAACGCCTCCTTATAAGAAAACGGGCGGCCGGTGAGCCGCCCTTTTTTATTACAGTGCTTTGAGAATCGCTTCCACGCTGGCTTTGGCATCGCCAAACAGCATCTGACTGTTCTCTTTGAAGAAGAGCGGGTTCTGCACCCCGGCATAGCCGGTATTCATTGAGCGTTTAAACACCACCACATTCTGCGCTTTCCACACTTCCAGCACCGGCATACCGGCAATCGGGCTGCGCGGGTCGTCCTGCGCGGCCGGGTTGACGGTGTCGTTCGCGCCGATCACCAGCACGGTGTCGGTGTTGCTGAAGTCATCGTTGATCTCATCCATCTCCAGCACCACGTCATACGGCACCTTCGCTTCGGCCAGCAGTACGTTCATGTGCCCCGGCAGACGCCCTGCCACCGGATGGATCCCAAAACGCACGTTGATGCCCAGCGCCCGCAGCCGGGCGGTGATTTCCGCCACCGGATACTGCGCCTGCGCCACCGCCATGCCGTAACCCGGCGTGATAATCACCGAACCAGACGCCTTGAGCATCCCGGCGGTCTCTTCAGCGGTAATCTCGCGATACTCCCCCGCTTCCTGCGTATCATCGCCGCTGCTCACGTCGGTGCCAAAGCCACCGGCGATCACGCTGATAAACGAGCGGTTCATCGCTTTACACATGATATAGGAGAGGATGGCACCGGATGAGCCGACCAGCGCACCTGTCACAATCAGCAGATCGTTGCTGAGCATGAAACCGGCCGCCGCGGCCGCCCAGCCCGAGTAGGAGTTGAGCATTGAGACCACGACCGGCATATCCGCGCCACCGATCGAGGCGACCAGATGCCAGCCAAACGCCAGCGCAATCACCGTCATCAGCAGCAGCGCAAAGACCTGCGCTGCGCTGCTGCCGGTATTCACAAACCACAGCAGCAGCAGGAATGAGACGACCAGCGCCAGCAGATTCAGCTTATGACGATGAGGCAGTGCCAGCGGCCGTGAGGAGACCCTGCCACACAGTTTGCCGAAGGCCACCAGCGAGCCGGTGAAGGTGACGGCACCGATAAAGATCCCGATAAAGACCTCGCTGAGGTGGATATTTTCCATCACGGCAGGCAGGCCGGGCGCGTGCTCAATGTAGCTGTTGATGCCCACCAGTACCGCAGCCAGACCCACAAAACTGTGCAGAATCGCCACCAGCTCCGGCATTTCGGTCATTTCAACTTTTTTTGCCAGACGAATACCAATCGCGCCACCGATCACCATCGCCAGCAGGATCCAGACGACATGGCTGCTGTCCGGGCCAAAGATGGTGGCGACCAGCGCAATCGCCATACCACTGATACCGAAAATATTGCCGCGCTTAGAGGTCTCATGACGCGAGAGGCCCGCGAGACTACAGATGAACAGAATTGCAGCCACAATATAGGCTGCAGTGACTAATCCGCCAGACATGGTTTACCCCTTACGAAACATTTTCAGCATGCGCTGGGTGACGGTAAAGCCACCAAAGATATTGATGCTGGCAATCAGCACGGCAATAAAGGCGATAAAGGTGACCCAGCCACCGTGGCCCATCTGTAAAACCGCCCCGATAACGATGATGCCGGAGATGGCATTGGTCACCGACATCAGCGGCGTATGGAGTGCATGACTGACGTTCCAGACCACGTAGTAGCCCACCACACAGGCGAGTGCGAACACGGTGAAGTGCGAGAGGAATTCCGCAGGCGCGACGCTCGCCATCCAGCCAAACAGTACAATGGCCAGCGCCATCAGCAGAGAGTTGCGCCACGGCGACGCAGGCCGGGTTTCAACCGGCGCTGAGGGCTTCACGGCTGCCGCTTTGGTCTGAGGGGCGGCCGAGACCTGAATGGGCGGAGCCGGCCAGGTGATTTCGCCTTCACGAACCACCGTGACACCGCGCACGACCACATCATCGAAATCGATATGAACCTCGCCCGGCTTCTCTTTACACAGCAGCTTAAGCAGGTTGACCAGGTTGGTGCCGTAGAGCTGGGAAGACTGGGTCGGCAGACGGCTGGGCAGATCGGTGTAACCGATGATCTTGACGCCGTTCGGGGTCACGGTCACCTGATCGGCGACGGTCAGCGCGCAGTTGCCGCCGGTCTGCGCGGCCAGATCCACAATGACACTGCCCGGCTTCATGCTGGCGACCATCTCTGCGGTGATCAGTTCCGGGGCTGGTTTACCGGGGATCAGCGCCGTGGTGACGATAATATCCACCTCTTTCGCCTGGCTGGCAAACAGCGCCATCTCAGCCCGGATAAAGGCCTCCGACATGACTCTGGCATAACCGTCACCGCTGCCCGCCTCCTCTTCAAAATCGAGTTCGAGGAATTCGGCGCCCATACTCTGCACCTGCTCTTTGACCTCCGGACGGGTGTCGAATGCGCGGACAATCGCCCCCAGGCTGCCCGCCGCGCCAATCGCAGCCAGACCGGCCACACCGGCCCCGATGACCATCACTTTTGCCGGCGGCACTTTACCGGCCGCCGTGATCTGGCCGGTAAAGAAGCGGCCAAACTCATGGGCCGCCTCGACGATGGCGCGATAACCGGCGATATTCGCCATGGAACTCAGGGCATCCAGCGACTGCGCCCGCGAGATACGCGGCACTGAATCCATCGCCATCACCGTGACCTGACGCGCAGCCAGCTTCTCCAGCAGGGCCGGATTCTGCGCGGGCCAGATAAAGCTGACCAGCGTGCTGCCCGCGCGGGTCAGTGCGATCTCTTCATCATCCGGCGCATTGACCTTCAGCACGATATCGGACTGCCAGACCTGCTCTCTGTCGCTGAGTGTGGCACCGGCGGCGAGATAGCTTTCATCATCGAAGCTGGCGCGTTTACCGGCGTCATGCTCAAGCGTGACGCTGAAACCCAGCCTGATCAGTTGTTCGACGGTCTTTGGCGTGGCGGCCACGCGCGACTCGTTTGGCAACCTTTCCTTGGGTATTCCAATTAACATAGTGTTTCCTTTCATCGGTTAAAGGATGATGGCCCGAATCGGCACCGCGCCCGCGCAGCGGGATCGCTGACCCGGCTGACGAACGCAACGCCTCTGTTTCAAAGTGTTTATAACCTACTGAAAATGTGACAGGCGATCTACCGTCGCCAGGCCGCGTCGTAACATTCGCCTGATTATTCAGTATTGCGCTCAAAAACCGGCGTTATCCCACTACAAAATCGTATCGCAGGCAGATTTTCTGCCAGAGATAATGGCCTGCGGGCGGACAAGGCGTTATTAAAAACCTTTATTTAACAATGCATTAACTGAAAAACTGCTAATCGTTACCGCTTTTACCGGTTAATTCCGGCAGAAATGGCCTTAGCGCACTCAGATGACAATCAAATGAAAAAACGGTAAGTGAATAACGCGATGTGAGACAAAAAATCGCTGCGACAGTCTGTTTATAACATGCAATAATCAGCGGCTAATCTGTTATACATCAAGAGTCCAGCACGTTTTCGTACTCATTTTTGCGTAAGGCGAAGGATTATTTTTATGAAGCTGAAGAACACTATTCTGGCGTCCACTCTGTTGTCCCTGCTGGCAGCCAATGCATTCGCTGCGCAGGAGTTAACGCCAGAAAAAGCGGCCGCGTTGAAGCCATTCGAACGTATTAATATCACCGGCCGTTTCAACGCAATTGGCGACGCTGCCGATGCGGTGTCGAAGCGTGCAGATCAGCTGGGCGCCGCCTCTTTCTACATTCAGGGGATTAACGACAGCAACGGCAACAGCGGCAACTGGCGCGTCACCGCCGACCTCTATAAAGCCGATGCCCCGGCAGCCTCAGACACTAAAACCTACCGTCGCTTTAACGGCGTCAACGAACTGCCAAAAGCGGAGGCCTACCGGCTGGAGCCTTTTGATACTGTTTCGGTCAGCGGCTTCTTTGCCAGCCAGCCGGACGTTAACGACGCGATCTCCAAAGCCGCGAAACAGAAAGGCGCCGCCTCCTTCTTTATCGTTCGCCAGATCGACGCTAACAGCGGCGGCAACCAGTACGTGACGGCTTATGTCTATAAAGCCGATGCAAAAGCGCGCGTGGTGCAGAACCCGAACGCCATCCCGGCCGATTCCGAAGCGGGTAAAGCCGCGCTGGCAGCCGGTGGCGCAGCGGCGGCTAACGTCGAGATCCCTGGCGTAGCCTCGTCTGAAACGCCAAGCAGTAAAGTGGGTCGTTTCTTCGAAACGCAAAGCTCTACCGGCAAGCGCTACACGGTGAATCTGCCAAACGGCAAATCCGTGCAGGAAGTGAACGCGATTACGGCCGCGCAGATGCAGCCGTTCGATACCGTAACTTTCACCGGACACTTCGGCACCCCGACAGAGGTCTCAGAAGAAGTGGCGAAGCGTGCGGCCGACAGAGGGGCGAAGTTCTACCACGTCACCCGTCAGTGGCAGAACCAGAGTGGCGGCAACCTGACCGTTACCGCGGACCTGTTTAAGTAATCCTTTCAGGGCGGCGTCAGCCGCCCTGCTGTTTGCATAATTCCTGCGCTGATTTGCATAGTCACGCATTGCCATCCCCTGCCACACTCCGTAAAATCTGCCGCCTGTTTCACCGGACATTGTCTCTGTCAATTGCGGCTGCGCTGCGATATCTCAGTGATGAAAACCGGATTACCCAGCCATATATGCTAGCGGGAAGGTTGTTTTGGAGAAAAAATTAGGTCTCGGTGCGCTGACGGCGCTGGTGCTCAGCTCGATGCTGGGCGCCGGCGTGTTCAGCCTGCCGCAAAATATGGCTGCGGTGGCAGGTCCGGCGGCACTGCTGCTGGGCTGGTTAATCACCGGCGTCGGCATTATTTTTCTGTCGCTGGCGATGCTGCTGCTGACCCGCCTGAAGCCCGATCTGGACGGCGGGATCTTTACCTATGCCCGTGCCGGATTTGGCGAACTGATGGGCTTCTGCTCCGCCTGGGGCTACTGGCTCTGCGCCGTGATCGCCAACGTCTCCTATCTGGTGATCGTTTTCTCCGCCCTGAGCTTCTTCACCGACACGCCGGACCAGGTGATCTTCGGCGACGGCAATACCTGGCAGGCCATGCTGGGCGCTTCCGTGCTGCTCTGGCTGGTTCACTGGCTGGTGCTGCGCGGCGTACAGACGGCAGCCAGCATCAACCTGATGGCGACACTGGGCAAGCTGGTGCCGCTGCTGCTGTTTATTGTGCTGGCAGTGATGGCGTTTAACTATGATCGCTTCCGCTTCGATTTTTCCGGCGTTACGCTGGGGCAGCCGCTGTGGGAGCAGATCAAGCAGACCATGCTGATCACCCTGTGGGTCTTTATCGGGGTCGAAGGCGCGGTGGTGGTTTCTGCCCGCGCGCGTCAGAAAAAGGATGTGGGCCGGGCCACGCTGCTGGCCGTGCTGGCCGCCCTGCTGGTCTATCTGCTGGTCACACTGCTGTCGCTGGGCGTGGTGCCACGCGCGGAGCTGGCCGGGATGCGCAACCCCTCAATGGCCGGGTTAATGACCCGACTGATGGGCAACTGGGGCGATGCGGTGATTGCGGTGGGCCTGATTATTTCGGTGTGCGGCGCCTATCTGAGCTGGACGATTATGGCCGCTGAAGTACCGCTGATCGCAGCGCAGCAGGGTGCCTTTCCGCGCAGCATCGCCCGTCAGAACCGCCATAACGCACCGGCCGCCTCGCTGTGGCTGACCAACGGCAGCATCCAGTTCTGCCTGATCCTGATTGCGCTGACCGGGGCCGACTACAACAACCTGCTCACCATCGCGTCGGAGATGATCCTGGTGCCCTATCTGCTGGTGGGGTTATATCTGATCAGGGTCGTCTATGGGCAGCGCAAGCCGCTGGCGCTGGCGACCGGCATCGGCGCGAGTCTGTATGGCATCTGGCTGCTCTACGCGTCGGGGCCGCTGCACCTGATGATGTCCGTGGTGCTCTATACTCCCGGCCTGCTGCTGTTTCTGTTTGCCCGTCGCGGCGGCCGCGCAGAGATTGCGCTGACCACGCTGGAGCGGATTGCAATGGGATTACTGATTGCGGCTACGCTGCCCGCCGTATGGCAGCTGACGGCTTAGTGTGACTGCAGAGGAATCGAGACGCACAGCAGGTCATCCTGCTGTGTAAGATTCAGCGGCTTCGCATATTCATGATGAATCGCGTCCAGCTGCTCCGCCGACAGCGGATACGGTAGCTGAATATCGAAGCGGCTGATACGCTGCTGTTCCGCCAGCGTAATCAGCCGCGCGATATTGATTTCGTCGCTGACCTGGGTAGAAATGATTTGTAATGCTAATTCTTTTAACGGGTCGTCACTGCCCTGTAAGCGGTGTGCCGATTTACGTGTCACCATGCCAAATATCGGCATCACACCATAAATAGCATCGACGAAGCTCCAGCGTTTTTTGCAGGAAGCGGAGAGAAAGTCACTGTAATTGAAGCAGATGCGGTCGGGGTATATGGCTGATGCCAGCTCTTTATCAGACACACTAACGCTCCTCATGGTAATCATCAATATCCCAAACCTGGCGCAGAAAGGCCGCGCTAATGATTACACATTTTGCCGGTTATATACCAGCAAGCCACGGATATTTCGTGCGATAACGTAGAGCTCAGGACCAGGAAAAGATATGCTTTCGCCCACCCCTGTCTCTGCTTTGTGAACTATGAACAAAATTGTTTATGTTGAAGATGAACCCGAAGTGGGTTCACTGATTGCGGCCTACCTCGGTCGTCACGACATTGAGGTGATTGTTGAGACCCGCGGGGATCGCGCTGAGGCGGTGATCGCCGAGCAGCAGCCCGATCTGGTGATGCTGGATATCATGCTGCCGGGCAAAGATGGCATGACCATCTGTCGGGATCTGCGGGCCAACTGGCAGGGCCCCATCGTGTTGCTCACCTCGCTGGACAGCGACATGAACCATATTCTGGCCCTGGAGATGGGTGCCCAGGATTACATTCTGAAGACCACGCCTCCGGCGGTGCTGCTGGCCCGCCTGCGCCTGCATCTGCGTCAGTCAACCCAGGGCCAGCCGGAGGATATCCCCAGTGCACCGGCGGCCAACCGGATGCTGCGCTTTGGCTCGCTGACTATCGATGCCCTGAATCGTCAGGTCACGCTGTTTGATGAGCAGATCGCGCTGTCGACCGCAGATTTTGATCTGCTGTGGGTGCTCGCCAGCCATGCGGGGCAGACGCTTAACCGCGATGCGCTGCTGAAAACCCTGCGCGGTGTCAGCTACGACGGGCTCGACCGCAGCATCGACGTTGCGATCTCGCGCCTGCGCAAGAAGCTGCATGACAGCGCCACCGAGCCGTTCCGCATCAAGACTATCCGTAACAAAGGCTATCTGTTTGCCCCCCAGGCCTGGGATACCCGCGTACTATGAGAAAGCTCTTTATTCAGTTCTATCTGCTGCTGTTCGTCTGCTTCCTGGTGATGGCGCTGCTGGTAGGGCTGGTCTACAAGTTCACCGCAGAACGTGCGGGCCGCCAGTCGATGAACGATCTGATGGCCAGCTCGCTCTATCTGATCCGCAGCGAACTGCGTGAGATCCCGCCGCGCGACTGGAACAAGACCATCAAGAGTCTCGACCTCGGTTTATCGTTCGATCTGCATATCGAGCCGATGAACAAATTCCAGCTCGATGAGGGGAATATGCGCCGGTTGCGGGCTGGCGAGATTGTGGCGCTCGACGACCAGTACACCTTCCTGCAGCATATTCCCCGCAGCCACTATGTGTTGTCGGTCGGGCCGATCCCCTACCTCTTCTATCTGCATCAGATGCGCCTGCTGGACATAGCCCTGCTGGTCTTTATCGGCATGTCGCTGGCGCTGCCGGTGTTTATCTGGCTGCGGCCTCACTGGCAGGAGATGCAGCGTCTGGAGAAAGCAGCGCAGCGGTTTGGCCGCGGCGAGCTGGATGTGCGTACCCATTTCGACAGCACCTCCAGCCTGTTCCGGCTCGGCATCGCGTTTAACCAGATGGCCGAGAACATCAATACCCTGGTCGCCAGCAAGAAGCAGCTGATCGATGGGATCGCGCATGAGCTGCGCACCCCGCTGGTGCGCCTGCGTTACCGGCTGGAGATGAGCGATAACCTGACAGATAACGAACGGGTGGCGCTGAATCGCGATATCGGCCAGCTGGAGAGCCTGATCGAAGAGCTGCTGACCTATGCGCGCCTTGACCGCCCGCGCGTCGATCTCAACCTGAAGAGACAGGATTTGGCTAGCTGGCTGCGTGAGCGGCTGGATGATTTTCGCACCATCAATCCCGGGATGCGGCTCGATCTGGACCTGCCGCAGCGCGAAAACATCGGCGTCTCCGATAGCCGCCTGATGGAGCGGGTGCTGGATAATCTGGTCAACAACGCCCTGCGCTATGCCCGGCAGCGGCTGCGCGTCAGTTTATGGTTCGACGGCCCGACCGGCTGTCTGCAGGTGGAAGACGATGGGCCGGGCATCCCGCCTGAAGAGCGCGAACGGGTGTTTGAACCTTTTGTCCGGCTCGATCCCAGCCGTGACCGCGCCACCGGCGGCTGCGGCCTTGGCCTGGCGATCGTCCACTCGATCGCCCAGGCACTGGGCGGCAGCGTCATGATTGAAGCCAGCCCGCTGGGCGGTGCCAGCGTTCGCTTTTGCTGGCCGGTTGATTTAACCTTGCGGGAAATTCCGCTGCGATAAAACACAAGGAGTCCTGCGTGACCTCAGCGTATCAGCACCTTACCGCGACCTTTCAGCGTCTCTCCCGTTTCAGCCACGTCACCGCTATCGCCGGTTGTGACATGCAGACCACCATGCCGCCGGGCGGCAGTCAGGCACGGGGGGAAGCCCTGGCCGAAATGAGTGTTCTGCAGCATCAGATCCTGACCGCCCCGCAGGTCGGGGAATGGCTCCGGGCCGCCGGGCAGGAGTCGCTCAACGACGTCGAGCGCGCCAATCTGAATGAGATGCAGCGGGCTTACCAGCAGGCGACCCTGCTGCCCGATACGTTCGTTGAAGCGAAGTCGATCGCCGGTTCAGTCTGTGAACACGCCTGGCGCACGCAGCGACCGGCCAACGACTGGCAGGGTTTCGCCGCCAACCTCAAAGAGGTGGTGCGCCTGAGCCGCGAAGAGGCACAGCGCCGTGCCGACGCCAGCGGCGCTTCGCGCTACGACGCGCTGCTGGATCTTTACGAGCCGGGGATGACACGCGCCCGGCTGGATGCGACCTTTGGCGAACTGAAAACCTGGCTGCCCGACCTGCTGCAGAAGGTGGTGGAAAAACAGGCGCAGCAGCAGGTGATCGTGCCGCAGGGGCCGTTCGCGGTGCCTGCCCAGCGCCAGCTCGGCCTGAGCATCATGGAGACGCTGGGCTTCGACTTTAATCATGGCCGGCTGGACATCAGTGCGCACCCTTTCTGCGGCGGCGTGCCGGAAGATGTGCGCATCACCACCCGCTACAACGAGGCGGAGTTTCTCAGCGCCATGATGGGCGTGATTCATGAAACCGGCCACGCCCGCTATGAGCAGAATCTGCCGCAGCAGTGGCGCGGTCAGCCGGTGGCGCTGGCGCGTTCCACCGCGATCCATGAGTCCCAGAGCCTGTTTATGGAGATGCAGCTGGGCCGCAGCCGTGAATTCCTGCAGCGTATTCTGCCGCAGATAACGGCCACCTTCGGCGATCAGCCCGCCCTGCAGGCGGATAATTTCGTGCGCCTCGCCCAGCGTGTAGAACCGGGCCTGATCCGGGTTGACGCCGATGAGCTGAGCTACCCGGCCCATGTCATTCTGCGCTATGAGATCGAGCAGGCGCTGATTGAGGGCGACATTGAGGTTGAGGATATCCCGGCGCTCTGGGATGAGAAGATGATGCAGTCGCTGGGGCTGGACACCCGCGGGAACTACCGTGACGGCTGTATGCAGGACATTCACTGGACCGACGGCGCCTTTGGCTACTTCCCGACCTACACGCTGGGCGCGATGTACGCCGCACAGCTGTTCCGGGCGGTGAAACAGGCCATTCCGCAGCTCAGCGAGCTGATTCAGCACGGTGAACTGCAGCCGGTCTTCGACTGGCTGCAACAGAATATCTGGCAGCACGGCAGCCGTTTCTCCACCGATCAACTGCTGATCAACGCCACCGGTGAAGCGCTGAACCCGGCGTTTTTCCGCCAGCATCTTGAGCAGCGTTACCTGAATAACTGAGTGTCAGGGCGGCCTGCCGGCCGCCCCTTCCCCCCCTTTGTACAATCGGTTACACGCCGATACCAAACACCCACGGACACCGCGCATTGCTTTCCCTATAGTCTCTTCACCGGCCCCGCAGTGGGCTACACATGAAAAAATAGTCTTCGAGGGATTTGCAATGAAAAAATTATTTGCACTGGTTGTCGCCGCTGCTATGGGTATGTCTTCTGTTGCTTTCGCTGCTGACACCACAGCTGCTCCAGCTGCTGCTGCGCCAGCCGCAACAACCACCACCACTACCGCTGCTGCACCGGCTAAAACCGTTCACAAAACTGCGCACAAGAAACACCATAAAGCTGCGCAGAAAGCCCAGGCTGCTAAGAAACACCACAAAAAAGCAGTGAAGAAAGATGCAGCGCAGAAAGCGCAGGCTGCTAAGAAAGTTCACCACAAGAAAGCGGCTGCACAGAAAGCGCAGGCTGCTAAAAAAGTGCACCACAAGAAAGCCACTCAGCCAGCCGCTCAGAAAGCCCAGGCTGCTAAAAAAGTTCACCACAAAAAAGTAGCTGCACAGAAAGCGCAGGCTGCTAAAAAAATGCACCACAAAAAAGCGGTAAAACCGGCTCAGAAAGCGCAGGCCGCTAAAAAGATGCACCACAAAAAAGTTGTGAAATCAGCTGCTAAAAACTAAGGTCGCCTGTCACGCACGGCCACGCGATAATGATTAAAAACACCCGGTTCTGCCGGGTGTTTCTTTACTGAGGTGGAAAAAATGGTGCGTCGCTATCGCTTCGAAATTATTCTGCTGGTTATGATCCTGTGTGGCATTGTTGCAGCAAGCTTTTTTATTTGATCGCTGTAGCGTACTGATTAACCAATAAAACTCCCTTTTTCAACGCTCACCGACTATAGTTACCGTACCTGCGGAATAACAATAACGTTACTTTTCTCGCCATTGAGATTTCTATGCGCCTGGCTACCCTGTTAATGGTTGGACTTTTCAGCTTTGCCACTACTGTTCATGCCGATGATGATGATGACTCACCGACGCCTGCCGAGATTAAAATGCTGTTCTTCGGCAAGGACCATCGTCAGGCTATCACCGATATTACCGCAGCACCCTGGGATGCGATTGGCCAGCTGGAGACCGAAAGCGGCAACCTCTGCACCGCGACGCTCATCTCTCCGCATCTGGCGCTGACCGCCGGACACTGTCTGCTCGCCCCGCCGGGTAAATTTGATAAGCCGGTGGCGCTGCGTTTTATGGCCAGCGACAAAGGCTGGCGCTACGAGCTGCATGATATCGACGCGCGGGTTGAACCCTCGCTGGCGTCAAAATTAAAGGCGGATGGTGAAGGCTGGATCGTACCGAGCAGTGCGGCACCCTATGATTACGGCATTGTGATACTGCGCAATCCGCCGTCAGCGATTACGCCAATCCCCCTGTTCGACGGTTCACGCAGCGATCTCACGGCCGCGCTGAAACTGACCGGCCGCAAGGTGACCCAGGCGGGCTATCCGGCCGATCATCTTGATACGCTCTACTCCCACAGTAACTGTCTGATCACCGGCTGGGCGCAGCGCGCCGTGCTTTCCCATCAGTGCGACACGCTGCCGGGCGACAGCGGTTCTCCGCTGCTGCTGAACAGCGAGAATGGCTGGCAGTTAATTGCGGTTCAGAGTTCAGCGCCGGCTGCAAAAGATCGCTATCTGGCGGACAACCGCGCGATTGCCGTCACCTCGTTCAAAGACAAGCTGGAATCGCTCGCGCAGTAAGCCAGCCAGACCGCACTGTCCGGGGCGCGCCGTTAACCGCGCGCCCCGGCGCTCTTAGTTCGCGATCTGCTCCATCGTCTGCAGGATCCGTTTATCCGAGATGGGATAAGGCGTTCCCAGCTGCTGAGCAAAGTAGCTGATGCGCAGCTCCTCGATCATCCAGCGGATGTTCTGCACCTCTTCATCATCCTGGCGCTGCGGCGGCAGTTTATTCCGCCACGCCTGATAAGCCTGCTCCACCGCCTGCACTTTTAACATGCGGGCGCGATCGCTGTGCGGATCGGCTGGCAGTTTCTCCAGGCGGCGCTCGATGCCGTGCAGATAACGCAGCGTATCGGCCAGCCGCTGCCAGCCGTTTCCGGTGACAAAGCCGCGATAGACCAGACCGCTCATCTGCGCCTTGATATCAGAGAGCGCCAGCGCCATCGTCATATCGACCCGCCCCTTGAGACGCTTGTTGATGTTGAAGACGGCTGTCAGGATCTGCTCGACCTGACTGGCGATGGTGACCACGGTCTCATTGAGTTCGCCGCGCACTTTGTCACGCAGCTGCTCGAAAGTGGCCTGATCCCAGGCCGGACCGCCCGCCTCCGCCATCAGCTTGTCGATGCCACAGGCGATGCAGTCGTCGATCAGCTCCAGCACTTTGCCATAGGGATTGAAGTAGAGGCCGAGCTTGGCTTTGTTGGGCAGCTTTTCGTGCAGATATTTCACCGGCGACGGCACATTCAGCAGCAGCAGCCGACGCTGGCCGCGCCACATCATCTTCTGCTGCTCCTGCTCGCTGTCAAACAGGCGGATCGCCACGCTCTCTTTCTCATCCACCAGCGCCGGCCAGGCTTTGACCTGATAACTGCCGCGCTTCTGCTCGTAGCTGCGGGGCAGTTCGCCAAAGCTCCAGATATGCAGCCCGCTCTGCTCCAGGCCATCGTCGGCCACTTTCGACAGCGTTTCCTGCACTTTGCCTTTCAGCTGAGCCTTGAGCGCGGTGAGATCTTTGCCTTCCAGCAGTTTGCGATTGTGCTCATCCACCACCCGGAAGGTCATTTTCAGATGATCGGGCACCTGTTCCCACTGCCACTCTTCGCGGTCCAGCGTGACGCCGGTCATGCGGCGAAACTCGCGCGCCAGCGCATCAACCAGCGGCATCTCCATCGCCGTGACCCTGCCCAGGAACGCCTCGGCATAGTCAGGTGCCGGCACCATATGACGGCGCAGCGGTTTGGGCAGCGACTTGATCAGCGCGATAATCAGCTCACGACGGATGCCGGGGATCTGCCACTCAAATCCGGCATCCTCCACCTGATTCAGCAGCGGCAGCGGAATATGCACCGTCACGCCATCCGCATCCGCGCCCGGCTCGAACTGATAGCTCAGCTTCAGTTTCAGGTTGCCCTGATGCCAGAAGTTGGGATAGTCGAGCTGGCTGACGCTGTTCGCGCCCTCTTTCATCAGCATCTCTCTGTCGAAGTTCAGCAGCTGCGCATTTTCACGGCTGGCCTGTTTCCACCAGCTGTCAAAATGTTTCGCCGACACCACCTCTTTGCCGATGCGCTGGTCGTAAAAGGCAAACAGCGTTTCATCGTCGACCAGAATGTCGCGACGACGGGATTTGTGCTCCAGATCCTCCACTTCGCTGCGCAGTTTCTGGTTGGCCCGGAAGAAGGCGTGACGGGTCTGCCAGTCGCCCTCCACCAGCGCGTGACGGATAAAGAGTTCACGGCTCAGCACCGGATCGATACGGCCATAGTTCACCTTACGGGCGGCAACAATCGGCAGCCCGTAAAGCGTGACCTTTTCGGAGGCCATCACCGCGCCCTGCGATTTCTCCCAGTGCGGCTCGCTGTAGCTGCGTTTGATCAGATGCTGCGCCAGCGGCTCGATCCACTCCGGCTCGATCCGGCCCGCAGTCCGGCCCCACAGGCGGCTGGTCTCCACCAGCTCTGCCACCATCGTCCACTTTGGCGGCTTCTTAAACAGCCCGGAACCGGGGAAGATGGCGAAACGGGTATTGCGCGCGCCGGTATACTCCTGCCTGTCGCTGTCTTTCTGGCCGATATGCGACAGCAGCCCGCTCAGCAGCGCGCAGTGCACCTGCTGCAGTTCGGCCGGTTCGCTGTTTACCGGGATCCCCAGCTCACGCACCACCTGACGCAGCTGCGTGTAGATATCCTGCCACTCCCTGACGCGCAGGTAGTTCAGGAAGTCACTTTTGCACTGCCTACGGAAGAGATTGCCGGACAGCGCTTTCTGCTGCTCCGCCAGATAGTTCCAGAGGTTCACATAGGCCATAAAGTCGGAATCTTTATCGGCAAAGCGGCGATGCTTCTCATCGGATGCCTGCTTCTTCTCGGCCGGACGCTCGCGCGGATCCTGAATCGACAGGCCTGCGGTGATGATCATCACTTCGCGCACACAGCCATATTTCTGCGCTTCCAGCACCATCCGCGCCAGCCGGGGATCGACCGGCAACTGCGACAGCTGACGCCCGGAGCCGGTGAGCTTATAGTGACCGGTCTCTTCGTTGAGCGTCAGCGCGCCCAGCTCTTCCAGCAGACGGACACCATCCTGAATGTTGCGCTTGTCGGGTGCTTCCACAAACGGGAAGGCCGCGATATCGCCCAGCCCCAGCGCGGTCATCTGCAGGATCACCGACGCCAGGTTGGTGCGCAGAATTTCCGGATCGGTAAACGCCGGACGACTCAGGAAATCATCTTCCGCGTAGAGACGGATGCAGATCCCGTCTGAAACACGACCACAGCGCCCTTTTCGCTGGTTGGCGGAGGCCTGGGAGATCGGTTCAATCGGCAGGCGCTGCACCTTGGTGCGGAAGCTGTAGCGGCTGATACGGGCCGTGCCGGGGTCGATCACATATTTGATGCCGGGCACTGTCAGCGAGGTCTCGGCGACGTTGGTCGCCAGCACGATACGGCGGCCGCTGTGCGACTGAAAGACCCGGTTCTGTTCGGCGTTCGACAGGCGGGCATAGAGCGGCAGCACCTCGGTGTGCGGCAGATCGCGCTTGTTAAGCGCGTCGGCGGTGTCGCGGATTTCGCGCTCGCCGCTCATAAAGATCAGGATGTCGCCATGGCTCTCGCGCCCCAGCTCATCCACCGCATCGAAAATCGCCTGTAACTGGTCACGATCGCCCTCATCCGCCTCGTCGACCACCGGCCGGTAGCGCACCTCGACCGGATAGGTCCGGCCGGAGACTTCGATCACCGGCGCATGGTTAAAGTGACGCGAGAATCGCTGTGGATCGATGGTGGCGGAGGTGATGATGACTTTCAGATCGGGACGGCGTGGTAACAGCTCACGCAGATAGCCGAGCAGGAAGTCGATATTCAGGCTGCGCTCGTGCGCCTCATCGATGATGATGGTGTCATACTGCATCAGCAGGCGATCCTGCTGGATCTCGGCCAGCAGGATACCGTCGGTCATCAGCTTAACCTGCGTCAGATCGCTGACCTGGTCGTTGAAGCGCACTTTATAGCCGACACAGCCACCCAGCGAGGTGCCCAGTTCATCGGCAATGCGGTTCGCCACGGTCCGCGCTGCCAGACGACGCGGCTGCGTATGACCGATCAGTCCGGTGACGCCACGCCCCAGTGCCAGACAGATTTTGGGCAGCTGAGTGGTTTTACCCGAGCCGGTTTCACCGGCCACAATCACCACCTGGTGATTGCGAATCGCCTCAGCAATATCCTGCTGCTTCTGGCTTACCGGCAGGTTGTCAGGAAACGTAATGGCTGGCGTGGCGGCACGCCGCTGGGCCACCCGCTGCCCGGCGGCAATAATTTCCTGCTCCAGCTCCCGGGCAATGCCCTGCTGTGCCTGCGGATTTTTAACTTTTCTGGCACCCTGCAGACGGCGCTGCAGACGCTGACGATCGCTCAGCATCAGGCCGTCGAGCTGCGCCCGGAGTGCGTCCAGTGGGGAGATTTCGGGAGATGACATAATAGTGACGTACCTTACTCAGACAGTGCTGCGGCGTGAAACCGGGCACTGCAAGCCGGGATAACCAGCTGAATTAATAAAATAATTGCGCGAATCATAGCACATTCTGAACCGTTCCGGCGTCTGACCACGGGTACGCTTATTCAATAAATTCGAACATAGGTCTCGAAATATTGCGCTTTCACCGCACCATTGATAACCGTAGAGTGTAACCCATTGAGCGGGAACCCTTCCGCGTAACAGACAGGAAATTACCATGAGCAAAGTTTTAGTTCTGAAATCAAGCATCCTTGCAGGTTACTCACAGTCAAGCCAGCTTGCTGACTTCTATGTTGAACAGGCTAAGGCGCAGGGTAAAGAAGTGACCGTACGCGACCTGGCCGCTAACCCGATTCCGGTTCTGGATGGCGAGTTAGTGGGTGCGATGCGTCCTTCCGATACGCCACTCTCCCCCCGCCAGCAGGACGCGCTGAACCTCTCTGATGAACTGATTGCGGAACTGCAGGCGCATGATGAAGTGGTGATTGCCGCGCCAATGTACAACTTCAATATCCCGACGCAGCTGAAAAACTACTTTGACCTGATCGCCCGTGCTGGCGTGACCTTCCGCTACACCGAAGCTGGCCCGGAAGGCCTGGTTAAAGGCAAAAAGGCGGTTGTGATCTCCAGCCGTGGCGGCATCCACAAAGATACCCCGTCAGACCTGCTGACCCCTTACGTGAAGCTGTTCCTGGGCTTTATCGGCATCACCGACGTCGAGTTCGTGTTTGCTGAAGGCATCGCATACGGTCCGGAAGTGGCCAGCAAAGCGACCGCAGAAGCCAAAGACGCTATCGCGCAGATCGTGACGGCATAACGGCGTCTCATCTCAGGATGACACCGAAAAGAACCGGGCCACGCGCCCGGTTTTTTTATGGCGAGATGTCGCTGTCCGTCTCTTTTCTCAGCCACTGGCCGTTGATGCCGCGGACATATTCGCCCGCGCCCGCGCGGCTCACCAGCTTTTGCCCGGCGATACTCGCCACATCCGCCACAGAGAGACGATTCTGATCCGCCAGACGCTGGTACTGCTGCTGACGTCCGGCATTGATGCGCTGCACCAGCGCCAGGGTTTCAGGATCCTGCGCCCGCGCGGCCAGATAGCCGGAGAGCGTTTCCCCCACCCGGCCCGATTTCCGCGCCTGATCCAGCGTCAGCGCCCAGGCGGGCTGCGCCATCGTCAAAGCGAGTAAAAGCGCCACGCTTATGCGTTTCATCGTTCCTCTCCTCAAAACAGACCGCTCTGGTTTTTCAGTAACGCTTCGACATCCTTATCGACTTTGATATGGATCTCGTGCTCAATTCTGACGTTCATGTTGATGGTGATGGGCTCTTTGGGTGCCGAGACTTCAATGCGCGGCACACAGCCGATGCTCAGCAGTCCGGCTGCCATTACCAGTAGTGCCTTCAGGCTCATGGTGAAGTGTCCTTGTTCGACGGCAACGTCGCATGTTGCTCAAGCCAGGATTGCAAATTATCGCCGAAGCGCAGGCTGCGCCAGAGCTGAAAGAGATTTTCCTGGTGATGATAGTTAAGATTGACCGTCTGACGACGGTTGCTGAAGCGGCTGACGCCCTGCACCTGCGACTCCATTGAGAGGTCGCCGAGGTTATCCAGATTGATTGTGGCCCAGCTGCGGGAGATCTCCATATAACGCAGCCAGTCCAGCGCAGCGCCGGTCGCCACGTTATTGCGGGTAATGGCATCCGCCATATCCTTGTCCAGCCGGAAGGTCAGCGCGCCACTGTTGGCAATCCACCCTTTCTCGATCAGCCAGCGTGGGTTGTTCAGCCATAACGGCAGTTCGCCGTTGACGTTGCCCGACATGGCAAACTGTTTGGGCTTCAGCGCCGTCACCAGCCTGCTCAGGCTGATGTTACGCAGCGACACCCGGGCGGGTTCATGTTGCGGCATCCGCAGCGCGGGCAGCGTAATCTGGCCGCCCAGCAGATCGAGGCTGACATTCTGCAGCGTCAGCGGTGCCGCTTCAGACCACGGCCAGTTACCCTGCAGGTCGGCGCGAATATTCTGCATCGCGAACTGGTTTTTAATCTCCGCGATCCGCAGCGACACCGGGCCATGCTGGCCGAACTGCCAGTGATCGGCCCTGAAGCGGAACGGCAGCGAGAAGTCGATGCCGTTAACCTGACTGTCGGGCGTCCAGACGCTGCCCTGTCTGACTCGCCAGTGGCCTCCGGCCTCGAATCCCTGATCCGGCGCGGCCGAAAACGCCACCTGCGCCTGTAAGCTGCCATCCTGTATCTGCATTTTCATGTCGGGGCTGAGCAGCGGCTGAAAGACCGTCAGCGACTGGGTCGGCCACCAGGCCTGACCGCGCAGCCGCTCACCATCCCAGCGGCCATTGACGCGCAGCGGCCCCACACGACCGGCCTTTAACTCGCCCCGCCAGAGAAAATAGCCGGGGTCGCGGCCTTTAGCCTCAAAATCGAGCGTGGACGCGGCCAGGCGGCCGCCATAGCTGAAGCGGGTTTCGCCCGCCTGCAAACGGAAATGGCCTTTAAAGGAAGGCTGCGCCACATCGCGCTGCCAGTTAACCGGTTCCGTAAGCGTCAGACGCGGAGAGGCCACGTTAACACTGCCGTAGGCCAGCTGGTTAAAGCCGGTGGAGAGCGTGTCCAGATGGATCAGCGTATCGTGCCAGCCACCGGTGCCTTTGACATCCCAGCGCGCCTGCAGCGGCAGCATCTCGCCGCCGCCCCAGTAGCGCCAGTTCCATTCGCCTTTATCGGGCCAGAAGTCGGTGGCGCGGCCATCAAGATGGAGCCGGAAACGGCCAAAACTGGCGTCGTGCGCGGTGAGGATCGCCTGCAGGCGGCCATCGATCCCCTGCGACGAGAGCCGAACCCCCGCCAGCGGCCAGCGCGCCTCATCCACCTCCAGCGTGGACAAGATCCTGCCCTTCAGGCGCAGCAGCGATTTGGGCTGCAGCACCAGCTGAGGGTCAAGCAGGGAGCCGCTGAGCCGGCCCGGTACCGATCCGTAGAGTTGCAGGGCGGCCAGTTTGCTTTCCCCCGTGATCTGAAACGGCAGGTTGCTGTCCGTCAGGCTGAGGTTACCCGGCCCCACGCCGAGTACGACGTTGCCCTTGCCGCCACGTCCCCGGGTCAGCAGATTGATCCGCCCCGTGATCTGGCTGCCCTCCAGGCCCGCCTGCCAGTTATTCAGCGTCAGGTTAACGAACCCGGAGAGCGGCTGCGCCTCCAGCGGCCAGGCGTATTCGCCCTGCTCAATCTGAATCTGATCGCGGCTTATCTGCCACGGTAAACGGAGCAGCGGTTTCTCCTGTTCCGCCATCGCCACACGCAGTTCACCCTGCTGCTGCTGCCAGTTAAGCGTGAGCTGCAGAGGATGCGGCAGTGCTGCCAGGGCGAGCTGCCCTGCGACCTCGCCCTGCACCGGCAGGTCTGTGGCGAAAGCAGGCAGCTGCAGATTCCCCCTGAGAGTCATCGGCTCAGGCAGTGCGGGATGGGTAAACCGCAAACGCGTGACAGCCAGCTGCTGGCCGGTCAGGGTTGCCGCCAGCTGCAGATTCTCTCCCTGGTACGTCAGCTGCTGGCGATCTTTTTCCAGCGTCAGGTCCAGGGAGCCCGCATAGGTCTGCCACGGCGCAACGACCACTTTACCCAGATGCACATCGGCACCGGGCAGCATCGCCTGCCATTCGGCCAGGGTTCTGGGGGCGGCTGCGTCTGGCTCACTGGCTGGCAGTTTCTGCAGGCAGGCGCTGTCCAGCGTCAGTTCCGCTGCATTGAGTTTCCAGCGCGACTGATGCCAGCCCAGTGACACAGCTTTGACGGTGGCCAGTGAACAGTCCGCCGCCAGATAGCGGATCTGCGGCAGCCACAGGCCGCCGTCGCGCCAGCGTGGTGCGCCAGCAAGCTCAATACGGGTCTCAGCGGGCAGCCAGATACCGGCCAGTCGCGGCAGCCATTGAGTCACAGTCAGCATCAGGCCGAGCAGCAGCAAAATCAGCGCCAGAATCGCCGCCAGCCGTCGCCGGAAAATCCGTGGCATGAAAGCCATAATCCTTTTCCTTACAGTATCCTGACAGGAATGATGGCATGTAATCTGCCAGAGGTGAAGGTCTGCGCCAGACGCCGGTCAGCTCTTTCAGCAAAGTCAGCCAGAAAACGTTATCCTTGGTTTATCACTCTGCAGGAGCACAACCATGAAGATCGCGGTTTACAGCACTAAACATTACGATCAGAAATACCTTGAGCAGGTTAATCAGCAGTTTGGTTTTGAACTGCTCTTTTTTGATTTTTTACTCACGGAGAACACGGCGAAAACCGCAGTGGGTTGCGATGCCGTCTGTATTTTTGTCAATGATGATGGCAGTCGTCCGGTGCTGGAAGAGCTGGCCGGGCTGGGCGTAAAAGCTATCGCGCTGCGCTGCGCCGGTTTCAACAATGTGGATCTGGCTGCGGCTGAAGAGCTGGGCCTGGAGGTGGTACGGGTGCCCGCCTACTCACCGGAAGCGGTCGCGGAACACACCATCGGCCTGATGATGACCCTGAATCGCCGCATCCATCGCGCCTATCAGCGCACCCGTGATGCGAACTTCTCCCTCGACGGTCTGACCGGTTTTAACATGTATCAGAAAACCGCGGGCGTGATCGGGACCGGAAAAATCGGGGTGGCGACGATGCGCATTCTGAAAGGGTTTGGTATGCGGCTGCTGGCGTTTGACCCTTATCCCAGCCAGCAGGCGCGGGAACTGGGTGCAGAATATGTCGATCTGAAGACGCTGTTTGCCGAGTCTCACGTTATCACGCTGCACTGCCCGATGACGCCGGAAAATCATCATCTGCTCAACGCGGAGGCGTTTAATCAGATGCGCGATGGCGTGATGATTATCAACACCAGCCGGGGCGGCCTGATTGATTCCCAGGCGGCGATTGACGCACTGAAAAAGCAGAAGATTGGTGCGCTCGGCATGGATGTCTATGAGAATGAGCGCGATCTGTTCTTTGAAGATAAGTCGAACGATGTGATTCAGGACGATGTCTTCCGCCGTCTGTCGGCGTGTCATAACGTGCTATTTACCGGCCATCAGGCGTTTTTAACTGCCGAAGCACTGACCGCCATTTCTGAAACCACACTGAATAATCTCAGCCAGCTCGACCGCGGCGAAGCGTGTCCGAACCGGGTCTCTGCCTGAGTAAGCGGGCCGGTGCAATCCGGCCTGTTTATCAGCGCGCGCAGTTCCCGCCAATCAGCGCCTGTTCATCACAGCGGCGACCATTCACTAACTGACACATCCCCACGCGCGAACCATCCAGCTGATGTGAAAACGCCAGGGTTCCACCTGCATTGGCACAGTTGCTTTCTGCCAGGGAAGACATCACTACCCGTGGCTGGATATGGGCGGCGGTGGCTTGTTGCGGTGGCTCATTATCATCGCTGTGGCTGCTGCAGGCAGAAAGTAATAATGCGGCACCGGCCAGCAAAAAGGTGGCTGCTTTCATCAGTCGGACTCCGGGAATAGGGGTTAAAGGCTGGCTCAGCATATGTCAGGCAGTACAAGGGGTCGAGAGGTGAAACAGCTTTTTACAAAATTCTCCGGCGTCATTTGCAAGCAGAATTATCTTGTTTACCTGTTATGACTGAACTGTCACTCTTTTTCGGCCTTTATCATTTCGGAGTAAAGCCATGTTGATGGATATGCTTATTCGCATTGCGCTGGCCGGCATTCTCGGCGGTCTGATCGGCCTTGAACGTCAGATGCGCGCCAAGGAAGCGGGCCTGCGAACCCATATTCTGGTCGGTATTGGCAGTGCGATGTTTATGCTGGTGTCAAAATATGGCTTCGCTGACATGCTGACCAGCGACCACGTCGCGCTGGATCCCAGCCGTATCGCCGCTCAGGTAGTCAGCGGCATGGGGTTCCTGGGTGCTGGCACCATCATGATTCAGAAGCAGGTGGTGAAAGGATTAACCACCGCGGCGGGTTTATGGGTCACCGCCGCCATCGGTCTGGTGATCGGAAGCGGCATGTATGAGATCGGCATTTATGGCACAGTGCTGGCGCTGCTGGTGCTGGAGGCCTTCCGCCGCCTGAGCCATCTGCTGATCGGCAAACACCATACCCTGCTGGTGTTTCTGAAGCCCAAAAGTGTGCCGCTGGTACTGCTGGTTATGCAGCGGGAAGGCATTCGCTACAACAATGTCACGGTGATTAACCGCGATGCGGAGAGCGGCCTGTGTGAACTGAGCGTTCAGGTAACGCTTTCCCGTCGATCTAACGATGTACATCTGTATGACAAGATCATGGAGATCAAAGGCGTTCAGTCGCTGGAGATGATGTGATCCCATTTTTGCCCCACGCCTCACAGTCTGACTCCTGAACGTGACAGCGGGCGGTTACTGCAACCGCCCGCTTTTCCTGTAAATCTTTTTTTACCGCCAGATGTGTCATCAGCCTGACCTGAGACATAGAGCCTGCCGATAATCAATGCCATAATCCGCGATGGTTTTTTAACGTTACTATTTCAACGGGGAAATATGCGCCAACATTCTGACCAACCTGAGGTTGCCCTCTCCGCTGCCACGCATAAAAAAGGCCTGACGCTGATAAGCGTGCTCGTCATTGCCCTGATTGCAGGCGTGGTCGCCATCATGATGATTCTCGATCATCGCAACGCTGTGAATAATGCGCTGGAGACCGGACAGTGTCTGGCTGAGGAGGGTGCAGAGGGATTTCTGGAGATGCTCCGGCATTTTCTGCATCACGCCTATCGCTGGATATTTAAAGCCTGCGGCTAATCGTTTCACATTCAGTGCAGCAGAAAATGGAGTAAGCCGTGACGGTTGACCAGCAACAACACAGCATAATGCATCACCGCAACATAGCAGAGTAAAAAGAGAATGAGCATCGTAATAAATCGGATGCCGTACTTTTTTATTTTTTGAATGTTACAGGGATATCTCATAGACCTTAAAATTTAATTTACCTTGATAGCCGATTATTTAACGGCTTCCCTGGCAGGCTGTATTGCCGAAATGTGCGATACGCAATGCACGCCGTTTCAGCTTAACGCCTGCCTGGCATTTATTTACAATACGCTGTTTAAATTAACGAAACCCTCACCCGCTTCCGTTGCGCTGTCACAGGCGGATACGCGTGTCGCGAACTGGCAGACGTGAAGAAATTTCCCGGTTTCTGCAAAGCGATCTTTATTATAAACCTTTCGGATTAACGCATATTCAACAGCGCCCCACTTTCAGACGGATCCCCTAAAAACCCGGGGCGACTCTTTTTTTTAATATCCCGCAGGGCGAAAGTGAATTAATTTGACGGGGATCAGATTATCAGAAACAGAAACCGGACGCCGTTTATCCGGGATTGATTAAACGCGGTGCATGCTATTTTTATTTACCGGATTTTTTGTGATGAAATTTCTGTTAACCGTCGCGGCTATTTTTATGCTTGCGGGTTGCGCCGCAAAAATTGATCGCGCGCGTGATCATGCCTTTCAGAGCTCACCCCCCTCCTGTTCAACTCAGAATGATGAAATCGATTGTCAGTGGCTGAATGTGCCCGCCAGCTGAGGCGTCGTACGGCTGCTTCAGCCTGCCCTTTACGACGCTGATTCTGGAGAGCGGCGCGTATCTCATCGGGTGCTCCTCCCTGCCAGCCCTGCCCTGAGACTTCGCCCTTTTCCGCTGAATCTTTACTCCGGTACTGGCATTCGCGGCAACAATCCGTACCATACGCTGCATATTCGTGACACCGCAGTGAAGTGTCTGGCTGAAGGCGCGCCATAATCTGCCCTTCCGCTGTGCTTTCTGGATTCAGAGATAGGTAAAAATGCAAGATAATCAAACGGTTGACAAGAAAGAACAGTACAACCTTAACAAGCTGCAGAAACGTCTGCGTCGTCATGTCGGCGAAGCGATTGCTGATTTTAATATGATTGAAGAAGGCGACCGCATCATGGTCTGCCTGTCGGGCGGCAAAGACAGCTACACCATGCTGGAAATTCTGCGCAGTCTGCAAAAGAGCGCGCCGGTCAGCTTCAGCTTGATTGCGGTAAACCTCGACCAGAAGCAGCCAGGCTTCCCGGAGCATATCCTGCCGCAGTATCTTGAAGCGCAGGGGGTTGAGTACCGGATTATCGAAGAAGATACCTACTCCATCGTTAAAGAGAAGATCCCGGAAGGAAAAACGACCTGTTCACTCTGTTCGCGCCTGCGTCGTGGCATCCTCTATCGCGTGGCAACAGAGCTGGGCTGCACCAAAATCGCACTCGGCCATCATCGCGATGATATTCTGCAGACCCTGTTCCTGAACATGTTCTATGGCGGGAAGATGAAAGGCATGCCGCCAAAACTGATGAGCGACGACGGCAAGCAGATTGTGATCCGTCCGCTGGCCTACTGCCGCGAAAAAGATATCATCCGCTTCTCGGAAGCGCGTCAGTTCCCGATTATCCCCTGCAACCTTTGCGGTTCTCAGCCGAACCTGCAGCGTCAGGTCGTGGCCGATATGCTGCGTGACTGGGACAAGCGCTATCCCGGCCGTATTGAAACCATGTTCAGCGCGATGCAGAACGTGGTGCCCTCGCATCTGGCCGATTTCGGCCTGTTCGATTTTAAAGGCATTAAACATGGTGATGCGGTCGTGGATGGTGGCGACCTGGCGTTTGACCGCGAAACCCTGCCGTCTCAGCCTGCAGGCTGGCGCGAAGTTGATGAGGATGCACCGGATATCAGCGCACGTCTGGATGTGCTCCAGATAAAATAAGCACCAGACAGGTTAAGGGCGTGCTCCGGAAGCACGCCCTTTTTTTATATATTGCGGTGTGGCGGCGGATCCATGATCGGTGGAAACTCCGGGTCACCCGGCGGATCGGGTTGCGGCTGGGGATGTGGAATCGGGTCAGGAATCGGGGTGGGATCCGTCGGGATCGGCTCGCTGTTAAAAATCGCGCTCATGCCGTACTCCTTTTCTTGCGAATGGAGTTTAAGCTTAGGTAAGAAACGCCATCGGGGCCAGGCGGATAAAAAAAAAGCCGGCGCACTGGCCGGCATGTTTCGAATTAATTGTGCTATGCAATAATTCTAAAAATATAAGTATGACAATATGGAGCGCAACGCCCATCGCTTGACGTTGCATTCACCTGCGGAAGAGAGTTTGCGTCAGGTGCCGCATCGGGTTCTTGATATCGATCAGCTTTTGCCTTTTTAATCCGGTTTTCCGGCCGGATGACGCGATTTTCCGCCGTGTCCCCCTGCCCGGCTACAGCCAGCGCCGTTTACGCAGATAGCCTGCCACGCCCAGTGCCAGCGCTACCAGCAGCAGACAGAAGAGCGGAAAGCCATAGTGCCAGTTGCCGCCGGGGATCCCGCCCAGGTTGACGCCAAACAACCCCGTCAGGAAGGTTGCAGGAAGAAAAATCATCGCCATCAGTGACATCGTATAGGTGCGGCGATTCATCGACTCCGCCATTGCTGAGGCGACCTCATCGGCCAGGATCGCAGTGCGCGCGACGCCCGCATCCAGGTCATCCAGCCCGCGCCCCAGACGATCGGCGATCTCCTGCATCCGGCGGCGTTCGCTGTCATCCATCCAGCCAAGCTTTTCGCTGGCCAGCCGGGCATAGACATCCCGCTGCGGCGCCATATAGCGACGCATCACAATCAGTTGTTTGCGCAGCAGGCCGAGTTCGCCCCGTGCCGGCATCCGCTGGTCCAGCAGCGCATCTTCCAGCTCAATGATTTTGTCATGCAGCTCTTCGATAAATTCGCTGGTGTGATCGGTCAGGGCATCACAGACATCCACCAGCCAGCTGCCGCAGTCAATCGGGCCGTTGCCGTTCTGCAGATCCGTCAGCACTTCATCGACCGCAGTGACTTTACGCCGCCGGGTGGAGACGATGAGCTTGTCGTTGATAAAGACCCGCATCACCACCAGTTGATCGCGACGCGCATCGCTGTTGTGATTGACGCTGCGCAGCACGATCATAAAACCGTCGCCCAGCCGGCTGACACGGGGGCGCATGCTGTCGCCCGCTAACGCATCGCGCACCGTATCCGGGATTTGCGGCGTCGACTGCAGCCACTCTGCGCTTTTGCGGTGGGTGTAATTCAGATGCAGCCAGCAGGGCTGCTCACACTGGATCACCTCATCTTCCGCGATCGGGATCATCCCGCCCTTACCATCCAGCTGGCAGGAAATTATGGCATCCGACACCTGCAACGCTTTTCCTTCAATTACGTCCACACCTTCGCCTCACTACTAAAATCAATACGATACAGTCTAGCGTCACGCCGTTGAGTTGCAATTGCCGCGCTGTGTAGAAAGATGTCAGCAGATGGCCGGTAAAACGGCCATCTGCCTCTTGATTTAATGCTTCTCAATCCACAGTTCGCGGCTGTAGGCGACATCTTCGGGGTTGGTGATGGGGTAGCCTTTGACCCAGGGTTTAATCAGACGGCCATTGGTGTACTGATAGATGGGGGCGATGGGTGCCTGGTCAGCCAGGATCTGTTCGGCACGGTTGTAATCGCTGTTGCGTGCCTCGTCACTGGTTTCTCGGCTGGCTTTGGCCAGCACGGCATCGTAATCACGATTGCTGAAGCGCGAGATGTTGCTGCTGTTTCCTGCGGTCAGCAGATTCAGGAAGGTCGAAGGCTCGTTGTAATCGCCAATCCAGGAGGCACGGATAACATCGAAGTTACCGCTGTTGCGGCTGTCGATGTAGGTTTTCCACTCCTGATTTTCCAGCGTGACATCCACCCCAAGGTTCTTTTTCCACATCGAAGCAACGGCAATCGCAATCTTCTGATGACTTTCAGAGGTGTTATAAAGCAGTTTAAGTTTCAGCGGCTTGCCGGGGCCATAGCCAGCGGCGGCCAGCAGTGCTCTGGCCTGCGCGTTCAGGCTGTTCTGATCGTGCTGCTGCAGGAAGGATGGCAGCGGCTTAAAGCCCGCCGTCACGTCAGGGGTAAAGTGCCAGGCCGGTTTTTCACCGGTGCCCAGCACCTTTTCAGCGATAATCTTCCGGTCGATAGACCAGGAGAGCGCCTTGCGCACCCGTACATCGGCCGTCGGCCCCTTCTGCGTATTAAACGCATAGTAGTAGGTGCCCAGCTGGTCGGGCGTATAGACCTCGCCCGGCAGAGTTTTCTTCAGCAGCCCATACATCTCTTTGGGGAAGGATTCAGTGATATCGATATCATTGGCGCGGTAGCGTTTGGTGGCGCTCGACTCCTCGTTGATCGGAACGAACGTGACCTTTGTCAGCACCGAGTGCGCATCGTCCCAGTAGTGAGGATTGCGCGTGAGGACGATCTTTTCGTTCACGACGCGCTCGCTGAGCTGGTAAGCGCCGTTGCCGACCAGTTTACCAGGCGCTGTCCAGCTGTCGCCCTGCTGCGTAATAACCTTCTCAGGCACCGGAAACAGCGCGACGTTGGCCACCAGCGCCGGGAACCAGGGCACCGGCCGATCCAGCGTGACCTTCAGGCGGCTGTTATCCAGCGCCACCACGCCCAGCTTATCGGTCGTCATCTCGCCTTTGGTGA
Source organism: Pantoea graminicola (assembly GCF_048452665.1). Classification (NCBI taxonomy): domain Bacteria; kingdom Pseudomonadati; phylum Pseudomonadota; class Gammaproteobacteria; order Enterobacterales; family Erwiniaceae; genus Pantoea; species Pantoea graminicola. The sequence continues at coordinate 274,662 of NZ_JBLWSJ010000003.1, read as the reverse complement.
TTGCTGCGGCGTTCTCAATCCCGCTTAATCCGGCAAACCAGGCAAAGGCCGAACTGTTTTTAGGATCGACCAGACGCTGCCAGCTGTAGACGAAATCCCGGGCGGTCACCGGATCGCCATTTGACCAGCGTGCGTTATTCCGCAGCGTGAAAATCCAGGTTTTATTATCGCTGCTGCTCCAGCTCTGCGCCACGCCCGGCACAATTTTGCCCTGCGCATCCTGGTTAGTCAGCCCCTCAAACAGGTCGCGGATCACCTGGATTTCGGGCAGTCCCACGGCTTTAAGCGGATCGAGCGACGCCGGTTCATCTTTGATATGGCGGACAATCTGCTGCTGTTCAGCAAGTGGCGCGCCAGCGGGGGGATTCGCCGCGATGGCGGGTGTGATGAGGCTGCTCAGGCTGATGGCTGCCAGCGTCATGCGGAAGGTCTTGACCATGATCACTCCTTTACCCAAAGAAGCGCTGCATCAGCCTGATGCCGATGCAGCTTGTGCAGGGCACTTTAACGCAAATGGCTGATCGATAAATAGCTATTTTCCGCATCCCGCTTTTCCGCTACTTTTAATAAAACCCTTTGAGGAAATCACTATGTCGCCACTCCATCCGCGTCCGCTGCGCGGCAAACTGGACGTTTCGTATCAGCAGTATGGCCGTTCAGTTCTGGGCGCTCCCCTGCTGTGGTTTCCGGCCCTGCTGGGGGATGCCGACAGTGGTCTGATTCTGGCCGGTACTCACGGTGATGAGAATGCGGCCATTGCGACCCTCTCCGCCGCGTTACGGACGCTGCCCGAGGGTATGCGACGGCACCATGTGGTGCTGGCGGTTAATCCGGATGGCTGTCAGCTCGGGCTGCGCGCCAACGCCAATGGCGTCGATCTCAACCGCAACTTTCCGGCGGCGAACTGGCAGTCAGGCGATACCGTCTATCGCTGGAACAGTGCTGCCGATGCGCGCGACGTGGCGCTCTCCACCGGCACTCATCCGGCTTCCGAGCCGGAAACCCAGGCGCTCTGCGCCCTGATTCATCAGCTGAAACCGCGCTGGATCGTCTCCTGGCACGAACCGCTGGGCTGTATTGACGATCCGCATCAGGTGGAGATTGGGGGCTGGCTGGCCAGCCACACCGGCCTTCCCCGCGTCAGCAGCGTCGGCTATGACACGCCCGGCTCGTTCGGCAGCTGGTGCAACGATCTCAGCCTGCCCTGCGTGACCGCTGAAATGCCGGTCGTGTCGGTCGATGAAGCCACCGAGGTCTATCTGGAGATGATGGTTAACCTGTTGCGCTGGCAGAAATAATCAGCTGCCCGTTGCGCACTTTAATCGCCGGTTCGGCATCCACCGCCAGCCAGGTCGGACCGTCGAGATCGGCGAAGCGCGTCTGTGGCACCAGCGGCAGTGCGGCGCGGATGGCCCGCGAGGTGCAGAGCATACAGCCGAGCATGACCGCAAAGCCCTGCTGCTGTGCGGCCTCCGCCAGCGCCAGCGCCTCCGTCAGCCCGCCCGCTTTATCCAGTTTGATATTGACCATCTCGTAGCGACCCTGCAGCGCCGCCAGGCTGCTGCGGGTGTGACAGCTCTCGTCGGCACAAATGGGCAGCGGATGGATGAAGTTCTCCAGGGCTGCTTCTTCACCGGCGGGCAGAGGCTGCTCCAGCATTGCCACATTGATGTCCGCCAGCAGCTGACAGCGCGCGGCCAGCCCTTCAGCGTGCCAGGATTCATTGGCATCCACGATCAGCGTCGCCTCCGGCACGGCGGCGCGGATGGCCATCAGGCGCTCGGTGATAAAATTATTATCCAGCTTAATCTTCAGCAACGTCGCGCCATGCTGCCAGAGCGCCAGGGCGCTGCTGGCCATCGCTTCGGGTGTATCAATGCTGACGGTCTGTGCCGTCACCACATCCGCTGGCGCATTCACACCGCTCAGCTGCCAGAGGCTGCTGTTCTGCTGATGCGCGGCGAGATCCCACAGCGCACTGTCAATGGCGTTGCGCGCCGCGCCGGCAGGCAGCGCCTGCTGCAACGCCTCACGCGTCATCCCCTGTTGCAGTGCAGGCAGGATCGCGGCAATCTGCGCCAGCACCGAGGCTTCACTTTCACCGTAGCGGGCGTAGGGTGTCGCTTCACCGACGCCTTTGACGCCATCTTCCTCAATTTCCACCACCACCACTTTTACTTCAGTCCGGGTTCCGCGAGCGATGACAAACGGCGTATGTAACGGCCAGGCTTCGGGATAACTTTTTACCGTTCTCATTTCCACTCCACAATGGGTGACAGACCGCCACGTTAAATTCCACAATTGAACTCGTAAACCCTTAACATTTATGTCATAAACAACGGCTATCTTTCACGGTTTTGTGTCAGATCTTTTTTTCATCAAAAGGAATCACTATGTCTCAGACTGTTCATTTTCAGGGTAACGCGGTACCGGTTGCGGGTCAGTTTCCTCAGGCTGGCGATAAAGCCAAAGCCTTTACGCTGGTGGCAAAGAACCTGGTTAACGTCGCGCTCTCTGAGTATGCAGGAAAACGCAAAATTCTGAACATTTTCCCGAGCGTGGATACCGGCGTCTGCGCCTCATCGGTCCGCAAATTCAACCAGGCCGCCAGCGAACTGAACAACACCGTGGTGCTGTGCATCTCTGCGGATCTGCCCTTTGCCCAGTCACGTTTCTGTGGCGCAGAGAACCTGAGCAACGTGGTAACGTTGTCGACGCTGCGCGGTTCAGAGTTCAAATATGATTATGGCGTGGAAATTGCTGACGGTGCGCTGGAAGGTCTGACCGCGCGGGCGGTGATTGTGCTGGATGAGAACGATAAGGTGCTCTACAGCCAGCTGGTTAACGAAATTACGACCGAACCAGATTATGACGCTGCGCTGGCCGCATTGAAGTAATCAGCGATTCGGATGGCTGACCGTTCCCTGATTCGGGTTTCGCCAGCCAGAGACAGAGAACGTAACGTGCCCTGTGCAGGGTCTGAAGAGAAAAACGTCCCCGGAGAACATGCCGGGGACGTTTTTAATCCTGCCAGCCCGATGACGCACCCCAGCAATCGGGCATTATCGGGATGCGGTGCGTCCTGCCCCTGAGCCAGATAAGCCTGACTCTGCTGGCAATCCCTCTCCTCTCTTATTCGTTTTCCGTGCGTTTCTGCCCCAGACCATATTCCCGCAGCTTATTCGCGATAGCGGTGTGGGACACGCCAAGCCGTTTCGCCAGTTTGCGCGTGCTGGGATAGGAGAGGTAGAGCCGCGTCAGGATCGAACGTTCAAAGCGGCTGGTAATCTGGTCCAGCGTGCCCTCCAGCGCCTCATCGCCCAGCGATACATCCAGCGCCTGTTCAGGCAGGACGATATCCTGCGGCCGCAGCTCATAGCCTTCAAGCTGGGTCAGCGCGCGATAGAGAGCGTTCTTTAACTGACGCACGTTGCCCGGCCAGGCATAGCGGGTCAGAAACGCGTTGAGCTGCGGAGAGAGACGCGGGCGCGCCATCCCCTGCTCATCGGCAAAGCGGGCGACGAACATCTCGGTCAGCGGCAGGATATCCTGAGGACGATCGCGCAGAGGCGGCAGTTGCAGCGTCAGCACGTTGAGCCTGTAAAAGAGATCTTCACGAAACTCCCCGCGCTGCACCAGCTCGATGAGGTTCTTCTGCGTGGCGCAGATGACCCGCACATTAACATGCACTTCATGCTCTTCGCCGACGCGCCGGAAGGTGCCATCGTTCAGGAAACGCAGCAGCTTGGTCTGCATTCTCGGCGACATCTCCCCGATCTCATCCAGCAGGACGGAACCGCCATTAGCCTGCTCAAAAAAGCCTTTCTTTCCTTCCAGCGCGTTCGGATAGGCGCCAGCGGCATGACCAAACAGTTCGCTTTCCGCGACGTCGTCGGGCAGCGAGGCGCAGTTCAGTGCCAGGAAAGGGTTTTTCCCGCGGGCGCTGCGCAGATGACAGGCGCGAGCCAGCATATCTTTGCCGGTGCCGGTGTCACCGACGATCAGCAGGGGCGCGTCCAGCATCGCCAGTTTGCGCGCCTGATCGACTACCTGTCGCATCTTCGGCGTAACCGCAATGATATGGTCAAACTCCGATTCGTCAGTGACCACCAGATTCTGCAGCTGACGCCCCATGCGGGCTGTTGACTTCAGCATCACCATCGCCCCTACCGGCCTGTCGCCCTGGCCCTCTTCGCCCGGCAGGTAAATCGGCCGGGCTTCCATCAGAAAATCGCGGCCTTCAATGACGACATGCTGCGCCTGCGCTTCAACCCGGTCGCTCTCCAGCCAGCGCATGAAGTTAAACCCGTTGATCAGATTACCCGCACTGACGTTGCGCATCTTCTCTTCATCGAGGTTAAACAGGTTCAGTGCGGCCGGGTTAGCCAGCTCAACCTTACTTTTCAGATCGACAGAGAAGACCGGATCCGGCATTGCTACCAGCAGCGCCGTGAGCGCACGATGTTCGCGTTCAGAGGGCATGTACGTTACGGTGCGCACATCTGTTACGCCAGGTGTACGCCTGATCTCCGCCATCAGGTTACTGAAGGCGTCGAATTCCAGTGCAGCAAAATTGAGGTAGATCCGCCCCAGCGCCGTGATTTCTATTCCACGTAAATCGATGTTGCGTGCCACCAGCAGATCGAGCAGTTCACGCGTCAGACCGATACGGTCCTGACAGAACACTTCCAGACGCATTGCGTTCGCCTTAATCAGGTTCAGATAGGAGAATAATACGCTAACTCCCACGCCCGCAGAAAGGGATCTGTCAGGAAAAGTTGACAGTACAGGCGCGGTTGGCGCGCTTTTGTACGGAGGCGGATGCATGTGCAGTCAGAAGAGTAAATCCTTAAGGGAATGGCGCACTTTATCCGGGAGAAAAACGGGATGGCCTTTACGCTGCCAGCGGATCCGGTGATCACCGATGAAGCAGCCTGTCCGGGAACCTGTCTCACTATCGATTCGCGGCAGGTGCTTCGCCAGCCACAGTAATGACTAAAGGCGGCCAGGCCGCCTTTAGTCTGTTCTCTGCACGTCAGGCGGACTTATTGCCGCCCTTCTGCAACGCCTCTTTCATCTGGCCCAGCAGCTCGCGGCGAAAATCGCCGAGTCGCGGTTTATCCTGCTCCAGCCAGGGTAAAGGACGGCAGAGTTCCATCGCTTTGATGCCCAGCCGCGCCGTCAGCAGTCCCGCGCCGATGCCCTGCGCGGCACGGGTCGACAGCCGGGCGGCAATATCCTGTGACATCCAGTCCATCCCTACCTCTCTGACCAGCTCTGATGCACCGGCAAACGCCATATTGATCAGCACCAGCCGGAACAGCCGGATGCGGCTGAAGTAGCCCAGCTCAATCCCGTATATCGCCGCGATACGATTCACCAGCCGCAGGTTGCGCCAGGCGATAAAGGCCATATCCACCAGCGCCAGCGGACTGACCGCAATCATCAGCGTGGCTTCGGCCGCATGACGACTGATTTCACGCCGCGCCTGGCGATCCAGCACCGGCTGGACCAGCTGCGCATATAACCGGGCAATTTCACTGTCGTTGTGGGTTTCATGCAGCGAGGCGTGCCAGCGCTGCAGCGCCGGATGCGCCTGATCCAGCTCCGCCTGCCGTGCCAGCTTTTCGCAGAATGCGCGGCCTTTACCGATGCCGTGGCTCTGCAGCAGCTCACGGCCCACATCCCGCTCTTCCGCACGCTGACGCAGCTGCCAGAGTCGACGCCATTCGGCGGTCAGCGCGCCGGCACCCGCCAGCACGACCAGGCCGCCCGCGACGCCGCTGCCGAGTGAAAACCAGTCGCGGGCGAGCCAGGCGTCATGTGTCCACTGCACGCCCTGCGCAACCACGCTGACACCAAACAGCAGCGCGCCTGCGGTAACCAGTTTGCGCCACAGGCTGCGGCGGGGTTTCAGCGCCGCTTCCACCGCCCGTTCACCCGCGCCCTCCTCTTCAACGGCCACGTCGTCATCCGGTACCGCCAGAAACGCCGCCTGCGCTTCCGGGTCAAAACTCTGTGCCGGACGCAGCGGCGTGTGCGTGCTCTCATCCAGCGGGCGGGCAAAGTCGATACGCGGCTTCAGCGGTTCACTCATCGTAATTTGTCTCCCAACAAAAATTCCAGCGCGGCATCCATGCGGATATGCGGCAGCGGACGATCGACATCGAGCTGCTGCGGCCGGAACTGTTCAAACTGAAAACCCTGCTGCTGCCAGAAAGCGTGCCCCGGCAGGCGCGGCGGCACTTCGCCGGGGTAGACGGTCAGCGGTTCGCCATCCGCCAGCCGGTGGCCGCGCAGGGCCGGGATTTTCTCACCCCGGTGATCGACCAGCCCGCTCTGCGTCGCCTGCACCGACGCCAGACCGATACAATCCATGCTGATGCCTTCGAATGCGGCGTTCTGCCAGGCATCCTGCACCAGCTGCTGCAGCAGCGAGACCATGTTGCCATGCTGATCGCTGGTAATGTGATCCGCCTTGGTGGCCGCAAACAGCAGTCGGTCGATCACCGGTGAAAACAGACGGCGGAACAGCGTGCGCTGCCCGTAATGAAAGCTCTGCATCAGCTGGGTCAGCGCCAGCCGCATATCGTTAAACGCCTGAGGTCCGCTGTTGAGCGGTTGGAGGCAGTCGACCAGCACGATCTGGCGATCGAAGCGGAGGAAATGATTTTTATAAAAGCCTTTCACCACATGCTGACAGTAGTAGTTAAACCGCTGCTGGAGCATGCTGAAATTGCTGCCCTTGTCAGCCTGGGTCAGCCTCGCGAGTTGTGTCTCATCCAGCACGGGCAGCGGGAAAAACTGCAGCGCAGGCGCCCCCGCCATATCGCCGGGCAGCACGAAGCGGCCAGGCTGAATAAAGTGCAGGCCTTCGGATTTACAGCGGTGCAGATAGTCGGTCCAGGCGGCAGCGATCTCTGCCAGCAGCGTCTCATCGGCGGGTGCCAGCGGATCGAACTTTTCACACAGCGCGCGCCAGGGCTTTGCCCACGCCGCGCGATCGCCCTGCAGCAGCCCGTTCATCTGCCGCGACCAGGCGAGGTAATCCTGCGCCAGCATCGGCAGATCCAGCAGCCATTCGCCGGGGTAGTCGACGATCTCCAGATAGAGCGTTGCGGTCTCTTTCAGGTGGCGCAGCAGCGAATCACCCGGACGGTAGCGCAGCGCCAGCCGCATTTCGCTAACGCCGCGGGTCGGCGTGGGCCAGGCGGGCGGCTGGCTGTAAAGCTGGGCCAGTCCTTCGTCGTAGGTAAAGCGCGCCGTGCCCATGTCGCGCTGCGGCACCCGCTTTACCCCTAACAGACGCTCATCCCGCACCACGGAAAACAGCGGCAAACGTGCGCCGCTGTGTACCGTTAAAAGCTGATTAACCAGTGAGGTGATGAATGCCGTTTTTCCGCTGCGGCTTAGCCCGGTTACGGCCAGACGCAGATGGCGATCGACGCCACGGTTCATCAACGCCATCAATTCAGTTTGCAGTCTTTTCATCTTTCTCCCTGATGAAGCGCGACGCCATGCGGTTCATGACGCGCTTCAGCAGTGGCTCCAGCGCCACCGCCAGCAGCAGACGTAACGGGCGTCGCGCTACCGATTTCACTGCCCAGCCGGTCACCCCAGCCGGACCATAAGTCACCGCATTGATAATGATAAATTTAGCCGCCGACTTCAATGCAGGTGTCGCGCGGTGACGAAAAGCAGTGGATCGCGAATAGGACATTAACACCTCCATCGGGTTGGCATACGGGCCGGAAGCGGCCCGGAAACAGCGTATCAGATCTGACGGAAACGGCTGCGCACACTGAAGGTTTCAGAGGTGACATAGCGTTCTATGTCACGCACGCTGCCTTCATCACGCTGCAGGGCGCTTTCCAGCTGGTCCAGCAGTTCGCTGGCGCTGGGCTGGCGCGCCTCCTCCGTGACAGTGGCGGGTTTCTCATCCAGCACAAACCCCAGTACAAAATAGGCAATGACGGTAAAAAGAAACAGGCCAAAGAACAGGGATAACACGACGATGACCCGCAGCAGACGCACCGGAATATCCAGATACTCCGCCAGGCCTGCGCAGACCCCCATCAGTTTTCCTTCAGCAGGTTTGCGCCACAGCTTACGGCCCTTCATGATCATGGCTGCCTCCAGTTTGGATGTTCGGCGTCCAGAATGGCCTCCAGCGCATCAATCCGTTCGCGCATCCGCTGCGCGTCCTGAGTGGCGCGCTGCAGACGCTGGATTTCGCTTTGAGACAGCTCCGAACCGCCATTGCGCTTGTTGCTGTAATGCAGCCATAACCAGATCGGTGCAACAAACAGCACAAAGATCGTTAAGGGTATGGCGAGAAAAAGTGCGCTCATTGACTCTCCTTAATCACTATCGCAACGTCGACAATTACTCACCGCGGTTCATTCTGGCTTTCAGCGCGTTGAGCTGCTGACTGATCTCATCGTCTGCTTTCAGGTCAGTGAACTGCTGGTCCAGCGTTTTCGGCTTACCAAAACCGTGGCTCTCCGCTTCCGCTTCCATATGATCGATGCGACGTTCGAAAGACTCAAATCGCGCCATCGCTTCATCAATTTTACCGCTGTCCAGCTGACGACGGACATCGCGGGAAGAGGAGGCGGCCTGGTGACGCAGGGTCAGCGCCTGCTGACGGGCACGGGTCTCGCTGAGTTTTTTCTCCAGCTCACCAATCTCGCCTTTCATACGCTCCAGCGTCTCTTCAACCTGACTCACTTCCTGCTTCAGTGACGCGATAAGATCGGTGAGTTTCTGTTTTTCAATCAGCGCAGAGCGGGCCAGATCTTCTTTATCTTTGCGCAGCGCCAGCTCCGCTTTTTCCTGCCATTCAGCCTGCTGAATCTCAGCCTGTTCGATGCGGCGTGACAGCTGTTTCTTTTCTGCCAGCGCCCGTGCAGAGGTGGAGCGCACTTCGACTAAGGTGTCTTCCATCTCCTGAATCATGAGCCGGACCAGCTTCTGCGGATCTTCCGCGCGCTCCAGCAGGGAATTGATGTTGGCGTTCACGATATCGGCGAAACGAGAAAAAATACCCATAATGCTGTTCCTCTTTTGATGTTTTACATTTCTGTTGCTCTGCCTGGTTCATACAAGATGCGTGCCAATTTTATAAGCCACTGATATTAAATGAATTTGAAATTTTACAGGCCTTTCAGCTTGCTCTAAGATAGTCAAAATGATTAATGGGTGGCGAAATTCATCATGACAGGATCAAACGATAATCTTCTGGGCGAGTCGAACAATTTTCTGGAAGTACTGGAGCAGGTTTCTAAGCTGGCTCCGCTGGAGAAGCCGGTGCTGGTGACGGGTGAACGCGGAACGGGTAAAGAGCTCATCGCCAGCCGCCTGCACTATCTCTCTGACCGCTGGCAGGGCCCGTTTATCTCGCTGAACTGTGCCGCGCTGAATGAAAATCTGCTGGACTCCGAACTCTTCGGGCATGAGGCGGGCGCCTTTACCGGCGCGCAGAAGCGCCATCTGGGGCGTTTTGAGCGTGCAGACGGCGGCACGCTGTTTCTGGATGAGCTGGCAACCGCGCCGATGCTGGTGCAGGAAAAGCTGCTCAGGGTAATTGAGTACGGGCAGCTGGAGCGTGTCGGCGGCAACCACTCCCTGCAGGTAAACGTCCGGCTGGTCTGCGCGACCAATGAAGATTTGCCCGCCCTGGCCGCGGCAGGAAAATTCCGCGCCGACCTGCTGGATCGTCTGGCATTTGATGTGGTGCAGCTGCCGCCTCTGCGCGAGCGCCGCAGCGATATTCTGGTGATGGCTGAGCATTTCGCTATCCAGATGTGCCGCGAGCTTGGCCTGCTGCTCTTTCCGGGATTTACGCCGCGCGCCCAGCAGGCGCTGCTCGACTATCACTGGCCGGGTAACGTTCGCGAACTGAAAAATGTGGTGGAGCGGTCGGTCTATCGTCATAACAGCAGCGAGCAGCCGCTGGATAAGGTGATTATTAACCCGTTCGCGGCGCGGCAGGAGCCGGTCGCGCTTCTGCCCGCCAGCCAGGCGGCTGAAAGCAGCGCCCTGCCCGCGCTGCCGCTGGATCTGCGGCAGTGGCAGAATCAGCAGGAGCGCGATCTGGTCGAAGCCAGCCTGCATCAGGCGCGTTATAACCAGCGCCGCGCCGCCGGTTTACTCGGCGTTACCTATCATCAGCTACGCGCGATGATGAAAAAGCACGATATCAAAGCCGAAATCTGATCGGCAGGCTCCGCTGCTCATTTCCTCTCTGGCAGCCTTGAGGCCAGATGACGGGTGGCGGCTCCGGAGAAGACGTTGTCCGGGCACGGGAGAGCATACCCTGCTGAAAGCAAAAAAAAGCCCGCCATTGGGCGGGCAACAATACTGGAAGCAATGTGAGCAATGTCGTGCTTTTCTCCGGCAGAGCCACCGTCGAATCGCCAATGAATAATAATCATTCTTATTATCATCTGTAAACCTTTAGTTGAGAATTTTTCTCATTACCACACCCTCTGTGCGTGCTTTTTTACGCGACGATGATGAAAATCAGGCTGGCAGTCGTCGCAGGTTTTGGGACAACGCCCGCTTTGCGATACACTCTGCGTAATGCCTCAAAATCGTTGAGTTCTATGTCAAAACTACTGTATTCGCTGTTGCTGAGCCTCAGTGCGTTGAGTGCCCCTGCGTGGTCGGCACCGGCAGGTGATATCCGCCAGACCGGCTTTGTCTATTGCGTCAGCGGCACGCTGAACACCTTTAACCCGCAGATGGCCAGCAGCGGGCTGACGGTCGATACGCTGGCGGCACAGCTCTATGATCGGCTGCTGGACGTTGATCCCTATACCTATCGTCTCAAGCCCGACCTGGCGTCGGGATGGGAAGTGCGCGACAACGGCGCGACCTATCGCTTCCATCTGCGCAGCGGCGTACAGTTTCAGCAGACCAATCAGTTCCGCCCGACCCGCACGCTCAACGCCGACGATGTGGTATTCAGCTTTGCCCGGATGTTTGATCGTCATCATCCCTGGCATAACGTCAATGGCGGCTACTACCCCTACTTTGACAGCCTGCAGTTTGCGGATTCGGTACAGAGCGTCAGAAAAATCGACAACCGGACCGTGGAGTTCAGGCTGAACAGCCCGGATGCCTCGTTCCTCTGGCATATGGCGACCCACTATGCGCCCGTGCTGTCGAAAGAGTACGCCGATCAGCTTACCGCGCAGGGACGACAGGAAGAGCTGGATCGGCAGCCGGTCGGCACCGGTCCCTATCAGCTCAGTGAATATCGCACCGGTCAGTACATCCGGCTGGCACGGAATCCTCACTACTGGAAAGGCGTGCCGCGCCTGCAACAGGCGGTGATCGATCTCGGTTCGGGCGGCACCGGACGACTCTCAAAATTGTTAACCGGTGAATGTGACGTGCTGGCCTATCCCGCGGCCAGCCAGCTGACGATTCTGCGCGACGACCCTCGTCTGCGGATGACGCTGCGCCCCGGGATGAACGTCGCCTATCTGGCCTTTAATACCCGTAAACCGCCGCTCGACCGGCCGGAAGTGCGTCATGCGCTGGCGCTGGCGATCAACAATGAACGCCTGATGGAGTCCATCTATTACGGCACCGCCGAAACGGCGGCCTCTATCCTGCCGCGCGCCTCCTGGGCTTACGACAACGATGCCCGCATCACCAGCTACGATCCGGCGAAGTCCCGGGCGGCGCTGGCCTCGCTTGGGATCAGCGATTTGCATCTGCGGCTGGTGGTACCGGTCGCCTCCCAGTCCTGGAATCCCAGCCCGCTGAAAACCGCCGAACTGTTGCAGGCGGATCTGGCGCAGGTGGGTGTCCGGCTGACGATTGTGCCGGTAGAGGGCCGTTTTCAGGAGGCGCAGCTGATGGCGATGAATCACGATCTGACGCTTTCGGGCTGGGCGACGGACAGCAACGACCCCGACAGCTTCTTCCGGCCTCTGCTGAGCTGTGCGGCAATTCGTTCGCAGACCAATTATGCCCACTGGTGCTCACCCGCCTTCGATGAAACGCTGCAGAATGCCCTGTTATCCCAGCAGCTCGCTGGCCGCATCGACAGTTATGACAAGGCACAGCAGATTCTGGCGCAGGAGCTGCCGGTGCTGCCGCTGGCCTCCTCGTTACGGTTGCAGGCGTTTCGGCATGATATTAAAGGGCTGGTGCTGAGTCCGTTCGGTAACGCATCCTTTGCCGGGGTTTATCGTGAAAGCGACAAGGAAAAGTAAGTGATTATCTATATTCTGCGGCGTCTGCTGCTGCTGATCATTACCCTGTTTCTGCTGTCGCTGGTCAGCTTCAGCCTGAGCTACTTCACTCCCAATGCGCCGCTGGAAGGCGCGGCGCTCTCCGACGCCTGGTGGTTCTGGTTTAAAGGGATGCTGCAGTTCGATTTCGGCGTCTCCAGCACCAACGGACAGGAGATTGGCCTGCAGCTGCGTGAGGTTTTCCCGGCGACCATGGAGTTATGCATCCTGGCCTTCCTGTTTGCCCTGCTGGTGGGGATCCCGCTGGGGATCTGTGCCGGGGTCATGCGCAATAAATGGCAGGATAAAACCATCAGTGCGCTGGCGCTTTTCGGCTTTTCTGCGCCGATTTTCTGGCTCGCGCTGCTGCTGACGCTCTTCTTCTCGCTGACTCTGGGCTGGCTGCCGGTGTCGGGTCGCCACGATTTGCTCTATCCGGTGAAGAATATCTCGGGCTTTGCATTGATCGACGCCTGGCTGAGTCCTTCGCCGTGGCGGCACGAGATGATTGTCAGCGCTCTCTCTCACCTGGTGCTGCCGGTGCTGGTGCTGGCGATGGCGCCGACGACGGAGGTGATCCGCTTGCTGCGCAACAGCACCAGCGACGTAATGGATAAAAACTATGTTAAAGCGGCCGCCACGCGCGGTCTGTCGCGCTTTACGGTGATCCGCCGCCATGTGCTGCACAATGCGCTGCCGCCGGTGATCCCGCGTCTGGGCCTGCAATTCTCGACCATGATTACACTGGCGATGATCACCGAGATGGTCTTTAACTGGCCTGGCCTCGGCCGCTGGCTGATCAACGCGATTCGTCAGCAGGATTATGCGGCGATCTCCGCCGGTGTGATGGTAGTCGGCGGGCTGGTGATACTGGTCAACGTCATTTCTGACGTCATTGGTGCGGCGCTGAATCCGCTGAAACATAAGGAATGGTATGCCCGTCGATAATATCTACGCCGAAAAACGCCTGCCCAGTGCCTTTCGTCAGAGCTGGCAGCACTTCTACAGCAAACCGATCTCGATGGTCGGGCTGTATGGCTTCGGCGCGCTGCTGCTGCTCTGCCTTTTTGGCGGCCTGATTGCGCCTTACGGCATCGATCAGCAGTTCCTGGGCTATCAGCTGCTGCCGCCCTCCTGGTCCCGCTACGGCGATGTCTCCTTTTTTCTGGGGACTGACGATCTCGGCCGTGATGTCCTGAGCCGCCTGCTGAGCGGCGCGGGCCCGACGGTCGGCTCCGCGATGCTGGTCACGATCTTCGCTACCCTGGGCGCGCTGGTGCTGGGCGTGCTGGCGGGTATGACGCACGGCATCCGCTCAGCGGTGATGAACCATGTGCTGGATACCCTGCTTTCGATCCCGTCGCTGTTGCTGGCGATCATCGTGGTGGCATTTCTTGGGCCACGGCTGGAACATGCGCTGCTGGCGGTCTGGCTGGCGCTGATGCCACGTCTGGTACGCGAGATTTACAGCGCCGTACACGATGAGCTGGAAAAAGAGTATGTGGTGGCAGCGCGTCTTGATGGGGCGAGCGGGCGCAATATCCTGCGCTACGCCATCATGCCGAACATTTTGCCGATGTTGATCACCGAGATTACCCGTGCACTGTCGATGGCGATTCTCGATATCGCGGCGCTGGGATTTCTCGACCTGGGCGCACAACTGCCCTCACCGGAATGGGGTGCGATGCTGGGTGATTCGCTGGAGCTGATTTACGTCGCCCCCTGGACCGTGATGCTGCCCGGCGTGGCGCTGATGATCAGCGTGTTAATTATCAACCTGCTCGGTGACGGCATCCGTCGCGCCGTCGAAGCGGGAGTGGAATAAATGCCGTTACTTGATATCCGTAATCTGACCATTGAATTTATGACCGCTGACGGGCCGGTCAAGGCGGTCGATCGTGTCAATCTGACACTGGGCGAAGGCGAGCTCCGCGGGCTGGTCGGCGAGTCCGGCTCCGGTAAAAGCCTGGTCGCCAAGGCTATCTGCGGCGTGACCAATGATAACTGGCGAGTCACCGCCGATCGCATGGTCTTCGATGATGTCGATCTGCTGCGCCTGACGCCGCGCGAGCGCCGCCGCATCATCGGCCATAACGTCTCGATGATTTTTCAGGAGCCGCAATCCTGTCTCGATCCCTCCGAGAGCATCGGTCGTCAGCTGATGCAGGTTATTCCGCGCTGGACCTACAAAGGTCCCTGGCTGAAACGCTTCTGGTTCTGGCGTAAAACCCGCGCCATCGAACTGCTGCATCGCGTCGGCATCAAAGATCACAAAGATATTATGCGCAGCTTTCCCTATGAGCTGACCGAAGGCGAGTGTCAGAAGGTGATGATCGCCATTGCCCTGGCAAACCAGCCGCGACTGCTGATTGCCGATGAACCGACCAACGCCATGGAGCCGACCACCCAGGCGCAGATTTTTCGCCTGCTGAGCCGCCTGAATCAGAATAATAACACCACGATCCTGCTGATCAGCCACGACCTGCGCACCATGAGCCAGTGGGCTGACCGCATTAATGTGATGTACTGCGGCCAGACGGTGGAAACCGCACAGAGCGAAGATTTAATGAGCACGCCGCACCATCCCTATACCCAGGCGCTGATTCGGGCAATGCCCGATTTTGGTCGCGCCCTGCCGCACAAGAGCCGCCTGAATACGCTGTCGGGCGCGATTCCGTCGCTGGAGAGCCTGCCGATTGGCTGTCGTCTGGGGCCACGCTGCCCCTATGCGCAGCGCAAATGTATCGAGACGCCCCGGCTGACCGGCAGCAAAACGCACCTCTATGCCTGTCACTTCCCGCTGAATATGGAGGGCCAGTAGCATGGAAACCCTGCTCGAAGTGCGTAATCTGAGTAAAACCTTTCGCTATCGCACAGGCCTGTTTCGTCGTCAGCACGTTGAGGCGGTGAAGTCGGTCAGCTTTACCCTGCGTGAGCGGCAGACGCTGGCGATCATCGGTGAAAATGGCTCCGGGAAATCCACGCTGGCGAAGATGCTCAGCGGCATGGTCGCGCCCACCGAGGGGGAGATTCTGATTGACGATCATCCGCTGACCTTCGGCGATTATGGCTATCGCAGCCAGCGCATCCGCATGATTTTTCAGGACCCGTCCACCTCGCTGAACCCGCGTCAGCGCATCAGCCAGATCCTGGAGTTCCCCCTGCGGCTGAATACCGATCTTGATGCTGAGGCGCGCGAAAAGCGCATTATCGCCACGCTGCGCCAGGTGGGCCTGCTGCGCGATCACGCCGGCTACTATCCGCATATGCTGGCGCCCGGTCAGAAACAGCGTCTGGGGCTGGCGCGTGCGCTGATCCTGCAACCTAAGGTGATTGTGGCTGACGAAGCACTGGCATCGCTGGACATGACAATGCGTTCCCAACTGGTGAACCTGATGCTGGAGCTGCAGGAAAAGCACGGCATCGCCTACATCTATGTCACCCAGCATCTGGGGATGATGAAGCACATCAGCGACAAAGTGCTGGTGATGCATCAGGGCGAAGTAGTGGAACGTGGCGGCACCGCCGATGTGCTGGCCTCTCCGCTGCACGATCTGACCCGTCGGCTGATCAGCAGCCACTTTGGTGAAGCGTTAAGTGCTGAAGCCTGGCGGCGCGAGCGCTGATTTTTGCCGCCTGTCCCGGAAATTGCGGGCCGGTTTACCTGATTTATGAGAGACGTGCTAGAATCCGCACGTCGATTAACGTCGGTCGCTTACTTTTTAATCATGCGGCCGCCAACTACAATGACCATAAGGATTACAGCTATGGGTTTTCTTTCCGGTAAGCGCATTCTGATTACTGGCGTTGCCAGTAAACTTTCCATCGCCTACGGTATTGCACAGGCGATGCACAAACAGGGCGCAGAGCTGGCTTTCACCTACCAGAACGACAAGTTAAAAGGTCGTGTGGAAGAGTTTGCCAAAGAGTTGGGTTCAGACATCGTGCTGCCATGTGACGTAGCCGAAGATGAGAGCATCAAATCTCTGTTCACTGAACTGGCAAAAACCTGGCCGAAATTTGACGGTTTCGTTCACTCTATCGGTTTCGCCCCTGGCGAGCAGCTGGTTGGCGACTATGTGAACGCCGTTACCCGCGAAGGCTTCAAAATCGCGCATGACATCAGTGCCTACAGCTTCGTTGCTATGGCTAAAGAGTGCCGCGAGATGCTGAACCCGCACTCTGCGCTGCTGACGCTCTCTTACCTGGGCGCTGAGCGCGCGATCCCGAACTACAACGTGATGGGTCTGGCTAAAGCGTCTCTGGAAGCAAACGTGCGTTACATGGCAAACGCCATGGGCCCGGAAGGCGTGCGTGTTAACGCCGTGTCTGCAGGTCCTATCCGCACACTGGCGGCCTCAGGCATCAAAGATTTCCGTAAGATGCTGGCACACTGCGAAGCGGTTACCCCGATTCGCCGTACCGTGACCATCGAAGATGTCGGTAACTCAGCAGCATTCCTCTGCTCTGACCTCGCTGGCGGCATCACCGGTGAAGTGGTCCACGTTGATGGCGGCTTCAGCATCGCCGCTATGAACGAACTGGAACTGAAATAAGTTCCTGAAGGGCGAGCCTGGCTCGCCCTTTTCCTCCCCTCTGCCGCACCCTTCCTGCCTGATTTTCCTGTCGTTATACCGTAACGCTATTAATTATCACCGATCAATCTTTTGTCCCGGACTGACCATCAGCGACGATAAGCCAGCCCTTCGGTTTATGCACATTTTCAGATTCTGCCGCTGCATGCCGAACCCGAATCTGCAAAAGGATTGATCATGGAACAACGCCGCTATCCGGGCCATAACCACTGGTTTTACGAGAGCCAGACCAGTCCACGTACCTCGCAGGCCGCGCCGCTGGTACCCGAGGCCGCCCATATTGACGATCGTTTCCTGCTGGGCTGTCACGGTGATAACGCGGAGATGCAGGCACTGCTGCGCGCTCATCAGCCCGCTCTGCTGGCCGCGCGCGATCTGGCGCAGCTTCTTTTTCCCGATCGCGTGGCGACGTCGCTCACCCACACCCTGACGCTTTACGATCGCCTCAGCACCGCGCTGACGGTGGCGCAGGTTACGGGGATTCAGCGGCTATGTAATCACTACTCTGCACGCCTCAATCCCCTGCCCGGGCCTGACTCCTCACGCGAGAGTAATAATCGTCTGACCCAGATTACGCAGTATGCGCGCCAGCTGGCGATGCAGCCGGAGCTGATTGGTGCCAGCGCGATCACGGCACTGGATGCGGTTGGCCTGACGGCGCCCGATATTGTGACGCTGAACCAGCTGATCGGCTTTGTCTCTTATCAGGCGCGAGTGGTCGCCGGACTTCAGGCATTGCAGGCGCAGCCGGTTCGCTGGCTGCCAGGCAGTACCGCCCCGCCGGATGCGGACGCCAGCGGATTTGACCAGCCTGGCCGCTGGCAGCCCGCGCTGAAACCGCTGGAATTACGTTATGCCAGTGCGGAACAGCTTACGGCCATTACCCGCTGTCAGCCATTGCCCGGCATGCAGGAGGCGGTCTGGCTGCTGGCACATGATCCCGCTGCACTCTATGGCTGGGCGCAACTGCGTCAGCATCTGCCGCAGGACTTAACTCTGGCGGAGGCGACCGCGGCCCGCATTCTGGGCAGCCGCTGGGGATTCCGGCTGCTGCCGGGGAATGAAAGATTAATCGAAGGGGTGGATGAGGCCGGGGCCACAGGCGAGCAGCAGCAGATCATTGCGCTGGCGGCGCAGCTCACCCGGTCGCCGGAACGCTTCAGCGCCGCACATCTGCAGCCGCTGATGGCGGCGGGCCGGGAGCCGGAGGCGCTGTTCGCGCTGATTCAGTGTGTTGCCATCGGCAACTGGAACAGCCGTCTGTTTTACGCGCTGGGTGAGTCGCGGTAGCAGATACTCAGACCGGCAGCAGGCCGCGCGCCTCGTCGAAGAAGTGCTGTGCCAGCGGGGTCGCGCGGCCCGGCTCGGCAATCACCAGGGCCGCCTGACGGGCCATCGGCGGCAGTATAATCGCGCGCTGCTGTAGCCCCTGCAACGATGCGGGCAGCAGGTGCCCGACCGGGGAGACCAGCAGGCCAAGACCGACCTGCGCGCACTGCATCAGCTGCATCACAGAGGCGCTCTCGACGATCACCCGTGGCACCAGCCCCGTCTCACGAAAAGCCATATCCAGATAGCGACGGAAATAGCGCGTCGGTTCCGCCAGACAGAGCGGCTGCTGTGCCAGGTCAGAGAGTGCCAGTGGCGTCTCCCCCACCAGCGCCGGGAAATAGTCGGGGTGGAATATCGCCTCAACGCCTCTGTCCGCCAGCATCTCGGTCTGAAAATGAAGCTCCCGCAGGGTTGCCATCTCAAAGAATCCGATCCCGACATCCACAGTGTGGCTGTTGAGGGCTTCGAGTAGTTGATCGGCGCTGAGCACGGCAATCCGGTAGTCGAGCTGAGGATAACGGGCCTGGACAGCCTTCAGCAGCAGCGGCAGCGCCATGCTGCACTGTGGCACTACGCCCACCCGCAGTGTGCCGTTCACGCCATGTTTCAGCGACTCGACTTCCAGCTTCAGTCCCTGATAGACCGAGACGATCTCCCTGGCCCACGCCAGCACCCGATCGCCTTCAGGGGTAAAACCAGCGAAATTATTGCTGCGGTTTATCAGCGGCAGACCCAGCTCGCGCTCCAGATTTTTCAGGCGCATCGAAAGGGTCGGCTGGGTAACGAAACTGGCTTCGGCGGCACGACCGAAATGGCGTTCGCGCTCCAGGTTGCACAGGTATATAAGCTGTTTAATGTCGATTTTGTTTTTCCATCAGCGACTTACGATTAATTATTTTATGCAGCGCGTTTTTTATCTGCTGCCTGATGTACAGCTAATTTCGCAGGCATCTGCGTGGCGTGGCGATGCTCATGATAAGCCGATTAGTGCCAGGCTTCAAACCAGCGGACACATCGCCTCTCAGCCGGTTACCTGACAGAGATGTTACCCGACCTGGATTGATTCTGTTGCAAAAGAGAGCCGTCAGTTTGCCCCCTAATCTGCGGGATTGTCCTGTTCAGGCAATCTGAAATGATGCCGCTATGATGAACCCTACGTCACCCCACAGCTTCAGGAGAACGAAGCGTTTCCCTTCAGCAGCTGTTTTATGTTTGAATTGTTAAAATTTGATGAGGTTATGACTGTTTATGGATGAGATAGATTTAGCTCAGGAGCGTGAAGAAGCGCATCTCGCCGCCTCTCTGGCGGCACGTAAGCCAAAAGTGCTGAGTCCTGACGGCATGTGCATCTGGTGTAAAGATGAGTCTGTCGTGGCTGACACGGCCTTCTGTTCCGTTGAGTGCGATGAGGATTTTCACAAGTATCGCCGGGAGCAGCGGCAGCGTATCAGCTGACGGACGGTTCGGGGGCCAGCCAGCCAGCATCGCGCGCTGCTGGTCACTCCTTACCCTGCGTGACTCAGCGGCAGAGGACTTTCCGCACTGACCCCCTCTTTACTCGCATCGCTTTTCCGGGATGACATTTACATCCTGGCCTGTTGCTGTCCATACTCAATAAAGATAAAAGCGGTCCTGCTAATCTGAGGAGACAGATTCATGCAAAAGCATCGCCCTCTTCTTTCACTTCTGGCAGTTGTTCTGGGTTTCGCCGTTATTGCTTCGCCGGGCTATGCCAACCCTGGCAATGGCAATGGCAATGGCAATCATGGGAATAACGGCGCTCACGGCAATCAGGGACGCCATGATGATAAGCCGAAGGAGAGACAACAGGGACGTAAAAACCACGGGCAGCCTGATCGTGTCGGCGCGGACCTTACCTTCTCACGGGCGCGAACGCTGGCGGTAAACTATGGTCTGGTCGGTTACCCGTCTCTGCCGCCGGGCATCGCAAAAAATGTGGCGCGTGGTAAACCGTTACCGCCGGGCATCGCGAAAAAAAGCCTGCCAGCGTCGATGATTAATGCGTTGCCCTATTATCCCGGCTACGAGTGGCGGGCTGTGGGCAACGATTTAGTCCTGATTGCCCTGAGCACGGCTGTTGTGACCGCAGTAATCAACGGTGTCTTTGACTGATACCCGTCCCCCACTGAAAAAAGCCCTCTGCTGATGACCGCCCGATGAACAGCGGGGGCTTCAGCAGGCGTGCCTGCATCATCACGATGACCTGGTGCAGAAGATGGTTACAGGCGGCGAAGTCGCGCATCGGACGACGCACCCCCGACACGGCCCCACAAAATCAGCACCTCATCCCTTCACTTTTCCGATCGGGTAAAGATCGTTTTCAGCGCCAGACCGATCAATCCGCCCCCCACCGGCAGCAGAAAGTTGTTGCCGAGGAGCCTGTAGAGGCCTATTCCCGCCACGCCGCCTGCGAGAAACGACAGCAGTGTCAGCGCGTGCAGGCGCAGGCGGCTGAAATAGAGTGGCGTCTCTTTAGGTGACGCCTTGCGCCGAAGCACCTCAAACAGCATCGCCAGCTCGATACCGATATCCGTCGCCGTGCCGGAGATATGGGTCGTCCGCACCCGTGCATTGGAGATCCGCGTGACCACCGCATTCTGCAGCCCCATCAGGAAGCTCAGGCTCATGATTAACATTACACCCGGTGAATGCGCGGGAAAGGCGCGCTCCACGCCCCCCAGGATCATCAGCGCGGCACCCTCGATGAGAATGACAGCGGCGTAAATGGTGCGGATATTCCGGCGCTGTCCGGCATTAATGATCAGCGTCGAACAGGCGGATCCCGCAATAAAAAGCAGCACCACAGACAGGAAAAAGAGGGCTGGCCCCGCATTCGCTTTAGCCAGCTGGTCGGAGAGCAGCGAAACATTCCCGGTCATGTTGGCGGAAAAAAAACCGACCACCTCAAAGGCAGCAGTATTCAGCGCGCCTGCGGTGGCGGCCAGCGTGCAGGCCAGGCGGGTATCGGCGCTGTCGCTGCGGGCATTCTCGGTGCTGATGAGCATGACGCCCCTCTCTGATAAAAATCCTGTTTTACGCCGGGTATATCCTGGTCACCATGCGCTGAATCAACCGCGCCTTGAAGCCGCAAGGAGCCGAAACCTGTCCGGCTCCTTGCGAAAGCCAGTATGCGCTACCTGCGCCTGTTAATGGCTTGCCAGACGGAACGTGGAGACCGACTGTGTCAGGTACTGCACCTGCTCCTCCAGCGAGGCAGAGGCCGCTGCCGACTCCTGCACCAGCGCCGAGTTCTGCTGGGTGACGCTGTCCATCTCGGTCACCGCCTGTTCGATCTGACCGATGCCGCGGCTCTGCTCATCTGATGCGGTAGAGATATGTTCCATCAGCTCATTGACGCGGCTGACCGAAGAGATAATCGCGTTCATCGCCTCACCGGTGCGGCTGACCTGGTCTGAGCCGGTGCGGATAATCGAAACTGATTCGGCAATCAGGCTCTCGATCTCTTTGGCGGCCGTGGCGCTGCGCTGGGCCAGATTGCGTACCTCGCCCGCGACCACGGCAAATCCGCGCCCCTGCTCGCCCGCGCGGGCCGCTTCGACGGCGGCGTTCAGCGCCAGGATGTTGGTCTGGAAGGCGATGCTGTCGATGACCGTGGTGATCTCCTCGATCTTTTTCGAGCTGGTGTTGATGAGTCCCATCGACACCACCACTTCCTGCGACACTTTTTCGCCACTCTCTGCGTTCTTCACCGCCTCACTGGTCAGACGGCAGGCTTCGAACACGTTTTCGGTATTCTGTTTCACCGTTGCGGCCAACTGCTCCATGCTGGCCGCAGTTTCAGTCAGGGCCGCAGCCTGCTGCTCGGTTCGCGAGGCCAGATCGATGTTGCCTGCCGCAATCTGCTGCGAGGCGGTAGAGACTGAATGGGTCGAATCGCGCACCTGAAGAATAATCGCGGTCAGCGCGCTGCGCATCTGCTCCAGCGAGCCCATCAGCAGCTGAATTTCACTGCGTGAGCCTGCCTTGACCGGCACCGTGGAGTCCAGTACGCCCGCCGCGATCAGCTTGCAGTGCGCCTGCGCATGGTTAAGCGGCGCCAGCACGTAGCGCTTCATAAAGAGATAGATGGCGATGATGATGGCAAAGAACAGCACGCCCGACAGTACCTGTAACATCACGCCGGTGGAGAAGTGGCTCTGCGCCTCGCTGTTCAGTTTTCTGGCGTAAGCCTCATGCTGCGCCAGCACCCGGTCCAGAATGATTTCATACTGGCGATCAAGGCGAACTACGGTGGCAATCTGGTTTTTAAAACGTAGCTGATCGTGTGCTTCGGCGGCTTCAATTAGCGGCTGGAGCCCCTGCTGACGATACGTCTGATAAGCCTGACGATAGGCCTCTGCTTCCGCCTCTTCACCCGGCAGACGCGGGGCATCCATATAGGCCCGGAAGGCCGCATCCGCTTTACCGGCAACGGTGCGCACGCTATCCAGCGTGGCGGGATTACTGGCATCGCTGCCTTCTGTCTCTTTCATGTACTCCATCAGGCGGACACGCAGCGTGCGGCTGTGGTTGATCGGATCGATCACGGAAAGCACCACGCGAATCTCTTTATTGACCGCATTCAGGGAGTGATTGCTCTGAAACAGCAGCGAGGTACTGATCGCCACGCTGGCCAGAAACAGCACCAGCAGGAAAGAGAAAATAATCAGGGAGGATTTTTTTAACGACATCACAACGTTCCGAAAATAGGGAAGACAGAGTCGCTATATCGGCAAAAAAGCGCATCCCATTAGGGGCGCGCTTTTTTTAGTTACAATAAGCGGAGCGGCAACCGACAGAGGTTCTCCCGGGCGGGCGCTGAGGGTGAGCAGCCCGCCGCGCGGTGAGGCCGCAGAATCGCCGGATCAGGCGACACCCAGCGCCATTTTTACTTCGCTGGCAATCTTCTCGACCTGTGGGCCATAAATCACCTGAACGTCGTGCTCACTGACGCGATTGATGCCGTTGGCACCGGTGCTCATCAGCGTCTGATCGACC
Source organism: Pantoea graminicola (assembly GCF_048452665.1). Lineage (NCBI taxonomy): Bacteria > Pseudomonadati > Pseudomonadota > Gammaproteobacteria > Enterobacterales > Erwiniaceae > Pantoea > Pantoea graminicola. The sequence goes on along the minus strand of NZ_JBLWSJ010000003.1, from coordinate 251,468 downwards.
ACCTGATTCATCGCTTTCACCCGTACACGCAGCCGGGTAAAGCAGCAATCGACATCTTCGATATTGGCCTGACCGCCCAGACCGCTGATAATCACCCGGGTGCGCTCATCGGCGGCAACCTGCTGCGGTTTCTCCTCCTCCGACTCGCGGCCCGGCGTCTCGACGTTCATCCGGGTGATCACCAGCCGGAAGGCGTAGTAGTAAACCGGCGCATAGATCGCGCCCAGCGCCAGCGTCCACCACCAGTGAGTTTTTGCCCCGCCAAGCATGCCGAATACCACCAGGTCGATAATGCCGCCCTGTACGTTGCCGATCATCAGGTGCAGCATTGACATCAGCATAAACGACAGGCCGGTGAGAAACGCATGCAGCAGGTAGAGCACGGGCGAGACAAAGATAAAACAGAACTCCAGCGGTTCCGTGATGCCCGTGGTGAATGAGGTCAGCGCCCCGGCCATCACCAGCGCCCTGACCCGCTGCTTATGCTCCGGTCGCGCGGTGTGGTAGATCGCCAGCGCCGCGGCAGGCAAACCAAACATCATCACCGGAATCTTTCCCTGGGCCAGGAACTGCGTGGCGGAACGCAGCGTCTCATCGGGGATCGCGCCCGGATGAGTCAGCGAGGCATTAAAAATGTTCAGCGCACCGACCACCGTCTGTCCATCCACGACCGCCATGCCGCCGATGGGGGTAAACCGCACGGTTTCATTCAGGATGTGATGCAGGCCGGTGGGGATCAGGATGCGCTCGAACGTGCCCAGCAGAAACGCGCCATACTGCCCGCTTTTGCCGATCATCTGACCTATCCAGGCGATACCGCTGCCAATGGTTGGCCAGATCAGCGCCAGCAGCACCCCGACCAGCGGCAGGCAGACCACGGTGACAATCGGCACAAACCGCCGTCCGCTAAAGAAGCTGATCGCCGTAGGGAGTGACTGCGTGTAAAAGCGATTGTGCAGCACCACCGTCATCAGTCCGGCGATCACCCCACCCAGCACGCTCATGTTGTAGGTAAAGACGCCCAGCATGCTGATGTATTCCGCCGACATCATCATCGCCGCAGTCTGATCCAGCCCCGCCTGCTGCAGCGCAGCGGGTGTTGTGGTGGCTGCGGTGATCCCTCTGGCCGCCAGGCTGGCGCTGATACCGACGTTCATTACGATATAGCCAATCACGGCGGCAAAGGCGGCGGTGGGTTTCTCCGCCTTCGCCAGACCGATAGCCGTCGCCACGGCAAAGAAAAGCGGCAGATTAGCAAACAGCGCCCCGGCGACCTTACGGATAAAGCCGATGATGAGCTGCGGCACCTGCATCTGCGCAAAGGCTTCGCCGGTGACGGCCGGGTTCTGCATGGCCGCCGCCAGCCCAAGGAAAATCCCTGCGGCTGCGATGACCGAAATAGGCATCATTAACGCTTTGCCAAATGCGTGGATCTGGCTGGTCAGCTGTTTCATAGGGTTACGCCTCGCTGCTTGCAAACAGCAAGTATGCGTCTGATGCAGGGATAACTCCCGTTATCAGCCCGTTAAAAACGGGTAAAATCTGACCAGCGTCACACTTCGCACGCCTGCACGATAAACGCCAGCTATCGCACCATTATGTCAATCAATTAGACAAGGTATGTGTATAACTGCAGACTTCCTTTCACCATCAGGCTATAACCTGATAACAAACACCAAACAATAATGCCTACTATAAAAAGCCTGCACTCATATGAAATTTAAACGCCAAATCAAACCCTACCGCGCGGCTGCGGGCGGCTGGGGTTCACTGGAAGCCACCACGCGTTTCGTTCTTGACAGCAAAGCGGCCCTGAAAAATATGCGCAATCTGATGCGCATGAACAAAGCCCGCGGTTTTGACTGCCCGGGCTGCGCCTGGGGCGATGACAATAAAAGTACCTTCAGCTTCTGCGAAAACGGGGCCAAAGCGGTTACCTGGGAAGCCACACGCCGCGTTGTCGACACCGACTTTTTTGCTAAACACAGCGTTACCACGCTCTATACCCAGAGTGACTACTTCCTGGAGTATCAGGGTCGTCTGACCCATCCGCTGCGCTACAACGCCGACACCGATCACTATGAGCCAATCAGCTGGGATGCGGCCTTTGCGCTGATTGCGCAGCACATCCGGGCGATGGATCACCCCAACCAGATGGAGCTTTACACCTCCGGCCGTGCCAGCAACGAAGCCTCCTGGCTCTATCAGCTGTTTGGCCGCCTGATGGGTACCAATAATTTCCCTGACTGCTCTAACATGTGCCATGAAGCCAGCGGCACCGGCCTGAAGCGCAGTATCGGCGTGGGTAAAGGCACCATCCGTCTGGATGATTTCGATCACGCTGATGCCATTTTCGTCTTCGGTCAGAACCCCGGCACCAACCATCCGCGTATGCTGCACAGCCTGCGTCATGCGGCCGATCATGGTGCGAAGATCGTGACGTTTAATACCCTGCGCGAGCGCGGTCTGGAACGCTTTGCCGATCCGCAGAAGCCGCTGGAAGTCGTCACCTCGAAAGCGGGCAATATCAGCTCCTCCTATTACCAGCCGAACCTGGGCGGTGATATGGCGGCGGTGCGCGGCATGGTGAAATGCCTGCTGGAAACTCACCGCGCGCGTCTGGCGGCTGGCGAACCGGGTCTGTTTGACCAGACCTTCATCAACGCCAAAACGCACGGTATTGAGGCTTACCTCGACGCCGTGGATAACACCAGCTGGATGCAGATTGTGGCGCAGTCGGGCCTGACACAGGCGCAGATCCGCGAAGCCGCAGCTATATATCAGAGCGCAGACCGGGTGATCTGTACCTGGGCGATGGGGATCACCCAGCACAAGCACTCGGTCGATACGGTACGGGAGATCACTAACCTGCAGCTGCTGTTTGGTCAGCTGGGCAAAAAAGGCGCGGGCCTCTGCCCGGTGCGCGGTCACAGTAACGTGCAGGGCAACCGCACGATGGGCATTGATGAGAAACCGGCCAAAGCCTTCCTGGATGCGCTGGGTAATCACTTCAATTTTGAACCGCCGCGCGCGCCAGGTCATAACACCGTTGAAGCGCTGAACGCCATGCTGCGTGATGAAGTCAAGGTACTGATTGCGCTGGGCGGCAACCTGGCGGCGGCTGCACCTGATTCACCGCGTACCGAAGAGGCGCTGTCACGCTGTGGCCTGACCGTGCATATCAGCACCAAACTGAACCGCAGCCACCTGGTGCCGGGTCACGAAGGGCTGATTCTGCCGACGCTGGGCCGCACTGAGCGCGATCTGCAGGCGACGGGCAATCAGTTCATTACCGTCGAAGACTCCTTCAGCATGGTTCACGCCTCGGAAGGGATCGGCATCCCGCTGGCGGACACTCAGCGTTCAGAGACGGCGATCGTGGCCGGTATCGCTGAAGCGGTGCTTGGCAGTGACAAGGTGAAATGGCGCGAACTGGCGGGTAATTACAATCTGATCCGCGAACATATCGCCGCGACCATTCCGGGCTTTGCCGACTTCAATGCGAAATGTGATATTCCGGGTGGCTTCTACCTGGGTAACGCGGCGGCGGAGTTACGCTTCAATACGCCAAGCCAGAAAGCGGAGTTCTGCGCCTCATCCCTTCCGGATTCGCTGTTCCCGAATCTTGAGCAGGCGGTGCCTTTCACGCTGCAGACGCTGCGTTCACACGACCAGTACAACACCACCATTTACGGCCTCGATGACCGTTATCGTGGGGTATTCGGTCAGCGCGAGGTGGTGTTTATCAACCCGGATGATATGGCCGATCTGGGCTTCACGGAAGGTCAGAACGTGGATATCGAAACGCTGTGGAACGATGGCATTACCCGTCGCGTCAGCGGCTTTAAACTGGTTCCCTATAATATTCCGCGCGGCAATCTGGCGGCCTATTACCCGGAAACCAACCCGCTGGTGCCGCTGAACAGCTTCGGCGATGGCAGTGGCACACCGACCTCGAAATCCGTACCGGTGAAGCTGGAACTGTCGTCGGCGATCGCCGATCAGCGCATCGCCTGACAGCCCCCTCACCCCATCCTGAAAAGCCGGCTCGTCCGGCTTTTTGCCTTGCCGCGCGGCGTTGAATCGCGTAAAACTGTCAGCCGCAATCAGGCCACGAAACGAAAAATTATGTTCCAGGATAACCCGCTGCTCGCGCAGCTGAAAGAGAAGCTCCATTCGCAAACGCCTCGTGCTGAAGGCGTCGTTAAAGGCACCGAAAAAGGTTTCGGCTTCCTGGAAGTCGATGCACAGAAGAGTTACTTCATTCCGCCACCGCAGATGAAGAAAGTGATGCATGGCGATCGCATTGTCGCCGTGATCCACAGCGATAAAGATCGCGAAAGTGCTGAGCCGGAAACCCTGGTTGAGCCCTTCCTGAGCCGCTTTGTCGGCCGGGTGCAGAAGAAAGATGACCGCCTGTCGATCGTCCCGGACCACCCTCTGCTGAAAGATGCCATCCAGTGCCGTCCGGCGCGCGATGTCAGCCATCCCTTCGAAAATGGCGACTGGGCCGTGGCGGAGATGCGCCGTCATCCGCTGAAAGGCGACCGCGGCTTTTACGCCGAGCTCACCGATTTTATCGTGAAAGCCGACGATCACCTCGCACCGTGGTGGGTGACGCTGTCCCGTCACAACCTGGAGCGCCAGGCGCCTGACGTCAGCTTCGGCGAGATGCTGGATGAAAATCTGACGCGCGAAGATCTTACCGCGCTCAACTTTGTCACCATCGACAGCGCCAGCACTCAGGATATGGACGATGCGCTGTATGTGGAGGCACTGGAGGAGGGTTCTCTGCGTCTGACCATCGCCATCGCCGACCCTACCGCGTATGTGGCGGAAGGCAGCCAGCTTGATAAGGTCGCCGCTCAGCGCGCCTTCACCAACTATCTGCCGGGCTTTAATATCCCGATGCTGCCGCGCGAACTCTCTGACGATGTCTGTTCGCTGCGCCCTGACGTGCGCCGTCCGGCGCTGGCCTGCCGTGTCACCGTGGCAGCCGATGGTTCCCTGGGCGATGACGTGACCTTCTTTGCCGCCTGGATCGAATCCAAAGCGAAGCTGGCCTATGACGACGTCTCTGACTGGCTGGAAAACAGCGGCAGCTGGCAGCCGCAGAGCGACGCAATTGCGGAACAGATTCGTCTGCTGCATCGCCTCTGCCTGGCGCGCAGCGAATGGCGTCAGACCCACGCGCTGGTGTTTAAAGATCGTCCAGACTACCGCTTCCTGCTGGGTGAAAAAGGCGAAGTGCTGGAGATTGTGGCTGAACCCCGCCGCATCGCTAACCGCATCGTTGAAGAGTCGATGATTCTGGCGAACATCTGCGCCGCACAGGTCCTGCGCGATCGCCTCGGCTTCGGGATCTACAACGTCCATGCCGGTTTCGACACCACCAATGCGGAACAGGCGGCGGCCGTGCTGGCCAGCCACGGCGTAACGGCCGATGCGCAGGCGATCACCACGCTGGAAGGGTTCCGCGTGCTGCGTCGTGAACTCGATGCCCTGCCAACGCAGTTCCTGGACAGCCGCATCCGCCGGTTCCAGACCTTCGCGGAGATCAGCACCGAGCCAGGCCCGCACTTCGGGCTGGGGCTGGAGGCTTACGCCACCTGGACCTCTCCGATTCGTAAGTTCGGCGACATGATCAATCATCGTCTGCTGAAAGCGATTATCCGTGGTGAACAGGCCACCCGTCCCGATGAGGCCGTCACGGTCACAATGGGCGAGCGTCGCCGCCTGAACCGGATGGCAGAGCGCGATGTGGGCGACTGGCTCTATGCCCGCTACCTGGCGCCTTTCGCGGCCACCGATCGTCGCTTCAGCGCCGAGATTATCGATGTGTCGCGCGGCGGTATGCGTGTCCGTCTGCTGGAGAATGGCGCGGTGGCCTTTATCCCGGCCCCGTTCATTCACGCAGTGCGTGACGAGCTGGTCTGCAGTCAGGAAAACGGCAGCGTACAGATCAAAGGCGAAGTGGTTTACCGCGTAACCGACGTGATCGATGTCACCATCGCCGAAGTGCGCATGGAAACCCGCAGCGTCGTGGCGCGTCCCGCTGTCTGAGTAGCGGATCGCACCTGTTTCTGGCGGGATAACCCCGGTTATCCCGCCGCTCTCCCCCGCCTTACAACGTTGCAAAAAAGTTAAATTTGTACCCCGCTTCACACTTCTCTACTGATTAACTTTCACTTACATTCCATTACATTAAGTTTAGCTCGTTGTTTTCGATCGCTTTCCTCTCGGTCTTCACAAGGAGTTAGTCATGAAAAACGTCAAAACCAGTGTGATCTGGTTAGTGGTGGCGTTAATCGGCGCGGGCGCTTTCGCCATGCTGGCCCTCAGCCGCGGCGAACACGTCAACGCAGTCTGGCTGGTGATAGCCGCTGTCGCCTGCTACAGCATCGCTTATCGCTTTTACAGCCTGTTTATCGCCCGCAATATCTTTGAACTTGACGATCGCCGGATGACACCCGCCGAGCGGCTGAGCGATGGGCTCGATTATGTGCCGACCAATAAGTGGGTCCTGTTTGGCCACCACTTTGCAGCGATAGCCGGTGCCGGGCCACTGGTTGGTCCGATCCTGGCGGCGCAGATGGGCTTCCTGCCGGGTACCATCTGGATACTGGTCGGGGTAATGCTGGCGGGGGCGGTACAGGATTTCCTGATCCTGTTTATCTCCACCCGTCGCGATGGCCGCTCACTGGGCGAAATGGCCAGACAGGAGCTGGGCCCGTTCGCCGGGGTGGTGACGATGCTCGGTGCGCTGGGCGTGATGATTATTATCCTGTCGGCGCTGGCGCTGGTTGTGGTAAAAGCGCTGGCGAACAGCCCGTGGGGGCTGTTTACCATTGCAGCCACCATTCCTATCGCGCTGTTTATGGGCGTCTACATGCGCTTTATCCGTCCGGGTAAGATCGCAGAAGTCTCGCTGATCGGCTTTGTGCTGATGATGGCGGCGATTATCTATGGCGGCGACGTCGCGCAGCATCCTTACTGGGGCCCCTTCTTTACCCTGAAAGGCACCTCGCTGACCTGGGTGCTGGTGATCTACGGCTTTATCGCCTCCGTGCTGCCGGTCTGGCTGCTGCTGGCCCCGCGCGACTACCTGTCAACCTTCCTGAAAATCGGTGTCATCGCCGGACTGGCGGTGGGGATTGTCTTCGCCCTGCCCGAGCTGAAAATGCCGGCCGTTACCCGCTTTATCGACGGCACGGGCCCGGTCTTCGCTGGCGCGATGTTCCCGTTCCTGTTTATCACCATCGCCTGCGGCGCGATTTCCGGCTTCCATGCGCTGGTCTCCAGCGGCACCACGCCAAAACTGGTCGAGCGCGAGAGCCACATCCGCTTTATTGGCTACGGCGCCATGCTGATGGAGTCCTTTGTCGCGATCATGGCGCTGATTTGCGCCTCGGTGCTGGATCCGGGCATTTACTTCGCCATGAACTCCCCGGCCGCGCTGATTGGTACGACCGTGGAGAGCGCCTCTCAGGTGATCAACGGCTGGGGCTTTGTTGTCACACCTGAAATGCTGAGCGGCATTGCCCGCGACGTCGGTGAAGGCTCGATTCTGTCGCGTGCGGGTGGTGCCCCGACCTTTGCAGTGGGCATGGCGCATATCATTACCGACATCTTCAACAGCCGGGCGATGATGGCCTTCTGGTATCACTTCGCCATCCTGTTTGAAGCGCTGTTTATCCTGACAGCGGTGGATGCCGGCACCCGCGCCTGTCGTTTTATGGTGCAGGATCTGGTGGGAACGGTCGTGCCTTCGCTGGCCAATAACCGCTCCTGGCTGGGCAATATGGCAGGCACCACCGTCGCCGTCGCAGGCTGGGGGTTCTTTGTCTATCAGGGCGTCGTCGATCCGCTGGGCGGCATCAATACCCTGTGGCCGCTGTTTGGTATCGGCAATCAGATGCTGGCCTCAATGGCCCTGATTCTGGGCACCGTGGTGCTGTTCAAAATGAAGAAGCAGCGTTACGCCTGGGTCACTATCCTGCCCACGATCTGGCTGTTTATCACCTCCATGACCGCTGGCTGGCAGAAAATCTTCCATGAGAAACCCGCTATCGGTTTCCTGGCGCAGGCCGCTAAGTTCCGCAAAGGGCTGGAGGACGGCGTGGTCATCGCGCCCGCAAAAAGCGTGGCAGATATGCAGACCATCGTGTTCAGCAATCAGATCAACGCTGCACTGTGCGCCTTCTTTATGCTGGTTGCGGTTACGATGCTGATTTCGGCATTCTTCGTTATTCGTCGCGCGCTGCGCAGCGACAAGCCGACTGTACAGGAATCTTCTGTGACGCTGCGCAACAAGGAGGTGCGTCATGTCTGATGCGATTCATCAGGTCCGTCGGCCAGGCGCGAACTGGCAGATTATCCGCTGCCATCCTGCCGCCACGCCGTCACCTCAGGCTTTCCGCTGGCGGAGTCTGTGGCGCGGCCTGCAACAGTGCTTTCGCTTAATGGTCGGCGTGCAGGATTATCAAAAATATCTGCAGCATATGCGCCTGCAGCATCCCGAGCAGTCGCCGATGAGCGAGCGTGAGTTTCACCGTTATTGTCTGGACGCACGCTTTCCCAGCCAGGCTGGCAAAGTGGGAAAATGCCCCTGCTGAACACGCTTAACAGCCCCGCATCGGCGGGGCTTTTTTGTGCCATTCTTATCTGGACAGGAAAATATATTTCGTTTGCATCTTGTGCTGGCGTCAGATGATGAATACTGTTGCTAAATAATGAGATAACGTATGCAGAGCACTTCCCGGAGGAAGTTTCCATGACCGATGAACAAGGGCAGACGTTGTTGTACACCCTGTTTGGTACAACCAGCCCTCATTGGCGTCTGACCGCGGACAGCGATGCGTTGCATTTTGCCGAAGATGAGTCATCACAAACCAATATCGCCCTGCCGCTGACACCCGGCCAGGCGGCAATGATCCGTGCCATGCCGGTCATTACCTCAAGTATTAATCTGACCATGACGCTGCAGGGCATTGATGTGCCTATGCATTTTGTCGGCCGTAAAGTTAATCAGTCATCCTGGGCGGGCACCGCCTCCGCATGGGGCGACACCTCTGCGGTTGCCCGCGACTTAACCCTCGGGCTTTCGTTTGCTGAACAGGTGGTTTCCGAAGCCAACTCGGTGATTGTGATCCTGGATCAGCGCGGTAATATTCAGCGTTTTAACCGCCTGAGTGAAGAATATACCGGCCTGAATGAGCACGAAGTTATTGGCCGAAACGTCTTTCAGCTCTTTATGACGAAACAGGAAGCCTCACAGTCGCGGCGCAATATCGCAGGCTTCTTTCGCGACGGTAACTCCTATGAAGTTGAACGCTGGGTCAAAACCAAAAAAGGGCAGCGACTGTTTCTGTTTCGTAATAAGTTCGTTCACAGCGGCAGCGGCAAAAATGAAATTTTCCTCATCTGTTCAGGTACTGACATCACCGAGGAGCGCCGCGCCCAGGAGCGGTTGCGGGTGCTGGCCAATACCGATACGGTGACCGGCCTGCCCAACCGAAACGCGATTCATCAGCAGATTAGTCTGGCGCTGGAGCGGTCAGAAGGCGATGAGACCGGCGTGGTCTATCTCGATCTCGACAATTTTAAAAAAGTGAATGACGCCTACGGTCATATGTTCGGCGATCAGTTACTGCAGGCCGTTTCTCTGGCTATTCTGAGCTGTCTGGGCAAAGACCAGACGCTGGGACGGCTGGGTGGCGATGAGTTTGTCGTGCTGGCAGAGCACACCAGCCAGGCGGCGCTGGAGGCGATGTCCTCCCGCATTCTTGAACGGTTGCGCCAGCCCTTCCGCATCGGACTGATCGAAGTGTACAGCGGCTGCTCCATCGGCATCGCCTACGCCCCTCTGCATGGCGAAGATCGCGAAAGCCTGATCCGTAATGCGGATACCGCAATGTATCACGCCAAAGAGAATGGGCGCGGCAAGTTCTGCGTCTTTGCGGCGGAGATGAATCAGCGGGTTTTTGAATATCTGTGGCTGGACACCAACCTGCGCAAGGCGCTGGAACTGGATCATCTGCTGGTCCATTATCAGCCTAAAGTGGACAGCGATGGTCAGGTCCGCAGCGCCGAAGCACTGGTTCGCTGGAACTCACCTGAGCGCGGCATGGTGTCGCCGGCTGATTTTATTCCCTATGCCGAAGAGTCCGGGCTGATTGTGCCGCTGGGACGCTGGGTCATGCTCAACGTGCTGAAGCAGATTATCCTGTGGCAGCAGCAGGGAATTTTTCTGCGTGTCGCCGTCAACGTCTCGGCCCGCCAGCTCATCGATCAGAGCATCTATACGGATCTGAAGCAGGCGCTGCAGGAGGCCAGTATCACCGACTGCCCTATCGATATCGAGCTGACAGAGAGCTGCCTGATTGAGAATGAGACCGAGGCGCTGAAACTGATGAAGCAGTTTCAGGAGCTGGGCGCTCAGGTGCATCTGGATGACTTCGGCACCGGCTACTCCTCGCTGTCTCAGCTGGCGCGTGTGCCCATCAACGCCATCAAACTCGATCAGAGCTTTATTCGCGATATCAATAAGCAGCCGGTTTCGCAATCGCTGGTGCGTGCCATCGTCGCCGTCGCCAAGGCGCTCGATTTGCAGGTCATTGCGGAAGGCATTGAGACGCCGGATGAAGAAGCGTTTGTCCTTAAAAGTGGGGTGGATGGGCGTCAGGGCTACTACTACGCAAAACCAATGCCCGCGGAACAACTTGGGCATTGGCTGGCTAAGCATCCTGCCCGCGTTTAACGCTGTTCCGTATTAACCCGCTTTACGCAGTGATGCGCTGTGGCGGTTCTGCAACTGGACCAGACGCTCCATATAGGCAATGTCTTTGGGTTCGAGGGTAAATGCATAATCGACCCAGTCTTCCGTGATATCCATCAGCTCGGCGCGTGAGAGTTGCAGCACGCGCTGACGCGCTTTCAGCATCGCCCTGACGCCATTGAGCTTCGGCCGTAAGGTATCGATAAAGGTGCGCGTGGCGCGGTAGCTGTCACCCGGCTGGAAGACTTTGTCTACCAGACCGCGCGTCTCGTACCACTCGGCGCTGTGCGACTCCCCTTCACAGATCAACTCCTCTGCCAGCTTCATGCCGGAACGGCGCGCCACCAGCGAGTAACCGCCCATGCCCGGGAAGAGGTTGAACGCGATTTCCGGGAAGCCCATGCGCGCGTTGTTTTGCGCCAGAATGAAGTGGTGCGCCAGTGCCGCCTCGAAGCCGCCGCCTAACGCACTGCCTTCAATCATGGCCAGCGTCACGGCGCCGGTATCAAAGCCACGGGCTGCCGAATGAATGCAGTCCACACAGGCGCGAGCATAAGCCCGCAGTGCCTCACGCCGGTTGTTGCGAATGCACTCAACGAAGAAGCGCAGATCGCCGCCCGCATTGAACATCTGTGGCACCAGCGATCCGGTGACCCAGAAGTCGATCGGCAGCCCGGAACGCTGCGCGGCGTAGCTCAGGTTCATGATCTCCTCAATCAGTTCATGGTTGAAGCTCGGGCGAGGCTGCGCACGCAGCATCATCCACAGGGTACGCCGCCCCTCTTCGTAATAGGCAACTAACTGCGTGGTGTTGCCAGCTTCGGTAAATAATCTGCAGGTTGCTTGGTTAATCACTGTCATTGTCTCATCCTCTGTTTATATTTGATGCGTTAAATACGCGACATCAGCGTAATGCAGAGTGAGGCCAGACCAAATGAGAGATTGATTTACAACACAAAATCCAGAGTGATCCCTGATTCGCGTTTTCTGGATTGATTAGACCGGTTACTGAATGGGTCTGAACCGCCAGCGGCCAATATGCAGACGCTTAACACCTTTTAAAAATGGCTGATGAAGATCAGAGTGGCGTAAACGCGCATCTGTCGCGGTTTCTTTTGCGCAGACCAGGAGAGAGGAGATACCGGCCTTCACAGCGGCTCCAGATTCCTTAATACAACCCCGGACTCACCGGGCAACTTTACCCGGAGAAACAGGAGCAGCACGAATGCGCCACGCCATCACCCGCCGGGGATAACCGTGGTTGTAAATGGCACGAAAATCAGCAACATCCGTTCAATAATTAACCACCAGCTGGCTTCTCAGCGGTACTGCGTGGGCGCGCCTGCTGCCGCAGTCATCTTCCTGACGCCGCAACCGGATGAAACAGACGGAGAAAGGGTTCAACAGCGGGAGCGCTGCCTCAGGCAGACGGCGGGGTTATCAGAGAAAGGGGCCGGATAAAAAAACGGGACGCCGTGGCGTCCCGCTGACTACTTCTGCCCATACCAGGCATTTTCACCATGTTTTCGCAGGTAGTGCAGGTCGAGCAGCGTTTGCTGAATCGGCGGCAGGTTCGCGGTCAGCTGCTGGCTGAACAGCCCCATATAGGCCACCTCCTCCAGGACCACGGCACTGTGCACCGCAGCATGAGCATCTTTACCCCAGGCAAAGGGGCCGTGGGAATTGACCAGCACGGCCGGGATCGCCGACGGAGAGAGTCCGCGCTGCGCGAAGGTTTCGATAATAACTTCACCGGTGTTCCACTCATACTCCTGCTGAATCTCCTCGCTGCGCATTGCCCGGGTGCAGGGGATCTCACCATAAAAGTCATCGGCGTGCGTGGTGCCCCAGGCCGGAATCGGTCGTCCTGCCTGCGCCCAGATGGTCGCGTGCCGCGAATGGGTATGCACAATGCCGCCCACCTCCGGCCAGGCCAGATAGAGGGCGCGGTGGGTCGCGGTGTCCGAAGAGGGGCGTTTCTCCCCTTCCACAACGTCACCCGTCGCCAGATCGACCACCACCATGTCATCACGCTTCATTACGTCATAGCGCACGCCGGAAGGTTTGATCACCAGCAGCCCCTGTTCGCGATCAATGGCGCTGACGTTGCCCCAGGTGAAAGTCACCAGGTTATATTTGGGTAGGTCCAGATTCGCTTCCAGAACCTGTTGTTTGAGGTGCTCCAGCATGCCTTTTCTCCTGCTGACTGTCGTTACTGAATTTTGCGGAGTCAGCGCTGAAAAGGTTATGGAGCAAATAGCTATAAAAGCAGAAGGATTGGCTGTGAATGCAAAAATGCGCTGTGCTTTCAGACTTTTCTATCTTCGGAATTCCCGCAGAATGCTTAGAATCCTCTCAGACAATATGTGGACCTGACAGGCCACGATTGTGACTCACCCGCTACAAACGGTTTGTCCATGGTAACGCCATTTCGATGCCATCACGGATGCGGCAATGATGGCTTACAAGCGGGCTGAGGAAATATCGGAGCTATACTATGAGTGTTGCCTCTGTGAGCACATCAAAGGAGAAGTGTATGACAACAACAATGAAACGAATCACTGCCGTTGTACTGGCGACCACGTTAGCGGTTGCGCTGAGCGGCTGTTCTAACTGGTCCAAACGTGACCGTAATACCGCGATTGGCGCGGGCGCGGGCGCGATTGGGGGTTCAGTCCTGACCAATGGTAGCGCACTGGGCACCGTCGGTGGCGCCGCTGTGGGTGGTATTATCGGTCATCAGGTCCACTAAGGACCTTATTAAAACAATAATCGGCTACGCTAGCATCTGCATCACAATCGGGCTACTTCGGTAGCCCGATTTCTTATTCAGCCGCCCGCCAGCTTCACCTTCATCCCTTTGGCTTCCAGCAGGCTCTTTAGCAGGTCGCGTTTATCGCCCTGAATTTCGATTACGCCCTCTTTCACCGAGCCGCCACAGCCGCACTTTTTCTTGAGTTCGGCTGCCAGCAACGCCAGTGCAGCATCATCAAGATCGATGCCGGTAATCAGGCAGACCCCTTTGCCCTTGCGGCCGCTGGTTTGACGCTGAATACGGACAATACCGTCCCCTTTTGGCCGCGCCGCTTGAGGCTCGGGCTGGGTGATGCGACCGCTGCCGGTGGAGTAAACCAGTGGATTATCATTCGCCATCAGGGTGTCTCCAGGCTGTTAAGGATGGCCTGCAGGGCAGCGGCCGGATCGGCGGACTGGGTAATCGGACGCCCGATCACCATATAATCCACGCCCGCCTGCTTCGCCTGCTGTGGTGTCATGATGCGGCGCTGATCGCCGGCATCGCTGCCCGCAGGACGAATTCCCGGCGTCACCAGGGCAAATTCCTGACCCAGTTCCTGTTTAAAGCGCACCGCCTCATGGGCCGAACAGACCACGCCATCCAGTCCGCATGATTGCGTCAGCTTCGCCAGTCGCTCCGCCTGTTCGGCCGGCGACAGCGTGATGCCAAGTCCTTTGAGATCCTCTGCATCCATACTGGTCAGAACGGTGACGGCAATCAGCAGCGGTGCATCCTTGCCAAAAGGTTGCAGCGCCTCACGCGCCGCACTCATCATGCGCGCGCCGCCGCTGGCGTGGACGTTGACCATCCAGACGCCAAGATCGGCCGCTGCCGCGACAGCCTTTGCCGTGGTGTTGGGAATATCGTGAAATTTCAGGTCGAGGAAGAGTTCAAAGCCGCGCTGCTGCAGAGTCCTGACCAGCGACGGGCCGAACAGCGTAAACATCTCTTTGCCCACTTTAAGGCGGCAACTGCGGGGATCGATCTGGTCGACGAAACGCAATGCGCTGTCGAGATCGTGATAATCCAGCGCTACCAGAATCGGCGAAGCGGTCACGTTGTGGGGTGAAGGCATGGCATTTCCTCTGTAACAGGCACCCGCAGGCGCAATAGACAAACGGCAAGCATTCTACCTGCGGTGTCTGACCATCACAATCGCGATCGCCCCGCTGCCTGACGATTTATGCACGTTTGCCGAAGCTCGCATAAGCATTCATTCACTAGTATGTTGTAACTACAATGCGAATAGTAAACTGACCTGCAACGGCCGGATTACTGGCCGTCGAGACCCCGGATAGGTTTGACCGAAGACCAGGTTCGGCAGGATGGACAGTGCCAGTAAAGCGCATGCGCGGTAAAGCCACACTTCTGGCAGCGATAGCGGGGTTTGGTGCGAATCTGTTCACCCACCATATCGCGCAGCACCATCAGGCTCTCTTTTGCCCGGCCATCTTCTGCATCATGCAGGTTTAAATCCATCAGGCGATGGAAGACTCGCATGGTGGGATGGCGCTCCAGCTGGCGGCTGATGTAGTTCTGTGCCGCTTCTGAGCCCTGCTGCTGCTCCACGATGTCAGAGAGATAAAGCTCGGCTGCGGCACCGGTGTTCTCCTCCACGCAGCGCTGCAGAAAGTCGGCCCAGGCTTCAGGCTGATTCAGCCGCTGGAAGCAGGTTTCCAGCATCGCCAGCGTCTCACTGACCAGCTCTTTATCCTGATCCAGCACCCGCTGCAGATGCCCGACCGCTCTGGCGTAATCCTCTTTTTCCATCAGGATTCGGCCCATCATGATCGAGATGCGGGCGCTGTTGCGATCGGCAGACTCCCCTTTTTTCAGCAGGCTCATCGCCCGATCCAGATCGTCGCTGCTCATCGCCTGCAACGCCAGTTCGCAGTAGAAATGGGCGATTTCACCCTTCTGCTTCTCTTTGCCCAGTTTAACCAGCCGCTCGGCGACGTCGATCGCCTGCTGCCAGTCGCTGGTCGCCTGATGGATTAACAGCAGCTGCTGCAGCGCGCCCACCCGGAAGTCGGTTTCATCGGTGAGCTGCTTGAACATATCTTCCGCGCGGTCGTAGAGCCCGGCGGCCATATAGTCGCGCCCCAGCTGCTGCACGGCCAGCAGACGCTGTTCGTAGCTCAGCGACGCGCTCTCCATTAATGCCTGATGGATGCGAATAGCGCGGTCCACTTCCCCGCGCGAACGGAAGAGATTACCCAGCGTCAGGTGCGCCTCCACCGTGCCGCTGTCCTCTTTCAGCATATCGAGGAAGAGATCGACCGCTTTATCCTGCTGGTTCGAGAGCAGGAAGTTTACGCCCGCAACATATTCCCGTGACAGCTTATTGGCTTCCTGCTGCTTATCCTGATGCGCGCTGCGACGGCCCATATACCAGCCATAGGCAGCCGCAACCGGCAGTAACAGGAACAGCAATTCATGCATCGGGGGTTATTCCCGGCCAGCCGGTACCGCTGGCGGTGTCGCCAGTGCGGTGTTGCTCTGCTCGATTTGCGCCTGCATACGTCTGATTTTCCGGTTGGCATTGGCCAGCGAGACACGGGTGCGTAACCAGAAGAGGCCGCAGATAATCCAGCCCAGCACAAACCCTGCGCCAAACAGTGATGCCAGTAAGGTCGAAACGCTGAACTCACCCTGCGCCAGCAGATAGTTAAAAGTAATGACCTGATCGTTATGCGCGCCTAAGGTGACGGAAATAATGAAAATGACCAGTACCACTAAAAAAATCAGCAAATATTTCACAGTGCATCCTGTTGTGAGGTTGTCGAATAAATTATGCCAAAACTCCGGCAAAAATGCTGCTCCCAGCAGCATCGGGTGAGTCGCTTTTGCGCAAACCCGATCAATAATATGGGGTCTTCAGGGGGAAATACAATCAGGGCTCCCGCTGAGCCACCTCTTTTTGCTCTTCCGGCGGCAGCGTCAGCGGGCCACAGAACCGCTGTGCCAGCCAGGTCGCCAGCGTCACCAGGAGCCAGGAAAGCAGCGTCGCCACCGCCAGATCCCGCGGCCAGTGCATACCGAGCAGCAGACGGCTGGCCATCACGCCGGTGGCCCAGATGAAGATCACGACCACGGTCTTGTAGTGACGGCGCGGCCAGAGCAGTCCCAGCGCCAGCAGCGCCCAGCTGGCGGCAAACATGGTATGGCCGGAGGGAAAGGCAAAGCCGGTCTCGAACGCCCAGTGCCGCTTCAGCCAGCCGGGGATCTGCGTCTCGTCGGCGATCAGCGACGTCACCATCTCACCACGCTGTTTGCGCTTCAGTTCATAGAAGGTCTTCTCATCCAGACCGTGATGCTGCTCCAGCCAGATCACGTAAGGACGCGGCTCCTGGATCTGCTCTTTGATAAAGGACTTGGTGTACTGCCCCGCCAGAATGGTGGCGTTCATGATGATCAGCAGCAGAATCGCGGGCTTCAGACGAAAGCGCAGGCACCAGAGCATCCAGGCACTCAGCAGCACGCTGGTGAGGATCCCCCACGGGCTGGTGACGGTCTCGGTCATCCAGAACAGGCCTTTCAGCACGAGGTTGCTTTCGCCCGGCTGCCAGCGCCAGCCGGTCAGCCAGACGGAAACCGGCATGATCAGCAACAGCAGCATACCGAAGGTCGTACGACGCGAAATCTTAAACATCCTTTTCCCTTATACCGGTGTCAGAGAACAATAACTGCATAACTTTAGCTTAAAAAAGAATAACATACCTGTTGCCGATTGGATAATCGTGCTTTATCACTGCAATTGGTGTCAGAGAGTACCAGCCCGCTTACGGGTTGTGGCACAATATTGCACGTTTGTCGGGCCACACTGGCCTGTGCACTATCATGATGATAGTGCATCCTCTGAAGGTTCTGGAGAGTCACATGCAGCTTAAACGGGTGGCAGAAGCCAAACTGCCCACGCCATGGGGAGATTTCCTGATGGTAGGTTTTGAAGAATTGGCAACCGGACATGACCACGTTGCGCTGGTCTTTGGCGATATTAATGATAATGAGCCGGTCCTGGCGCGCGTTCACTCCGAATGCCTGACCGGCGATGCACTCTTCAGCCTGCGCTGCGACTGTGGTTTTCAGCTTGAAGCTGCCCTCAATGCCATCGCTGAAGAGGGTCGCGGCGTGCTGCTCTACCATCGTCAGGAAGGGCGCAACATCGGCCTGCTGAATAAGATCCGCGCCTATGCGCTGCAGGATAAAGGATATGACACCGTCGAAGCCAACCACCAGCTCGGCTTTGCCGCCGATGAACGCGACTTCACCCTGTGTGCGGATATGTTCAAACTGCTGGGCGTCAATGAAGTGCGCCTGCTGACCAATAACCCGCGGAAGGTGGAGATCCTGAGCGAAGCCGGGATTAATATCGTTGAGCGGGTGCCGCTGGTGGTGGGACGTAATCCCAAAAACGCGCACTATCTGGATACCAAGGCGAGCAAGATGGGGCATCTGCTGCCGAAGTCCTAAAAAAGAAAAGCCGGGTCGCCCCGGCTTTTTTATCAGTTCAGCATATTGCGGATCACATAGTGCAGGATGCCGTCATTGCGGTAGTAGGTCAGCTCATTACCGGTGTCGATGCGACAGCGGGTGTCCAGCTCCTCTTTGCTGCCGTCCGCGCGCGTCAGGGTAACCTTCACCCTGCAGCCCGGCGTCAGCGCCTGAAGGTTCTCTACGTCAATGCGCTCTTCCCCCGTCAGCCCCAGCGTTTTCCGGGTCACGCCCTGCGGGAACTCCAGCGGAAGGATCCCCATCCCGATCAGGTTAGATCGGTGGATACGTTCAAAAGATTCGGCAATTACCACCCTGACGCCCTGCAGACGGGGACCTTTGGCCGCCCAGTCACGACTTGAGCCTGAACCATACTCCAGCCCGGCAATGACCGCCAGCGGCACCCCTTCCGCCTGATACTTCATCGCCGCATCATAGATGGCCAGCTGCTCGCCGCTCGGATAGTGCCGGGTGTATCCGCCCTCAACGCCGGGCACCATCTCATTACGGATACGGATGTTGGCAAAGGTGCCGCGCATCATCACTTCATGGTTGCCGCGACGCGAACCATAGGAGTTAAAATCGGTGCGCTCCACCCCGTGGGCCAGCAGATAGCGTCCCGCCGGACTTTCCGCCTTAATGCTGCCCGCTGGCGAAATGTGGTCGGTGGTCACCGAGTCACCCAGCATGGCCAGCACCCGGGCGCCGCGAATATCCTGCACCGGCTCCGGCTCTTTCTGCATCGTGTCAAAGAACGGAGAGAGACGAATATAAGTCGAACCCTCATCCCAGTCGTAGGTCGCCGCTTCACTGACCTTGATCTCCTGCCAGTCTGGCGTGCCGTCAAAGACCTCCGCGTACTCTTTGTGGAACATATCGCTGGTTACCTGCTGGACGGCGGTGGCGATCTCTTCCGGTGACGGCCAGATATCTTTGAGATAGACCGGCTGACCCTGGGGATCGTGGCCCAGCGGTTCGGTCTGCAGGTTGATCTTCATGTTACCCGCCAGGGCATAGGCGACCACCAGCGGCGGCGAAGCCAGCCAGTTGGTTTTGATCAACGGATGAATACGGCCTTCAAAGTTGCGGTTACCCGACAGCACGGCCCCTACCGTAAGATCGCCCGCTTTGATGGCAGATTCAATCTCATCCTTCAGCGGCCCGGAGTTGCCGATACAGGTAGTACAGCCGTAGCCGACCAGGTTGAAGCCCAGCTTATCCAGATAAGCGGTAAGCTGCGCGACGGCTAAATAGTCTGAGACCACTTTGGAGCCGGGCGCCAGTGACGCCTTCACCCACGGCTTGCGTTTCAGCCCGCGCCCGACCGCCTTTTTCGCCAGCAGCCCGGCGGCCATCAATACGCTGGGGTTAGACGTATTCGTACAGGAGGTGATCGCACTGATGACCACCGCGCCGTCAGTCAGCGTGTGAGTCAGTCCTGTGTCGCTGTCCGTATATTCGACGTTTTTGTGCGGCTTCTGTGCGTGATTAACTTCCAGCGCATTGCTGGCGTCGAAGGCGGCAGGCACATCGCCCAGCGAAACCCGATCCTGCGGACGCTTAGGCCCGGCCAGACTCGATTCGACATCGTTCATATCCAGCGCCAGCGTACTGGTGAAGCGCGGCTCATCGCCGGCATGACGCCACAATCCCTGCGCTTTGGCGTAGGCTTCGACCAGCGCCACCTGCTCAGCATCGCGGCCGGTCAGCGTCATATAGCTCAGCGTCACGTCATCCACCGGGAAGAAGCCACAGGTTGCGCCATATTCCGGTGCCATGTTGGCAATGGTCGCGCGATCTGCCAGCGGCAGATCCGCCAGGCCATCGCCATAAAACTCCACAAACTTGCCTACCACGCCATGCTTGCGCAGCATCTGGGTCACGGTGAGCACGAGATCGGTAGCGGTAATGCCCGGCCGCAGTTTGCCGGTGAGTTTAAAACCGACCACATCCGGGATCAGCATTGAGACAGGCTGCCCCAGCATGGCGGCTTCGGCTTCGATACCCCCGACGCCCCACCCCAGCACGCCCAGCGCGTTGATCATGGTGGTATGTGAATCCGTGCCGACTAGCGTATCCGGCCAGGCGTACTCTTCCCCGTCGCGGGTCTCGTGCCAGATCGCCTTACCGAGGTACTCCAGGTTGACCTGATGACAGATACCGGTACCCGGCGGCACCACGCGGAATTTATCAAAGGCTTTCTGGCCCCAGCGAAGAAAAACGTAGCGTTCATGGTTGCGTTCCATCTCCAGCCGGACATTCTCTTCGAACGCGTCATCATCGCCAAAATGATCCACCGTAACCGAATGGTCGATAACCAGGTCGACCGGGGAAAGCGGATTCACTTTTGCCACATCGCCCCCCAGACGATTCACCGCTTCGCGCATCGCCGCCAGGTCAACGACGGCGGGGACGCCGGTGAAGTCCTGCATCAGAACACGGGCTGGCCGGTAGGCAATTTCGCGATCGGCGTGGGCATCGGTTTGCCAGTCCACCAGCGCCTGGATGTCCTCTGCGGTGACAGAGTCGCCATCCTGCCAGCGCAGCAGGTTTTCCAGCAGAACTTTGAGAGATTTGGGCAGTTTATCGATATTGCCGAGATGCTGAGCCGCACGGGGAAGACTGAAGATGTGATATTTTTTGGTGTCGACCTGCAGTATTTCCTGACTCTGCTCGCGTAGGGTAGACGACATAGCTCCTCCTTTTCGTTCATGGTCTTAACCTCAAAGAGACAAAGGTTTATGTTAAAGATAGACCACAAATTCGTTAACGTTTTGATTACAACACAAATTGCTACAATCGCCGTAAACGAAAATGCCCCGTGAAATCACGAGGCATCATAAAAGAGGGGGTATTCAGATTAGAGGGTTATCCACACCGCCGCAGACCAGAACGCAAAAGAGAATGCATACGCGCTAAGCCAGGACATTTTAATAATATTCATTGTATCTACTCCTTCGCCGGAATCGGGCGTAAAAGTTTAGCGGTCGTCCTCAATGAGGCGACACCCTTTTGTCGTACAGGTGTGGAGATCGGCAGCCAGAAAGCGTGCCCGGAACATCGGTAATAAAAGAACAGTGACAAATAAACGGTCTTAAAACCTTATTTGTTTTTAGGGTCCAGAAAAGACTCAATAAAAAGTCTCTGGTTATCACTCAAATCCCACGATTCGGGGATAGACACTTTTTCGTCCTTTGCAAGCGGTTCTTTGCCTTTACAGGCAACCGGCTTGTGCTGGCGCGACGTCAGTGAAGGTTTATGGCTGAGTGTATGTGCCCACATGGCTTTAGCCCCAGATACGCCAGATCATTAACGCGACGACTACCCAGAACAGCGCAGAAGCAGCGAATACGGTTAACCAGGCATTGCGACGGGTGTTGCCGGTACGCTCAACCTTGGTGCTTTTTACCGGGAAACCCGGTTCTACTGTCAGTCGTGTATTCATAGTTTTTGATAATCACTCTCAACAAAATGATTGATAACAACGATTAAGATTTAGGAGGAATCCTAAACGCGTTAAGGCCAAAAATCCAGTTATTTTTATTGAGTAAAACGATTAACGGTATTAATCAATAGACGCCAGTAACGTAAGAAACCATTAACTCCGGAACGAACTTTTAATTAAATCAGGCACTCAAAAATTTGAGTTAAATTAAAAACAGATCCATTTATAACTACAGCTGAAACTCAGGAACCGCGTGTTTGCTGGCTAAACGAATCGGCTGTTAACTGGAGTATGGGAATAATCCTGGCGTGTCGCAAAGTGACATAGTTAAAAGTGTGTTGTAATTCGCATTTAAGAAAGCTGAACCGGGAAACCTGTGATCAATGTTTCATTTACAAAAAAATCATAAAAACTTTTGATTCTCATCTGGCGCTAAAGCCTGGAAACAAAAAAGGCTGCACCAGGCAGCCTTATGTTTCAACGCAGGGAATAAACCCTATTTAAACGGCAGCCGGATATCCTTAAACATCGCCTCAATGTCCTCGTTTGAGCGCAGCGCGACCGCCGTGTCTACCACGTCGCGGGTCAGATGCGGCGCAAAACGCTGGATAAAATCATACATATAGCTGCGCAGGAAGGTACTGCGGCGGAAGCCAATTTTGGTGGTGCTGTTGGTAAAGATATCGGCGGCCTCGATGCGAATCAGGTCAGGGTCGGCGACCGGATCAACCGCCATACTGGCGATCACCCCTACCCCCAGACCCAGACGGACGTAGGTTTTGATGACGTCCGCATCGGTGGCGGTGAAGACGATGCGCGGCGTTAAGCCGGCACGATTGAAGGCCGTATCCAGCTCCGAGCGCCCGGTAAAGCCGAAGGTATAGGTTACCAGCGGATACTCAGCCAGCTCCTCGATGGAGACCTGCCCTTTTCCGGCCAGCGGGTGGTCGGCGGTCACCACAATCGCCCGGTTCCAGTGGTAGCACGGCAGCATGATTAAATCGTCATAGAGATGCAGAGCTTCGGTGGCAATCGCAAAGTCCGCGTTGCCCTTGGAGACGGCTTCCGCGATCTGGGTTGGCGACCCCTGATGCATATGCAGCGAGACGCGCGGATAGCGTTCAATAAAGCCTTTAATGACGCCCGGCAGCGCATAACGAGCCTGGGTGTGTGTGGTAGCCACATAGAGCGAGCCCTTATCCGGCCAGGTGTGCTCACCGGCCACCGACTTAATGGCGTCCACCTTGGAGAGCACTTCACGCGCAATGCGGATGATCTCTTCCCCTGCCGGTGTGACCTGCGTGAGATGTTTACCGCTGCGGGCAAAAATTTGCACGCCCAGCTCATCTTCCAGCATACGCACCTGTTTACTGATGCCGGGTTGAGAGGTGTAAAGACCTTCCGCCGTCGAAGAGACGTTGAGGTTATGGTTTACCACTTCGACGATATAGCGCAACTGCTGTAATTTCATGTCTGTTTTATCCCGGTAAGTTACAGAGTCGCATCCCCGGTTGACGGATAGTCGCGAGGCTGAAGAGAGGCTATGCATCAGGAAAGGCGGAAATGCTATAACAACTATATCAGTTTAAGTGAGAGAGTAGAACGGATTGATATAAGGCTCAGAAAAAGGCCAGCGAACGCTGGCCTGAATGGATTACTTTTTCGCTTCCTGCCATTTGCCATCGATATAGAAGGCTGACCAGCCGGTTGCCTTGCCCTCTTTCTCAGAGGAGACATACTGCTGCTTCGTCTTGCGGCTGAACCGCACCAGCGTCTTGTTGCCTTCCGGGTCGGTGGCGGGCGCCTCGGCCAGATATTTCAGCTTCTCCGGCAGACGGTCGCTGAATCGCTGAAGCTCTTCGACCAGCGGAGCGCGCGTTTCACGCGATTTCGGGAAGGTGTTCGCCGCCAGGAAGACACCGGCCGCGCCGTCACGCAGCACGAAGTAAGCATCTGATTTTTCACATGCCAGCTCAGGCAGCGGAACTGGATCCTCTTTCGGTGGCGCAACTTCACCACTCCGCAGGATCTTACGGGTGTTTTTGCACTCCTCATTGGTACACGCCATATACTTACCAAAGCGGCCCATCTTCAGGTGCATCTCCGATCCGCACTTCTCGCACTCCACCACCGGGCCGTCATAGCCTTTGATGCGGAATTCGCCCTTCTCGATTTCGTAACCATCGCACTCCGGGTTGTTCCCACAGACGTGCAGCTTACGTTCGCTGTCAATCAGGTAGCTGTCCATCGCCGTACCGCACTTCTGGCAGCGACGACGGGCGCGCAGCGCGTTGGTTTCCGCATCATCCCCTTCCAGAATATTCAGGACTTCATTTTCCGGGATCAGGTTGATGGTCTGTTTGCAGCGCTCTTTCGGCGGCAGCGCATAGCCCGAGCAGCCCAGGAAGACGCCGGTGCTGGCGGTGCGGATACCCATCTGACGACTACAGGTCGGGCAGTCAATCGAGGTCAGTACCATCTGGTTCGGCTGCATACCGCCCTCTTCGGGATCTTTCTCGGCCAGCTCAAGCTGCTGAGTAAAGTCGCTGAAGAAGTGATCGAGCACCGCTTTCCATTCCGCCTGATTGTTGGCGACCTGGTCCAGGCTGCTCTCCATGTGAGCGGTGAAATCGTAGTTCATCAGTTCGCGGAAGTTCTCTTCCAGGCGATCGGTGACGATTTCGCCCATTTTTTCCGCATAGAAGCGGCGGTTTTCCACTCTGACGTAGCCGCGATCCTGAATGGTCGAGGTGATGGCCGCATAGGTAGAAGGACGACCGATGCCACGCTTCTCCAGCTCACGCACCAGCGAGGCTTCGCTGAAGCGCGCCGGTGGCTTGGTGAAGTGCTGACCCGGCACCAGCGTCGTGAGATCCAGCACATCACCCACGCTGACCGCAGGCAGTGTGCGATCTTCATCGTTCTTGCGCAGTGCGGGCATCACTTTAGTCCAGCCGTCAAACCGCAGGATCCGGCCTTTAGCTTTCAGGCGGAAATCGCCAGCCGCGGCGGTAATGGTGCTGGAGTCATACTTCGCTGGCGTCATCTGACAGGCAACAAACTGGCGCCAGATCAGCTGATAGAGTTTCTGCGCATCCGCTTCCATATCCTTCAGCTTTTCCGCCACCACTTCCACGTCAGAAGGACGAATCGCTTCGTGCGCCTCCTGAGAGTTCTCTTTGCTGGCGTAGGTGATGGCGTTGTCAGGCAGATATTTCTTGCCGAAATGGTTTTCGATGTAGCCGCGCGCCATGGCAACCGCATCCTGACTCAGGTTGGTTGAGTCGGTACGCATATAGGTAATGTGACCCGCTTCGTAGAGCCGCTGGGCCATCATCATGGTTTTTTTCACGCCAAAGCCCAGACGGGTGCTCGCCGCCTGCTGCAGGGTCGAGGTGATATAGGGCGCGCCCGGCTTGCTGCTGGTCGGCTTATCTTCACGATCCACGATTTCAAAACGCGCTTTTTCCAGCAGCGCCACGGCGGCGTAGGTTTCGTCACGGTTGACCGGACGGAAGGCTTTGTCGCCGTGATGGGTGACATCCATCGACAGCTCATCGCCCTTCGGCGTGGTCAGCGCGGCATTGATTTCCCAGTACTCTTCAGGAACGAAGGCTTTAATCTCGCGTTCACGCTCCACCACCAGGCGAACCGCAACGGATTGCACACGTCCGGCCGAGAGGCCGCGGGCGATCTTCTTCCACAACAGCGGCGAGACCATGTAGCCCACCACGCGATCCATAAAACGACGCGCCTGCTGAGCATTGACCCGATCGATATTCAGTTCGCCCGGCTTTTCAAACGCCTGGCGGATTGCATTCTTTGTGATTTCGTTAAACACGACGCGGCTGAAGCGTGAGTCATCGCCGCCAATGACTTCCCGAAGATGCCAGGCGATGGCTTCCCCTTCGCGGTCAAGGTCGGTTGCGAGATAGATGTGGTCAGCACTGGCGGCTAACGCTTTCAGCTCGGCCACGACTTTCTCTTTGCCGGGCAGGATCTGATAATCCGCTTCCCAGCCGTGATACGGGTCTACGCCCATACGGCTGACGAGCGCGGCTTTCTCATCTTTTTTAACTTTTTTGACTTTCTTGTCGGTCGAAGCGTCTTTGGCTTTCTTCTCTGTCGAGGCGTCAGCACTCTTCTTTGCGGTTGACCCACTGGTCGGCAGATCCCGGATATGACCCACGCTGGATTTAACCACGTAGTCACTGCCCAGGTATTTATTGATTGTTTTAGCCTTTGCCGGGGACTCAACAATAACGAGTGCTTTACCCATATTTACCTTTACCTAATGAAAACATCCTGCTTAGCGGGAGAGAATTGGATGCCCAAAAACCCATTGGGTTCAATATTGCTGCGCCTGTTTAACATTTCAAGGCGGAGGGGTCAATCTCAGAACAGATGATGTGACTTTATGCAACTACATGATAAAGAGTGCTTTTTCCATCTGAACTTATCGCACATCCCGGTGCAAAATCCCTGAAATCGGAATCGCCCACACTCTACCTGATAAAATCTGTTACGCAACTTAATTAGCACTCCACCCGGACTTACGCCAGATTTCCGCACAGAATCCGGCATCTGGCTCCAGGTTGTCACGCCCTGTGGCTCGCCAGTAATATAGAAAGGATTTGGGTACTGTCAAAAAGGAGTGAATAAATGCAGAAAACGACTCAGGCTATTTCCCGCCAGGCATTGCTGGAAAAAGCCAACGCGCTGATCAGGGAACACGATGATTATGTCGCGGGAATGCAGGCGGATGAAGTCACCCAGCAGGGCGATGTGCTGGTCTTTCGCGGTCCGTTTTTTCTCGACGCCGATGGGCTGCCAACCCCCAAAACCACGGCGGTGTTTAACGTCTTCAAACACCTGGCCGTTGCGCTGTCGCCGCTCTACCACCTGGAATAAAAAACCCGGCTCGCGCCGGGTTTCGCATCACAGCAGCGGCTTCTCACCGCGCTGCCAGAGTTTCAGCAGCAGCCGCTCCGCCACTGAACCGGCGCTCTGCGTAAAACGGTCCATCATTTTACGCCGACGGGCGTAGTGCACGCCGAGGACGCTGAACCGCTCCATGTGACGGATGATCAGGTCGTCACTGGTGCCGATTTCGTCAACCAGACCAAGATCCAGCGCCTGACGGCCATACCAGTGTTCACCGGTTGCCACCCGATCGATATCCAGTGACGGCCGCATCTGGTGAACAAACTGTTTAAACAGCAGATGAGTCTCATCCAGATCTTCCTGGAATTTTTCCCGTCCTTCCGGCGTATTTTCCCCGAACAGCGTCAGCGTACGCTTGTACTGCCCGGCGGTGTGCAGCTCAACGTCAATGTCGTTGCGCTTCAGCAGACGGTTGAAGTTCGGGATCTGCGCGACGACGCCGATGGAGCCGATAATTGAGAACGGCGCGGCCACAATACGGTCGGCCACGCAGGCCATCATGTAACCGCC
Source organism: Pantoea graminicola (assembly GCF_048452665.1). Lineage (NCBI taxonomy): Bacteria > Pseudomonadati > Pseudomonadota > Gammaproteobacteria > Enterobacterales > Erwiniaceae > Pantoea > Pantoea graminicola. The sequence continues at coordinate 224,501 of NZ_JBLWSJ010000003.1, read as the reverse complement.
ACTGGCCGCCACTTTATCCACCGCGGCGGTGATGCGCACGCCCTCATCACGCAGACGCTGCAGCTGCGAAGCTGCGAGGCCATAGCCATGCACCACCCCGCCCGGACTCTCCAGACGCAGCAACACCTCATCGCCCGGCTGCTTCACCGCCAGCACGGCAGAGATCTCTTCACGCAGTGAGCTCACCTCACCGGCGTCCATGCTGCCTTTGAAATCGAGCACATAAAGCGTGGGCTTCACACTGTCGGTCTGCCCCTGTTTCGCCGCCTGCTTTTCCGCTTTAGCTTTCTGCTTTTCGCTCTTTTTATGGTTTTTCAGCCAGACCTTTTGCGCCTGCGGTTTCATTTTTGCCAGCTGCAGATCATCTTTCATCTGCTGATAGTCATCACCCAGATGCGTCAGACGAAGCTGGCCGCTTTGTGCCCGCTTGCGGAGCGCAGCATTCATAATAATCATGACAATCGCAGCGACGGCAACCACCAGCGTCACCGCTTTCGCTAAAAACAGTCCATACGTCGAAATAAAATCCATCAGGTCGCCTTAGTAAACAGAAAATCGAAAACAGTCTGCCAGTTTAGCCGCTTTGCCCCGCCTCGTCGCCTGAAATGCCAGCAGCCGGCACAGAATGCGCACCCTGGCGATTGCGCCGATTCGTTATTTCAGGCATAAAGCGGAATCATGCTGTTTTCGCCGGAGGAACCCCGCTGTGCATTATCAACCGAAAAGCGACCTGCTCAATAACCGTATTATTCTGGTCACTGGCGCTTCAGATGGCATCGGCCGGGAAGCGGCGCTGACCTATGCGCGCTACGGCGCTGACGTGATTCTGATGGGTCGCAATCCTGAGAAACTTCAGCAGGTCGAACAGGCCATTAATCAGCTGAATAAACGCCCTGCTCACCGCCTGGTGTTCGATCTGGCCGAGGCGACCCCGGAACGCTGCCGCCAGGTCGCCGATCGGCTGCAGCAGCAGTTTCCGCGTCTGGATGGCGTGCTGCACAACGCCGGGATCCTCGGAGAAATCGTGCCGCTGGCCGAGCTGGAGCCGCAGATCTGGCAGGACGTGATGAACATCAACCTGGACGCCACCTTCTTCCTGACCCAGGCGCTGCTGCCGCTGCTGCTGAAGTCAGACGCAGGCTCTCTGGTCTTTACCACCTCCAGTGTCGGCCGCACCGGGCGCGCTGGCTGGGGCGCCTATGCCGTCTCAAAATTTGCGACTGAAGGGATGATGCAGGTGCTGGCTGACGAATATAAGAACCAGTCGCTGCGGGTCAACTGTATCAATCCGGGCGGCACCCGGACCAAAATGCGCGCCAGCGCGTTTCCGCAGGAAGATGCCAGTAAGCTGAAAACCCCCGCCGACCTGATGCCGCTCTACCTCTATCTGATGGGCGATGACAGTCGCCGCAAGACCGGCATCAGCTTCGATGCGCAGCCAGGCAGAAAACCGGGAGCCGCAGAATAATGGCGGACGATCGTCATCAGCAGCGTCAGCAGCGGCTCAAGGAGCAGGTGGATGCGCGGATTGCCGCGGCGACCGAGGTACGCGGCATCCTGATGGTCTTTACCGGCAACGGCAAAGGCAAGACCACCGCCGCCTTTGGCACCGCACTGCGCGCCACCGGGCACGGCAAAAGCACTGCGGCTATCCAGTTTATTAAAGGTGAGTGGCCGAACGGCGAGCGCAATCTGCTGGCGCAGCACGGCGTTGAATTTCAGGTGATGGCCACCGGTTTTACCTGGGATACCCAGAACCGGGAAACGGATACGGCCGCCTGCCTGGCCGTCTGGCAGCATGCAAAACGGATGCTGGCCGATGAACAGCTTGACCTGGTGATACTCGACGAGATCACCTATATGGTCAGCATGGATTATCTGCCGCTGGAGGAAGTGATCGCGGCCCTGCAACAGCGTCCGGCGCATCAGAGCGTCATTATTACCGGCCGTGGCTGTCATCGCAGTCTGCTGGAGATGGCGGATACGGTGACCGAGATGCGGCCGGTTAAGCACGCATTCGACGCCGGTATTCAGGCCCAGCAGGGCATCGACTGGTAGCAGAAAAAGAAAACGCAGCCCCGGGGCTGCGTTTTTTGTGTCGTCAGCGACGTCGTTATCCGGCGTTGCGTTTGCTGCCCGGATTACGGCGTGGCGTACGCGGCGTGCTGCTCACTTTGCTGTGGCGTTTCACGGCGCGGCGGATCTGATTCGCTTTGGTGCGACGACGATCTTTCTCCACCACCAGCTTTGTGACGGTTTCATCATCCATCCCGACCAGGTTACGCAGGTAGTTGACCGCTGGCAGATCCAGTTCGGTCCAGCCGCCCCGCGGCAGCCCTTTCGGTAAGGTAATATCGCCATAGCGGACACGCATCAGACGGCTGACCTGCACACCGACGGCTTCCCACAAACGACGGACTTCACGGTTACGTCCTTCGGTCAGGGTCACGTTGTACCACTGGTTGATCCCCTCTCCGCCACCAAAACGCAGGGTCTTGAAGGCAGCCGGGCCATCTTCCAGTTGCACACCCTTGCTCAGCTGACGGATTTTATCGTCATCAACCTGGCCAAAGACACGCACCGCATATTCACGTTCCACTTCACGGCTTGGATGCATCAGGCGGTTAGCCAGTTCACCATCGGTGGTAAAGAGCATCAGACCACAGGTGTTCACATCCAGACGGCCAACGGCAATCCAGCGTGAGCCGCGCAGACGCGGCAGGCGGTCAAAGACAGTCGGGCGACCTTCAGGATCGCTGCGGGTGCAGAGCTCGCCTTCCGGTTTGTAGTACGCCAGCACGCGGCAGACTTCGGTTGCTGATTCAGCAATCGACACCAGATGACCATCAATACGGATTTTCAGGGATTTGCTGCTCTCGACACGATCGCCCAGGGTGGCGATTTTGCCGTCGACGCTGACGCGGCCAGCAGCAATCATGGATTCGATTTCACGCCGCGAGCCATGACCGGCCCGGGCTAAGACTTTCTGTAACTTTTCGCTCATGGCGCTTCCTCTTTGTCGCCTTCCCAGGCGTCACGGTAGGGTGATAATTCTATATGAATCAACAGCTTAAACTATCAATTTGGGCCCATTATACAGATATTTAACCCCGAAGTAACGCCCTTTGTGAGCGAGCCTGTAACAAATAAAGAAGCCTCGATCGCTGAAAGTTTTATTCCGGATAATTCAACATCTCATTAATTTAACAGCAGAGGTTTGATTAGAGAATATGTTTAATAAAACGGCTTTCGCAGAAACTTTAGAGCTGATGGCAATTAAATTTTCTGTTCTGCCCTGCTCAACGGGCCTGTTGTTCTGATGATCAAAATATTAACACTATCTTACACTTCACCCGATTCCATCCCGCTTCCAATTCTCTGCAAAAAAGATTAAAGGTAGCATATAACACTGGATGATTGCGTTTAGTCAACCTGACCCATGGGCGTAAATGAAAAGGTCAGATTATTCTTAATGGAGATTTAATTAAAACCTTATTTTCAGAGATATTTCCTTTTTATCAGCATTAATAAATTGTATGACACTATTAAGCTGATACACTTTATCTCAGCAGCACCATAAAAAAGCAGAGCCTGCCGTTATAAGGGGGTCGCGAAAAGAAAGTTTTACCTTAGTGATTCGTTAATAAATATCGTGCTTTGATTAATCCAATAAACCGGCGCATACGGAATTATTGCGTTAATACGGTTCAGTGATGAACCTTGTTTGCATGTCAAAAGTCTTCACCAGGGATTTCCTGACATGCCAGAAGAAAGAAACCCATCATGAGAAACCTGACGCTGTTTCCGGTGCTTGCTGCACTGGTGCTGAGCGGGTGTTCTGTGGGCCACACCGAGTACAGTCGTACGGCGATGCAGCACGTAGATATGAGCGTGACTGGCATTCCGACGATCCTCGGGCTTGGCACACTGGGCACCAGCATTCCTTTGACGCCTGAATATAGCCTGACGGCGGCGCACGTCGCTAAAACGGCCGTGCAGCGCGTAAAGTCCTATCACCCCTATTGCGATCTTGCGATTATTTATCACAAGAACGATGCCGGAACGCTGGCTAAATTCCGCAGCGGTGATATTGGCGATCCCGTTAAAATGTATGGCTACAGTTTTATTTCCGCCATGCCGGTGGAGTCGAAGGGCGTTAATTTAGCCCGCACCGCTATCCGGAATAACTGGAATAAAAGCCCCTGCCTGGCGATGGCGTCAAATGCCGGTGTGGTTCAGGGCATGTCGGGCGGCGGCGTGTATAACAGTGATGACACGTTAAGCGGCGTTATTGTGGGATATTCCGATGCCATTAAAAATGGCCGTAATGGAAAAGTGATCCTGAAAGATGTTTCACTTTATATTCCCTACGGCCAGTTTAAAAACTGGTTGCAGTCAAACCTGCAACAGGCACCCGAACGCGGTGCCTGACACCCGGCTTAATTACTGAAACGGGCGGGTATCACCGACGCCTTCACGTACAATTTCCGGCGCATCGGTGGTCAGATCGATCACCGTCGTCGGCTGTTGCCCCAGCGTGCCGCCGTCAATAATCAGATCGACCAGCTTACCGATGCTGTGCTGAATTTCTTCCGGATCGGATTCGGTGAAATCGTTGCCCGGCAGGATCAGGGAGGTCGACATCATCGGCTCATTCAGCGCGTCCAGCAGCGCCAGCGCCACCGGATTGGACGGCACGCGCAGACCGATAGTTTTACGTTTTTCATTCATCAGGCGGCGCGGCACCTCTTTGGTCGCCTTGAGGATGAAGGTGTAGTTGCCTGGCGTATTATTTTTCAGCAGTCGAAACGCGGAGTTACCCACCTGCGAATAGACGGAGAGCTCCGAGAGATCACGACACATCAGGGTGAAATTGTGGTGCCCGTCGAGCTGACGGATACGACAGATCCGCTCCATCGCGCCTTTCTCCTCCAGCCGACAGCCCAGCGCGTAACCGGAATCCGTTGGATAAACGATGACGCTGCCTTTGTTCAGGTAGTCGACCGCCTGCTTAATCAGACGCGGTTGCGGGTTGTCCGGATGAATATGAAACAGTTGACTCATAGAAACCTCGTGTCACCTTTCCGTGATGGCCGGGCATGGCGCGAGTGCCGGGAAACGTTCCCAGACCGGCTCCACCCCTGCTGGCAGCCAGAGTTTGCGACCCAGCTCAATCCACGGGCAGGGTTGATGAAAATCAGAACCTTGTGATGCGGCCAGATCGTTATCTCTGGCGTAGTGCGCCAGCTGTGTCCGCTCATTCGGCGGCTGCTGGCACTGTGCGACCTCAATGGCATCGCCACCCGCCTCGCGGAAGTGGGCGATCAGACGTTTCAGCCACTTCGCCGATAAACCGTAGCGGCCCGGATGGGCCAGCACGGCACAGCCGCCAGAATGATGAATCGCATCAATAGCTTGTTTAATTGTACACCATTGTGGCGGGACGTAGCCGGTTTTGCCGCGCGCCAGATAATTTTTGAATACCTGGGCCATGTTGTCCGCTTTGCCCTGCTCAATCAGGAAGCGGGCGAAATGTCCGCGGGTAAGGATGCCGCCATCGGCCAGGCGCGTAGCGCCCGCCAGCGCATCGGGAATCCGCGCCCTTGCCAGCCGCTCGCCAATCTCGGCCGCCCGCGTCTGGCGGCAGGCCAGCTGCCCGGCCAGAAAGGTCACCATCGCCGGATGATCGATATCAATGTTCAGCCCCACGATGTGAATCTCATGGTTCTCCCACAGCGTTGAGAGCTCGGCTCCGGCCAGCACGCTGATCGGCAGATTCAGCTCACTCGCCGTCTGCTGCGCCTCTGCCACCCCGGCGGTGCTGTCGTGATCGGTGATCGCCAGCACGCCGACGCGCATCTCAACGGCCCGCTGCACCAGCGCGGCGGGCGACAGCAGACCATCCGAGGCGCGCGTGTGGCTGTGTAAATCGTAAACCGGGAAACGGGCGATATCGCTCAAGAGAACTCCTGCTGAAACTAAACCGGCCAGCATGATAACGATTTTCGCGGTCAGTGAAAAAGTGTATTGACATTTTCGACCTGAACCCGTTAACTAGTACACAAGTTCACACGCAAGGGGTATTCAGTCATGGCGGAAGTAATGATGCATTCAGAGGGTTGGCGCGCTGTTCCCGATTAAGGGCGACAGGATCGTGCACACTTTGCGTAAACGCCGTGTGAAAACCTGAGCCCGCCAAGACGCGGGCTTTTTTTTGAGCGAAATTCAGAGAAATCATCATGCCAAATGCGAAACCTACAGTGAAGTTGATTACCGGCACCGCGCCTTACCGCGAAGATCCGGCCGCAGTGTTTCACCAGCTTTGCGGCGCACGTCCGGCAACCCTGCTGCTTGAGTCTGCTGACATCGACAGCAAGCGCAATTTAAAAAGCCTGCTGATCGTCGACAGCGCGCTGCGCATCAGCGCAATGGGCCCTACTGTCACCGTACAGGCGCTATCGGAAAATGGCCGCGCCCTGCTGCCGCTGCTGGATGAGGCGCTGCCCGCCGCCGTGGGCAATCAGGTGCGCCCCGATGGACGCGAGCTGACCTTCCCGCCGAGCCACGACCATCAGCAGGATGAAGATTCCCGGCTGAAGGCGCTGTCGGTCTTTGATGCGCTGCGTCTGATCCCGCAACTGGTCAACTCCTCAGCCGACGAGCGCGAAGCCGTGCTGCTGGGTGGCCTGTTCGCCTATGACCTGGTGGCCGGTTTTGAGACGCTGCCCGTGCTGGATAATCAGCAGCGCTGCCCCGACTACTGCTTCTATCTGGCAGAAACCTTACTGGTGATCGACCATCAGACCCGCAGCGCGCGTCTGCAGGCCAGCCTGTTCTGCCCTTCCACCAGCGAGTTCCAGCGCCTGCAGCGCCGCATTGAGCAGCTGCATGGCCAGATCCTGCAGCCCGCTCCGGCGCTGCCGGTGCAGCCGGTGGCGCAGATGACGCTGACCACCAGCCAGAGCGACGAAGCCTATTGTGAGGTGGTGCGTGAGATGCAGCAGGCGATTCGCATCGGCGAGATTTTCCAGGTGGTGCCGTCCCGCCGCTTCTCACTGCCCTGCCCGTCGCCGCTGGCCGCCTATGACACGCTGAAAAACAGCAACCCCAGCCCCTACATGTTCTTTATGCAGGATCAGGATTTCTCACTGTTCGGCGCCTCGCCAGAGAGTTCGCTGAAGTATGACGCCACCTCGCGTCAGATCGAAATTTATCCGATTGCCGGTACGCGCCCGCGTGGCCGCCACGCTGACGGCTCGCTGGACCGCGATCTCGACAGCCGGATCGAGCTGGAGATGCGCACCGACCATAAAGAGCTGGCTGAACATCTGATGCTGGTGGATCTGGCACGAAACGACCTGGCCCGTATCTGTGTGCCGGGCAGCCGTTACGTCGCGGACCTCACCAAAGTGGACCGCTATTCGTTTGTGATGCACCTGGTGTCCCGCGTGGTGGGTACGCTGCGCGCCGACCTGGATGTGCTGCACGCCTACCGCGCCTGCATGAACATGGGCACCCTCAGCGGTGCGCCAAAAGTGCGCGCCATGCAGCTGATTGCCGGTGCCGAAGGCACACGCCGTGGCAGCTACGGCGGCGCGGTGGGCTACTTCACGGCGCAGGGCGATCTGGATACCTGTATCGTCATCCGTTCGGCCTATGTCGAAGATGGCGTCGCCACCGTGCAGGCCGGTGCGGGTGTGGTGCTGGATTCTCATCCGCAGGCTGAAGCGGATGAAAGCCGCAACAAGGCCCGCGCCGTTCTGCGCGCAATCGCGACTGCCCATCACTGCAAGGAGATCTTCTGATGGCCGATATTCTGCTGCTCGATAACATCGACTCATTTACCTACAACCTGGTTGATCAGCTGCGGACCTTTGGTCACAACGTGGTGATCTACCGCAATAACCTGCCTGCGGAGCTGTTGATCGAACAACTGCAGCGAATGGAAAACCCGGTGCTGATGCTCTCTCCGGGTCCCGGCGCGCCAAAGGATGCGGGCTGTATGCCCGCGCTGCTGCAGGCGCTGCGCGGTCGTCTGCCGATTATCGGTATCTGTCTGGGACATCAGGCGATTGTGGAAGCCTACGGCGGCCATGTCGGTCAGGCGGGAGAGATCCTGCACGGTAAAGCCTCCTCGATCGATCACGACGGCGAGGCGATGTTTGCCGGTCTGAGCAATCCACTGCCGGTGGCGCGTTATCACTCACTGGTGGGCAGTAACACACCGCAAGCGCTGACGGTCAATGCCAGTTACAACGGGATGGTGATGGCGGTGCGCCATGAAACCGACCGGGTTTGCGGCTTTCAGTTCCACCCGGAATCGATTCTGACTTCTCAGGGCGCGCGGCTGCTTGAGCAGACGCTGGCCTGGGCGCTGGCGAAGTAAAGGGAGAATAACGATGCAACAGACACTGGAAAAACTTTACCAGGCGCAGACGCTGAGTCAGGCGGAGAGTCACGCCCTCTTCAGCGCCATTATTACCGGACAGCTGGAGCCGGTACAGCTCGCCGCGGCGCTGGTCGCCATGAAAGTGCGCGGTGAGTCGCCGGAAGAGATCGCCGGGGCCGCCACGGCGCTGCTGGAAGATGCCAAACCCTTCCCGCGCCCGGGCTATGCCTTCGCGGACATCGTCGGCACCGGCGGCGATGGCAGCAACAGCATTAATATCTCCACCGCCAGCGCGTTTGTGGCCGCCACCTGCGGACTGAAAGTGGCAAAGCATGGCAACCGCAGCGTCTCCAGCAAGTCCGGCTCTTCCGATCTGCTGGCGGCCTTTGGCATCGATCTTGATATGCCTGCAGAGCGGGCGCGCCAGGCGCTGGACGATCTGAACGTCTGCTTCCTGTTTGCGCCGCAATACCATACCGGTTTCCGCCACGCGATGCCGGTTCGCCAGCAACTTAAAACGCGCACGCTGTTTAACGTGCTCGGCCCGCTGATCAATCCTGCACGTCCGCCGCTGGCCGTGATTGGTGTCTACAGCCCGGATCTGGTGATGCCGATTGCCCAGACCCTGAAAGTGCTGGGCTACCAGCGCGCCGCGGTGGTGCATGGCGGCGGCATGGATGAGGTGGCGCTGCACGACGTGACACATGTGGCCGAACTGCGCGATGGCGAGATCACCCGCTATCAGCTCTCGCCGGAGGACTTTGGTTTTGGCTTCCATCCCAAAGAGGCACTGGCGGGCGGCACGCCGGAAGAAAATCGTGACATTCTCACGGCTTTACTCCAGGGTAATGGCCAGCAGGCCCATGAAGAAGCGGTCGCCATCAACGTGGCGATGTTGCTTAAAGTATTCGGTCAGGAAGATCTGCGTGAAAACGCCCGGCAGGCGCTTAACGCCATCCGCAGCGGACAGGCGTATGAGCGCGTCGTCGCACTGGCAGCAAGAGGATAATCATGAAAGGCACCGTGTTAGAAAAAATTGTTCAGGATAAAGCGATCTGGGTGGAAGCCCGTCAGCAGCAGCAGCCGCTCTCTACCTTTCAGAACAGCATTGAACCTGCCAGCCGTCATTTCTACGACGCGCTGCAGGGTGCACGCACCGCGTTTATCCTGGAGTGCAAAAAAGCGTCCCCTTCGAAAGGCGTGATCCGCGAGGATTTTGACCCGGCCGCTATTGCCGGCGTCTATCGCCACTACGCCTCTGCGGTCTCCGTGCTGACCGATGAGAAATATTTCCAGGGCGACTTCGCCTTTCTGCCGATAGTCAGCGCGGCGATTACCCAGCCGGTGCTGTGCAAAGATTTCATTATCGATCCCTACCAGATCTACCTGGCGCGTTACTACCAGGCGGATGCCATTCTGCTGATGCTCTCTGTACTGGATGATGAGCAGTATCGTCAGCTGGCCGCCGTGGCGCACAGCCTGAAGATGGGCATCCTGACCGAAGTCAGCAACGAAGAGGAGCTGGAGCGCGCCATCGCTCTGCAGGCAAAAGTCGTGGGGATCAACAACCGCGATCTGCGCGATCTCTCTATCGATCTTAACCGCACGCGCCAGCTGGCTCCGCGCCTGTCGCATGGCGTGACGGTCATCAGCGAGTCGGGGATCAACAGCTATGCGGATATTCGCGAGCTCAGCCATTTTGCCAACGGTTTCCTGATCGGCTCCGCCCTGATGGAAGAGTCCGATCTGACCGCTGCGGTGCGTCGGGTCACGCTGGGCAGTAACAAGGTATGCGGCCTGACCCGCCCTGAAAATGCGCGTGCCGCTTATGAAGCCGGTGCCATCTATGGTGGCCTGATCTTTGCCGAAGGCTCACCGCGCCTGATCGACACGGCCACGGCGCAGTCGGTGATGGCGGCTGCGCCGCTGCGCTATGTCGGCGTCTTTCGCAACAACACAATAAGTGACATTGTCACGCAAACGGAAACCCTTTCGCTGTCAGCCGTTCAGCTGCATGGCGATGAGAGCCCCACGTTTGTAGCCGAACTGCGCGCCGCGCTGCCCGCAGAGGTTCAGATCTGGAAGGCGCTGCGCATTGAGGGAAGCGTCCCGGCCCGCGACTGGCCGCATGTGGACCGCTACGTGTTCGACAACGGCAACGGCGGCACCGGCGAACGTTTCGACTGGTCACTGCTGCAGGGGCAGGCCCTGGACAATGTGCTGCTGGCCGGTGGCCTCAGCGCAGATAACTGCGTTGAAGCCGCGCAGCTGGGCTGTGCCGGACTGGACTTCAACTCTGGCGTGGAAAGCGCGCCCGGCATCAAAGATGCCCGTAAAATCGCTGCTGTGTTTCAGACACTGCGTGCCTACTGATTTGCCTGGCCCGCTTTACCCGGGCCCGAGAAAGGAAGATAAAAATGACGTTACTCAATCCCTACTTTGGCGAATTTGGCGGAATGTACGTTCCGCAGATCCTGATGCCCGCGCTGCGCCAGCTCGAACAGGCGTTTGTCGACGCGCAGAAAGATCCGGCGTTTCAGGCCGAATTTACCGACCTGCTGAAGAACTATGCGGGTCGTCCGACCGCGCTGACGCTGTGCAAAAACCTGACCAAAGGCACCAGAACCCGTCTCTATCTCAAGCGTGAAGATCTGCTGCACGGCGGCGCACACAAAACCAACCAGGTGCTGGGTCAGGCGCTGTTAGCCAAACGCATGGGCAAAAACGAAATTATCGCTGAAACCGGTGCGGGTCAGCACGGTGTGGCATCCGCCCTGGCCTGCGCACTGCTGGGCATGAAGTGCCGCATCTACATGGGCGCAAAAGATGTGGAGCGTCAGTCACCAAACGTGTTCCGTATGCGTCTGATGGGCGCGGAAGTGATCCCGGTGCACAGCGGCTCTGCCACGCTGAAAGACGCCTGTAATGAGGCGCTGCGCGACTGGTCCGGCAGCTATGAAACCGCGCACTATATGCTCGGTACGGCGGCGGGTCCCCATCCCTTCCCGACGATTGTGCGCGAGTTTCAGCGCATGATTGGCGAAGAGACCAAAAAGCAGATTCTGGAAAAAGAGGGACGCCTGCCGGATGCGATCCTCGCCTGTGTGGGCGGCGGTTCCAACGCCATCGGGATGTTTGCCGACTTCATCGACGAGACCAGCGTGAAGCTGATCGGGGTCGAACCGGCGGGTCACGGCATCGAGACGGGCGAACATGGTGCGCCGCTGAAGCACGGTCGCGTGGGGATCTATTTCGGCATGAAAGCGCCGATGATGCAGACGCACGACGGCCAGATCGAAGAGTCCTACTCTATCTCTGCCGGCCTAGATTTCCCGTCGGTAGGCCCGCAGCATGCGCATCTCAACAGCATCGGTCGCGCAGACTACGTTTCGATTACCGATAATGAAGCGATGGACGCCTTTAAACAGCTCTGCCGCGCGGAAGGCATTATCCCGGCGCTGGAGTCCTCCCATGCGCTGGCTCATGCACTGAAGATGATCCATGCGGAGCCGGAGAAAGAGCAGCTGATTGTGGTCAACCTTTCCGGCCGTGGCGACAAAGATATTTTCACCGTTCATGACATTCTGACTGCGCAGGGAGAAATCTGATGGAACGTTACAATCAACTGTTTACCCGCCTGTCAGCGAACAACGAAGGCGCTTTCGTTCCCTTTGTGACGCTCGGCGACCCGTCCCCTGCGCTGTCACTGCGTGTGATCGACGCGCTGGTTGAAGGGGGCGCAGATGCTCTGGAGCTGGGGATCCCCTTCTCCGATCCGCTGGCCGATGGCCCGACCATCCAGAACGCGACGTTACGCGCTTTTGCGGCGGGCACTAACACCAGCCAGTGCTTTGAGATGCTGGCGACCATCCGCCGCAAATATCCGGATCTGCCGATTGGTCTGCTGATGTACGCCAATCTGGTCTTTACCAACGGCGTGGATGCGTTTTATGCCCGTTGTGCCGAAGCCGGTGTCGATTCCGTCCTGGTGGCCGACGTACCGGTTGAAGAGTCTGCGCCCTTCCGTCAGGCGGCGCTGCGTCACGGTGTGGCACCGATCTTTATCTGTCCGCCCAATGCCAGCGATGAGCTGCTGCGTGAGATCGCGTCACACGGTCGCGGTTACACCTATCTGCTGTCGCGTGCAGGCGTAACCGGTGCTGAAAACCGCGCCAGCCTGCCGCTGCAGCATCTGATCGACAGGCTACGTGAATATCACGCCGCGCCGCCGCTGCAGGGCTTTGGTATCTCGGAACCGGAACAGGTGAAGGAAGCGATCGCGGCGGGTGCGGCGGGCGCCATCTCCGGTTCAGCGATTGTCAGAATCATCGAAAAGCATCACGCCGAACCGGACGTGATGCTGAGTGAACTGAAGCAGTTTGTCAGCCGCCTCAAAGCTGCCAGCCGCTAATCCTGCCATCATGCCTTATCACCCGATAAGGCATGATTTGTTTCCTTTTTTATCCGCCGCCATTTGCCCTTTTCGTCAAATCTGCACCACAATGACAGTGCGCCGTTACGGTAACGTCGCATCCAATTTGTGACAGGGAGAGAAAGCAATGAAATTCGTTAAAATGCTGGCAGGTGCTGTACTGGCAGGCGTGGTTGCGCTGACACTGAGCGCCTGTGCGCCAACCGCAACTAAAGAGGGAACCGGTGGCTATATCGATGACACCGTCGTTACCACCAAAGTCAAAGGTGCGCTGCTGAAAGATGAGTCGCTGAAGTCGACGGAAATCAACGTAGAAACCTTTAAAGGCAAAGTTCAGCTGAGCGGCTTTGTTTCATCACCACAGATGGCCAACCGTGCCGTTCAGGTGACACGCAGCGTGGCGGGCGTAAGATCGGTTGTTAACAACATGCAGATCAAGTAACCTCTGATCGACAAAAAGGCCGCGGATTCAGCGGCCTTTTTTATTGTCAGAAACGGTAGCCCGCGCCGAAGAAGAACACCCAGGGATCGACGCGCATGTTGATGTTCTGCTGTTCGCCCCCCGCTTTAAACTTCACTTCCGTATCGATATCCATGTACCACAGCGACGCATTCAGCATCCAGTCGCGATTGATCTGATAATCGAGACCCACCTGACCCGCCACGCCCCAGGAGTCCTTCACGCTGAGGTCGGTCAGACCCGCATCACGGCCGGTCTGGTTGAATTTAGCATCGTAAAAAGTGGTGTAGTTCACGCCCACGCCCACGTAAGGACGCACCGGGCTTTTGCTGTCAAAGAAGTAGTACTGCGCCATCAGCGTAGGTGGCAACTGGCGCACCGTCGCCAGCGTACCGGTCGGGCCAAGGCCCACTTTATGCCGGAATGGCGTGGCGGCCAGCAGCTCGACCCCTATATTATCTGTTGCCATATAAGTAAATGTCAGGCCCAGCTGCGTGTCATTGGAGGCACTGAATTCCCCCATGCCTAACACGTTATCGGAACCCTCGGTGGGCCGGACGGTGGCACTGCCAGCCCGCATAAAGAAGTCACCCGCTTCGTGGGCCATTGCCAGCTGAGGCAACGCCAGTGCCAGCAGCATTGCGCATTTTGCCAGTTTCATTATCACTCCTTTGCTTAATGTTAACATCGCGAACGTCATCGCTTTTTTAGCTGGCAATTTTTTAACGTGATTTACAGAAAATTGCACTCTGAACGCTTCAGATAAACTGCTTATAAAACAATGAATTGATTTAGATCAATTTCAGCACCGGCTGGCTGCGAAAAATAGCGCTTGCTGAATAATTTCGGCCAGCCTATTTTGCTTCTCTTCCTTGTTGATTTTGGTTCGATGCCCTGGGAGGGGCGGGTGATCAAATGCATGAAATAACGAATCCCTGTGTCAGCTGTGGCGCCTGCTGCGCCCATTTCCGCGTCTCTTTTTACTGGGCCGAAGCCGATGATGCTGGCGGACTGGTGCCAACCCACTTAACCGAACCACTGAGCCTGTTGATGCGCAATATGCGGGGGACGAACGATCGCACGCCCCGCTGCGTCGCTCTTGAGGGCGAAATCGGTGGCTGTGTCTCCTGCGGGATTTATGAGCAACGTCCGACGCCCTGTCGGGAGTTTGCCATGTCTGGTGAGGCGGGCATTCCTAACGAAGCCTGCGATCGCGCCCGCGCCCGTTATGGTCTTCCTGCGCTTTTTGCGCCTTCTTTACCTGATATGACAGAAAGTTATGCCACGGCGGGTGCCCGCGAGCTGCCAGAACATGTACAATCGCCGGGTTAATTAACCCGGTTCCTCCAAGGAGTGTACATGTCTATCACGGCCAGCTCGTTATACCGTGACACAGGAAATTTTGCGCGTCATCAACTGGCTACGTTGCTGTTGCTGTCGCTGCTGACCGCTTTTATTACCGTTATGCTGGTGCATGTGCTGACACCCGGTGCCGACCAGATGGCCATACTCCAGCAGAGTGACGTCAGCGCCAGTTCGCTGTTTGAGATGGTGCAGAATATGTCTCCGGAGCAGCAGCAGGTCCTGCTGCACGCCTCGGCTGCCAGCACCTTTGCGGCGCTGATGGGCAATACGCTGCTGCTGGGCGGCATGCTCTGCCTGATCCCGCTGGTCTCTTCCGGCCAGCGTGTCAGCGCGCTGCGGGCAATTGGCGCCTCCGTGCCAATGCTGCCTAAACTGCTGCTGCTCACCTTCCTGATGACGCTGGTGGCGCAACTGGGCTTTATGGTGCTGGTAGTGCCTGGGATTCTGCTGACCATGCTGCTGTCGCTGGCGCCGGTAATGGTGGCCCGTGAGAAAATGGGCGTCTTTGCCGCCATGCGCGCCAGCATGCGGATGGCGTGGAAGAACGTGAAGCTGATCGCGCCCGCGATCCTGCTCTGGCTGCTGGCCAAAGTTGTGGTGATGCTGTTCTTCTCGTCGCTGACTGTGTTACCGCTTAATGTCTCATCGGTGATTTTCACCGCAGCGGGTAATCTGGTTTCGGCGATGTTGATTATCTATCTCTATCGTCTCTATATGCTGTTACGTTGATTCGCGATCTGCCCCCGGGCAGATCCGCAGCCAACTCTGAATGGAAAAACTATGAAGCAGCTACTCGACTTTCTTCCCCTGGTGGTTTTTTTCATCTTCTACAAGCTGTATGACATCTTTGTAGCTTCCGGCGCACTGATCGTCGCCACCGGCCTGGCGCTGGTCGTCAGCTGGGTGCTCTATCGTAAGCTGGAAAAGATGACGATTTTCACCTTTGTGCTGGTGGCCGTGTTTGGCACCCTGACGCTGGTATTCCACAACGATGAGTTCATTAAGTGGAAAGTTACCGTGATCTACAGCCTGTTTGCCGCCGCCCTGCTCTACAGCCAGTGGTTTATGCAGCAGACCCTGATTCAGCGTATGCTGGGCAAAGAGCTGCAGCTGCCCGACGCTGTCTGGCGACGGCTCAATATTGCCTGGGCGCTGTTCTTTCTCATCTGCGGCCTGGTGAATATCTATGTCGCCTTTTGGTTATCGCAGGCCTTCTGGGTTAACTTCAAAGTTTTCGGTCTTTCCGGCCTGACGCTCCTGTTTACCCTGCTCAGTGGGCTCTATATCTGGCGACAGATGCCGCAGCAGGAACAAAAATAATGACGCAGCCCGGTTCGCCGGGCATTTTTTTAGCACTAACCTGCAAATAAGTGGACGCAATGGACGAAAAACATAAATTGCCGCAAGGCGAAATGGTGCTGCGTACGCTCGCCATGCCGGCAGATACCAACGCCAACGGTGATATTTTTGGCGGCTGGCTGATGTCACAGATGGATATGGGCGGCGCAATTCTGGCTAAAGAGATTGCAGAAGGCCGCGTGGTGACCGTGCGGGTCGATGGCATGTCATTCATGAAACCGGTCGCGGTGGGCGACGTGGTGAGCTGCCATGCGAGCTGCATCCGCACCGGCAACAGCTCCATGACGATTAACGTCGAAGTGTGGATCAAAAAGGTGTCGTCTGAGCCGATCGGTCAGACTTACTGTGCCACGGAAGCGGTATTCATCTACGTGGCTGTCGATAACGAGGGCAAATCGCGCCCTCTGCCCGCCGGTCGCGCCAATCAGCCCGCAGGCGAGTGAGTGACGGGTCAGCCCTGGCGGTCTGACCCCCGCGCTTATTCGATACTGGCTCCGCCATTGATTTTGAACACGATATTCATGGTCATACCCTGCGCAGGACGGCCGCTCTGGTAGCGCCACGTTTTCATCGCCTGCTTAACGGTCCGTTCGAACATGTTCGCCGGCTGCGCGGAGAGAATGTCGATATTATCGACCCGTCCGTCACTGTCTACATCGAACTTCACCCTGACGCGCCCCTCTATCCGCAGGGCAAACGCGCGCGGTGGATAGCCCGGCTTGCTGATGCTTAAAGCTTTCGGTCCCGTTGACGCAGAGGCGCCGGGTGACGGCGTGGCTTGTGGCGCGGCGGCCGGCTTCTTCTCTTCAGCGGGTCTCTTTTGCTGGAAAGGATTGGCCTGCGGTTTGTTCTCCTGACGCGGCTTCACCTCGCGCACTGGCTGCCGGTGCTCAGGTTTGGGTTTAGGTTTTGGTTTAGGTTCAGCCTTCGGCTTTGGCTTTGGTGCAGGTTCAGGCTTCGGTATCGGCACCGGCTCCGCCTTTGGCGGTTCCGGAGCTGGCTGCGGTTCCGGTATCGGTTCAGGCTGGGGTTGCGGTTCCGGTGGCGCGACTGCTGTGGGCGCGGGCTGAATGTCCGGTGCCACCATGGTAACGCTGATGGGCTGCGATGCCTCAGGTACCGTGATCTCCTGCCCGAACGACGCGTAGAGAATTCCGGCGATCACGGCCCCATGCAGGATGACGGACAGCAGCATGGAGACAGACGTGCGTTTAGGTAGTGGCATAGTCAGCGTGGTCATAACGGTCGCAGTGATTGAGTGAAGCCGCAATTTTAAATGCAAATAGCAATCAGTTTCAATAACTCCCACTCTCCGCTCTGCATAAAAGCGCTTTTTAGCCCTTTATGCTGAGCCCTGCACTACCCACAGGTTTCGTTTGCACTCTGCCTGACGATCCCTTAACGTGTTGCGAAATTCTGAATACTGGGAGTTACTGAGTGCTTTACGTCATTTATGCAGAAGATACTGCAGATTCACTGGAAAAGCGTAATGCCGTCCGCCCTGCCCATCTGGCCCGGCTTAAACTACTGCAGGAAGAGGGACGCCTGATTGTCGCCGGTCCGATGCCTGCGGTTGACAGTAACGATCCCGGCGTGGCGGGTTTTACCGGATCAACCGTGATTGCTGAATTCCCGTCGCTGGAAGCCGCACAATCCTGGGCGCAGGATGACCCCTATTTTGCGGCGGGTGTGTACGCCCAGGTGTCGGTTAAGCCGTTCAAACGCGTCTTCTGACCGTCAGCGGGCTGTAAAAATGGCTTCTGTGTCTGACACAGGAGCCATTTTTCTTTGGGACAGGGTCAGGGTAAGAGAAAAGATGCAGAGTGTGATTATCGGTTTACTGGCGATTATCGCTGTATTGACTGGCGGTGCCGTTTATCTCTGGCGGACGCGGGGCTGGCGGAAGAGTAAGCAGTGGATTGTGATGCTGATTGTACTGGCGGCAGCATTGCAGATGGTTAACGTCACGCTGATGCTGAACGCGCAACGCCTGTTGGGATAATAGTCACTGAGACAAGCCGTATGAAAAGGTGATTGCGAACTGAACCTGCTGCTGACATTTCCGGCATATTGTCACTCACGAGCAGAGGCAGAGACGGAATGCGCGTTAAAAGGCAGCGACCGGTTATGTCAGCTTAGCGGGCCAGGTCGCGGTTACTGACCGCCCTGGCTCTGCCGCTACGCGCTGATTAACCACGATCCAGGATCAGGCCAATCAGTTCGTGATAATGCTGCTCTTCTTCGACGCTGGTCACATGCTGCAGGCGTTTGATCAGTTTTGAGCAGATAGCCTTGCGGTTAAGAGTGCGGCCTGAACCAATGATCTCAGCAACGACTGAACCCAGAATCGCCTGCTGTGAAGGCTGCGAAGCGCTGTGCAGATAGGCAGAGATATCAGATACTGAAGCGGGGATACGCGTGTTAGTCTGCATAATAGACCTCAAAGTGTTTAGTTAAGTTTGCTCACCGATAGGGTAAAGTTATACAACAACACCTCTATTGTACAGGTATTTCGCCAGAAAATTCCTGAAAGCCTGAGCTAATCTTAATAAAACCCTGAATAACATCCACTTAAACTAATGTAAAGTTGTACAAGTTTTCGGTATTGTCCTGTACATCCCCCGTTCGCCTCCTCTTTTTGCGTTAAAAAACGATCTCTCTATCATTTTTTCAGTCACGAAGAGGAATTTTCTGGCAGAGCTGTCTACATTTGGATCTTATGAGTTAACCCTCTGAATGGATGCGCATTGCAGTCGCGACTTAATTATGCATAAAACTTATCCTGGCCAGACCCTTACGCTGTTTCAGCCACTGCTGTCATGTCTTGCAGCGATTGCTGACCCTAAGATTGAAGTGATGAGCGGTTATCCGGCGCATTGCTCGGCGTGGCTGACGATCTACTATCAGCGAAAATCGGGACGCTGGTCCTGTGAATGGTACGATCGGCCGGGTTGTCGCCGGCCAGCGGCGCTGGGTGACAGGATGGTGTGTCTGATGCATGAGGTCAGCGACCGGGGGGCTACGCAGCAGGAGCACCTGATGGCGCGACGCCTGCTGGCCGAAGCGGGATTTATGGAAGCCTGACGAAGCGGTTATCGTCAGGCACCCCGCACCGGGTGAGGCTAGACCATCTGCGTAATAAACAGAATCGAGCGACGCTGCTGCTGTGCCAGCTGGTGGCGAATGCAGTGAATACGCTTATATCGTCGTGACTGCCCTTCCAGCCAGCGTGAACGGCGACGATGAACCTGTCTCAGCATTCTCCAGCGCGCCACTTCATTTCTGCTTCTTTTCATCACTTCCTCTCTGACATCGGATCCGCGTGGGCATTATAGAGATCTCTGTGCGAATGCCAAATCCGATTGCCCGCCCGGCGAGTCCAGGATAAAAGGTTTCGTTAGTACGCTTCTGCACGTAAACTTGCCAGACGAAAGCGCGAACGGGATGTCCACTTTATGACCACTTTTTATACGCTCATCAGCTGGTTGCTGCTGTTTGGATACTGGCTGCTGATTGCCGGTGTCACCCTGCGCATTCTGATGAAACGCCGGGCCGTAACATCTGCGATGGCCTGGCTGCTGGTGATCTATATCCTGCCGCTGGTAGGTATTATCGCTTATCTCTCTTTTGGCGAACTGCATCTGGGTAAACGTCGCGCGGAGCGCGCACGCACTATGTGGCCGTCAACCGCCCGCTGGCTCAACGATCTCAAACAGTGCCGTGAAATCTTCGCCACCGAGCACAGCGACGTGGCGCGTTCGCTGTTTGAGCTCTGCTACCATCGGCAGGGGATCGCCGGGGTCAAGGGCAATCAGCTCCAGTTGCTGACCAGCTCTGACGATGTGATGCAGGCGCTGATCCGCGATATCCAGCTGGCCCGACACAACATTGAGATGGTGTTCTATATCTGGCATCCCGGCGGCCTGGCGGATGAGGTGGCGGAATCTCTGATGGCCGCCTCACGCCGGGGTGTGCATTGCCGTTTGCTGCTCGACTCCGCAGGCAGCGTGAACTTTTTCCGCAGCCCCTGGGCGGGCATGATGCGCAATGCCGGTATCGATGTGGTGGAAGCGCTGCAGGTGAGCCTGCTGCGCGTGTTCCTGCGCCGAATGGACCTGCGTCAGCACCGTAAAATCGTCCTGATCGACAACTACATCGCCTACACCGGCAGCATGAACCTGGTCGATCCGCGCTTCTTCAAGCAGAGCGCAGGCGTCGGCCAGTGGATCGATTTGATGGCGCGAATGGAAGGCCCGGTGGCAACCGCGATGGGGATTGTCTTCAGCTGCGACTGGGAGATCGAAACCGGTAAACGTATTCTGCCACCGCCGCCCGATCGCAATATCATGCCGTTTGAACAGGAGAGCGGCCACACCGTACAGGTGATCGCCTCCGGTCCCGGCTTCCCGGAAGATATGATCCACCAGGCGCTGCTGACGGCGGTCTATTCGGCGCGAGAGCAGCTGATCATGACCACACCCTACTTTGTGCCCAGCGACGACCTGCTGCATGCCATCTGCACAGCGGCGCAGCGCGGCGTCAGTGTCAGCGTCATTATCCCGCGCAACAATGACTCTCTGCTGGTGGGCTGGGCCAGCCGCGCCTTCTTCAGCGAGCTGCTGGAAGCCGGTGTAAAAATTTATCAGTTTGAAGATGGCCTGCTGCACACCAAGAGCGTGCTGGTCGACGGACAACTGAGCCTGGTAGGAACCGTAAACCTCGATATGCGCAGTTTATGGCTGAACTTTGAAGTCACGCTGGTGGTGGATGATGCGGGCTTTGGCAGCGACCTGGCCTGTGTACAGGATGATTATATTGCCCGTTCCCGCCTGCTGGATGGCAAGCGCTGGGCAAAACGTGCCTGGTGGCAGCGCATCGTCGAACGACTGTTTTACTTCTTCAGCCCTTTACTGTAAAACGAGCCAGATTGTGTAAATGGCCACAGGCCGACAGGACAGACTATGGATTTAAATAATCGCCTTACCGAAGATGAAACGCTGGAACAAGCCTACGATATTTTTCTCGAACTGGCAGGCGACAACCTGGATCCGGCCGACATCATTCTCTTCAATCTGCAGTTCGAAGAGCGCGGCGGCGCGGAGCTGTTCGACCCCTCAGAGGACTGGAAAGATCATGTCGATTTCGATCTGAACCCGGACTTCTTTGCCGAGGTGGTCATCGGGCTGGGTGAAGCGGACGGCGAACCGATTACCGACGTCTTTGCGCGCGTGCTGCTCTGCCGCGAGAAAGATCACAAGCTCTGTCACATCCTGTGGCGGGAGTAATCGCCAGATAAGAAAACGCCGGGCTTCTGCCCGGCGTTTTGCTTTACAGCGGGTCGACCTTGAGACAGGAGACCGCATGGTGGAAACTGCCTTCCAGCAGTGGCCGGGTTTTGGCGCACTCCGGTCCGGCAATCGGGCAGCGGGTACGGAACACACAGCCTGACGGCGGATTGATTGGCGAGGGCAGCTCCCCTTCCAGCAGCTGAATCTGTTTATTCTTCTCCAGATCCGGATCGGGGATTGGCACGGCGGACATCAGCGCGCGGGTGTAAGGGTGCTGCGGATTGCTGTAGACCTCGTTATAGGTGCCCAGCTCCACCGCATGGCCCAGATACATTACCAGCACCCGGTCAGAGATGTGCTTCACCACTGCCAGATCGTGGGCGATAAAGATCAGCGACAGCCCCATTTCACGCTGCAGCTGCTGCAGCAGGTTAACCACCTGTGCCTGAATCGAGACGTCCAGCGCGGAGACCGGCTCGTCACAGATAATCAGCTTTGGCTCCAGAATCAGGGCGCGGGCGATACCGATACGCTGGCACTGCCCGCCCGAAAACTCGTGCGGATAGCGGTTAATCAGGTTGGGCAGCAGCCCCACCTTCATCATCATATTTCTGACGCGCTCTTTGACCTCCTGACGCGCCATTTTCGGATGATAGGTTCTGAGCGGCTCCGCGATGATATCGCCGATGGTCATACGCGGGTTCAGCGACGCCAGCGGGTCCTGGAAGATCATCTGGATATCGCTGCGCGCCTTGCGCCACTCCTCTTCGCTCTGGCCCAGCAGATCGCGCCCCAGCCAGGCGACACGGCCATCGGTTGCCTTAACCAGACCAATAATGGCACGCGCCAGGGTCGATTTTCCGCAGCCTGACTCGCCCACCACGCCCAGGGTTTCCCCCTCATAAAGACGCAGGCTGACGCCATCGACCGCTTTCAGGGTCTTCGACGGCTGCCAGAACCACTGCTTGCCATCTTTGATATCGAAATGCACTTTGAGATCGGCGATTTCGAGTAACACTCTTTTTTCCGCTACGGTGCTCATACTAACTCCTCCACCGGCTTAAAGCAGGCGCGCAGACGGCCATCGCCGAACGGTTTCAGCGGCGGTGCCTGGGTGCAGATATCCATCGCATGCGGACAACGCGGCTGGAACGGACAGCCCTGCGGCAGACGCAGCAGATTAGGCGGATTGCCCGGGATAGTGGTCAGGCTCTCGCCTTCCGCATCCAGACGCGGCACGGCATTCAGCAGGCCGATCGAATAAGGATGAGCGGGCTGATAGAAGACGTCGCGCGCCCGGCCATACTCCATGGTCCGGCCCGCATACATCACCAGCACCTTGTCGCAGATCCCTGCCACCACGCCGAGATCGTGGGTGATCATAATGATGGCCGTGTTGAACTCGCGCTTCAGCTCATTAAGCAGCGTCATGATCTGCGCCTGCACCGTCACATCCAGTGCGGTCGTCGGCTCATCTGCGATCAGCAGTTTAGGACGGCAGAGCAGCGCCATAGCGATCATCACGCGCTGGCGCATCCCGCCGGAGAACTCATGCGGAAACATCTTCATGCGCTTGCGCGCCTCCGGCATTTTTACCGCATCCAGCATCCGCACCGACTCTTCAAACGCCTGTGCGTTATTCATGCCTTTGTGCAGTTTCAGCACCTCCATCAGCTGCTCGCCCACCCGCATATAGGGGTTGAGTGAGGTCATGGGGTCCTGGAAGATCATCGCAATCTGCTCGGCACGCAGTTTATTCAGCTGATTTTCCGGCAGATTGAGGATCTCTTTGCCGTTGAAAATCGCCGAGCCGCCGATGCGGCCATTTTTAGCCAGCAGCCCCATCAGGGCAAACGCGGTCTGCGACTTGCCGGAGCCGGATTCACCGACAATACCCAGCGTCTCTCCCGCGCGCAGCGAGAAGTTAAGGTCATTGACGGCGGTGACGTCCCCGTCGTGCGTGCCAAAGGTCACGCGCAGATCTTTGACCGTCAGTAGCTGTTCGCTTCCCGCGCGGGCCGCCATCGCGGGCTGAAATTCATGAATGGTCATCGGGAAACTCCTTAACGATCTTTCGGGTCGAGGGCATCACGCAGGCCATCGCCGATAAAGTTGAAACAGAACAGTGTGACCACCAGGAACGCCGCCGGATAGAGCAGCAGCCACGGCGAGACTTCCATGGAGTTAGCCCCGTCGCTGAGCAGTGCGCCCCAACTGCTCAGCGGCTCCTGCGTTCCCAGGCCCAGGAAGCTCAGGAAGGATTCGAACAGGATCATGCTTGGCACCAGCAACGAGGCGTACACCACCACCACGCCCAGCACGTTCGGAACGACATGGCGCACGACGATCTTCCAGGTCGACACGCCACCGACATGGGCCGCTTCAATAAACTCTTTGCGCTTCAGGCTGAGCGTCTGGCCGCGCACGATACGCGCCATATCCAGCCAGGAGACCATGCCGATGGCGGCAAAAATCAGCAGGATGTTGCGGCCAAAGAAGGTCACCAGCAGGATCACAAAGAACATAAACGGAAAGGAGTTCAGGATTTCCAGAATACGCATCATCACCGAGTCGGTTTTGCCGCCCAGATAGCCGGCAATCGAGCCGTAGAGTGTGCCCACAATCACCGCGATCAGCGCAGAGGCGACACCCACCATCAGGGAGATGCGTCCGCCGATGGCCACACGCACCAGCAGGTCACGTCCCGATGAATCGGTGCCGAACCAGTGGCCGGAAGTGGTATCCGGTGGCGAGGACATCATGGCCCAGTCGGTGTCATCATAGGTAAACTGCGCCAGCATCGGGGCAAAGATTACAAACAGCGTAATCAGCAGCAGCACCAGCAGACTGATCAGGGCAGCCCGGTTATGAATAAAGCGACGACGCGCATCCTGCCAGAGGCTACGCCCTTCTACTTCCAGCTTCTCACTGAACGCATCCAGAGCTTCGCTGTTTTTCTTACTTAACATCATGGCGAACTCCGCAATCAGTAACGAATTTTCGGATCGATAACGGCGTAGAGCACGTCAACAATCGCGTTAAAGACAATGGTCAGCAGACCAACCAGAATGGTCAGGCTCATCACCAGTGAGTAGTCACGGTTCAGCGCGCCGTTGACAAACAGCTGGCCGATACCCGGCAGACCGTAGATCGACTCAATCACCATCGATCCGGTGATGATGCCGACGAAAGCCGGCCCCATGTAGGAGATCACCGGCAGCAGAGCCGGTTTCAGCGCATGGCGCAGCACGATGCGGCGCAGCGGTAAACCTTTCGCCCGTGCGGTGCGGATAAAGTTCGAGTGCATCACTTCGATCATCGATCCACGGGTAATACGGGCGATGCTGGCGATATAGGCCAGCGACAGGGCCACCATCGGCAGCAGCATGTAGTTCCACTGCCCGCCATTCCAGCCGCCGCCCGGCAGCCACTTCAGGCTGATGGCGAACAGCAGGACCAGCAGCGGTGCCACCACGAAACTCGGTATCACCACGCCGGTCATTGCCACCCCCATCACCGCAAAGTCCCACAGCGTGTTCTGCTTAAGCGCGGCGATCACACCCGCCGTCACGCCCAGCACTACCGCGAGCAGAAACGCGGCCAGGCCGAGTTTGGCCGAGACCGGGAAAGCGTGCGCGACCAGATAGTTGACCGAATAGTCTTTGTATTTAAACGACGGGCCGAAATCGCCGTGTGCCAGCTGCACCAGGTAATCGACATACTGTTTGCCGATCGGATCGTTGAGGTGATATTTCGCCTCGATGTTCGCCATTACTTCCGGGGCCAGCGTACGCTCGCCGGTAAAGGGGCTGCCCGGGGCCAGGCGCATCATAAAGAAGGAGATGGTAATCAGAACGAACAGCGTCGGTAGCGCTTCAAGCAAGCGACGCAGGATGAATTTTAACATTGCCGTACCTACCAGGCTGTTGCTTCACAACATAAAAATAGTAAAAGGCGGCGCCAGACGCGCCGCCACTGCTGATAGCCTGAATGCTATTAGTGTTTAATGATGTAGAAGTTTTTATCCAGGGTTTTATCCAGTGGATCTTTACCGGTGTAGCCGCCAACGTAAGGTTTAACCAGACGCGTGTTCACGTAGTAGTAGACCGGAACGATGGTGCTGTCTTTATCCAGAATCTGCTCCGCCTTCTGATAATCCGCGGCACGCGCTTTCTCATCAGAAGCCTTGATCGCGTCACGCACCACTTTATCGAACTCCTCGCTCTTATAGTGCGCGGTGTTACTGCTGCTGTTGGACAGCATGGTGTTCAGGAAGGAAGTCGGTTCGTTGTAGTCGGCACACCAGGCGGCGCGTGACACATCGAAGTTACCCTGATGACGGGTATCCAGGAAGGTTTTCCACTCCTGGTTTTCCAGCTTAATGTTCACGCCGATGTTTTTCTTCCAGATTGACGAGGCGGCAATCGCCAGCTTCTTGTGCAGATCGGAAGTGTTATAAAGCAGGTTAAAGGTCAGCGGTTTATCCGCGGTGTAGCCCGCTTCAGCCAGCAGCTTTTTCGCCTCGGCGTTACGTTTGTCCTGTGACCACTTGAACCAGTCTGGCGGCAGAATGTCCATGCCGTCGGTGGCTGGCGGCGTGTAGCTGTAAGCCGGCTTCTGGCCCTGCGCCAGCACTTTGTTGACCATGATGTCACGATCCAGACCCAGCTTCAGAGCAGCACGTACGCGCGGATCGGTGAATGGCGCTTTCTGGTTGTTAATTTCGTAGTAGTAGGTGCAGAGATAGGGATCGACGTGCAGCTCTTTGCCGTTGTCACGCTGCAGCTTTTTGAACAGCTCAATCGGCAGGTTGTTGTAGGTCATGTCGCTGCCGTTTTCGGAGAAGTAGCGGTTAACGTCGCTGACTTCTGAACTGATTGGCAGGAAGGTCACTTTGTTCAGCACGGTGTGCTCGTTGTCCCAGTAGTTCGGGTTACGCACCAGGGTGATGCGCTCATTGATAACGTGCGCGTCCAGCTTAAAGGCGCCGTTGCCGACCCAGTTCTGAGGCTGAGTCCACTGATCGCCAAACTTCTCGATGGCCGGTTTATAAACCGGGGACATCACGGAGTTGATCAGCAGCTTATCGAAGTAAGGTACCGGCTCGCTCAGGGTGACTTCCAGCGTGTGATCATCAATGGCTTTAACGCCCAGATCGGTGATCGGTTTTTTGCCGGCGATGATGTCATCGACGTTCAGGATATGGCCATATTGCGGGTAGCTGGCGTACGGTGAGGCGGTTTTAGGATCGACCAGGCGCTCCCAGCTGTAGACGAAGTCCTGTGCGGTGACAGGTTCGCCATTAGACCATTTGGCATTTTTGCGCAGGTGGAACGTCCACACTTTGAAATCTTTGTTTTCGTAACTTTCCGCCACGGCCGGGATCGGTTTACCGTTGCTGTCGTTGACCAGCAGACCTTCATAGAGGTCGCGCGCCACGTTGTCTTCCGGTACGCCCTCAATTTTGTGAGGATCCAGCGACTGCACTTCATCGCCATTGCCGCGTACCAGCTCCTGTTTTGCAGCCAGCTCAACGCCCGCAGGCACGGTAGCCGCCAGAGCCGCATTCCCTGCCAGGGCACTCACTGCGGCGAAAACGCCCGCTGCAATCAGGCTTTTTTTCGTGATGTTGTTCATTATTACACTCCAGTTTTATTATCGTCACCGTGGCGATGCACTGCCACGGCGTCCCCCGTCTCCGGGCTCCCCGGCCTGTACCAGGGATATTGACCCAAAATGGTCTTTATGCGGATGCGTTTTCTGACTGTCTCGCCGGACGGCGATCAGATCAGTGTTGTCTGATGAAGTAGTACTTCAGGTCTGTCATGTCCTGCGGGTCTTTGCCCGTAAAGCCGCCAACCCAGGGCTTTACCAGGCGCACACTTACGCGGTAGTAAACTGGCACAATTGGTGAGTCTTTGTCGAGTTGTGTTTCAGCCTGCTGATAGAGGTCAGCGCGTGACGCTTCACTGCCCGCCGTGAGGGTCTCTGACATCAGCCGATCGAAGGTTGCACTGCTGTAGAATGCGGTATTAATTGAGGCGTTGCTGATCAGCATATTCAGGAAGGTGGACGGCTCGTTGTAGTCGGCACACCAGGTTGCCCGCACCACGTCGAACTGGCCCTGATGCCGGGTCTCCAGCATGGTTTTCCACTCCTGATTCTGCAATGTGACTTTCGCGCCCAGGTTTTTCTGCCACATTGATGCGGCCGCAATCGCCTGACGTTTATTCTGATCGGAGGTGTTGTAGAGCAGTGTGAAGCTCAGCGGATGGGCGGCATCGAATCCCGCCTCTGCCAGCAGCTTCTTCGCCGCCTCATTGCGCTGCGCCTGCGTCCAGGTGAACCAGGCGGGTGGCGTCAGCCGGATACCGGCGGTAAAGGGTGGCGTCAGGCTATAGGCGGGGATCTGTCCCTGGGCCATGATCTTATTGGCGATGATATCGCGATCCAGCGTCATCTTCAGCGCGCTGCGCACCCGCGCATCGGTAAATGGCGGCTTTTTGTTATTAATTTCGTAGTAGAAGGTGCAGAGCAGCGGACTGACTTTCACTTCGTCGCCCAGCTCTTTGCGCAGTTTGCCAAACATCTCAGGCGGCACCGCGCTGTTGGTGATATCCGTGCCGCCGCTGCGGTAGCGGTTGATGTCGCTGTTTTCCGAGGCGATCGGCAGGAATGTCCCCTGCTCAATCACCGTATGGACGTTGTCCCAGTAGTGCGGATTACGCTTCACAACGATTTTCTCATTCACCACCCAGTCGCTGAGCTGGTAGGCACCATTGCCGACATAGTGTTCCGGGCGCGTCCAGGCCTCACCCCACTGTTTAATAGCGGGTGCGTAGACCGGCTTCATCGCCGTATGCGCTAACATCGCCACCAGATAAGGTACAGGCTCGCTCAGGGTAATCTGCAACCGATGCGCATCCAGCGCCTTAACACCCAGTTGATCGGGTGACGCTTTACCTGTCAGGATGGCGTCGATATTGGCGAAGTGCGCAGCCTGCAGATAGCTGGCATAGGGTGACGCGGTTTTCGGATCCACCAGACGACGCCAGCTATAGACAAAATCATCGGCGGTGACGGGCTGCCCGTTGCTCCACTTCGCATCCTGGCGCAGTTGAAAAATCCAGGTGTCAGGCTGCGGGTTCTCCCAGCTTTTCGCCACGCCAGGCACCACCTCACCCCGGTTATCCGTGTTGACCAGTCCATCCAGCAGATTGTGAATAATATTGGATTCCGGCACGCCTTCAGTTTTATGCGGATCCAGCGAGGAGACTTCACTGCCGTTATTAATCACGATCGCCTGACGGGCCGCCAGTGCGGTCCCCGGCGGAACCGTAGCGGCATAAGCTGGCGAAAACGCCATCAGCAGAACAGTTGCGATAAGTGATCGCTGTTGCTGCAATTTATTCATCCCAATCATGCGACACGCCAACCCTTTATTAAGTATCCCGACAGGCTTAAGCAAAAAGCGTTCTCACTTTGGGCTTTCGGAGAAAAAAATTACGCTGGGCCAGAAATTATCAGAAGCCCTTGTGGGGTGCCAAAGTAAAATAGCTAAAATGTTAACTAATTCTCTTTTATCATGAGAAGCGCGGCAGCGAAAGCGTTAATTTTTGTTCTGAAAATAACTTATGCTATTGATAAATAGATAAATTATTCGAAATCGCCGCATTAAAGGGATGAGAAGAAAAAAAATGTGCCCGATCTGTCAGTTATCGGGAAAAAAGGCGCCTCTCTGCGATGAAATCGATTTCCTGAGGCGTTATCTGGCGGTTTATGAGGCTGGCTGAAAAATTTGTAGCAGAAAATGATGTGAAAATAGTGACATTCTTTTGCAGAAAAAAGTCTGTGATCTGAAACGCAGTAATGAAATTTATAATTTCCAGCCCGAGTTAAGCTGCGCGAATAAATGCATCGTTATGGTGCAATGAAATTCCCTTTTTGCACCATAACGGTTCACCTGATCAATTCATTGCCTGAAATAAGTGCGCTGCTAATTGAGCAGACCGGGGAAAATGGCCTTCATGCCGGTGACAACAAATTCGATCCCCAGCGCCATCAGGAGCAGGCCCATGATACGCGTGATGACGTTAATCCCGGTCTGGCCCAGGATGCGCACCATTAAGGGTGCGGCCCGGAACAGCAGCCAGCAGCAGAAGGCAAAGATAGCTATCGCCAGGGTAAAGCCCAGCAGGTTGAGCCAGCTGTGATAGCGGGTGCTCCAGACGATGGTTGAACTGATCGCCCCCGGCCCGGCCATCAGCGGTAACGCCAGTGGCACCACACCCACGCTTTCGCGAATGGCGGTTTCTGATTTCTCCTGCTTGTTCTGTTTATCTTCACCCAGCTTGCCGCTAATCATCGACATTGCAATGGTGACCACCAGAATCCCGCCCGCAATACGGAAAGAGTCGATGGAGATGCCAAACACCCGCAGAATAGCATCGCCCAGAAAGAGCGACGTCCAGAGGATAATAGCGACCGCCAGATTGGCGGTAAGATTGGTTTTATTACGCTCAGCCACGCCCTGATAGCGGGTCATGCTGATAAACACCGGAATAATTCCCACCGGATTAACCAGCGCAAAGAGCCCGACAAAAAATTTTATATAGCCTGATAGATCTAACAGCGCAGGATTCACGACTTTACTCCGTACCGCAGGGGGGAAAACGCGCCTAATGTATGTGAAAACGGACACAGACGCCAGATGCGGGCTCAGCAATTTATGCTGTTGAACTGTGGCACATTTAGCGCTTTACGCCAGTGATTAAATAATGGCTGGCGATAGGCGCTGCCGGGCCCCGGTGCTTTGGATACGATAAGTTTGAGAAACCCGGGCGCTGAACCCGCAGCTGAATGGTGTCAGCTTGCGTTTAAATTGATCTGAATCAAAATCGCCCTACCCCGAACCAGGTAATCTTTTCGCAACGGAAGCATTAGCGGCAGCGAAGTAAACTCTCACGGCCGCCAGAAAAGACTTATTCAGTAAACAGTTGAAAATCCAGCCGTTCCTCCGCTATCAGACGCATTAAAGCAGCGTGACTATACTCAGGGACGCAGGATTGTTTACTAAAAAAGTTTAACTTCCTTCAGGAGAACACCATGGCCGTAACCAATATCGCGGAACTTAATGCACTGGTTGAACGTGTAAAAAAAGCCCAGCGTGAATATGCCAACTTTTCTCAACAGCAGGTCGACGCCATTTTTCGTGCCGCCGCCCTCGCCGCCGCCGATGCCCGCATTCCCCTCGCCAAGATGGCCGTTGCCGAATCCGGTATGGGTATCGTCGAAGATAAAGTCATTAAAAACCATTTTGCCTCTGAGTATATCTACAACGCCTATAAAGATGAGAAGACCTGTGGTGTGTTAGCCACTGACGATACCTTCGGCACCATCACCATCGCCGAGCCGATCGGCCTGATTTGTGGCATCGTCCCGACCACTAACCCGACCTCAACCGCCATCTTTAAAGCCCTGATCAGCCTTAAAACCCGCAACGGGATTATCTTCTCGCCACACCCACGCGCCAAAGATGCCACTAACAAAGCCGCAGATGTCGTTCTGCAGGCGGCGATTGCAGCCGGTGCGCCAAAAGACATTATCGGCTGGATCGACGCCCCTTCCGTGGAACTTTCCAACCAGCTGATGCATCACCCTGATATCAATCTGATTCTCGCCACCGGCGGGCCGGGCATGGTGAAAGCAGCCTACAGCTCCGGTAAACCCGCGATTGGTGTCGGTGCCGGTAATACGCCGGTCGTGATTGATGAAACCGCCGACCTGAAGCGCGCTGTCGCCTCTATTCTGATGTCAAAGACCTTCGACAACGGGGTGATCTGCGCCTCTGAACAGTCGGTGATTGTGGTGGATTCCGTCTACGACGCGGTGCGTGAACGCTTTGCCAGCCACGGCGGCTACCTGCTGCAGGGTGCCGAACTCCAGGCGGTGCAGGATATCATCCTGAAAAATGGCGGACTGAACGCGGCCATCGTCGGTCAGCCTGCGGTAAAAATTGCCGAAATGGCTGGCCTCCGTGTGCCTGCCGGCACCAGGATCCTGATCGGTGAGGTAAAACGGGTGGACGAGTCAGAACCGTTCGCTCACGAAAAACTCTCGCCAACGCTGGCGATGTATCGGGCGAAGGATTTCCAGGATGCCGTCGACAAAGCCGAGAAGCTGGTCGCCATGGGCGGTATCGGCCACACCTCCTGTCTCTACACCGATCAGGATAACCAGACCGAGCGCGTGCACTACTTTGGCGACAGAATGAAAACGGCGCGTATTCTGATCAACACACCGGCTTCGCAGGGGGGTATCGGTGATCTCTACAACTTTAAACTGGCACCTTCTCTGACGCTGGGCTGTGGTTCATGGGGCGGTAACTCGATTTCTGAGAACGTCGGGCCGAAACACCTTATCAACACCAAAACTGTCGCCAAGCGAGCTGAGAATATGTTGTGGCATAAACTTCCTAAATCCATCTATTTCCGTCGCGGTTCACTGCCGATTGCGCTGGAAGAGGTGGCAACAGATGGTGCAAAACGAGCCTTTATCGTCACCGACCGCTTCCTGTTCAACAACGGCTATGCTGACCAGGTGACCCGCGTACTGAAATCGCACGGCCTTGAAACGGAAGTCTTCTTCGAAGTTGAAGCGGACCCGACGCTGAGCATCGTGCGCAAAGGGGCGGAACAGATGAACAGCTTCAAACCGGACGTTATCATCGCGCTGGGTGGCGGTTCCCCGATGGATGCTGCCAAAATTATGTGGGTGATGTACGAGCATCCTGAAACCCACTTCGAAGAGCTGGCGTTACGTTTCATGGATATCCGTAAACGTATCTACAAGTTCCCGAAAATGGGCGTGAAAGCGCGCATGGTCGCCATCACAACCACTTCCGGTACCGGGTCAGAAGTCACGCCGTTTGCCGTGGTGACCGATGATGCCACCGGTCAGAAATATCCTCTGGCGGACTATGCGCTGACGCCGGATATGGCGATTGTCGATGCCAACCTGGTCATGGATATGCCGCGCTCACTCTGCGCGTTCGGCGGTCTGGATGCTGTGACCCATGCGCTGGAAGCCTACGTTTCTGTACTGGCGAATGAGTACTCTGACGGACAGGCGCTGCAGGCACTGAAGCTGCTGAAAGAGAATCTGCCGGCCAGCTATGCCGAAGGGGCGAAAAACCCGGTTGCGCGGGAGCGCGTTCATAACGCCGCGACCATTGCCGGTATCGCCTTTGCTAACGCCTTCCTCGGGGTCTGTCACTCCATGGCTCATAAACTGGGTTCAGAGTTCCATATCCCACACGGCCTGGCGAACGCGCTGTTAATCTCGAACGTCATCCGCTACAACGCAAATGACAATCCGACCAAACAGACGGCTTTCAGCCAGTATGACCGTCCTCAGGCTCGTCGTCGCTACGCCGAAGTGGCAGACCACTTAGGTCTGAGCGCACCTGGCGACCGCACCGCACAGAAAATTGAGAAGCTGCTGGCATGGCTGGATGAGATCAAAACCAAACTTGGTATCCCCGCCTCTATCCGGGAAGCCGGTGTGCAGGAAGCGGACTTCCTGGCGAAAGTCGATAAACTGGCCGACGATGCGTTTGACGATCAGTGTACCGGCGCGAACCCACGCTATCCGCTGATTGCTGAGCTGAAACAGATCATGCTCGACACCTTCTACGGTCGTGAATTTGTCGAGCCGTTCTCAGGCGTCGCTGAGGCGGTGGCTGCTGAGCCGGTAAAAGAGATGAAGAGCGAGAAAAAAGCGAAAAAAGTCTGATAGTCCCGCTTTAACAGGCTGATAAAAAAAACCCGCCACGGCGGGTTTTTTTCTGTCTCAGCAATGAGGATCGGGCAGCGGCGTCTGCGCGCCGTGAATCGCCTGCAGCGACCCCTGCTCTATCGCCTGTTTGTAGTGCTTGCGGCAGACGGAGATATAACGCTCGTTCCCCCCAATCACCACCTGTTCACCTTCGCTGAACGGTTTTCCTTCGCTGTCCAGACGCAGCACCATGCTGGCCTTACGGCCACAGTGACAGATCGTTTTCAGCTCAACCAGCTTGTCTGCCCATGCCAGCAGATACTGACTGCCAACAAAGAGTTCACCGCGGAAATCGGTTCTCAGACCATAGCAGAGCACGGGAATATCCAGGTCATCGACAACATCAGAGAGCGCTTTAACCTGCTCGCGGGTCAGAAACTGACTCTCATCAACCAGAACGCAGTGAACCGGACTGGCGGCGTGCTCGGCAGCGATCTCGCTGAAGAGCGACGTCTCTGCATTATAGAGAGAAGCTGGCGACGAAAGACCGATGCGGGAGCTCACCTGCCCGGCACCAAAGCGGTTATCAATTTCAGCGGTGTAGACCAGTGAACGCATCCCGCGCTCCTGATAGTTGTAGGAGGATTGCAGCAGTGCGGTCGACTTCCCTGCATTCATGGCAGAGTAATAAAAATAGAGTTGAGCCATAGAAACGTATCTTCATCAGGACTGAACGGAATGGCGCGCATATTAACACAAAGTGCCGGCATTACATTGTCGCTGATGCCCCTCTGAAGCGTAACGGCGGAGCGGCCCGAGGCTGGCAACCGGTTTATCCGGCGGATTCCGGGTGCGACCGGTGCGACTGAATTTAATTTCTTTAACCGTAATAACAGAGATGACATTTTTACTACGGTCCGAAATACATTAAATTTTTTTCACATCCACCCGTATGAAACTATTTTTTAAATTCTTCCTGACACCTTTTTTTTCAGCCGCGATTATTTTTTACCGCCTGGCTAAGTAGTGCTTTTATTTTTTTATGATTGAGTTTATTTAATGTCACCACTACTATTAGCGGGCAACACAACTTTTTCCTTATTCAGAGACCAGGACAATGAGCGAAGCACTAAAAGTTCTTAATAATATCCGTACGCTGCGCGCCCAGGCCAGAGAGTATTCCGTGGAGACACTGGAAGAGATGCTGGAAAAACTGGATGTGGTGGTAAAAGAGCGCCGTGAAGAAGAGTCACATTTTCAGGCTGAAAATGAAGAACGCACGCGTAAACTTAATCAGTATCGTGAAATGCTGCTGGCCGATGGTATTGACCCGAACGAACTGATTGGCTCGCAGGCTCCCTCTGCACGGACAACGGCAAAAGGTAAACGCTCAGTGCGCCCGGCTAAATATGGCTACACCGATGAAAAAGGCGAATCCAGAACCTGGACCGGCCAGGGACGGACACCAGCCGCGATTAAAAAAGCGCTGGAAGAACAGGGTAAAAAGCTGGACGATTTTTTACTTTAATCGCACCCGGTTTTGCGGTCTGAAACCTTCGTGACCCGATAGCCATTAAAAAAGGAAGCCAGAGCTTCCTTTTTCTTTTTCATCAGACGCGATAAAAATCCCGATACCACTCCACGAAGTTTTTAACGCCCTCTTCAACGCCCGTCCTGGGTTTAAAACCGATTGCCTTAAACAGCGCCTCGGTATCCGCACTGGTTTCCAGCACATCGCCGGGTTGCATAGGCATCAGATTTTTCTTCGCCGTAATACCGAGTGCTTTTTCCAGCGCCTCAATATAGTTCATCAGCGTGACAGGCTGGCTGTTACCAATATTATAGACGCGATAAGGCGCGGAACTGGTAGCAGGTGAACCGGTTTCAACGGTCCAGTTATCATCCTGCTGAGGAATAACAGCCTGCAGACGGACAATCGCTTCTGCAATATCGTCGATATAGGTAAAGTCGCGTTTCATCTGCCCCTGGTTATACACATCAATCGCCTCACCCGCAATCATGGCACGGGTAAATTTGAACAGCGCCATATCCGGGCGACCCCAGGGGCCGTAAACGGTAAAGAAGCGCAATCCGGTCGTCGGTAACTGATAAAGATGCGAATAGGTATGCGACATCAGCTCGTTGGCTTTTTTGGTCGCCGCATACAAAGAGACCGGGTGGTCCACGCTATCTTCAGTCGAGAACGGCATTTTACGGTTCAGTCCATAAACGGAACTGGATGACGCGTAGAGCAGATGTTCAATTTTATGATGACGGCATCCCTCAAGAATATTGAGGTGACCAATGAGGTTGGCATCGGCATAAGCATGCGGATTTTCGATGGAATAGCGGACGCCGGCCTGAGCACCAAGATGGATTACGCGCTGGAAGGCGTGCTGGTCGAACAGTGACGCCATTGCGTCACGGTCCGCCAGGTCCATCTCAATAAAAGTAAAACCTGGGTCGGTGTTAATTAAATTGAGACGGGCATGTTTGAGATTTACGTCGTAATAATCATTCAGGTTGTCGATACCGACAACCTGGTGACCGGCAGCCAGCAGACGTTGGCTGACATGAAAACCAATAAAACCTGCGGCGCCGGTGACCAGAAAGTTCATAAATCCCTCGTTAATTATGCAGGTTGAATAGACGCTCCGCGGCCGATTGCATAATAAACGAAACCGCGTTTGCTGATACGCTCTGGATCATACAGGTTACGACCATCAAAAATCACGGCTTCTTTCAGCGCATTTTTAATGATGTCGAAGTCAGGTGCACGGAAGTTCTGCCACTCCGTACAGATGACCAGCGCGTCAGCGCCCTGCAGTGCAGCTTCTTTGGTGCCCATCAGCTTAAGATCGCTGCGGTGACCATAGATGCGCTGCGCTTCATCCATCGCTTCAGGGTCAAACGCCTGCACAGAGGCGCCCGCTTCCCACAGCGTTTCCATCAGCACGCGGCTGGAGGCTTCACGCATATCGTCGGTATTCGGCTTGAATGAAAGGCCCCAGAGTGCAAACGTCTTACCTTTCAGGTCGTCACCAAAGTGACGCTTGATAAAGGTTGGCAGCTTGGTTTTCTGGCTGTCATTCACATCTTCCACCGCCTGCAGCAGGCGTGGCTGATAGCCGATGGACTCAGCGGTACGGATCAGCGCCTGCACATCTTTCGGGAAGCAGGAGCCGCCGTAGCCACAGCCAGGGTAGATAAAGTGATAGCCGATGCGGGGATCTGAACCGATACCCTGGCGGACTTTCTCAATATCTGCGCCTAAACGTTCAGCCAGGTTAGACATCTCGTTCATGAAGCTGATTTTGGTGGCCAGCATACAGTTGGCCGCATATTTGGTCAGCTCTGCACTGCGAATGTCCATCATAATCATGCGATCGTGGTTGCGGTTAAACGGCTCATAAAGCTCGCGTAACAGTTCAATCACTTCGTCGTTGTCGGTGCCGACAACGATACGCTCAGGACGCATACAGTCGTTGACTGCCGCACCCTCTTTCAGGAATTCCGGGTTAGAGACCACATCAAAGGTGATGTTGGCGTCACGCGCTTTCAGCGTTTCCGTCATTACTGCACGAACTTTATCTGCTGTGCCAACCGGAACGGTTGATTTGTCGATAACCACTTTGTGATCGTTCATATGCTGCGCAATAGTGCGCGCTACGGCGGTCACATATTTCAGATCGGCAGAGCCGTCTTCGTCCGGTGGTGTACCCACTGCAATAAACTGCATAACACCATGGTTTACGCCCAGTTCAGCATCAGTGCTGAACTTCAGTCGACCGGCTTCGTAATTTGACATTACCAGCGGCGTTAAACCTGGTTCGAAAATAGGAATGATGCCTTTCTTCAGATTTTCGACTTTATTCGCGTCGACATCAATGCAGAGAACGTCATGTCCGACTTCGGCTAACACCGCAGCCTGAACCAGACCGACATAGCCGATACCAAATACAGTGACTTTCATCGAGTTATCCTGTGTTTATGAATTACTTTTTGTTGCCAACTGCGCTATCGAGCCATTCAGAGAAATCTTTGCCCAATACCGGATGACGAACACCGTACTCAACGAAAGCCTGCATGTAGCCCAGTTTGTTACCACAGTCATGGCTGACGCCTTTCAGGTGATAAGCTTCAACAGTCTCTTTTTCCATCAGCATGGCAATAGAGTCAGTCAGCTGAACTTCGCCGCCTGCACCTGGAGGCGTCTTCGCCAGCAGTGGCCAGATATCAGAAGAGAGCACGTAACGACCTACAACGGCCAGGTTTGATGGCGCTTCTGCCGCTTTAGGCTTCTCAACCACACCGACCATTGGCGCGCTGTCGCCTGGGTTCAGTTCTGCACCCTGGCAATCGACTACACCGTACGCGGTGACATCGGCAACCGGCTCAACCATGATCTGGCTGCGGCCAGACTCTTCATAACGGCTCAGCATCTCTGCCAGGTTATCTTTGGTTGGGTTAGATTCATATTCGTCGATGATGACGTCTGGCAGGATAACCGCGAATGGCTCATTACCGATCAGCGGGTGTGCACACATAACAGCGTGGCCCAGGCCTTTTGCGATGCCCTGACGAACCTGCATGATGGTGACGTGTGGCGGGCAGATGGACTGGATTTCATCCAGCAGCTGACGCTTAACGCGTTTTTCCAGCATTGATTCCAGTTCGAAGCTGGTATCAAAGTGGTTTTCGATGGCATTTTTTGAGGAGTGCGTTACCAGCACAATTTCATTGATGCCCGCAGCAATACATTCGTTAACGACATACTGAATTAACGGCTTATCAACCAGCGGTAACATCTCTTTTGGAATCGCTTTGGTCGCAGGCAGCATACGCGTACCCAAACCCGCTACCGGGATTACCGCTTTTTTTACTTTGGTATTATTGGCAGACATTAAGATACCTCTCTCATAGGCCGTTCAAGTTAATACTTGATATGTCGGTTAAAATCGAAAATGAGTATATCAGTTAGTATCGAACGGATTTATCCTGGAAGGCATGAAACCGTCGAAATTAAGACTATTACCCAACTGTAAAGCTAAACTCTGGCCCTGCGATCAGCGCCAGAATCTTACTGTAATCAACCTCTATTCTTCCGTGGAAAGCATCAGCCGGATACGTCCTCCGGCGCCCCAGACGTGACATTGCCAGTTCTCGGCGCGCTGACTGATCTGGTTAAGATGGGTACTGCCCATAGTGCCAAGCGGTACACCATTACTGAGCTGAATCTGATGAGCCTGAACATGAAGGGTGGCGTTTAATCCGGCCGACACCAGGATCAGGTTTTTGAGACCGCGATGGTAATAGCCCACCAGCAAGGGGAACTGGCCGCTCAGGTTCGCCTGACGCAGCAGCAGATTGACCTGTCTGAGCAGACCATTCAGCTCCGGCAACCGCTGTTTTTGTCCGCTGAGCTGCTCCTGCAGCAGGCCGTTGAACAGCGCACGCAGCAGCAGGGCCGCCAGTACGCCATTGTCCCCGGCGCGCGTCACGTCGAGGCAGTAAAAGGCCAGATCCCTGTCGGAGAGCGCCGCGATGTCGAGCACCAGGCCGGGCTGCTCCGCCATCGTTAACTGACGGTAGTTCACCCGGCAGTTGGCAATGGTCTGCTG
Source organism: Pantoea graminicola (assembly GCF_048452665.1). NCBI lineage: Bacteria > Pseudomonadati > Pseudomonadota > Gammaproteobacteria > Enterobacterales > Erwiniaceae > Pantoea > Pantoea graminicola. The sequence goes on along the minus strand of NZ_JBLWSJ010000003.1, from coordinate 185,812 downwards.
CACCGGCGGCTGCAGCTGCTTAAGCAGTTTAGCGGCGGCCTGTGGGTCGCGAACCAGCGCATCCCAGTCCTGGAATAGCTGCTCATCCTCTTCCACTTTGGAGGTGAACATTGAGGGATAGAGGCACTCGTAGACCGCTTCACGGAAGCGTTCAAAATTCTTTAATGGTTTAAGCAGCACATCCTGCACCCCAAGACGCAGCACATGGGCGATATCAGACATGTTCTCGGTGGCCGAGACGATCAGAATCGGTACCACGTTGCCGCGGGTACGAATATGCTCAACGAACTGGATCCCACTCATGCGGGGCATCTCCAGATCGCAGATAATCAGGTCGACAGTATGCTGTTGTAGTTGTGCAATTGCTTCCAGACCATCTTCCGCTTGTAACGTCACAGCACCCATCGATAACAAAAATTGGTCCAGCAACGAACGGAAAACAGCCTCATCTTCGACAATGAGTATCTTTTTGCCGAGTAGTGGTTTTTCCATTCTTTCCCCCTGCGTACCAGATATTTCAATAGTGGTTCATAAAACGCAGTTGCGCCTTTCAGAATTGCCCAAAGTCACCGCTTTGAATGAACAACCTGATTATCTGCCACGGACCAGTGGTAATAGTTCATCCATTTTCTTCTCTACGGCGGCCCTGCCTGCCTCAATCGCTTCTTCAGCCCGATGAAAGTCCAGCGTTGAAATCTGCGGGCAGACCGGCTGGATCAATACGTCGGGTGGATCGCCTGCCATCCGATTTCTTTTCAGACGATTCTCCAGCACCTGGATAGAGGTCGACATGATCTCCATCGCGCCGGGTGACTGCGAAGCCCGACGCTGGGTGAAATTCACCAGCCGCTGTCGGAGCTTTCCGCCCCAGCTTAAGGCCGCTGCGGCCGCTTCTTCTTCACTATTCTGAGGCGTGACGGAAAAGAGATCCTGCTGCATGAGATGCGCGTCATGCTGTAAGTCCACGGCGATCACAATGTCTGCCCCCAGGGCCCGGGTCAGTGAAATCGGCACCGGATTGACGACGGCACCATCCACCAGCCAATACCCATTGTAGCCCACGGGCGGTAATAAACCTGGCATACTGCAGGAAGCCCGAACGGCCTGATGCAGCCCCCCCTCTGTCAGCCAGAGTTCACGGCCGGTGCTGAGGTTGGTTGCCACCACGCCAAAGGGTTTGTGGCACGCTTCGATAGCATCATTCGGGATAAGCTGACGGACATGATTAAACACCCGTTCCCCGCGTAACAGGCCGCCACGCTGCCAGGAGACATCCATCAGGCGAATCACATCCCAGTAGCGGAATGCACTGACCCATTTTTCCATCAGCGGCAGGCGATGATTGACATAGGCAGATCCCACCAGCGCGCCCACAGAGCAGCCGGCGACGACGTCGATCTCAATACCTGCACGCTCCAGCGCATTAATCACGCCAATATGTGCCCATCCTTTGGCGGCTCCTGACCCCAGAGCCAATCCAATTTTTACCTTTCTCATTTGTACCTGGTCCTGCCGTCAATACGTAGCGTCACAACGTGGGGTCCGCTAACATAGCGCGCTTCTGAAATCGACTCATCATTCTCTGGAGATAATGTGTCAAAAATCTGCCCATGCTGTAGCGGGGAGCAGTATAGCGTATGTTGCGAGCCCTTTCTGCAGGGTAAACAGATTCCTGTTACCGCTGAACAACTTATGCGATCCCGCTATTGCGCCTATGTTGAGCATAATGCGGACTATCTGGTTGCAACCTGGCACCCTGACAAACGCCATCCGGGCCTGTCCGGGCTTTTATCTGAAAGTTTTCCGGGCACCGAATGGCTTAGCCTGAATGTAACCTGTTGTAATCATGGACGCCACGAGAACGAAGCCTCTGTGACCTTTTTTGCGCGTTATCGCGAGAAAACGAACATTCATGCCATTCATGAGTGTTCACGCTTTCTTCGCGAGGATCAACGCTGGTACTATGTTGACGGTACCGCGCCCTCAACAGGCCGTAACGACCCCTGCCCCTGCGGCAGTGGCAAAAAATACAAAAAATGTTGTGGCTAAGCTGACGGCTTCCCAACGGTTTCACCCCTAATGCTTTGACAGGACTCTGATTGAGATGCAAGCGCAAACCATGCAAAGAAAAGTTTTACGAACCATTTGTCCCGATGCAAAAGGTCTGATCGCCAAAATCACCAATATCTGTTACAAGCACGAGCTGAATATCGTGCAGAACAATGAGTTTGTTGATCATCGCACCGGGCGTTTTTTCATGCGCACCGAGCTGGAAGGGATTTTTAACGACAACACACTGCTTGCCGATCTCGACAGCGCCCTGCCGCAGGGCTCGGTACGTGAACTGCACAGTGCCGGCCGTCGTCGCGTCGTCATTCTGGTCACCAAAGAGGCGCACTGCCTGGGCGACCTGCTGATGAAGAGCGCGTTTGGTGGTCTGGACATGGAAATTGCCGCGGTGGTGGGCAACCACGATACCCTGCGTTCACTGGTCGAGCGTTTTGATATTCCGTTCGTACTGGTGAGCCATGAAGGGTTAACGCGCGAAGAGCATGACAATCGCATGGCAGAAGAGATTGACCGCTATCAGCCCGATTATGTCGTGCTGGCGAAATATATGCGCGTCCTGACACCCGCCTTTGTTCAGCGTTACCCGAACCAGATCATCAACATTCACCACTCGTTCCTGCCCGCCTTTATCGGCGCCCGTCCTTATCACCAGGCGTATGAGCGTGGGGTGAAGATCATCGGGGCGACTGCGCACTATGTGAATGACAATCTCGATGAAGGCCCGATCATCATGCAGGATGTGATCAACGTCGATCACAGCTATACCGCGGATGAGATGATGCGAGCCGGTCGTGACGTCGAGAAGAACGTCCTGAGCAATGCGCTGTACAAAGTACTGGGGCAGCGTGTGTTTGTTTACGGTAACCGGACGATCATTCTTTAATCAGCTAGCGCACTGAATTGACGGCAGATTCAGCGCTACGCGTAAAAAGTGGGCAAACAGTTACTGTTTTGTCAGTGGGCGCTTTACACCCTTATCGCATTTGGTATGATGCGCCCCGCTTTACGCAATAACGATTCAGGCCATGGTGGGATTCCCGAGCGGCCAAAGGGAGCAGACTGTAAATCTGCCGTCACAGACTTCGAAGGTTCGAATCCTTCTCCCACCACCATCTGAATCTGCATTCGCGTAAGCCAGCCATATCCCAGGTGGGATTCCCGAGCGGCCAAAGGGAGCAGACTGTAAATCTGCCGTCACAGACTTCGAAGGTTCGAATCCTTCTCCCACCACCATCTCATATAGTGCACCCTTTTCGCATACCGACATCTTATTCTCCTGTTCTGCGGGGGAGAGGGATGAGAACCTTCTATTAAGGTTCGGGTCGAGCTTTGCGAGACAACGCGCTTCAGCGCGGCCCGCAGGGTGAGGCGCAACGCGCCGAATTATCCTTCTCCCACCACCATCTCATATAGTGCACCCTTTTCGCATACCGACATCTTATTCTCCTGTTCTGCGGGGGAGAGGGATGAGAATCTTCGATCCGGCTTCCGTTATCCCTGCCCTTTCCTTTCTGCTGTAATTCTCCGCCTGTTCCGCCATGACTTTTTCAGCAAAAATCGCTACCATCTTCGCCCATCACTTGCTGAACAATGGTCGAACTCATGAAATTTGTTTCATTTAACATCAACGGCTTGCGTGCCCGTCCGCATCAGCTTCAGGCGCTCGTCGAACAGCATCAGCCCGATGTTATCGGTCTGCAGGAAACCAAAGTCCATGACGACATGTTCCCGCTGGAAGAGGTATCAAAGCTCGGCTATCACGTCTTCTATCACGGGCAGAAGGGCCACTACGGCGTCGCGTTGCTGACCAAAGCGCAGCCAGTCTCTGTCAGCCGTGGCTTCCCGGGTGATGACGAGGAGGCCCAGCGCCGCCTGATCACCGCTGAACTTCCCAGCCCGATAGGCGATATCACGGTCATCAACGGCTACTTCCCGCAGGGTGAAAGTCGCGACCACCCCACCAAGTTCCCTGCCAAAGAGAAGTTCTACCGCGATCTGCAGCGTCTGCTGACCGAGGATCTGCCTGCCGATAAGCCGGTGCTGATTATGGGGGATATGAATATCAGCAGCACCGACCTGGATATCGGTATCGGTGAGGAGAGCCGCAAGCGCTGGCTGCGCACCGGCAAGTGCTCTTTCCTGCCGGAAGAGCGTGAGTGGATGGACCGTTTGCTGGGCTGGGGTCTGGTGGATACGTGGCGTGAGCAGAATCCGGCGGTCGCCGATCGCTTCTCCTGGTTCGACTACCGGTCTAAAGGCTTCGATGACAACCGCGGACTGCGCATCGACCTGCTGCTGGCCAGCAAAAACCTGGCCGCGCACTGCGTGGAGAGCGGCATCGACTATGAGATCCGGCGCATGGAGAAGCCGTCTGACCACGCGCCTGTCTGGTCAACTTTCCGCTTTTAAGTAACGGTCGCGTGGCCGAACGCCACGCGATGATTATTTCACAATCTTCCAGATCAGATTGTTGGTACCCAGCGATTGCTCATCACGGGCACACTGCAGCAACACGCCTTCCGATTTCACCACCGCGCCTTCTGTATAGTTACGGTTTTCGAAGATGCAGCAGCGCAGACAGTCCGGCTGACGACGCTCTGCCTGCGTCCAGGCTTCCGGCGGCAGATCCACCACCACATCCGTGTTCGTCCCATTATTACCTGGTGGCATCGACTGATAACGGCCGTTAGCCTGCGCCAGCCCGCTCGCCAGCGACAGGGCCACGACCACTAAACCTGAATAACGCCTCATTCCGTCTCCTTTACTTTACGCCTGGTTTTGCGCACCGGACGTTTCTGTCCGGTGGACGGTAATCCCCGAAATGCATGCGCCGCAGGCTGCTGTCGCGCCTGCTGAATCAGGCCGGTCAGGGTCTGAACCAGCGGCTGCATAAAATCATCATAGCGGCACGCCTTTTCACTGATGCGCGTCAGTGTCGATTCCCACTGCGCCGTCATATCGGGACGCGCTGCCAGATCGGGCAGGGAGTGAATCAGGGCGCGTCCGGCCTCAGTTGAGTGGATATAACGCCCCTTTTTCACCAGGAAGCTACGACGAAACAGGAGTTCGATGATCCCCGCGCGTGTGGCTTCCGTTCCTAAACCATCGGTCGCACGCAGCACTTTCTTTAATTCTTTATCCTGAACGAAACGCGCGATGCCGGTCATCGCAGAGAGAATGGTGGCGTCGGTAAACGGCCGCGGCGGCTGAGTCTGCTTCGCCACTACTTCACCCCGCTCGCACAAGAGCTCATCCCCTTTGGCCACCACCGGCAGCGGCATCCCATCGTTCTCCTCATCCCGCTCTTTGTTGCCCAGCAGCGCGCGCCAGCCCGCCTCCGCCAGAAAACGCGCTTTCGCCACGAATTTTCCGCCCGCGATATCAAGATCGATGACACATTTGCGGAACACCGCATCCGGGCAGAACTGCATCAGATACTGCCGCGCCACCAGCGCATAAATCTGCTGTTCGTTTTCGGTGAGTTTTACCGCGCCGGATCGGGCGGTCGGAATAATGGCGTGGTGGGCATCCACCTTTTTATCATCCCAGCAGCGGTTCCGGCGATCGGCATCGAAATCGGCTGGCGGTGTCAGGGCAGACTGGTGCGACTGTATCGCTTTTAACACCGCATGACGGCCGGCAAAATGCTCTTCCGGCAGATAGCGGCTGTCCGAACGCGGATAGGTGATCAGTTTGTGGGTTTCATACAGGCGCTGACAGGTATCCAGCACCGTCTGCGCGCTCAGTCCGTAGCGTTTTGCCGCCTCAATCTGCAGGCTGGACAGCGAGAATGGCAGCGGCGCCACCTCATTTTCCCGCTTATCGCTGTAGGCAGAGACGATCGCAGGCTGGCCGGTAATGCGCGCCACCACATGGTCGGCCAGCGCCCGTTTCAGCAGACGACCCTCTTCATCCTGCCAGGGTTCACAGGCTTCGCTGGGGATCCAGCTGGCGACAAACCGGACACCCTCCGGCGTCAGGATATGCGCTTTCACTTCAAAGTAATCTTTTGGCACGAAGTTCTCGATCTCTTCATCGCGCCGCACCACCAGTCCCAGCACTGGCGTCTGAACACGTCCCACCGACAGCACCCCGTCATAGCCCGCATTACGGCCCAGCAATGTCCAGGCGCGGGTCATATTGATGCCGTAGAGCCAGTCTGCTCGGGCTCGCGCCAGCGCAGAGACGCAGAGCGGTATGAACTCGCGGTTTTCACGCAGCCGGTTAACGGCCCGGTCCACCGCCTGCGGGTTGAGATCGTTGATCAGACAGCGCTGCACCTTGCTGCGCTTTTCAGCCGACAGATTCAGGTAGTCGAGCACCTCATCCACCAGCAACTGCCCTTCCCGATCCGGGTCACCGGCATGTACCACTTCCGTGGCCTGCGCCAGTAATCCTTCGACCACTTTCAGCTGTTTTACCACTGAAGGGCGCGGCTGTAGCCGCCATTTCTCCGGGATGATCGGCAGATCGGCCAGCGACCAGCGCGCATAACGGCTGTCATAACTGTCAGGTTGCGCCTGCTCCAGAAGATGCCCCACACACCAGGTGACAATCTGATCGTTACCGCAGGCAATAAAGCCCTCACCGCGTCGATGCGGTTTTGGCAGCACATCTGCAATAGCACGCCCAAGGCTCGGTTTTTCCGCAATAAACAAACGCATTGAATCAGGTAATCCTTAACATCAGGGGTTACTCAGCGATAACCGGTTATCCACTGTCGGTTTGAATCCTGGCGCTATGTTAGCCTGGCAGGGACGCGGGTGTAAGCATGACGCACGGCCTTAGCGATCGTTCGCACAGGAACCGTGCAAACGGCAGGGGCAGACATCGTCCCTGCCGTTTGCTGCGGGCAGGTCAGAAGTAACGAACGAACGGCGCGGTGTCGGGCGGAAGAACCGTGGTGCTGGATTTCAGTTGCGGGGTCCCGAGATAGAGGAAGCCGACAATGGCATCCTGTTCGCGGCAGCCGAACCCCTGTCGTACCCGCTCATCCTCGGTCCAGATACCGCTGCGCCAGATACCGTTAAAGCCCTGAGCGACCGCCGCCATCTGCATGGCCATAACGGCACAACTGGCAGAGGCAATCTGTTCCCAGCGCGGCACTTTGTGGTGCGCTTCGCAATGGGCCACGACCGTGATTATCATGGGCGCGCGGAACGGCGACTGACTCGCCTTGTTAATCCCCTTCTCATCCAGCTGTTGATCGCGTGCGGCCTGCTCCAGCAGCTGGCTCATCCGATCGCGTCCTTCGCCCTCGACAATAATAAAACGCCAGGGTTGCAGCGTGCCGTGGTCCGGGGCGCGCATGCCTGCCCGCAGGATATTCTCCAGTGCGTCGCCCGCCGGGGCCGGTTCCGTCAGGCGTGAAGCCGAACGTCGGTTGACCAGTAACTCCAGTGCGTCCATGTTTCTCTCCCGATCTCTGTAATGTTGCCATTATCCTGGCACAGGCAGATTTTTTGTAACAGTACGCAGTGATTTCCTGCTGACTTTTAACACGCTGCTCTTTAGGATGAGCTCGTCGGGGAAGCCCGGGCCGCGCGGCGGCCACTTCCTGCTACATGAATATGGAGAGTCGGATGCGCACATTGTGGCGAATAATTGCAGGTCTGTTCCGCTGGAGCTGGCGGGTACTGAATTTTATCAGGGAATTCATTCTGAATATCTTCCTGATTTTTTTGATTGTGATAGGTGTCGGGATCTGGCTGCAGGTCAGCGGTTCCGGCGGCAGTTCAGCGCCGATTCAGCAGGGCGCGCTGAAGGTTGACCTCAGTGGTGTGCTGGTCGATAAACCCTCGGTCAGCAATCGCCTGAGTAAAATCGGTCGTCAGCTGCTGGGTGCCAGCAGCGACCGTCTGCAGGAAAATTCGCTGTTTGATGTGGTCGATGCGATCCGTCAGGCCAAAGATGACAGCAATATCAAAGGTATGGTGCTCGACCTGCGTGAGTTTGCCGGTGGCGATCAGCCATCGCTGCAATACGTTGGCAAGGCGCTGCGTGAATTCCGCGACAGCGGCAAGCCGATTTATGCCCTGGGCGACAGCTACAGCCAGGCGCAGTACTATCTTGCCAGCTACGCTACCCGCATCTATCTGTCGCCGCAGGGCACGGTCGATCTGCACGGTTTCGCCACCAACGGCCTCTACTACAAGACGCTGCTGGAGAAGCTGAAAGTCACCTCGCACGTCTTCCGCGTCGGCACCTACAAGTCGGCGGTAGAGCCTTTCCTGCGTGACGATATGTCTCCGGCTGCACGGGATGCCGACAGCCGCTGGATCGGTCAGCTCTGGCAGAACTACCTGAATACGGTCGCGGCTAACCGCCAGATTACGCCGGAGCAGCTCTTCCCGGGCGCGGCGGCGATCATTGCCGGACTGAACGCGGTAAATGGGGATACGGCGCAGTATGCGCTGGATAACAAGCTGGTCGATGTGCTGGGGTCGCGTGCGTCGGCCGATCAGGCGCTTATCAAGACTTTTGGCCTGGATAAGCAGAGCAACGATTATCGCAGCGTCAGCATCTATGACTATCCGGTGAAACAGGCCGCCACGCAGCAGGATGGCAACATCGCGGTGGTGATGGCCAGCGGTGCCATCATGGATGGCGAAGAGACGCCGGGCAATGTCGGTGGCGACACCACGGCGGCACAGATCCGCGACGCGCGTCTCGATCCTAAGATCAAGGCGATTATTCTGCGCGTCAACAGCCCGGGCGGCAGCGTCACCGCGTCGGAAGCCATCCGCGAAGAGCTGGCGGCGGCGCAGGCAGCAGGCAAGCCTATCGTGGTGTCGATGGGCGGTATGGCCGCCTCCGGCGGTTACTGGATCTCCACGCCCGCCAGCTACATTGTGGCAAACCCCAGCACGCTGACCGGTTCGATTGGTATCTTTGGCGTGATCAATACGCTGGAGAACAGCCTGGACAGCATTGGTGTTCACACCGATGGTGTGGCGACCTCGCCGCTGGCGGATATCTCCACCACCAAAGCCCTGCCGCCGGAAGTTCAGCAGCTGATGCAGCTGACCATCGAAAATGGCTATCGCAACTTTGTCGGCCTGGTAGCGAAATCGCGTCATAAAACGCCGGAGCAGATTGATGCGATCGCGCAGGGCCACGTCTGGACCGGCAGCGATGCCAAAGCCAACGGTCTGGTCGATGCGCTGGGTGACTTCGATGATGCCGTGAAGAAAGCGGGCGAGCTGGCGAAAGTAAGTAAGCCACAGCTGAGCTGGTATCAGGATGACCCGAGCTTCCTGGATATGATGCTGGGTCAGATGAACGCCTCTGTACAGGCTATTCTGCCGGATACGCTGAAAGCCTGGCTGCCTGCACCGATGCTGGATGTGATGAGCGCGATGAAAGCGCAGCCGGGTTTCTCAGATCATCTGAACGATCCTCAGAACCGTTACGCCTTCTGCCTGAACTGCGGCGAAGTGCGATAAACCTTGCAGCCCGGCCGCTGGTCGGGCTGCTTTTCCCCGCTATTCCCCTTATACTGCGCCTTTTATGGCGAGTCTGAGTTCTCTAATGCAAAAGAAAAACATCTACGTAGCCTACACGGGCGGGACCATCGGTATGCAGCGTTCGGCGCAGGGCTATATTCCGGTCTCCGGACATCTGCAGGAGCAGCTGGCAAACATGCCAGAGTTCCATCGCCCCGAGATGCCTGATTTCACCATTCATGAATATCAGCCGCTGATCGACTCCTCCGATATGACGCCGCAGGACTGGCAGTCCATCGCCGAAGATATCCGGCAGAATTACGATCGCTATGATGGCTTTGTGATTCTGCACGGCACTGACACCATGGCGTTTACCGCTTCTGCGCTCTCTTTTATGCTGGAAAACCTGGCCAAGCCGGTGATCGTGACCGGTTCGCAGATCCCCCTGGCGGAGCTGCGCTCAGACGGTCAGCAGAATCTGCTGAACTCCCTCTATGTCGCTGCCAATTACCCGATCAACGAAGTGTCGCTGTTCTTCAACAACACGCTCTATCGCGGTAACCGGACCACCAAGGCGCACGCCGACGGCTTCAACGCCTTCGCTTCCCCTAACCTCTCCGCACTGCTGGAGGCGGGCATTCATATTCGCCGCCTGAATACGCCGCCCGCCCCGGCCGGCCAGGGTGAGCTGAAAGTGCATACCATTACGCCACAGCCGATCGGTGTCGTCACCATCTATCCGGGGATCTCCGCAGATGTCGTGCGTAACTTCCTGCGCCAGCCCGTTAAGGCGCTGATCCTGCGCTCCTATGGCGTCGGCAATGCGCCACAGAACAAAGAGTTTCTGGCGGAACTTCAGCAGGCCAGTGAGCGTGGCATCGTGGTGGTCAACCTGACCCAGTGTATCTCTGGCAAAGTGAACATGGGCGGATATGCCACCGGCAATGCGCTGGAACATGCCGGGGTGATCAGCGGATTTGATCTGACGGTGGAAGCCGCGCTGACCAAGCTACACTTTTTACTGAGTCAGGATCTCTCTGCCGATCAAATTCGCGCGAAGATGCAGCAGAACCTGCGTGGCGAACTGACTGAAGACTGACACGGAGCGACATGTAATGAAGCGGGCTCTTATCATTATTGATATTCAGAACGATTTCTGCCCGGGCGGCCCGATGGCTGTCCATGAGGGGGACCACACCGTTGAGGTGGCGAATCGTTACGCGCGGATGTTCCATGAGCAGGGTGAGTGCGTGCTGGCCTTACAGGACTGGCATCCGGCCAATCACGGCAGCTTTGCCTCCGTCTCCGGCGAGCCGGTCTACACGCTGGGCGAATTAAACGGTCTGGCTCAGATCTGGTGGCCCGATCATGGCGTTCAGGGATCGGCTGGCGCAGATTTCCATCCGGGTCTGGATCGCTCGCTGTTTGATGCCACGTTCCATAAAGGTCAGGATCAGGATGTCGACAGCTACAGTGCCTTTTTTGACAATGGCCATCGCCGCAAAACCGAGCTGGACAGCTGGCTGCGCGAGCGCGGGATCACCCATCTGGTGATGCTGGGTCTGGCGACCGATTACTGTGTGAAGTACAGCGTGCTGGATGCGCTGGAACTGGGGTATCACGTTGAGGTGGTTAAAGAGGGCTGCCGTGGCGTCAATCTGAATCCGGAAGACAGCGAGATTGCTTTTGCGCAGATGACCGCCCAGGGGGCCATTCTGATCTGATAAAAAAGCTGGCAGGAGGCCAGCTTTTTTTTCGCCATCAGTGCAGATGGATTCGGGTCACGTCGGAGTCGATACCGAACTCTTCCTTCAGCTCTTTTTTCGACTTCATGACCATCTCACCGCCCTTGCCAATAGTCATATGCTGGGGCGTATCGTTGTGCCTGGCCTGCCACATCATCACCAGCTGCAGGCAGTTGTCGCGCTGCTCCTGCGTCAGGGCCACGCCATCCGGCCATTTACCAATCTCAACCGCCGTGGCCAGCCGCTGGTAAACTTCCGGCGTCATCGACGCAAGCATTGCTTCGAGTTGCTCCTTCATTATTTTACCCTTTGGTCTGAACGCCCTGCTCATCGGTGAAATTCAGCGAGGCGGAGTTGACACAGTAGCGCTCGCCGGTCGGTTGCGGACCGTCCGGGAAAACATGTCCCAGATGCGCATCACAGCTGCCACAGCGGATTTCGACGCGCTGCATGCCGTGGGAGTTATCTTCGATATAGCGAATCGCATCGTCACTGACCGGCTGGTAAAAGCTCGGCCAGCCACAGCCTGAATCATATTTGGTTTCTGAGAGGAAAAGAGGCGCCTCGCAGACCAGGCAGTGATAGATCCCTTCCTGCTTGTTGTGCAGCAGTGCGCCGCTGTAAGGCGGTTCCGTTCCGCGATGCTGAGTCACGTAACGCTGCATTTCGGTCAGCTGCGCAATTTTTGCTTCGGGTGCGGTGTCTTTAGCCATTTTAAGATTCCGGGAAGTGCCATTCTGAAAAATTCGACTATTATTCTAACAAATGATCAACATAACCCGGGTCTTTTTTTGTGCTCACCCTTTCACGTCGTCGTCCGCTACGCGGATTTGTGACTTCGATCACCTTTTCTCCGGAGCATCCCTATATATTCGGCGATTGATTCAACGAAGCGCGATATCATTGGCGGCGCGCAAGCGGTTGCGCATCGAATAATTCCTCTCAGGCGAATTGATTTGTCGCAACAATTGACACGATTCCGCTTGACGCCTGGTAAGGTTTTTGTAATTTTACAGGCAACCTTTTATTCACTAACAAATAGCTGGTGGAATATATGACTATCAAAGTAGGTATCAACGGTTTTGGCCGTATCGGTCGCATCGTTTTCCGTGCTGCTCAGAAACGTTCTGACATCGAAATCGTTGCTATCAACGACCTGCTGGACGCGGATTACATGGCGTACATGCTGAAGTATGACTCTACTCACGGTCGTTTCGACGGCACCGTAGAAGTTCAGGATGGCGCACTGGTTGTGAACGGTAAGAAAATCCGTGTTACCGCTGAGAAAGATCCAGCCAACCTGAAGTGGGATGAAGTGGGCGTTGACGTTGTTGCTGAAGCAACCGGTATCTTCCTGACCGACGAAACCGCGCGTAAACACATCACCGCAGGTGCCAAGAAAGTCGTTCTGACCGGTCCATCTAAAGATGACACCCCAATGTTTGTTCGTGGTGCAAACTTCGACAAATATGAAGGCCAGGATATCGTTTCTAACGCATCCTGCACCACTAACTGCCTGGCTCCACTGGCAAAAGTAATCAACGACAAGTTTGGTATCGTTGAAGGTCTGATGACCACTGTTCACGCGACCACCGCAACGCAGAAAACCGTTGATGGCCCGTCTCACAAAGACTGGCGCGGCGGCCGCGGCGCATCGCAGAACATCATCCCTTCATCAACCGGCGCAGCGAAAGCAGTAGGTAAAGTCCTGCCAGAGCTGAACGGCAAGCTGACCGGTATGGCTTTCCGCGTTCCTACTCCTAACGTTTCCGTTGTTGACCTGACCGTGCGTCTGGAAAAAGCGGCCTCTTACAAAGAGATCTGTGCAGCTATCAAAGCAGCAGCAGAAGGCGAGATGAAAGACGTGCTGGGCTATGTTGAAGATGACGTGGTTTCCACCGACTTCAACGGCGAAGTACTGACTTCCGTATTTGATGCTAAAGCAGGTATCGCGCTGAACGACAACTTTGTGAAACTGGTTTCCTGGTACGACAACGAAACTGGCTACTCAAACAAAGTTCTCGACCTGATTGCACTGGTTTCTGCTAAATAAGGCAGCCAGACATTATTGAGAATAAGGGCGACTTCGGTCGCCCTTTTTTTGATCCGTACAGGAAGGAATCGCACATGCAAGACAAACTGTTTTCTCTGCCGGTGGTCACGCAGATCTCCCCTTACCTTTCGCAGCGTCAGGCTGGCGACCTGCCGACGATTGTGGTGAGCCATCCCAGGGTCCGGGCAGCCATTACGCTGCAGGGCGCGCATCTCATCGCCTGGCAGCCCAGCGGTGAAAAACCGGTGCTCTGGCTGAGCGACAGGAGCCTGTTCGCGCCGGGTAAGGCGATTCGCGGCGGAGTGCCAATCTGCTGGCCGTGGTTTGGCCCGGCAGGTGAACCAGCGCACGGCTTTGCCCGCACCCAGCCGTGGAAACTGACGGCTCACGATGAAAATGAAGAGGGTGTGATGCTGACGCTGGTGCTGGAGAGCAATCCCCAGACCCTGAAACTCTGGCCGCATGATTTCACCCTGATTGCCCGCTTCCGTCTGGGTCAGCATTGCGAAATCGAGCTGGAAGCCTATGGCGACTTCGAAGCGACAGCGGCGCTGCACAGCTACTTCACCGTCAGCGATATTCAGGGCGTTGAGGTCTCCGGGCTGGGCGACAGCTTCATCGATAAAGTCAATGATGGGCAGGTGGGCAGCAGCGACGGCAGACAGCGTTATCCGGGCAGAGTTGACCGCATCTTTACCGCTCCGCAGGATTGCACCGTCATCAATGACACCGAGGGTCAGCGCCAGATCGAAGTTTACCATCATCATCACAGTGACGTTGTCACCTGGAACCCGGGTGTGGAGCTCTCCTGCAGCATGGCCGACATGGCAAATGAAGGCTATAAAACTATGGTCTGTGTGGAAACCGCGCGTATCAGCAAGCCGTTGCGCAGTGCGGGTGAAAAACCGGCCCGGCTGGCCACCACCTTCCGCCTGAAGAAGAAAGCCGCAGCCAGCGATAAAGCAGGCAGCTAAACTATATCCAGCGGCACCCTGTGCTGCGGTGCTGGCCAGACACGATCGATGCTGGCCAGCTCCTCATCCGTCAGTATCACCCCCAGTGCCGCCGCATTGTCCTGAACGTGAGCGACTGAGCTGGCTTTGGGAATGGCGATCACCCCCTGCTGCCGAACGACCCAGGCCAGCAGGAGTTGCGCCGCGCTGATGCCCTTTTGCTGTGCAATCTGCGTCAGACATGGATCGCTAAACAGCGATTCACGCAAGCGGCCTGCCTGAGCCAGCGGGCAATAGGCCATGACCGGCATCCCGCGCTGTTGACAGGCTGGCAACAGGTCAGACTCAATCCCGCGTGACGCGAGATGATAAAGCACCTGATTCGTCGCGCACTGATTGCCGCCAGGCTCATCCCACAGTTCCGCCATATCCTCATTATCGAAGTTCGAGACGCCCCAGTAACGGATCTTGCCCTGCTGCTGCAGGCGCTCCATGGCGCGCAGTGTCTCTTCCAGTGGAATGTTGCCTCGCCAGTGCAGCAGATAGAGGTCGAGGTAATCCGTCTGCAGGCGACGCAGACTGCGCTCGCAGGCGTCGATGGCATCCACTTCACCCGCGTTCCACGGATAGACCTTAGAGACCAGCAGCGCCTGCTCGCGACGTCCGCGCAGCGCCTCGCCGACCACCTCTTCAGCGCCGCCGTCCGCATACATTTCAGCGGTATCGATAAGCCGCAGTCCGCAATCAATCCCGGCCTGCAATGCCGTGATTTCAGCGGCACGCTGCGAGGCGGTTTCGCCCATATACCAGGTGCCCTGCCCAATCACCGGCAGCGCGTCGAATCCGGCAAAATTAATCGTGTTTCGCATTCTGCCCTCCCGCCCCATCACGAGGCCCCATAAAAGAACAGAGGGCCGTAAATGCCCTCTTTTAGTGCGTTATCAGAAGCTGTAGCTGACGCCCGTCCAGAGGGTCGCCTGCCCGCTCTTGTCGATCATCGGGCTGTCTTTAATTTCGCTGTCGAAGCGGGTATAGCGTCCGGTAATGCCGATGTTCCACTGTGTTGCAATCTGATAGCTGGCGGTCAGCTCAACATAAGGCGACCAGCTGTCATCCGGATTGTAGCGGCTGATACCGGTACGGGCGCTTTCATGTCCTGAAACGCCATAGTAGTAGCGGTTCTGATTGGCGCTGTTCCACATCGCACCGATACCCGGCGTCAGGCTGAAGTCGCCCAGCTGGAAACGATAGAGATAAGTGAGGTCCCAGATCATGCCGTTGCTGTTGTTCAGGACATCACCCAGTAAGGCGGTGCGGAGAATCCCCCACTCTGCGGTGTGACGATAAGTCAGGCCGCCCATCAGCGTCATGCGGCGCTTATCCAGTCCTTTCATGTCACCCAGATCGTTGTCACTGGGTTTGTATTCCTGCGGCGAACCCAGCAGCGTCAGCGACAGCTGGTCCTGGGGATCTTTCCAGAGGTAGTAACCGCCCTGCAGGCTGCGAAACCAGAAGTTTTCACCCTCATAGTTGATCACCGGAACCGGAAGATAACGGTCCTGACCACCACGATAAGGTGACTCAGCGTAGATGACTGATGCGCCCACAGAAAGCGGAGCGGCATTTGCCTGCGGCATCAGTAAATAACAGGGCAGAAGAGCAACAAGCGTCTTAAATTTGAATTGGTTCACAATTTATTCATTCCATAAATATAACAATCAAACAGGAAGTCTAACGGTTTTTCGCGGCTGGATTAACTTATATCGAAATCCTTTAAGGCGCTCACCAGATAAAGTGGCATTAAAGGTTAAAAACACGTTAAGTTAAAGCATCACCGATATGAACTCATCTCACAACAAACCAAATTACTTTTGAACACTCACCTTTTCACCCCAACTCATGGAGGAAATTTCCTAGAAGCCATCTACAGTTAGAAGTAACAGCAGAGATTTTGACCGAGCAGAGTAACCACAAACGTTGTGTATACCGATAAAAAAGATCAGGTTGGCATAAGGGTTGCTGTACTCAACAAAGAATATCTTCCGGGAGCTGCTACAAGCCTCTAATTACGCTCCTTACCTGTGCTAAAAACGAAAGGACGGGCATCGCTATGAATATATTCGATCACTATCGTCAGCGTTATGAAGCGGCCAAGGACGAAGAGTTCACACTGCAGGAATTTCTTGCCATCTGTAAGCAGGATCGCAGTGCATACGCCAACGCGGCAGAACGACTGTTAATGGCTATCGGTGAGCCGGTAATGGTCGACACTGCCCAGGAGCCACGCCTTTCCAGAATCTTTTCCAACCGTGTGATGGGACGCTATCCGGCGTTCGAGGAGTTCTACGGCATGGAGGAAGCGATTGAGCAGATCGTCTCCTACCTGAAACATGCCGCCCAGGGACTGGAAGAGAAGAAACAGATCCTCTATCTGCTGGGCCCGGTGGGTGGCGGTAAATCCTCCCTGGCGGAACGGCTGAAGTCGCTGATGCAGCGGGTGCCGATCTATGTGCTCAGTGCCGACGGCGAGCGCAGCCCGGTGAACGACCATCCGCTTTGCCTGTTCAACCCCCAGGAAGATGCGCATATTCTTGAAAAAGAGTATGGCGTGCCGCGTCGTTACCTGGGCACGATTATGTCGCCGTGGGCGGCGAAGCGCCTGCACGATTTCGGTGGCGATATTTCACGCTTCAAGGTGGTCAAGGTCTGGCCGTCGATTCTGGAGCAGCTGGCGATCGCCAAAACCGAACCGGGCGATGAGAACAACCAGGATATCTCTGCGCTGGTCGGCAAAGTGGACATCCGCAAGCTGGAAAATCATGCCCAGAACGACCCCGATGCCTACGGATACTCCGGTGCGCTCTGCCGCGCTAACCAGGGCATCATGGAATTCGTCGAGATGTTCAAAGCCCCTATCAAGGTGCTTCATCCGTTACTGACGGCGACTCAGGAGGGGAACTACAACGGAACCGAGGGGATCTCGGCGCTGCCGTTTAACGGCATTATTCTGGCGCACTCCAACGAATCTGAGTGGGTTACGTTCCGCAATAACAAGAATAATGAGGCGTTCCTGGACCGCGTCTACATTGTTAAAGTGCCTTACTGCCTGCGGGTCTCTGAAGAGATCAAAATTTACGACAAGCTGCTTGCCCACAGTGAGCTGGCGACCTCGCCCTGCGCACCCGGCACGCTGGAAACATTGGCACGCTTTTCTATCCTGTCGCGTCTGAAAGATCCTGAGAACTCCAGCATCTACTCCAAAATGCGGGTTTATGATGGGGAAAGCCTGAAAGACACGGATCCCAAAGCGAAATCCTGGCAGGAGTACCACGATTACGCCGGTGTGGATGAGGGGATGAACGGTCTTTCCACCCGCTTTGCCTTTAAGATCCTGTCGCGTGTATTTAACTTCGATCACGCGGAGGTGGCGGCTAACCCGGTGCATCTGTTCTACGTGCTGGAGCAGCAGATTGAACGCGAGCAGTTCCCGCAGGAGCAGGCAGAGAAGTACCTTGAGCATCTTAAAGGCTACCTGATCCCCAAATATGCGGAGTTCATCGGCAAAGAGATTCAGACTGCCTATCTGGAATCTTACTCTGAATATGGTCAGAACATCTTTGACCGCTATGTCACCTATGCCGACTTCTGGATTCAGGATCAGGAGTATCGCGATCCCGATACCGGACAGCTGTTTGACCGTGAGTCGCTTAACGCGGAACTGGAGAAAATCGAGAAGCCAGCCGGCATCAGTAATCCGAAAGATTTCCGTAACGAGATCGTTAACTTTGTGCTGCGCGCACGGGCACATAACAACGGTCGCAATCCGAACTGGACCAGTTACGAGAAACTGCGCACCGTGATTGAGAAGAAAATGTTCTCTAACACGGAAGAGTTGCTGCCGGTCATCTCGTTCAACACCAAGACCTCGACGGATGAGCAGAAAAAACATGATGATTTTGTCGATCGCATGATGGAAAAAGGCTATACCCGCAAGCAGGTTCGTCTGCTCTGCGAATGGTATCTGCGTGTGCGTAAATCGTCCTGATCAGAGTCTGTAAGCTTGCCGGTAAGTGATACCGGTCTGAAAGGTCGGGTTCGCCCGGCCTGCTTACAATGTAGTTTGGGGGAATACCATGGCCTATTTCATCGATCGCCGGCTTAACGGCAAAAACAAGAGCGCGGTTAACCGCCAGCGATTCTTGCGCCGCTACAAGTCTCAAATCAAGCAGTCGATTTCCGAGGCCATCAATAAACGCTCGGTGACCGACGTAAGCAGCGGTGAGTCTGTCTCGATCCCGATCGACGACATTAACGAGCCGATTTTTCATCAGGGCCGCGGCGGCAATCGCCATCGGGTCCATCCGGGCAATGACCATTTTGTTCAGAATGACCGCGTAGAGCGTCCGCAGGGTGGCGGCGGTGGCGGCGGCAGCGGCCAGGGCAACGCCAGTCAGGATGGTGAGGGTCAGGACGAATTTGTCTTTCAGATTTCCAAAGATGAGTATCTGGATCTGCTGTTCGAAGATCTGGCGCTGCCTAACCTGCGCCGCAACCAGCATCGCCAGATGAATGAGTACAAGACCCACCGTGCCGGTTTTACCTCGAATGGCGTGCCGGCCAACATCAGCGTCGTGCGTTCGCTGCAGAACTCGCTGGCGCGGCGTACCGCGATGACGGCGGGTAAACGCCGGATGCTGCATGAACTGGAAGAGACGCTGCAGGAAGTGCAGAAAAGCGAACCGGCCCGGCTGCTGGAGGAGGAGCGGCTGCGCAAAGAGATTGCCGAGCTGCGGGCGCGCATCGACCGGGTGCCCTTTATCGACACTTTCGATCTGCGCTACAAGAACTTCGAGAAACGCCCGGAGCCCTCCAGCCAGGCCGTAATGTTCTGTCTGATGGACGTTTCCGGCTCTATGGATCAGGCCACCAAGGATATGGCAAAACGCTTTTATATCCTGCTCTACCTGTTCCTGAGCCGCACCTACAAAAACGTGGATGTGGTTTATATCCGCCATCACACTCAGGCGAAAGAGGTGGATGAACAGGAGTTCTTCTATTCGCAGGAAACCGGCGGCACCATCGTCTCCAGTGCCCTGAAGCTGATGGATGAGGTGGTCAAAGAGCGTTATGACCCGGCGCAGTGGAATATCTATGCTGCTCAGGCGTCCGATGGCGATAACTGGGCCGACGATTCACCACTCTGCCATGAAATCCTGGCGAAGCAGATTCTGCCGGTGGTGCGTTACTACAGTTACATTGAGATCACCCGTCGCGCGCATCAGACGCTGTGGCGCGAATATGAACATCTGCAGGCGACGTTCGATAACTTTGCGATTGAACATATTCGTGAGCCGGAAGATATCTATCCGGTATTTCGTTCGCTGTTTCATAAGCAGGCAACGGAGGCCTGACGCTGCAGAAGCGCTGAAACGCCTCACGGCGCGATCCGGGTCTGTGTGCACTGTGCGAAAACGTCATTTCTGGCGGCCGGATGCGGGCTATCTGAGCTCCGTGCTGCGTTGCTGAAGACAAAAGCGTCTCTCGCTTTGACAAGCTGTATCCCCTGAGCCGGTTTATCACCGGCTTTTTTTATCAGCCGAATAACCTGTTAAAACAGTCTCTTTTCCTCCACTTGCCTGCCAACCCCCTCATTCTTCACATTAATCTGATACCGCAATGGGTTAAGCAATTCGTATAATACGCATTTTCACAATGACAACTCCTTGATAAAACATTATCTTTCAGAGATAGCATGGATATTTGTCACCAGTTGCGCCTTCGCACTGTCATATCTCAGGAGACCGGGTTTGAACCACACTATTGTCTACAGTCTGTTTATCATCGGTTCCGTGCTGGTAGCATCGAGTATTTTGCTAAGTTCCTTCTCTTCCCGGCTGGGGATCCCGATTCTGGTGATCTTCCTCGCGCTGGGTATGCTGACCGGGGTGGATGGCATCGGCGGTATCGCCTTCGATAACTACCCGGCAGCCTATCTGATCTCAAACCTGGCGCTGGCCATCATCCTGCTGGATGGCGGAATGCGCACCAAAGCCAGCTCGTTTAAGGTGGCGCTCGGCCCGGCACTGTCGCTGGCGACCGTCGGCGTGATGATTACCGCCGGTCTGACGGGTGTAGTGGCCGCCTGGCTGTTTAACCTCGATATGATGCAGGGCTTCCTGATCGGCGCGATTATCGGCTCCACCGATGCCGCCGCCGTCTTTTCACTGCTGGGTGACAAAGGGCTGAATGAACGTGTCAGCTCCACTCTGGAGATTGAATCGGGCAGTAATGACCCGATGGCGGTCTTTCTGACCATCACCCTGATCGAGATGATCGAGCAGGGCCGCAGCGGCCTCGACTGGATGTTCCTGGTACATCTGGTGCAGCAGTTCGGTCTGGGTATCGTGCTGGGTCTGGGTGGCGGCTGGGCGCTGCAGCAGCTCATTAACCGCATCAGCCTTGCCGGGGGGCTCTATCCGCTGCTGGCGTTGAGCGGCGGGATACTGGTGTTCGCCCTGACAACGGTGTTAGAGGGCAGCGGCATTCTCGCTGTCTATCTGTGCGGCTTTCTGCTGGGCAACAGCCCGATTCGCAACCGTCACGGCATCCTGCAGACCTTTGACGGGATGGCGTGGCTCAGTCAGATTGGCATGTTCATCGTGCTGGGGCTGCTGGTGACGCCGTCCGATCTCTGGCACATCGCCCTGCCCGCGATGATCCTTTCGCTGTGGCTGATTCTGGTGGCGCGTCCGCTGTCGGTCTTTATCGGCCTGCTGCCGTTCCGCAGTTTCACCACCCGCGAACGGTTCTTTATCAGCTGGGTCGGCTTGCGCGGCGCGGTGCCGATCATTCTGGCGGTATTCCCGATGATGGCCGGATTAGAGAATGCCTCGCTCTATTTTAATATCGCCTTCTTTGTGGTGCTGGTCTCCCTGATGCTGCAGGGTACCTCGCTGGGCTTTGCTGCCAAAAAAGCCAAAGTGGTGGTGCCGCCGACCGCCTCGCCCATCAGCCGGATCGGTCTGGATATCCATCCGGAGAATCCGTGGGAGCAGTTTGTCTATCAGCTCAGCGCAGACAAGTGGTGTGTGGGCGCGGCCCTGCGCGATCTGCAGATGCCACGAGAAACCCGCATCGCCGCCCTGTTCCGTGACAATGTGCTGATGCACCCCAATGGCGGCACGCGGCTTAAAGAAAACGACGTGATCTGCGTCATCGGCCGTGAGCGCGACCTGCCTGCGCTGGGCAAGATGTTCAGTCAGACGCCGCCGGTTTCACTCGACCAGCGCTTCTTCGGCGACTTTATTCTGGATGCGGAGGCGCGTCTGCGTGACGTTGCGCAGATCTACGGCCTTGAGCTGGATGAGAGCACCAACGATCAGCAGTCGCTGGGGCAACTGGTGCTGGCGATGCTGGGCGGCGCGCCGGTCGTCGGCGACCAGGTTGAGTGGAATCAGCTGACGTGGACCGTTGCGGAGAAAGAGGATAACCGCATCGTTAAGATTGGTGTCCGTCCGGCTGAAGAGAAGGAATAATCCTAATCATTCAGTGACGTTATTTTCTGCTGATACGCTAAGCTTAATACTCTGTGTCAGTAAAAAACGGGAGAAATGAATGGGACACGTCGTTAAAATTGGTCGTTATGAGATTGTTGATGCCGATCTTGACGGTGAGAACACCGACACCGTCAGTATCCCCTGCCATACCAATCCCGGCTTAATTACCCAACTCGACGGATGGGATCGCGATACCAGCGTGCCAGCCTGGATTGATGGGGAACCGGTGGATCTGCAAATCGGTCATTATGATAAACAGCAGGACCGCTGGATTTTAAAAAAACCTGCCTGAATTTTTTCATTACCGCCAGTCTGAAGTACTGGCGGTAATTCCTAAAAAGCGTCTTAAACGGTTTGGTTATAATTGACTGCACTCTTATTTTATCTCAATTAATCATCAGCTTAGCCATTTAAAACTTTAATCACTTTCGCGGTTTTCAGATTTTTTCCGTATTAACTCTGTCAAATATCTCCTGCATACTCATTCTCAATGCTGCAACATTTCGTGAGTACCATCACGCTTTAATCGTTATCTTTTTGCAGCTGTACTGGCTTGACTGACTGCACCAGCCTGAAAATGACTTTTTGAATTTTCAGCAGCCCACTCCTGAGCGCGTACCTGATTCTGATCAGGCCATCTTTTACTTAAGAAAGAGAGCAGGTTTTATGGCAAGTACATTGATAATGAATAGCCCGAGCCGCTCGTGGAGCGGCACGCGCAAAAATATCATCGTGAAATTCGCCCTGAGTTTTTCCGATCTGATTGCACTTAATCTGGCTTTGTTTTTATCTGCCGCCACAATACAGGGTATTTGGGGCGAGCTGGACACCTTTATTCCCCCGCATCAGATTGAATATCGTTTTATCGCGCAGTTTATTATGTCGGTGCTCTGTACCGGCTGGTTCTGGGTCCGTCTGCGCCATTACACCTACCGCAAACCTTTCTGGTTTGAGCTGAAAGAGATCGTCAAAACCTTATTTGTTTTCTCACTGCTCGACCTCGCGCTGATTGCCTTCTCGAAGTGGGACTTCTCGCGCATGGTGTGGGTCTTCAGCTGGACTTATGCGCTGCTGCTGCTGCCGCTGATGCGGGCGATGGTCAAACGCGCTATCAACAAGGCGGGCCAGTGGCAGAAAGAGACGATCATCATCGGTTCCGGCCGTAACGCCACCGAAGCCTATGCGGCGCTGCAGAGTGAAGAGATTCTGGGCTACAACGTGCAGGCGTTTATCTCGGTGGATGATGTTCCAGCTGAACAGAGTGTCAATGGCGTACCGGTGATCACCTGGAAAGATATTAACTGGCAGACCATCGACCGTGACAACGTGCAGTTTATCGTGGCCATGGAGTATGAGCAGCAGCCGATGCGCGACCGCTGGCTGAAGTTCCTCTCGAAGATGAACTGCCGATCGGTCTCCGTGATCCCGACGCTGCGCGGCGTGCCACTTTATGGCACCGACATGTCATTTATTTTCAGCCATGAAGTGATGATCCTGCGCGTCAGCAATAATCTGGCGAAGCACTCTTCTCGTTTCATGAAGCGCGCCTTTGATATCGTGGTGGCGTCGATGCTGCTGCTGTTCCTCGCTCCTGTCTTCGCCCTGCTCTGCTTTATGGTGAAGCGGGATGGCGGCAATGCGATCTATGGTCATGAGCGTGTCGGTCAGAACGGCAAAAAATTTAAGTGCCTGAAGTTCCGTTCGATGGTGACCAACTCCAGAGAAGTGCTGGAGAAGCTGCTGGCGACCAGCGAAGAGGCGCGCAGAGAGTGGGACAAAGACTTCAAACTGAAGAACGATCCGCGTATTACCGCCATTGGTGGATTCCTGCGTAAAACCAGCCTTGATGAGTTGCCGCAGCTGTGGAACGTTATTCGCGGTGAGATGAGCCTGGTCGGCCCGCGTCCGGTGATTGAAGCGGAGCTGGAGCGTTATGCCGGTGACGTGGATTATTACCTGATGGCTAAACCGGGCATGACAGGACTCTGGCAGGTAAGCGGACGAAACGACATCGACTACGATACCCGGGTCTATTTTGACTCCTGGTATGTGAAGAACTGGGCGCTCTGGACCGACGTCGCCATTCTGTTTAAAACCGCCGGTGTGGTGCTGCGCCGCGACGGTGCCTACTGAGTCTGACCCAGCGATGCCTGTTTACGGCAGGCATCGCACTTTCCGCACCCCTTTCCTCTATCTTTTTTGCCCCTGAATCATTACCCTTTGCGATCGTTTTTTAACAGACCGTTTACCCTCTGGTTGTTATGCAAAAATTTACTCTGCTTTTATTAAGCCTGGTGCTGCTGGCACCTTTAGGCATCGATCTCTATTTGCCCACGCTGCCGCAAATCGCGGTCGGGCTGAATACGCCGGTTACCCTGGTGCAGACCACCATTCCCCTGTTCCTGCTGGTGATGGGGCTGGGACAACTGGTCACCGGTCCGCTGGTGGATAACTACGGCCGTAAGCCGATCGCGCTGCTGGGCCTGGCGCTCTACATTACCGGCAGCGCCATCGCGGCAACCGCCACCTCTTTCCCGCTGTTTGTCATCGCCCGCCTGGTGCAGGGCTGTGGCGTCTGCTGCAGCGCGGTTGTGGCCTTCAGCGGCGTGCGTGACCGGCTCAGCGGGGATGATGCGGCCCGTGCCTATGGCTTTCTGAATGGTGCGCTGAATATCGTTCCGGCCCTGGCGCCGCTGCTGGGGGGCCTGCTGGCCAGCGCCTTCGACTGGCGCGCGCCCTTCTGGTTCCTCTGTGGCTACGGCGCGCTGATTACGCTGCTGGTGCTGATCTGGCTGCCGGAGACCCGCCCGGCGGATACCCTGCGCGTCAAAGGGTTGCCGGTTAAACAGTATGCCGCGATCCTGCGTCAGCCCCGCTTTCTGGCGTTTGCCTTTGCCAATGCCGGCGCCCTGGGTATGGTGCTGACCTATGTATCGCTGGCACCGCAGGTGTTGATGAGCGAAGGTGGCCTGACCCCGATCCAGTTCTCCTTTGCGTTTGGCGCGAACGGCTTCTGGATCATGTTTGTCAGCATGTTCGTCAACAAAGCGATTCGTAAAGCGGGACGCCCGTTCTGTCTGGCGATGGGTTTCCTGACCATGCTGCTGGGCGCGCTGCTGCTGGTGGCCGGTATGCAGATCTTTCCGGCCGCGCTGCAGACCCACTGGGCGCTCTATATGTTCCCGGTCGCCGTGGCGGTGGCCGGACTGGCCTTTACCGTGGGGCCTGCCACCAGCTATGCGCTGGAGCCGTATCAGCAGCAGGCGGGCGTTGCGTCGGCCCTGCAGGGCTTTATTCAGATGGCAGGGGGGGCGGCAGGCAGCCTGATTATCGTGGCGCTGCCGGTGGCAGAGAAGCTCTCACTGAGCCTGATGATGCTGGTGGGTGCAGCGCTGGCGTTCATCGCCTGGCGCTGCAGCAGGAAGATGCGCGGCACGCTGACCGCGCTTAAATAGCCGTTACCGGCACGCGGGGGGCGAGCGCACACATCAACTCGTACCCTACCGTTCCGGCCGCTTTGGCGACCTGATCGATTTTGACCTGCTCGCCCCACAGCTCGACGGCAGAGCCGATGCCCGCCTGAGGACAGGGGGTCAGGTCCACCGTAATCATATCCATGGAAACCGCGCCCACCACCTGGGTCATCACCCCATCCACGCAGACGGGGGTGCCGGTTGGCGCATGACGCGGATAGCCGTCGGCGTAGCCACAGGCGACGACACCGATTCGCTGGGCACTGCTGGCCCGGTAGCGGTAGCCGTAGCCGACGCCATCACCCGCCTGAAGCTGCTGCACCGCGATAATCTCGCTGCTCAGGGTCATCACCGGCTGCAGGCCGCTGCCCGCGATATCCTGCCAGTCGCCGCTGGGCGAGGCCCCATAAAGCACGATGCCAGGGCGAATCCAGTCATAGTGCGCTTCAGGGTGCCACAGGGTACAGGCGGAGTTGGAGAGAGAACGCGGGCAGTTCAGCCCTTCGGCCGCCTGCTCAATGCGCTGCAGCGGGGCAATCAGCCCCTCGGGATTCTCCGCATCGGCAAAGTGTGCCATCAGCGTCATCTCACCCACGTTATTCAGCGCGCGCAGCTTCTGCCATGCGTTACTGACCTGTTCCGGGCGGAAGCCCAGTCGGTTCATGCCGCTGTTAACCTTGAGATAGATATCCACGGGCGCAGAGAGCCTGGCCGCGGCCAGCGCGTTGATCTGCCAGTTGCTGTGAACACTGGTTGTCAGGCGATAGCGGTCGATCAGCTGCAGATCGTCGGGATGAAAAAAGCCCTCCAGCAGCAGAATCGGTTTTTTCCAGCCCTGCTCACGCAGCTGTATCGCCTCTTCCATATTGAGCAACGCAAAGCCGTCGGTGGCAGACAACGCTTCGCGCACGCGATCTATGCCGTGGCCGTAGGCATTCGCTTTGACCACTGACCAGACGCGGGATGCGGGGGCTGCCTGGCGCACAATCGTCAGGTTATGACGTAACGCCTGCTGGTTAATGGACGCGACAATCGGACGTGACATCTTCCTCTCCCTGAATACTTAACGAGTTGCGTTAGCGTTACGCAGCGGGGATGACGCCGCCGCGAAGCCGGGTAAGTAGCGGAACACCGCCAGGTCATCGGCAGCGATGGCGGGTTTTTTACCGGAGATGAGATCGGCCAGCAGCTGACCCGATCCACACGCCATTGTCCAGCCCAGCGTACCGTGACCGGTATTCAGGTAGAGGTTAGAGATGGGCGTGGCACCTACGATTGGCGTTCCGTCTGGCGTCATCGGGCGCAGGCCGGTCCAGAAACTCGCCTGCGCGACATGACCGCCTTCAGGATAGAGATCACTGACGACCATCTCCAGCGTTTCCCGCCGCGCTTCGGTGAGTCTGGTGTTAAAACCAACAATTTCCGCCATTCCCCCTACGCGGATGCGATCGTCGAAGCGGGTTACCGCCACTTTGTAGGTCTCATCCAGGATGGTTGACACTGGCGCCGCATCCGGGTTTTTAATCGGAATGGTCAGCGAGTAGCCTTTCAGCGGATAGACCGGAATGTCGATGACATTCTTCAGCAGCGCAGTCGAGTAGGAGCCAAACGCCACCACGTAGCTGTCTGCTTTAACGATCTCGTCGCCGCACTTCACGCCATAGATGCGGTTGCCATCGCGCAGCAGGTGGTCAACGGTGGTGTTATAGCGGAAGATCACGCCCGCCTCTTCGGCCATCTTCGCCAGCCGCTGTGTAAAGAGCTGGCAGTCGCCGGTTTCATCGTTAGGCAGGCGCAAGCCGCCTGTGAGCTTATGCCGTGTCGCCGCCAGCGCCGGTTCAACGCGCGACAGCTCGTGCGCCTCTAACAGCTCATAGGGCACGCCCGCATCACGCAGCACGGCAATATCCTTGCTGGCGCTGTCGAACTGCTGCTGGGTGCGGAAGAGCTGCAGCGTGCCGCCCTGACGGCCCTCATAGGCGATGCCGGTTTCACTGCGCAACGCTTTCAGGCAGTCACGGCTGTATTCGGCGATCCGCACCATCCGGCTTTTGTTCTGCTGATAGTGGTTGATGTCGCAGTTGCGCAGCATGTGCCACATCCACTCCAGCTGGAAACTGCTGCCATCCAGCCGGATAGCCAGCGGCGCATGACGCTGGAACATCCATTTCACCGCCTTCAGGGGTACGCCGGGGGCCGCCCAGGGGGCCGCATAGCCCGGTGAGATCTGTCCGGCATTACCCGCACTGGTTTCCATCGCCGCCGCAGGCTGACGATCGATAACGGTAACCTGATGTCCGGCACGGGCCAGATACCAGGCGCTGGCCACACCGACTACCCCACTTCCAAGAATGACAACGTGCATAGCTCCCCCACCCGACCTCTAAAAGCATAATTCACTGTTCAAATGATGATAACCAGCGGATTAACACAGCGGATATCACCCCGGAATTTCATCTTCTATTTCACATCTTTTTTACTTTTCAGGTAACTGAAATCTTATGGCACGGCTCATTTCAGCAATTTATGCGTCTTAATCCTTAAATGCAGAAATAAATGACAACAAACGCAGTGAAATCTGCCTGTTTCAGGAGAATCCTTCAACCCCATACATTCTGCTTATAAACAGGATGATATTCCGTGATCGGCGCCATAGCCCGGATGAAAAACGGTTAAATATGCCTTTGCTTCTATCTGAATGATTTTGTGCCAAAGATTTCGTTTGAGTTCGCATTTCGGATAGGCGACAGTGGGCTATCATTGTTGTGTTCGCCTAGTTTTTTTGGGTTCCCTTTTTCAGGACGAAGCCTTAAATAACCAGAACGGGTTGTCTCTCGGGTCAGCCGGTTTGCAAACAAGAGGTGCGCTATGACGATAATCTTTGACGAAGCCATCAGAGACAGCAAACGACTCAACGACGGACCAGACTGGACATTCGAACTGCTGGATGTCTATTTAGCCGAGATCGACCGGGTCGCAAAACTCTACCGGCTGGATACCTACCCGCACCAGATCGAAGTCATTACCTCTGAACAGATGATGGATGCCTATTCCAGCGTAGGTATGCCGATCAACTACTCTCACTGGTCATTCGGTAAAAAGTTTATCGAGACCGAGCAGCGTTACAAACATGGGCAGCAGGGCCTGGCCTATGAAATCGTCATTAACTCCAATCCCTGCATCGCCTATCTGATGGAAGAGAACACCATGACCATGCAGGCGCTGGTGATGGCGCATGCCTGCTACGGTCACAACTCATTCTTTAAAAATAACTATCTGTTCCGCAGCTGGACTGACGCCGGATCGATCGTTGACTACCTGCTGTTTGCGAAAAATTACATCAGCGACTGCGAAGAGCGCTACGGCGTTGAAGAGGTCGAACGCCTGCTCGACTCCTGTCACGCCTTAATGAATTATGGCGTCGATCGCTATAAACGCCCGCAGAAAATCTCTCTGCAGGAGGAGAAGGCGCGGCAGAAGAGCCGTGAAGAGTATCTGCAGAGTCAGGTAAATACGCTCTGGCGCACGCTGCCGCGCCGTGAGAAAGAGGCGGTGCCCTTTGAAGCTGCGCGCTATCCCTCTGAGCCGCAGGAAAACCTGCTCTACTTTATGGAGAAAAACGCCCCGCTGCTGGAGCCGTGGCAGCGCGAGATCCTGCGCATCGTGCGCAAGGTCAGCCAGTATTTCTATCCCCAGAAACAGACTCAGGTGATGAACGAGGGCTGGGCAACCTTCTGGCACTACACCATTCTTAATCACCTCTACGATGAGGGTAAAGTGTCGGAACGCTTTATGATGGAGTTCCTGCACAGCCACACCAACGTCGTTTATCAGCCGCCCTATAATAGTCAGTGGTACAACGGCATCAACCCCTACGCATTAGGCTTTGCCATGATGCAGGACATCAAGCGAATCTGTCAGTCACCGACGGAAGAGGATCGCTACTGGTTCCCGGATATCGCCGGATCCGACTGGCTGGAAACGCTGCATTTCGCCATGCGCGAGTTCAAGGATGAGAGCTTCATCAGTCAGTTCCTCTCGCCGAAGGTGATGCGCGATTTCCGTCTCTTCACCGTACTGGACGATGACCGCAATAACTACCTTGAAATCGCCGCGATCCACGATGAGGCAGGCTACCGGGCCATTCGCCAGCAGCTCTCGGCCCAGTACAACCTGAGTAATCTGGAACCCAATATTCAGGTCTATAACGTCGATCTGCGTGGCGACCGCTCACTGACGCTGCGCTATGTGCCGCAGGGCCGCACGCCGCTGGATAAGAGCCGTCGCGAAGTGCTGAAGCATGTTCATCGCCTGTGGGGATTTGATGTGATACTCGAACAGCAGAATGAGGATGGCAGCGTCGAGCTGCTGGACCGCAATCCGCCACGCGGCGTTGCACTCTGAAGAGATAAAAAAAACCGGACGCGAAGTCCGGTTTTTTTTAACGTTTGTTGCCGAGATCGTCAGGCAGGTTCTTCTGCATGCTGTGCCAGATCTCACCGCTGCGGCGGCCATAGTTACGCACCACCTCAACAATCTCATCCTGCCCTGGCGAGGTGTCGCACAGCGCCAGCAGCTTCAGATAGAAATCACGCGCCACCTGGCGGGCTTCAGGGTTGGAAAAGTAGTGGCGACCCACGCGCGTATAGAGACCTTTCAGCCCATTCAGGATCAGGCCGTAAATCGGGTTGCCTGAGGCAAAGGCCAGGCCCCGGAAGACCCGATAGTCGAGTTCAGTATAGGCATCCGCCTGGTCGGCGACTGCGCTGACCGTTTCCAGCACTTCACGCGCTTTATCGGGATGGTGGCGCAGGGCCCGGCTGATAAAGATCGATGAAATGTTACTGCGCACCGACAGCAGGTTGTCGATCAGCACCGGCACGCTGTCGTGATCGAGACGGGCCAGGGTTTCCAGGATGTTCAGCCCGGATGTTTCCCAGAAGTCGTTTACCCGCGTTGGCTTACCGTGCTGGATCGTAAGCCAGCCATCGCGCGCCAGGCGCTGCAGCACTTCACGCAGTGTGGTGCGCGTCACCCCAATCAATTCAGAAAGCTCACGCTCAGCAGGAAGAATCGACCCGGGCGGAAAGCGACTGTTCCAGATGCTTTCAATAATATACTCTTCAGCAAATCCCGCTGGACTCTGAGCCTTTATAACCATAGCAATGTGTTCTCGTTGCTTTTCTAATCATGATGGGCACTCATCATACCAGACGCCCTATAGCGGATATAGCCTGCGTCACCATTAAAACCGGGCGCGGGCGCATATTTCAGACTGGCCGTCAGCCAGCGCGACGGCCAATGGCGGCGGCCTTGCTGGCTGCCGCGCGCCGCCTGTCGCCACCAGTGAATGTCCGCTTCGGCCTTTGCGGCGTCTCCCCCTGTAACCTGCGGTGGATCAGCATCAGGTTATGTTTACACACGATTTTTCCCTGGCTGTGGCTGGTTTGCCTGCGCTTTTGGTTTACACTGCGTGGCATTCACGTTTACAGGGAATGCAATATGTTGAGATATCTGAATCGCTGCTCACGCGGTCGCGGTGCCTGGTTATTACTGGCCCTGACTGCGCTGGCGCTGGAGTTGGCGGCGCTCTTTTTTCAGCACGTCATGGGTCTGAAACCCTGCGTGATGTGCATCTATGAGCGGAATGCGCTGTTCGGAGTGCTGGGCGCGGGGCTGGTGGGGGCGATTGCGCCGAAATCGCCGTTGCGCCTGGGGGCGCTGGCGCTCTGGATCTACAGCGCCTGGGAAGGTCTGCGCCTCGCTTATGAACACACCATGATTCAGCTGCATCCAAATCCTTTTACCACCTGCGATTTTGCGGCCCGCTTTCCCGGTTTTCTGCCGCTCGACAGGTGGCTGCCGTCGGTCTTTCTGGCCAGCGGTGACTGCGCAGAACGCAGCTGGACGTTTCTGACGCTGAGTATGCCGCAGTGGATGATTGTAGTGTTTGCCGGCTATCTGCTGGTGGCGGCGCTGGTCCTGATTGCGCAGCCCTTCAGACCGAAACAGCGCGACCTCTTTGGCCGCTGACAGAAAAAAGGCTGCCCGAGGCAGCCTTTTTTTCATCCTTCCGCGTTTACGACACTCAGCCGTTGCGGTCGGGCCGATCAATGATGTGATCTTCCCAGTCGCGCACTTCACTTTCCCGCACCGCGATATAACGCACCGAAATGCGCTGGGCATGCATGGCGCTTTTCGAACCGGCACGCAGCGGATGCCAGGCCGGAAGCGGTTTGCCCTCGCCCAGCAGCCGGTAAGCACAGGTGCGCGGCAGCCAGTCAAAAGTGGTCAGATTTTCGCGGGTGAGCTTGATGCAATCCTCTTCTAACTCGAAGCGGCGCTCATAGTTGCGGCACTGGCAGCTTTTGATGTTGAGCTGATTACAGGCGACGTTGGTGAAGTAGATCTCATCCGTGTCGGCGTCCTGTAACTTGTTCAGGCAACACTGACCGCAACCATCACACAAGGATTCCCACTCCTCATCGCTCATTTGTGCCAGGCGTTTGTGTTGCCAGAAAGGGGTATCAGTCATGATGATTGTCCGGGTTGTGCCTGAAACGCACCTTATAAAGCCTCTGCCGCAGTGATGCAAGTGTTTAGAGTACGCGTGTGCTGATGCCGTGGCCCGCTAATGAGACCTCCAGCTGATCCCCGGAACGCATCGGGCCGACCCCTTCCGGCGTGCCGGTCAGGATCACATCGCCGGCGCGCAGCGTAAAGTAGTGGCTCATATGAGCAATCAGCGGCAGGATTTTATGGATCATATCCGCAGTGGTGCCCTGCTGGCGGACCTCGCCGTTAACCAGCAACTTAAGCTCACTGTTCTGCGGGTCACCACTGAACCCGGCGGCCGGAATAAACCCGGAGATGGGACAGGCATTATCAAAGCCTTTGGACTTCTCCCACGGCTGACCCGCTTTTTTCAGTCCGGCCTGCAGGTCCCGCAGCGTCAGATCCAGCGCCACACCATAACCTGCGATAGCCTGAGCCACATGCGCTTCAGTAGCCTGCTTCAGGGTGGCACCGATCAGCACCGCCAGTTCTACTTCATGGTGAACGTCGCCAAAGCCGTCGGGAATCGAGAGCGGCTGGCGCAGATCACACAGCGCAGTTTCCGGTTTAATGAAGATAACGGGTTCAGTCGGCGTTGCACTGCCCATCTCTTTAATGTGTTTTGCGTAGTTACTGCCGACGCAAACCACTTTGCTGACCGGAAAATCTATCAGAGCGCCTTGCCAGTTCCGATGCTGATACATGCTCATCCCCTGTTCAGGTTAGGTGTGATGCCAGCGTTGCTGGCGGATTGATGTTTGCCTGTGAGCTGATCGAAATGCCAGCCTCATGGCGTGATAATAAGATCCTTTTAACGGTCCGGGGGGTAGAATTTGTCAATAAGCGTAAACAGGGGCGCATAATCGCTGAAGTTTCGACCAATCCGGGAGGGAATTCAGGCGAAAAATTTAAGAAGCGGAGAAAACAGATAAGCTGCGCCGTCTATTTTGCGCAGCCTTAAAGTCATATTATCCTGGCAGCATCGCGCTGAGAGGATTTATATTTACAGATGAATCTGAGTTAAACTTTTTTATCAGCCTGTAAATGAATTTTTAGCAGACTTTCGATTGGTGGAGGAAGCTGTAAATAATAGCCCTGTTCACTCAATCCCTGCTTAACTTTATTGATATCCGCATTAGCCAGTCTGTCGCGGCCCTCCAGCTTCAACACCATTGCCAGCTGGGGCTTGCCAAATCCTTTCAGCAACGCTTCAGGAACGCGCGAAAAATCGTCCTTTTTTTCAACATAGAGATAAGTCTGGTCACGTAACGGGCTTCTGTAGATCACACAAAACATATTTTTTACTCGAATTAACCGGCGTTGAGGCTTGTCTGAATATAGCTGTAACTATAACATGCTTGCAGAACTTCGAATATTCACCGTAAGCGCATAAACGATGATTTTATCATCGCCTGGCTGACGGTAGTGAAAACAGGACTGAGTCGGGACTGATGTCGCAAACGCCAATCGAATTTAAAGGTAGCAGTTTCACCCTGTCTGTCGTCCATCTGCATCACCATGACCCTGTGGTGATCCGCAAGGCACTCCAGGACAAGATTGACCAGGCGCCAGATTTCCTGAAGAACGCTCCGGTGGTGCTTAACGTCGCCACACTGAGTGCAGATGTTAACTGGAAGCAGCTACAGCAGGCGATTCTTGCCACCGGTTTACGCATTGTCGGCGTGAGCGGCTGTAAAGATGATGCCCTGAAACGCATTATCGTCCGGGCCGGCCTGCCGGTACTGGCTGAAGGTAAAGAGGCCCGGCCGCGCAGTGAAGCGCCCGCCCCTGCGCCTGCACCGGTTCCTGAACCCCAGCCTGTGATGGCTGAAGCCGTCGCCGCCAAAACCCGCATCGTGAATACCCCGGTGCGCTCAGGCCAGCAGATTTATGCGCGTGACGCTGACTTAATCGTCACCAGCAGCGTCAGCGCCGGGGCCGAACTGGTCGCCGATGGCAACATTCATATTTACGGCATGATGCGCGGCCGTGCGCTGGCAGGCGCCAGCGGTGACCGCAACTGCCAGATTTTCTGTACCCATCTGGCCGCCGAGCTGGTCTCGATTGCCGGGGAGTACTGGATCATGGATCAGATCCCGCAAGAATTTTTTGGTAAAGCTGCGCGCCTGTGCCTGCAGGATGGCGCGCTGACTATCCAGACACTTAATTAGGCCCCTTTTCTTTTGTTAAGGAAATCAACATTTATGGCACGCATTATTGTAGTTACATCCGGTAAAGGGGGCGTTGGTAAGACCACGTCAAGCGCGGCCATCGCCACCGGTTTAGCGCAGAAAGGCAAAAAGACGGTTGTGATCGACTTTGATATCGGTCTGCGTAACCTGGATCTGATCATGGGCTGTGAACGCCGTGTGGTCTATGACTTCGTTAACGTCATCCAGGGCGATGCCACGCTGAACCAGGCGCTGATTCGCGACAAACGCACTGAGCAGCTCTACATCCTGCCTGCGTCACAGACCCGCGATAAAGATGCGCTGACCCGTGAAGGTGTTGAAAAAGTCCTGAACGACTTAGCCGCAATGGAGTTCGATTTCATCGTCTGCGACTCACCGGCGGGTATCGAAACCGGTGCGCTGATGGCGCTCTACTTTGCCGATGAAGCCATCATTACCACCAACCCGGAAGTCTCCTCTGTTCGCGACTCCGACCGTATTCTGGGCATCATCTCATCTAAATCCCGTCGCGCTGAAAACAGTCAGGAGCCGGTAAAAGAGCATCTGCTGCTGACCCGTTATAATCCTGGCCGCGTAAGCCGTGGCGACATGCTGAGCATGGAAGATGTGCTGGAGATCCTGCGCATTCCGCTGGTCGGTGTGATCCCTGAAGATCAGTCAGTCTTGCGCGCCTCTAACCAGGGCGAGCCGGTGATCCTTGACAGTGAGTCAGATGCTGGCAAAGCCTATGCCGATACCGTTGAACGGTTGCTCGGTGAAGTTCGTCCCTTCCGCTTTATCGAAGAAGAGAAGAAGGGTTTCCTGAAACGCCTGTTCGGGGGATAAACCATGGCATTACTTGATTTCTTTTTATCCCGGAAGAAGAACACTGCCAATATAGCCAAGGAAAGGCTGCAGATTATCGTGGCAGAACGGAGAAGGGGCGACAGTGAGCCCCACTATCTTCCGCAACTTAAGCGCGACATTCTGGAAGTGATTTGCAGATATGTAAAGATTGACCCGGAAATGGTGACGGTGCAGCTGGATCAGAAAGGGGATGATATCTCCATTCTGGAGCTGAACGTCACGCTGCCGGAAACGGATGACGTGACGAAATGACGCTGACCGTTTCCTGAATTTCCCCTGCGCTCTGGCAGGGGAAATTTTATCGGTCAGACATCCGCCAGAATGGCATCAATGCCAGGCTTCAACAGTTCGCCCCGCCATCCGGTGAGTAACTCCGGCTGACGTCCCTGTGGCTTCAGGCCCCAGTGCTGGCTGAGAACCTGATTGATCTGACGGCGTGACGCCAGCAGTTCCTGACTGAACCCACTCTGCTCACTCACCTGCTGCACCAGTGCTTTTACTGCTTTAAACACCTGCTTATAGTGCGGATGATCGATCAGATTACCCAGCGGTGCGGGTAATTCACTCTCGTCCAGCGCCGCAGCGTCGGCGACCAGCGCCACCAGCGTTTTGCCGTGGAAACGAATCTCATGTCCCGACAGCCCCAGATGGTCCAGCTCGCCCAGTGAGCCAGGCATAAAGCGGGCGACCTTCCAGAGATGCTCTTCGCGCACCACAAAATTGACCGCCATATCCTTTTCACGCGCCAGCTTCAGACGCCAGGCCGCCAGCCGCTGTAATGCCGCCAGCTGACGGGGGCGCAGCTGCCAGGCATTGGTGATATCCCGCCAGGCATCATCCGGTACAACCGTGTCGAGACGGCGCTGACAGAGGTTTTCGCACTCGCTGAGCGCCGCTGCCATATTACCGGCAGCCTCAGTATTCGCCATCAGCTGACGGGCAATCGGCAGCAGATAGTGGACATCTGCTGCTGCATAGGCGCACTGACGCTCGGTCAGCGGACGCGCCAGCCAGTCTGTGCGTGATTCACTTTTATCAAGCTCAACCTGGGTGAAATGGGCCACCATGGCGGCAAAACCCCATGAGAGTGGCTGGCCGGAGAAGGCTGCCAGAATCTGGGTGTCGATCATCGGCGTCGGCAGAACGCCGAAGCGGTGCAGGAAAACTTCCAGATCTTCCCCGCCGGCATGCAGGAATTTGGTGACGCGCGTATCCGTTAAGAGTTCGATAAAGGGTGACCAGTCACGGATATTCAGCGGATCGATCAGCACCAGTTGCTGATCGTCAAACAACTGGATCAGACCCAGCTGAGGATAGTAAGTGCGGGTACGGACAAATTCGGTATCCAGTGCCACCGCCGCGTGCTGGCGCGCTTTCTGACACACGTCTGCCAGTTGATCATCCTGGTCGATAAGGGAATAGTTCACGTCTTATTTTCACCGCAGCCAACAACGCGCGGCGCTCCATGTTAAACACAATAAAAACGCCGGACATGCCGGCGTTCAACCTCAATTCAGTCCTGCTTCAGCGCCCGGACTTTGCCTCGTCGCGCAGTTCACGTCGCAGTATCTTGCCAACGTTGGTTTTAGGCAATTCATCCCGGAACTCGATGATCTTCGGCACTTTGTAACCGGTCAGCTGACGGCGACAGTGGTCGAGCACCTCCTCTTTTGTCAGCGAGGGATCTTTTCTGACGATGCAGACTTTCACCGCTTCGCCCGAGAGATCGCTGGGCACGCCAATCGCCGCCGCTTCACGTACTTTAGGATGTTGCATCAGCACATCTTCGATCTCATTCGGGTAGACATTAAAGCCTGACACCAGAATCATATCTTTTTTGCGGTCGACGATGCGAATAAAGCCTTCCTCATCAACGGTAACAATATCACCGCTGTGGAGCCAGCCATTTTTCAGCACCTCGGCCGTGGCTTCGGGGTGCTGCCAGTAACCCAGCATCACCTGCGGACCGCGGATGCAGAGCTCGCCCGGTTCACCCGGTGGCACCTCATTACCGGCATCATCCAGAATCAGGACATCGGTAGAAGGCACCGGCAGGCCGATACTGCCGGTGTGACAGCTGATGTCATAGGGATTGACCGACACCAGCGGCGAACACTCGGTCAGGCCATAGCCCTCCAGCAGATAGTGCCCGGTGAGCTTTTCCCAGCGCTCAGCCACCACTTTCTGCACCGCCATTCCGCCGCCCGCAGAGAGACGCAGCGTGGAAAAATCGAGTTTATTAAACTGCTCATCGTTGAGGAGCGCGTTAAACAGCGTGTTCACGCCGGTGATGGCGGTAAAGGGCACCCTGCCCAGCTCTTTGACAAAGCCGGGGATGTCGCGCGGATTGGTGATCAACAGGTTCTGACCGCCCAGTTCCAGGAACAGCAGGCCATTCACGGTGAGTGCAAAGATGTGATACAGCGGCAACGCGGTGACCACAAACTCTTTGCCATCGCGCAGCATTTTGCCATAGGTCGCCCGGGTCTGCTCAATGTTCGCCTGCATGTTGCGATGGGTCAGCATCGCCCCTTTGGCAACGCCAGTGGTGCCGCCGGTATACTGGAGGAAGGCGAGATCGTCATTGGAAACCGTCGGACGCTGATAAGGCAGCGCGGCCCCACTCTCCAGCACCTGACGAAACGAGATGGCGCCCGGCAGATGGTATTTTGGCACCAGCTTTTTCACATATTTGACGACAAAGTTTACCAGTGTGGCTTTAAGCGGGGCCAGCTGATCGCCCATCCGGGTCAGAATGACGTGGCGAACCGGGGTTTCTGCCACCACTTTTTCCAGCGTGTGGGCAAAATTGGAGACGATAACGATGGCGCTGGCGCCGCTGTCATTAAGCTGATGCTTCAGTTCACGCGGCGTATAGAGCGGATTGACGTTGACCACGACCATGCCCGCACGCAGCACGCCAAACAGGGCCACCGGATACTGGAGCAGGTTAGGCATCATCAGCGCCACCCTGTCTCCGGCTTTCAGGCCCAGCTGTTGCTGGAGATAGGCAGCAAACGCGCGGCTCTTCTCCTCCAGCTGGCGAAACGTCATTTTCTGACCCATGTTCAGAAAGGCGGGTTGATCGGCGTAGCGTTTTACGGCCTGCTCAAACAGATCGACCAGAGAAGTATAACGATCTGCACTTATTTCGGCAGGCACATCTGCCGGGTAGCGTTTCAGCCAAACCTTATTCAAGGATCCACCCCGATAATTATGTTGTATTTCCATCGCTGCCTCAGCCAATCTGGTTTGTTAACAATATTTTAACTGATTGTACCAGTTTGCCTGTTTCGGCATGTTGAGGTTGCGAAGTCCATCACTAAATTTCGTGCTGATAAAACAGACAAATAAAAAGCCCGGCTGCGAGCACCGCGACCGGGCTGAATAAAGACGATGTTCACACTTACTCGGTCAGGATAGTCTGCACCTCTGTCGGGCCGGTATTCATCATGCCCCAGTAAGGATTAGGCCCCCAGTAGCCCCCGCGATGGCGGGTAGGCCCATACCAGATCCAGGGATCCACAGGCTGAGGCGGCGCCATCACCTGCTGCGTCAGCCGCCAGCGCTGATAGCCGCGCACATCGATGACCACGAATTTATAATCCGCCTCTCCGATTTTGCCCTGCTCGGTGCCCTTCAGCGTGCCCAGCACCGTAACATACTGATTACGGACATCCACCGGATCGACAAAACCGTGGATGTCGGCAAAGATCCGGCCAACTGACGCCGCCCCCAGACGCGGTCTGGCGCTGTCATCCAGCGGCTGAGCCGCAATCTCCAGCCGGGTTTTGCCATTCAGATTGGTAACATTGACTACCTTGCCGCCAAAGCGCGACTCCTGCCCGACAAACAGCGACGGATCGCTCATCACCCGCAACAGATCCTGTTGCGGCTGCGGCGAACTGCCCTGCAGCGTGTCAGGAATAGAGACACAACCGGTTAACGCCAGCACGCAGGTCAGCAACAGACCTGAAAGCCCTTTACCACAGATTGACGACATAGAGATTCTCCCATCAGGTAAAGATTAGACTGGACGCATAACAATAAGTTGCGTCTCTTTTACCGGCCAGGTAACTTTTTCCAGGCGACCTCATTGCGCAGATAGGTCGGCTCTGCCGTTTCCGGCAGACACGTTTCACCACGGGCCAGCGCCAGGGCGGCCAGCGGCAGCATATCCTCTGCGGCAGGCAGGGCTACGTCGCTGGCGCTGAGCGTCAAAGAATGGCCCTGCTGAAGCCCCGGATAAGCCTGCCAGCCGGTGCCTGCGGTCATCCATTGGCCGGACAGCGCCTGCATGCGTGCCAGCGCCGCCTCCGGTGAGAGCACGCTTTCGGTGGCCTCGCCCTGCCAGACACCCTGCTCATCGCGCTGATATTCGGCCCAGTAGACCTCCCCCATGCGCGCATCAATCGCGGTTAACACCCGCGTGGCACCGTGCAGACGCCATGCACCTTCCGCCAGGGTTGCCAGAGTAGAGACGGCGATCATCGGCAGAGCGGCACCCAGTGCCAGGCCTTGCGCAATCCCAATCCCGATTCGTACACCGGTAAAACTGCCGGGACCGCGGCCAAACGCCAGCGCGTCAAGATCGGTCAGTTCCAGCCGCTGCGCCAGCAGCAGCTCCTCGACCAGCGGCAGAATGCGCTGGGTGTGATCGCGCGGGGCGATCTCAAATCGGGCATCCATCTGTTGCTGATTCAGCAAAGCGGCTGAACAGGCTTCTGTTGCCGTATCCAGCGCTAAAATTCGGGCTGACATGACTACCTCAGAAGAAAGAAAAACGGCGCGCATCTTAGCACAGAATTACGCGTCTGGTTCGGGTTGCTGGCGGATAAAGGCGATGGCGCGGGCGATATCCCGGGTACGCGGCGTGGGCGGCAGGCTGTTGAGAAACAGTGCACCATAGGGCCGCGACACCAGCCGCTGATCGCAGATCACCAGCACACCGCGATCGTTCGTGTCGCGGATCAGGCGTCCCACCCCCTGCTTCAGGGTGATCACCGCATCCGGCAGCTGCACGTCGGCAAAAGGGTCGCCGCCGCGGATACGACAATCTTCCATCCTCGCCTTCAACAGCGGATCTTCCGGTGAGGTAAAGGGAAGCTTGTCGATGATCACCAGCGACAGCGCATCGCCGCGCACGTCCACGCCCTCCCAGAAGCTGCTGGTCGCCACCAGCAGAGCATTGCCCTTCTCAATAAATTGTTTCAGCAACTGGCCTTTACTGGTTTCACCCTGCACCAGTACCGGCAGCGTCATTGAGGCGCGAAACTCTGCGGCCAGCTCGCGCATCATAAGGTGCGAGGTGCAGAGAAAGAAACAGCGGCCTTTGTTGGCGTCAATCAGCGGCTTCATCATCGCGGCCAGCTGGCGCGCGCCACCAGGCCGGTTCGGTTCCGGCAGATTACGCGGCACGCAGAGCAGCGCCTGCTTCGCAAAGTCGAACGGGCTGTTGAGGATCAGGCTCTTCGCTGCATTGACCCCCAGCCGTTCGGCGAAGTGCGCCATGTTCTCGTCGACCGCCAGCGTTGCAGAGGTAAAGATCCATGCGGCCTTGCGGTTGTCCATCACTTCACGGAAGCGTTCCGCTACCGAAAGCGGCGTCAGCGCCAGGATAAAGTGGCGTGAGGTGCATTCATACCAGTAGCTGTAGCCCGGCTCGTTAATTGCCCGCAGCCGTTTCAGCCGCCCACGATAGAGCGCGGCCCGCTCAAAGGCGGCATCCAGCAGGGCCGATCGGCCCAGCGACAGTTTGATGACGTCGTAGCAAAGCTCAAGCGCGTCATCCAGCAGCGTGAACATGCGCAGAATCGCGTTATCGCTCAGCAGTTCGCGCAGATTACCGCGAAAGCCGGGATCGCCTAATGCCAGCCGGAAATCCTGCGCGCACTGCGCCAGCCGGTCTGCCGATTTCTGCAGCTGCCGGGCATCACGCACTTCGGTGCGGTAGGCGGTAATAATGTCTTTGGCCAGATCGAGTAACTGGCGGCTGGAGAGTTGCTGACCAAAATAGTGGCTGGCGATATCGGGCAGCTGATGGGCTTCGTCGAAGATCATCACATCCGCTTCGGGGATCAGTTCACCAAAGCCCCCCTCCTTTACCACTAAGTCGGCAAGGAACAGATGGTGGTTAACCACTACGACATCGGCGTCCATCGCACGCTTTCGCGCTTTGACCACAAAACACTCTTTGTAACGCGGACAATCGGTGCCGAGGCAGTTATCGTTGGTGCTGGTGACCAGCGGCCAGACCGGGCTGTCTTCGGTTACGCCTGCGCAGCTGCTGATGTCTCCATCTTCCGTCTGCGACGACCAGCTTCGCAGCGTCACCAGGTCGGTCAGCGCCTGAACAGTGAGATCGCCTCCCGCCATCGACTGCTGTTCCAGCCGTTCCAGGCAGAGATAATTTGAGCGCCCCTTCAGCAGGGCGGTTTTACCCGTGAACTTCAGCGCGCGGGTCATAGTGGGCAGATCGCGGCCATAGAGCTGATCCTGCAGCGCTTTGGAACCGGTGGAGACAATCACTTTTTTACCGGCCCGCAGAGCGGGCGCCAGATAGGCATAGGTTTTGCCGGTGCCAGTGCCGGCTTCCACCACCAGTTCACCCTGCTGTTTTACGGCTTCTGAAACCGCCTGCGCCATCTCACGTTGTGCTTCGCGCGGCCTGAAACCTGCGATCGCCTGCGCCAGGGCGCCATCCACTGCAAAATCGTCTGCCACATACCCTCACAAAGAACGGCAAAAACACTGTAATTATGTCAGTATTGCCATAACAAAGCAAAATAGAGGTTTTTCAACAGATTAGGCAATTATGGCAGAAACAAGCGGGCCCTGTAACCGCTTCGCGGAAACAAAAAGGCGGCACATGGCCGCCTGAGGATATGGGCTCCCTGCCAAAGCACCGGGTTGGGGCTTACTCGACGATCATGCGGCCGTTAAGGTGCTGCAGCGGACGATTGTTGGTGGTTTTCAGAGCCCGCTTAAAGGCGTCGAGCTGGGCCTGCGAGAGTGTGACCGGCTGCTTCATCACCAGCCAGCGGATGCCTTCGCTGCAGGGAGGCGTGGTCAGCGAACCGCTGAAACGATAATAGTGCAGGTCTTCCGGGAAGAGCTCGCGCAGATCGACCTGACGATTGATGCTGACCTGCTGATTCTCCTTTTTCGGCATCGCGTCAATCAGGGGAGTCAGCGCCGGGTTCTCTTTGCCGACTTCAAACATCACCGCGACTACGGCCAGGTCGCCATCCTCTTTGCTGTGAACAAAATGGGCTTCCAGCGGAAAGGTATGTCCATTGATCTGGTTTTCACCGGGCGTGTGAAAATGATACTGACGCAGAGTGAACTTTTCACCGTCCAGAATAAAGTCATCTTCATGATCGACGGTAACCTGAATAGTGTGGCCATTATTAATGACTTTTTCCGCCGACGCCTGATAAGCCAGATTCAGGGGCTGCAGATGCCCCTGTATGGGATCTTTAATATTTATGGGCGACTGCGCCTTTCCTTCGTGGCAGAGGTGAAAATCGCTGCTCAGTTCGCTCCAGTGCTTCGGCCCTGCTTTGCCTTCGTAGCTCCAGTGCGGCTCTGCTGCGCTGGCGACACCCATGGACGACAGCGCGATGATCAGACTTAACCGTGTTAATCGTTTCATTTTTATCCCTGCTGATAAGCTAATGTGCGGCAGCGATAATATTCCGCGCCCTTTTATATCAGCAAGGTGACAAAATGCGATCGTTCACCTTCTTCAGGAATAATGAGTTTACTATTTTTATCGATGTTAATTTAATTAACATTCTCGTTTTATCATTATTCAGAATTAAATGGCCGGTGTGGTCCGGGCGCTGAATATGTCCGTTAACGATTAAATGCCAGAGCATTTTTCAGAAGCTGAAGGAAAAAAGAAACCGCAAAACGGGCGTTTTGCGGTTTATCTGTCACGCAGAAGAGACGGGCGGCCCGTTCCCGGTTAGCAGATCAGACATCCTTTTCCAGCGGATCCTCTTCCTCATCCTCTGCGTCATCTTCAGGATAGATCTCAGCATCATCTGGCAGGGGTTCATCGTAATCAGGACGTTCAGACATA
The DNA here is from genome assembly GCF_048452665.1 of Pantoea graminicola. NCBI lineage: Bacteria > Pseudomonadati > Pseudomonadota > Gammaproteobacteria > Enterobacterales > Erwiniaceae > Pantoea > Pantoea graminicola. Next base: position 142,838 of record NZ_JBLWSJ010000003.1, on the reverse strand, counting down.
ATTACCTCCGGTGATAAATAGCAGTGCTGCTATTTCAGATGAGCATAGTTAACCGGCACGCCCCGCCGCACAATTTCCGCCTGAAGTGTGAGCCGGGCTTAAGATCGCTGTAAGAGCGTGAAAAGGTTCAAACGGCTCTGCGTTAATGGTGTATGTAGAGCGCGCCCGCCAGCATAATGATGAAGAGCACAGCAAACGTTATTACTCCCTGCCGGGTGCCTTTGGATAACCCCACAAAGGCCGCGATAACAATAAAGAGCAGCGTCAGTGCGCCCGCCATCACCCAAAACAGATACTGCGTATTCGCCATGTGTTCATCCTCATTCTGTGGCGCTATCTTTTGATTGATTTATAACATTTTTCAGCCCGTCCTGCCGGAGTTTCACCGCAGACAGCGGCTGATTGCGCGATTTGCAGACGTGCGCCCGGTCTGACGCCCGCCATGGCGCGGCGGACAGTGTGATGCAGTTATCAAATGCAGAGGAACGCCGCGAGGAAACTAACACCCGGATTATACTAATCAAATCAGCTGACCGTTGGGATGTGGCACCTGCTGGCTGATGTGCCGACACTGGCTTAACGTTGCCTCAGGCACTGTTAAGCAGATGGCCTTAACCCGACTGCCTGACTCAGGCGGAGGAATGTGATGAACTATTTCCGCATCGGCTCTCTCGCCGGCGTGCTGCTGCTCTGCGGCTGCCAGGCCCCCACGCCCGACCAGGCTCGTCAGCAGGCACCGCTCTTTCAGGGCCAGAGCACCCGAACCGCCCCCCAGCTCAGCGACTGTATCTATCGCGGCTGGTCCACCACGACAGTCATTGCCAGCGATAACACTACCCACACTCAGCCCAGAGGCAGTGACATCAGCGTTTACACCTGGGAGGATTCCATTTTTGCGGATATCACCCCACAGCGGAAAGGATCGGAGGTGAAATATTTCACCACGTTCAGGATGGCGCCTCAGGTGATGGCGGACAGGCAGGCAATCGTTCAGCGCTGCCTGCGGGCGTAAAGGGTGACAGCGGTGTCAGGAGTGTGCCAGGCTAATGCGCAAATAACGAGGGAGAAACCGATGAGCATTACCCGCATTGATCCGGAACACCGCATGTCCGAGGCTGTCATTCATAACGACACCATCTACTACACCAGCGTGCCAGAAAACCTGGACGCCGATGCCGAAGCACAGACAGCGAATGCGCTGGCCGTCATTGATGCGATGCTGACGCGCCTGGGCAGCGACAAAAGCAAAATCCTGGATGCAACGCTGTTTCTGGTCGATAAAGCCGACTTCCCTGCGATGAACCGCGCCTGGGACGCCTGGGTCTCGCCGGATAATGCGCCGGTGCGCTGCACGGTTCAGGCCGGACTGTTGAATCCGAAATATAAAATCGAAATTAAGATTATCGCGGCCCGTTAACCGCGCCGGGCGTTATTCCTCTTCGTTTTCATCATCTTCGTCGTCGAATAGCGCCCGAATCTGTTCACCCGTATGGCTCTCACGAATTTCCTGCGCCACCTGGGCGATCGCCTGGCCGCTCGTCAGCCCGCCAGCCATTAATTCCTGAATGCGTTCGACGGCCTGTTGCTGCTGCTCATGAGAGAGCGCCGGTAATCCTGTTATCATGTTCTACTCCTGCGTTGGGGCTGACAGTATCCCACGCCGAACTAACAGGTGCCAGTCAGGAAAAAATATGTCAGTCTGACCGCCTCTTTGCCTGCTGATTTCTCTGCACGATGATTGTTGAAACCCTGACGCTTGATTACACCCCGGATGCGCTGATACAGCGCTTCGCGCCCCTTTCCTCTCTGCCGTGGGCGATGCTGCTCTCCTCCGCGCAGGCCAGCCACAGCGACAACCGCTTTGATATTCTGACCGCCGACCCGCGTGCGACGCTGGTTACCCGGGGAGCCACCACCACTATCAGCGACCGGAACGGCAGCCGCGACTCCACCGCCGATCCGCTGCTGCTGGTTCAGCAGCAGTGTGATGCACTCGGCGTCACGCCGGTGACCAGCGAAGCTTTACCGTTTCAGGGCGGGGCGCTGGGCCTGTTCGGTTACGATCTGGGCCGCCGGTTTGAATCCCTGCCGCAGCACGCCGAGGCCGATCTCACCACGCCGGACATGGCGGTGGGGATCTATGACTGGGCGCTCATTGCCGATCACCACCAGCAGACGCTGACGCTGGTGGCGACAGAAAACGTAGCGGCGCGGGCCGCCTGGCTGACAGCCTGGCCCGCGCGCAAAACCACGCCTTTTTTACTGACCAGCCGCTGGCGTTCGAATCTGAGCTATGCCGACTACGCCGCACGCTTCGACCGGGTACAAGCCTACATTCAGGCGGGCGACTGTTACCAGGTCAACCTGGCCCAGCGTTTTCAGGCGGGCTATCAGGGGGATGAGTGGCAGGCGTTTACCCGGCTGAATGCGGCCAACCGCGCGCCGTTCAGTGCGTTCCTGCGTCTGCCTGGCAGTGCGATCCTCAGCCTGTCGCCCGAGCGTTTTCTCTCCCTGAATCAGAAACAGATCGAGACCCGACCGATAAAAGGCACCCGGCCACGTTGCAGCGATCCCGTCGCCGATGCGCAACAGGCCGAGGCGCTGCGCAGTGCGGAGAAAGATCGGGCCGAAAACCTGATGATTGTCGATCTGCTGCGCAACGATATCGGCCGCGTCGCCGTGCCCGGCTCGGTGACGGTGCCGGAGCTGTTTGTGGTTGAGCCCTTTCCTGCGGTGCATCACCTGGTGAGTACGGTGCGGGCGCAGCTGCCTGAGACCCTGCAGGCCACCGATCTGCTGCGCGCCTGTTTCCCGGGCGGATCGATAACCGGTGCGCCCAAAATCCGGGCGATGGAGATTATTGATGAACTGGAGCCGCAGCGCCGCAATGCCTGGTGCGGCAGTATCGGCTATCTCAGCCTCTGCGGAAGGATGGATACCAGTATCACCATCCGCACGCTGATCGCCGAGGGGCAGCAGATCTACTGTGCCGCGGGAGGCGGGCTGGTGGCCGACAGCGATCCGGCGGCGGAATATCAGGAGACGCTCGACAAAGTGAGCCGGATTTTACCGGCGCTGGAACAGATCGGAGGTACCGTTGGCCCTGACGCTTGAGACCTTCCGCAGCCGTTTTCTGTTGCAGCAGCCCGCCCGCAGCACGCAGCGCCTCTCAGGACGTCATGCTGCGGTGCTGGTGCCGGTGGTGGCGCGGGCTGAACCTGGCCTGCTGCTGACGCAACGCTCGCATGCGCTGCGAAAACATGCCGGGCAGGTGGCCTTTCCCGGCGGGATGCAGGATGCCACCGACGCCTCGCTGATCGCCACCGCACTGCGCGAAGCGCAGGAAGAGGTCGGGCTGGACCCGCAGCAGGTCGAGGTGCTGGGCGCGATGCCTGCCGTAACCAGCAGTACCGGTTTTCAGGTGACGCCGGTGCTGGGGATTATTCCGGCCGGTCTGCGCTTGACCCTGAATCAGGATGAGGTCAGCAGCGCCTTTGAGATGCCGCTGGCCGAGGCATTACAGCTCAGCCGCTACAGCGTGCTGGAGATCAACCGGGCAGGCGTCCGCCATCCTGTCTGGCTGTCACGTTACCAGGATTATCTGGTCTGGGGCATGACCGCCGGGATTATCCGTTCGCTGAGTACGCAAATCGCTTTCTGAGATTCCCTGCCCCGGCCCGTCAGCTCCCTGCCGGTTTACGCTATAATTTTTTCTACTGGTTTTAATAAGTTTATTTCATGCGAAAAGCTGCTCTTTTCCGGTGCATGACCTTTACTATTAGCGCCATAAACTGCCGCGGCAGACTGATAATAATTGTGAGGAGTGTCACCTGTGATTAGTGTTTTCGACATGTTCAAAGTGGGCATCGGCCCCTCAAGTTCGCATACTGTCGGCCCGATGAAAGCGGGTAAACAGTTTGTGGATTTGCTCAGCGAACAGGGAAAGCTGCAGGAGGTGACCCGGATCGCCGTGGATGTCTATGGGTCGCTCTCACTGACCGGTAAAGGCCACCACACGGACATCGCCATTATTATGGGTCTGGCGGGCGAATCACCGGATACCGTAGACATCGATGCGATCCCCGCCTTTATCAAGGATGTGGAACAGCGTGAGCGGCTGCTGCTGGCAAAAGGCGCGCATGAGGTGGACTTTCCGCGCGAAGGCGGCATGGTGTTCCGCAGTGAGAACCTCTCCCTGCATGAGAACGGCCTGCGCCTGCTCGCGTTTGCGGGCGACCTGCTGATCCTTTCAAAAACCTACTACTCGGTAGGCGGCGGTTTTATTGTCGATGAAGAGCACTTCGGCCAGTCGGCGCTGGATGAGGTCTCTGTTCCCTGGCCGTTCCACTCCGCCAAAGATCTGCTGGCTCACTGCCGCGAAACGGGCCTGTCGCTCTCGGGCCTGGTCATGAAGAACGAACTGGCGCTGCACAGCCGTGATGAGATTCAGGCCTATTTCGCCACCATCTGGCAGACCATGCAGGCCTGTATCGATCGCGGCCTGAATACCGAAGGTGTGCTGCCTGGCCCGCTGCGGGTGCCGCGCCGCGCCGCCTCGCTGCGTCGTCTGCTGACCTCCTCCACCAAACACTCCAGCGATCCGATGATCGTCATCGACTGGATCAATATGTTTGCGCTGGCCGTTAACGAAGAGAACGCTGCGGGTGGCCGGGTGGTGACGGCTCCGACCAACGGCGCCTGCGGCATCGTGCCTGCGGTGCTGGCCTACTACGATCACTTTATCGAGCCGGTCACGCCCGATATCTTCCTGCGCTATTTCCTTGCCTCAGGCGCGATTGGCGTGCTCTATAAAATGAACGCCTCCATCTCTGGTGCCGAAGTGGGCTGCCAGGGTGAAGTCGGTGTCGCCTGCTCAATGGCGGCAGCCGGTCTGGCCGAGCTGCTGGGTGCCAGCCCGGAGCAGGTCTGCGTGGCCGCCGAGATCGGCATGGAGCATAACCTGGGGCTGACCTGTGACCCGGTGGCGGGTCAGGTGCAGGTGCCCTGCATTGAGCGCAACGCGATCGCCTCAGTGAAAGCGATCAACGCGGCGAGAATGGCGCTGCGCCGCACCAGCGAACCACGCGTCTCGCTGGATAAGGTTATCGAAACCATGTATGAAACCGGCAAAGATATGAACGCCAAATATCGTGAAACCTCACGCGGCGGGCTGGCAATCAAGGTTCAGTGCGATTAACGCCCCCAGCGGTTTAAATAACGCGCAAACATAATAAAATCCGTATCCTGCGCTATCTCAGCGCAGGATTACACGGTAGAGTGATTTCCGCGCAGCCGTCCGGCTTGCCCTGCTTTCCAGACCCGCTTTTCTGCATTACGGCCTCAGTTCTGGCCTGACCGTGCCGATACTCATCCCGTTGTGTTGCTTTTTTCTGGCTTTAGGGAAGGTGGAAACTGATGTTGATGGCCCAGCAATATGTTGGACAATTCAGACGCAAGCGTTTGCTGATCGCGCTGATGATCGCCACCCTGGTGCTGATTCTGACGCTGGCATTCCGCTATATCGAAGAAAAAGCGCGCATCGAGCAGCAGGCGATGGATTTTGCCGACAAGGCGATAATGCGGTTCGACCGGATGTTCTCCCCGCTGGAGGTGTCAGCCAGTAATATGCTGGGGCTGGTTGGCGTGCCCTGCCAGGATGTTCGCTTTCCGCTCATTGAGAAGATCTCCTCGCTGCAGACGGTGCGGGCGATTCTGCTGGTCGATAACGATATGCTCTACTGCTCCAGTATCTATGGCCCGCGCACGATCCCCTTTGGAGAGACCTACCCCGACCTGGCCTTTAACGGCCAGCGCATGACGCTCTCTACCGATCGCTATCTGCTGAAAGGGTCACCGATACTCCTGCTGTGGACGCCCAGGAGTCTGGATAACCGCTCCGGCATTCTGCAGGCTATCAATATCGAAATGATGAGCAACTACCTGCTGGAGCCGGAGCTGCCCTGGGTGGAGCGCGCCGTCTTCAACGTCAATGGTCAAAGCCTGGAGTATGGCAATCCATTGATTGAGGCCACGGTGCCGGCCGATGATGAGGTGAGCTACGAGCAGGATTCCCTGCGCTACCCCTTCAGCCTGACGCTCTATGGCCCCTCTCCGACCCGGCTGGCGCTGGCGACGCTGCCTTCCCAGCTGCCGCTGGCGCTGCTGCTGAGCCTGCTGGTCGGCTACATCGTCTGGCTGGCCACCGCGAACCGCATGAGCCTGAGCTGGCAGATCAGCTACGGCATTACCGCGCGCGAGTTTATGGTCTACTGTCAGCCGCTGATTAACAGCAAAAGCGGCGAGTGCGACGGCATCGAGTTACTGCTGCGCTGGCACAATGCCCGCCAGGGCTGGATAGCGCCGGATCTCTTTATTCCGCTGGCCGAGCGGCAGAACCTGATTAAACCCCTGACGCGCTTTGTGCTGGCTGAGGTGGTCAGCGCGTTACCGCAGTTGCCCGACGATCCCGACTTTCATATTGCCATTAACGTGGCGGCCAGCCATTTCCGCGATCGGGCCATTCTGGAGGATCTGCAGACGCTCTGGTGGCCCGCGACGCCTGTGCCGAAACTGGTGGTGGAGCTGACCGAGCGGGATGCGTTGCCGGTCGTGGATCAGTCGGTGATTTCCCAACTGCATGATATCGGCGTGCGGCTGGCGATCGATGACTTCGGCACCGGCCACAGCTCGCTCTCCTATCTGAAAGATCTCCATCCCGATGTGCTGAAAATCGACAAGATTTTCACTGCGGCCATCGGCACAGACGCGATTAACGCCACGGTGACGGATATGGTGATCTCGCTGGCGCAGCGTCTGAATATCAGCCTGGTGGCCGAGGGGGTCGAAACCGCCGAGCAGGCGGCCTACCTGCGCGAGCGCGGCGTGGATCATCTTCAGGGCTACTATTATGCCCGACCGATGCCGCTGGCGGATTTCCCGGCCTGGCTGGCCGCGCATCAGGCCGATGTCCGGCCCTGAGTCCGCGACCGCGCAGGCGACGGACAAAAAAACAGCCGCGGCGGTGAGGCAGCGGCTGTCAGAGAAGTTCAGCGTGGCAGATTAACGCTGCCGCAGACGATTACCCCTCTTCATCTTCATCGTATGGCTTGTCTTTGGTGACGCGCACCAGATCGATACGGTAGTCGGTCGCCTCGATAATCTGGAAGTGCAGCGGCGTAATATCAATCACATCGCCAGGCAGGGGTAACTGCCCTTTCTGGGCAATCAGCAGGCCCGCCAGAGACGCGTGATCTTCGGCCGGATCGACCAGTTCATGGAAGTCGAGCAGCTGCTGCAGCGAGTGCAGGTCAGTGCCGCCTTTGACCAGCCAGCCGTCGCCATCTGCAATGATATCGGGCGTTTCATCCTCATCCGGGAATTCCCCGGCAATCGCCTCCAGCACATCCAGCGGAGTAATCAGCCCCTGCACCACGCCAAACTCGTTGGTAACGATGACAAAACTGCCCCGGGCGCGACGCAGCACGCCGAGCAGGTTGATCGGGTCCAGCGTTTCCGGTACCACAATAGTCGGGGTACTGGCCGCAAAGGCCGCCACATCCATCCCATGATCCAGCGCCACCAGCAGCTCTTTGGCGCGCACGACGCCGACAATCTCATCCAGCTCGCCCCGGCAGACCGGGAACAGGCTGTGCGGCGTATCGAGCAGCTGCATGCGGATCTCATCAACGGGACGGTTCGCATCAACCCACGAGATTTCACCGCGTGGCGTCATGATGCTGCGAATCGAACGTGACGCCAGCGTCAGCACGCCGTTAATCATATAGCGCTCTTCGTCCTTAAACGCCTCCTGCGGCATCGCTTCCGCCAGCGCCACCTCTTCGCTGGATCCGCTGTTGTTGTTGCTGGCGGTCTGGGCGCGGTTGCGGCCGCCCATCAGGCGCAGAATCGCTTCGGCGGTGCGCTCACGCATCGGGCGATTCGACTGATGGCGGATAAAGTTGCGTCGGGCAATCTGGTTAAACAGCTCGATCAGAATTGAGAAGCCAATAGCCGCGTAGAGGTAGCCTTTAGGAATATGGAAACCAAAGCCTTCTGCCACCAGCGACAGACCGATCATCAGCAGGAAGCTCAGGCAGAGCACCACCACGGTCGGATGCGCGTTGACAAAGTTGGTCAGCGGTTTCGACGCCAGTAGCATCACACCCATCGCAATCACCACGGCAGTCATCATCACCGGCAGATGGTTCACCATTCCCACCGCCGTGATCACGGCATCCAGCGAGAAGACAGCGTCCAGCACCACAATCTGTGTCACCACGGCCCAGAAACTGGCGTAGCCGCGATTGCCGGAACCCTCAAGCTGTCGGTTCTCCAGCCGCTCATGCAGCTCCATTGTCGCCTTGAACAGCAGGAACAGGCCACCCGCCAGCAGGATCAGATCGCGGCCCGCAAAGCTGAAACCGCCTACGCTGAACAGCGGTGTCGTCAGCGTCACCATCCAGGAAATCAGCGACAGCAGGCCCAGACGCATCACCAGCGCCAGCGACAGACCAATCAGGCGCGCTTTGTCACGCTGCTTTGGCGGCAGCTTGTCGGCCAGGATGGCGATAAAGACCAGGTTGTCGATGCCGAGAACAATTTCCAGCACCACCAGCGTCAGTAAACCCGCCCAGATTGAGGGGTCGAATAAAAATTCCATTATTTATGACTCCAGAACAGGGATCCAGACGAGCCGGGACGTATCAGCGCAGCAAAGCGTGACATCGGGATAGTCGGGAAAACGTGGAAAACGCCGTAAGGCGAGAGGTGACGCGCCAGCAGGCGCAAAGAACAGATCAAGCGACGTCGGTGACGATCCATAAGGTGGGCTGATGCCCGTTACTCCTGAGTAATAAACAGAAGGTTAATGTATCAGTTCGGAAAACGGCGTCAAAAAATTTTCTCATTTTTACAAACTGTAGCAGAGATAATCGGCCACATAGAAAAGCGCACGGTTTCCGGCAGCGGGTAAATAACAGACAGGCATCACATCATTTATTTTTTCGCTCACTAAAATAAGCCCCGACTTCATGGCTTTTACCAACGCAATTCCCTTTTTTCGACGCGATACCTGACTGTTGAGACAGCCGGTTAACGCGATATCAAAGCAAAATTCAAAACCGTTCATCCCCCCAGATGAGCATCTCTGGCATAAGGAGGTAGCAGGTGACCATAGCAATTGTCATTGGTACACACGGCTGGGCAGCGGAACAACTGCTGAAAACAGCAGAAATGCTGTTGGGCGAGCAGGAGAATGTCGGCTGGATAGATTTTGTGCCCGGTGAAAATGCTGACACGCTGATTGAAAAATATCAGGCAAGGCTGGCAGAACTCGATACCGGCCAGGGGGTGCTGTTTCTGGTCGATACCTGGGGCGGCAGCCCGTTTAACGCGGCCAGCCGGATCGTGGTGGACCGGCCACAGTATGAGGTCGTGGCCGGGGTCAATATTCCGATGCTGGTTGAAACGCTGATGGCGCGCGACGATAACCCATCCTTTGAGGCGCTGGTCGCCGTGGCCGTTGAGACCGGTCGCGAGGGGGTAAAAGCCCTGAAAGCTCCCGACGCGGCGCCCACCCGCGTCGAACCGGCCGTGGCCGCGCCTCCGGTAAAACCGATGGCACCGGGCGATCATATGAAGATCGGTCTGGTGCGGATCGATGACCGCCTGATCCATGGACAGGTCGCGACACGCTGGACCAAAGAGACTAACGTCCAGCGCATTATCGTCGTCAGCGATGAGGTGGCTAACGATCAGGTGCGTAAGACCCTGCTGACCCAGGTCGCTCCGCCGGGCGTGACGGCACATGTGGTGGATGTCGATAAGATGGTGCGGGTGTGGAACAACCCGAAGTATGGTCAGGATCGCGTCATGCTGCTGTTTACCAATCCCACCGATGTCGTGCGGGTGGTGGAACAGGGTGTTGAGATTAAATCCGTCAACATCGGCGGGATGGCATTTCGTCAGGGAAAAACGCAGGTCAATAACGCGGTTTCGGTCGATGAAAAAGATATCGCCGCCTTCCGCAAACTTAACGAGCGCCATATCGAACTGGAAGTCCGCAAAGTTTCCAGCGACCAGAAACTGAAGATGATGGATTTGATCGCGAAAATGAATGCGTAAAAGGCGCCTGCGTTTCCGGGTGCATTACCATTATCCTGCTGAGGACACGACGTATGATGGAAATAACCTCGCTACAGATTATTTTGATTTTTATCGTTGCCTGTATTGCCGGGATGGGGTCGATTCTGGATGAGTTCCAGTTTCACCGTCCGCTGGTCGCCTGCACTCTGATCGGTATCGTGCTGGGGGATATGAAAACCGGCATCATTATCGGCGGTACGCTGGAGATGATCGCGCTGGGCTGGATGAACATCGGGGCCGCCGTGGCGCCGGATGCCGCCCTCGCCTCGATTATCTCGACCATTCTGGTTATCGCGGGCGGTCAGAGCGTCGGAGCCGGTATCGCGCTGGCGATCCCGCTCGCCGCCGCCGGACAGGTTTTGACGATTATCGTGCGGACGCTGACCGTCGCCTTCCAGCATGCGGCGGACAAAGCGGCCGAAAAAGGCAATCTCACGGCCATCTCCTGGATCCATGTCTCAGCCCTGCTGCTGCAGGCAATGCGTATCGCCATCCCGGCCCTGATCGTGGCGATTTCTGTCGGCACCAGCGCGGTGCACGCCCTGCTCAGTTCAATCCCGGAAGTGGTGACCAACGGGCTGAATATCGCGGGCGGCATGATTGTGGTGGTCGGTTACGCGATGGTGATCAACATGATGCGCGCGGGCTACCTGATGCCCTTCTTCTACCTGGGCTTCGTGACGGCGGCTTTCACCAGCTTCAACCTGGTGGCGCTGGGCGTGATTGGCGTGGTGATGGCAGTGCTCTACATCCAGCTCAGCCCGAAATATAACCGTGCGGCGGGTGCGCCCGCCGCTGCCGCGACCCCAAACGATCTCGATAACGAACTCGATTAAGGAACAGGTGAGCACATGGTCGATATAACCAAGGTCGAAAAGAAACTGACACCCGGCGATGTCCGCGCCGTTTTTCTGCGCTCCAACCTGTTCCAGGGTTCATGGAACTTTGAACGTATGCAGGCGCTGGGCTTCTGCTTCTCAATGGTGCCGGTGATCCGCCGTCTCTATCCTGAGAATAATGAGGCGCGTAAACAGGCGATTAAACGCCATCTGGAGTTCTTTAACACGCATCCTTATGTGGCCGCGCCGGTGCTGGGCGTCACGATGGCGATGGAGGAGCAGCGGGCCAACGGCGCGGCCATCGACGATGGGGCGATTAACGGCCTGAAGGTCGGGCTGATGGGACCGCTGGCCGGGGTGGGCGATCCCATCTTCTGGGGCACGGTGCGACCGGTCTTTGCCGCGCTGGGGGCCGGTATCGCCATGAGCGGCAGCCTGCTGGGCCCGCTGCTGTTCTTTGTGCTGTTCAACCTCGCGCGCCTGCTGACCCGCTACTACGGTGTGGCCTATGGCTACCGCAAAGGGATCGATATCGTCAGCGACATGGGCGGCGGTTTCCTGCAGAAACTCACGGAGGGCGCCTCGATCCTGGGGCTGTTTGTAATGGGGGCGCTGGTCAACAAGTGGACGCACGTTAACATCCCGCTGGTGGTGTCACGCATCACTGACTCGACCGGTAAAACCACAGTAACCACGGTGCAGTCGATTCTCGATCAGCTGATGCCGGGCATCGTGCCGCTGCTGCTCACCTTCGGCTGCATGTGGCTGTTGCGCCGTAAGGTGAATGCGCTGTGGATTATCGTCGGCTTCTTCGCCATCGGTATCTTCGGTTACTGGATAGGCCTGCTCGGTCTGTAATCTTATCCCGCCCTGTCTGAGGCCGATGTTATGTCTTTAACCGATGCGCTGATCGCGCTCTGTGTTGCCGCCCTGCTGCTGTTTGCGATTTATGATGAGGCGATCCTGCCCCGCCGTCGTGGTCTGACCCGGTTAAGGGTGACGCTGCGGAGACGGCATAAAATCGACAGCCTGATTTTTATCGGGCTGCTGCTGATGCTGCTCTGGAATAATCTCAGCCATCAGGGCCCGCCGCTCACCACCTCCCTGCTGATGGTGCTGAGTTTTCTGGCGTTCTGGCTTTTCTGGCTGCGTAAACCCACGCTACTGATGAAGAACGCGGGACTGTTTTACGCCGGTGTCTGGGTCGATTACCGGCGGATTCAGGGCATGAATCTTTCTGAGGATGGCATTCTGGTGGTGCAGCTGGAGCAGCGCCGGCTGCTGATTGCCGTGCAGCAGCTCGACGATCTGGAGCGCATCTACCATACGCTGGTGGAGGCGCGTTAGTCGCGCTGCCAGAGTGTCAGGCTGAAGTCTGCATCGCAGCTGAACTGCTCACTCTGTTGCAGGGTCTGCCAGACCGCTTCACGCGCACGCCAGGCGAACGGCGTCATCTGCAGCAGGGTTGTCGCGGCCGCGCCCGTCAGCGCCATCGGGTAGCGCAGCGCATGCTGAGCCCGCTGGCGGAAACCGGGATAGGATTTCTGTTCCGGCACATGCAGCTGCACTTCACGATAGATCAACGCCTTAAACTGCTGCAGATGGTGCGGGCCGGGTGTGACGGTCAGCACCAGCCCCCCCGGCTTCAGTACGCGCGCCAGCTCGGCTTCATTGCAGGGCGCATAAATCCGCACAATCGCATCCAGCGATCCATCGGCAAAAGGTAAGCGCTGGCTGGAGGCGACACAGAAACGTACCGCCGGATAGCGCTTTGCCGCCAGCCGGATCGCTGTTCTGGCGACATCCAGCCCATAGATCGTTGCCGCCTCACCGGCGGCTTCGGCCAGCGCGGCGGTGTAGTAACCCTCGCCGCAGCCGATATCCAGAAGGCGGCACGCAGGCTGCTGGAGTACGGACGCGAGCAGCGTGACGACCTGCTCCCGCAGCGGCTGATAATAGCCTGCCTCAAGAAATTCCCGTCTCGCCTGCATCATCTCTGCACTGTCACCCGGTTCCCGCGACCGTTTATGCTGAACGGGTAGCAGATTGACATACCCTTCTTTCGCCTGGTCAAACTGATGGCGATTTTCACAGCACCAGCTGCGTTCTTTCAGGGTGAGAGAAGTGTGACAAAGAGGGCAAATCAGGGACATAAGGTGCTCCGGCATCAGATAACGCGGCGCAGTGTAACCTTATCATTTCCGCATCGGAAGCATAAAGAAAGCCCCGGCTATGCAGCCAGGGCTTTAAAATTCCAGGTCAGGGTGCGATGCACCGGGCTGGCATCGGATCAGATAGCAGTGACGTTAACAGCTGCCGGGCCTTTCTGGCCATCCTGAATTTCAAACTCAACGCTCTGGCCTTCAGCCAGGGTTTTGAAACCATTGCCCTGGATTGCAGAGAAGTGTACGAACACATCTTTGCTGCCGTCTGCAGGGGTGATGAAGCCAAAACCTTTAGACTCGTTGAACCACTTAACCTGACCTTTAATCTTTGCCATTTTGCAAATTCCTTTAGATGTTTATTAAGCCCGAAGGCTGTCTTACAGAAAAACCAGAGACATTACTGCATGAGGCACTAATTAAGGTTCGGCAAGGAAGCGGTATTCAACGTCAACGTCTTTACTCGTACTTCTTTACTGAAGATGCCATGCATAAACAGAACTGTACCTCGTTTAACCCACGAATTGTTATCACATATCCCAAAAATAATGGCAAGCCATTTTTAATGCCTCAGCGAGGCTGCGCACACAATTGACGTCAGGCTCACATTGCCTGTTCAGAGAGGTGGACAAAACGCGGTGTGAATAATGCTCTGCCGCGGCCAGCCCCCTTTTTAACGCGCGGTTTCCGGCGCTAACCTGATGGATACCATAAGAAATAAATATTGCATAAATATGGCAGCGGCAGAATGAATAAGCAGAGCGGCACCCATGTCTGTTATGTGAAATCAGCCGTCAATCCTGTACAGCGACGCTTATTTCGTACAGGTAACACTTTTTTTGCACCAAAAGCAGGAGCCAGACATAAGCACTGCTCCAAATAAAAGCAACGGCATCCTTTTTACTTATTAAGAATTTAACTTTCGATTTGAAAAAATTGATGCCGGATAAAAAAATGCTGGCTTTTATTTGCCCGCCAGGCTTTAGGACGTTTCCTGGGCAGCGTTATTCAGACGGCGGCTTTCCCCTATTCGCCACGGCGCGAAGTCGCCGTTACGCTCATGCGCCCGGTACAGCGCCTGCGCCAGTTCCTGCGGAGGGGCATCCAGCGACTCATCGGCCAGTTCGAAAACCCCCCAGTGGATGGGCAGCGTCAGCGGCCTGCCGGCCTTCTGCCACAACGCCACCGCCTGATCCGGGTCCATATGCTGCCCGGCCATAAACCAGCGCGGCGCATAGGCACCAATGGGCAGCGCAGCCAGCGTGAACGGCCCCAGCCGGGCGATGATCTCCGCGAGGCTGTCGCTGTAGCCGCTGTCGCCGGAGAACCAGAAACGGCAGGCGGCTGAGCGCACTACCCAGCCGCACCAGAGTGAGCGGTTACGGTCAAAGGGCGTCCGCATACTCCAGTGACGCGCCGGTACGGCATCGATGTGCAGTTCGCCGAGCGTGATCGACTGCCACCAGTCGAGCTGATGCATCTCTCTGACGCCGCGCGCCCTGCACCACTTCGCCAGCCCCAGCGGCACAACAAAGGTCGCCTGCGGAAATCGGCGGACAATCGCCTTCACCGTCGATCGATCCAGATGATCGTAATGATTGTGTGAAATCAGCACCACATCAAGACGCGGCAGATCGGCGATGCTGAGCGGCGCGGGCGTTTTCCGCTGCGGACCGGCAAAGGGCAGCGGTGAGGCGCGGGAAGAGAGCACCGGATCGATCAGGATATAGCGCTGGCTGAGGCGCAGCAGCACGGCGGCATGGCCGAGCCACCAGATACGATCGTCGCTGCCGCTGAGATCGGCAGGCTGCCACCACTCCCGGACAAAAGCCGCGTAGCCCTGCCGGGGCGGCAGCGGCAATCCCCCGGCTTTACGCTCACGGCGCCAGCGCTTCAGATCGCCTGGCTGCCGCAGATCCGGTTCAGGATTCGAGAAGCCCTGAGGCGTATGGTGCGCTTTGCGGCTGTCGTACCACGGATTTTTCCAGGCCATCCCGCCTCCCTGCTGTGATTATCGCTCCGGGATTAACCGGATAAAGTCGCGCTTCTCCCGATCGTCATCGGTTTTTTTTGGCTCTGCGCCTGGCTGCATCTCAATCAGCCGACGCAGCAGCTGATTTTGTTTCTTCTGCTCTTCGAGCAGCGACTCCAGTAACCGGATCTGTTCACCGGCGCGCACGCTGGCCCGGTTAACAAAGAACCAGGCGATAAACGCCACAATCACCATGATGACCAGCAGGCCATAACTGACCAGCGATCCCGAATTTGCGGCTAACTCATTCATAACTGCCTCGTAAAACTAAGTGGAAATACCAGAACATCACAGCCGCCTATTCTACCTGTCGGCACTGCAAAAGATAATGGGGCGAACAGCAATGCAGAATTTGCCGTTTCAGTTATCTCTGATCGATTCCGCCAGAAAAGCCGGGCATGCTGATATCATTATACCCGGCGGCACCCTGTGCGGCGCTGAGCTATCTTTCACAAGGAGACTTCATGAAACTGTTTATTCGCGCAACAGGCCTGCTGGCGGTGATCTGGCTGGCGATGCTGTTTACGGGTTACGGAGTGCTGACCGGCAGTACGAAGAATGCGGCCGGGCTCGGCCTGCAGTGCAGTTACCTGACCGCGCGCGGCGTGATCAGCGCACAGTATCTGCACACCGACAGTGGCGTAGTGGGCGTCACGGATTGTCCGCTGCTGAAGAAAAGCGGCGAAGTGATCGACAATTAACGACAGGCGGGCCGGATGGCCCGCTTTTGCTCAGAACGGATAGTCGTGGTAGCCCATCTCTGCAGAAAGCGTGCGCGCCGCCCGGTGCAGCATATTGACATAGTCCTGACGGGCATCCTCTGAGAACCGGATAGTGGGAAACGAGATACTGAGGCCGGCAATCACCACGCCAAAACGGTCAAACACCGGCACAGCGAGGCAGCGTAACCCCTCTTCCTGCTCTTCATTATCTTCGCCATAGCCCTGCACCCTGACCTGATCCAGCACCGCCAGCAGTGCTTCTGCGCTTAGCAGGGTATTGGCGGTGCTGCGCCTGAACTCCACTTCCCGCAGGATCTCATTCACTTCGCTGCGATCGCGCCATGCGAGCAGGACCTTGCCGATGGCGGTGGTGTGAAGCGGATTACGGCGGCCAATGCGCGAATACATACGCAGATTATAGAGCGAGTCGATTTTGTGGATGTAGACAATGCTGTCCTCTTCCAGCGCGCCCAGATGAATAGTCTCTCGGGTCAGGCGCGAGAGCTCACGCATCTGCACATCGGCGCTGCGGATTAAATCGACGTTCTGCAGCGCCTTCGCGCCCAGTTCAAACAGCTTCAGCGTGAGGGAGTACTTTTCGCTCTCGCCCTCCTGGGTGACGTAGCCCAGCGACTTCATGGTCTGCAGAAAACGGTAGACGGTGCTTTTTGACATCATCACACGCTGCGCGAGCTCGGTAATACCGTGATCGCGCTCTTCACCCAGCGCCTGCAGAATGCCAAACACTTTGAGAACCGAAGAGACCGAATCGGGCTGTTTATCATTTTCAGCAGAGGACATCACGCACCTTGTTAAGCTGTTTCAAAAAAAATGGAACGGACTGTCAGTATAGAGCGAGGCCCCGCAGGGCAGCAATCCTTTAACCATTAAGTCATATTTTAAGACAGTTTTTATTTACCGCATCGCTGCATTTCCCGGCTAACTTGATTAGCATGATGATATTCACCCTCTTTAGTAGTTAACTTATGACCCCTTCTCCCCCGCAGGATGGCTTACCCACGGCGCAGCGCTACAAGGCGATTGTCACCATCGCCCTCGGCCTGACGATGGCGGTGCTGGATGGCGCGATTGCCAACGTCGCGCTGCCGACGATTTCGCGTGAGCTGAACGCCAGCCCGGCGCAGTCGATCTGGATTGTGAATGCTTATCAGATAGCTATTATTGTCTCACTGCTGTCGCTCTCGTTTCTCGGCGACATGCTCGGTTACCGTCGCGTCTATCAGGCGGGCCTTGCGCTATTTATCGTCACCTCGCTGTTCTGCGCCTTCTCGACTTCACTGACGATGCTGACCTTCGCCCGCGTGCTGCAGGGGCTGGGCGGCGCGGCGCTGATGAGTGTGAATACGGCGCTGATACGCATCATCTATCCGCAGCGCTATCTGGGGCGCGGCATGGCGATCAACTCGCTGGTCGTAGCCGTCTCCACCGCGGCCGGGCCGACGGTGGCGGCCGCCATTCTGTCGGTGGCGAGCTGGAAATGGCTGTTTCTGATTAACGTGCCGCTGGGGGCCGTGGCGCTCTGGCTGGCGCTGCGCACGCTGCCGGATAACCCGCAGAAGGCGACCACCCAGAAATTCGACGTGCCCAGCGCCATCATGAACGCGCTGTTCTTTGGGCTGATCATCTCTGCCCTGAGCGGGTTTGCCCAGGGTCAGCGTCATCTGCTGGTGCTGGCGGAAGTCGTGGCGCTGCTGATTATCGGCGGGTTCTTCATCCGGCGTCAGCTGAACATGGCGGTGCCACTGCTGCCGGTGGATCTGCTGCGCATTCCGGTTTTCAGCCTGTCGATGGGCACCTCAGTCTGCTCCTTCTGCGCGCAGATGCTGGCGATGGTTTCCCTGCCCTTCTTTCTGCAGAACGTCCTGCAGCGCGGTGAGGTGGCGACGGGGTTACTGCTGACGCCGTGGCCGCTGGCGACGATGGTGTTTGCGCCGATTGCGGGCCGGCTGATTGAGCGTTTTCACGCCGGGCTGCTGGGCGGCATCGGCCTGGCCATGTTTGCCCTGGGGCTGTTCCTGCTCGCCTGGCTGCCGGCTAATCCCACCGATGGCGATATCATCTGGCGCATGATGCTGTGCGGTGCCGGGTTTGGCCTGTTTCAGTCGCCCAACAACCATACCATCGTCACCTCGGCACCCCGCCATCGCAGCGGCGGCGCCAGCGGCATGCTGGGCACCGCGCGCCTGCTGGGACAGAGTATGGGCGCGGCGCTGGTTGCGCTGATGTTTAATCTGTTTGATGAGCGGGGTACGCATGCGTCACTGCTGCTGGCGGGCAGTTTCGCCGCTGTCGCGGCACTGGTCAGCGTCTCGCGCATGACGCAGAGTCGCGCCTGACGGTGGCAAAACAAAAAGGCGACCCGGAGGTCGCCTTTTTTATGCTGCTGAGCACTATTTCAGATACTGACCGCTGCGCAGGGCTTCAATACGTTTGTCCAGCGGCGGATGCGACATAAACAGCTCGCTGAAGGATTTCCCTTTTCCGTTGATACAGAACGCCATCATGCTGCTGGGCTCCTGCGGTTCGTAGCTGGTTTTCAGGCGCTGCAGGGCCGCAATCATCTTCTCGCGTCCCACCAGCTTCGCTGAACCGGCATCGGCGTGGAACTCACGGTGACGGGAGAACCACATGGTGATGATGCTGGCGAGAATACCAAACACCAGTTCCAGCACCATTGATACCGCAAAATAGACCAGCGGGTTACCGTTGCTGCTCTCTTCATCATCGCGGTTGCCGGACATAAAGCCCGCTGCGATCTGCGCCAGAATCCGTGACACGAAAATCACGAAGGTATTCACCACACCCTGAATCAGCGTCATGGTGATCATGTCGCCATTTGCGATGTGCGACACTTCATGCGCCAGCACCGCTTCCGCTTCGTCGCGACTCATGTTCTGCAGCAGACCGGTCGAGACAGCGACCAGCGAGGCGTTACGTCGCGCCCCCGTGGCAAAGGCGTTGATGTCAGGGGCGTGATAGATCGCCACCTGCGGCATCGCAATGCCCGCCTGCCGGGCCTGACGGCCAATGGTTTCCATCAGCCAGCGCTCGGTTTCGTTGCGTGGCTGTTCAATCACTTCACCGCCAACCGATCGCAGCGCCATCCACTTCGACATCAGCAGTGAAACAAACGCACCGCCGAAGCCAAACAGACCTGCCATAATCATCAGGCCCTGAACACTGCTTGACTGGATCCCTGTCAGGCTGAGAATCAGCCCGAATACCAACATCACAGCCAGGTTGGTCATCAGGAAAAGAGCAATACGCATCATTTTGGTTAATCTTCCTCAGTAGTTCACGCGCCTATACGCGGATCCATATCCTATGAGCATTGTGCTGGTTTTCAAGCAACCTTAACGTTTAAGTGCCTAAAAAGACATAACTTTACATTCTGACACGTCTGAAGCCGGGACCGGCATTCCGGCGGCTTTCGGCGCGCTAATCCCGGATTACCGGAAACTTTTTCAGCTGCAAAAAAAAGCACCGCTGAGCGGTGCTTTTGCGGACAACAGCGGGTTATTTCGCCGCCGGTGCTTCTGGCTGGGCTTTCTCCAGCTGCGCAAGATCGTTGGCGATCTTCACCGTCTCATCGAGGTAAGGATCGGGTTCTTTATAATCTTTCGGCAGCTCATCCAGGTTTTTCAGCGGTTTTTTGCCTTCGGCCTGGTAGCGCGCGTTGATACGTTCCAGACGTGACGCATCATCTTCGCGATTCTCTTTCTCGCGCTGCGCCAGGTTCAGCGACACGATGTTGCGTTTATCCTTCATGGCATTGAAACGTGCAATATCCTTCATGATGTACTGGAACTCGCGATCCTGAGCGATACGCTCAGCATGCTGCTTCGTCAGCTGCGCAACCAGCGGTTTAATATCACCGGTTTTGACATAGGTTGCAGCCTTGATGCTGTCCCACGGCAGGGCGTTGTCCTCAAATTTCTCACCGGTTTCCGCCGCTTCCACGCCGGTTGGCATCAGCAGATCGGGCGTGACGCCTTTACGCTGGGTGCTGCCGCCGTTGATGCGATAGAACTTCTGAATGGTGTAGGAGACGGAGCCTAACGCCGGCCACTCCGGACGCAGCATCTGGTCGTAGATACGATTCAGCGAACGATACTGCTGAACGGTGCCTTTACCAAAGGTCGGTTCGCCGACAATCACCGCACGGCCATAATCCTGCATGGCGGCTGCGAAGATCTCAGAGGCGGAGGCGCTGAAGCGATCGACCAGCACCACCAGCGGACCTTTGTAGTAGACTACGCCGTCGTTGTCGCTGTCTTCACGCACACGACCGTTGTTGTCGCGAACCTGCACTACCGGACCACTCGGAATAAACAGCCCGGAAAGTGACACGGCTTCGGTCAGTGCGCCACCGCCGTTGGTGCGCAGATCGATCACCACGCTGTCAACGTTCTGCTTCTGCAGTTTCTGCAGCTGCACTTTCACGTCATCGGTCAGACCGACATAGAAGCCCGGGATATCCAGCACGCCCACTTTCTGCTTGCCGACATTTTTAACGCTCATTTTTACCGCGCGATCTTCCAGACGGATCTTTTCGCGCGTCAGCGTTACGGTACGGGTTTTGGTGCCCTTACCGGCAGGCAGGATCTCAAGGCGCACTTTGCTGCCCTTCGGTCCTTTGATTTTGGCGACGACATCATCCAGACGCCAGCCGATCACATCTTCCATCGGCTTGCCTGGCTGACCCACGCCGACGATGCGATCGCCTACCGTGATGGCTTTGCTTTTCGCTGCCGGGCCGCCTGCGACCATCGAGTTAATGACGGTGTAGTCATCATCCATCTGCAGCACGGCACCGATCCCCTCCAGGGAGAGGCTCATTTCGGTGTTAAACTGCTCGGTGTTACGCGGCGACAGATAACTGGTGTGCGGATCGATTTCGCGGGCAAAGGCGTTCATCACCAGCTGGAAAACGTCTTCGCCATTGCTCTGAGCCAGACGACGGATGGCGAAGTTGTAACGCTTAGTCAGAACGTCGCGGATCTCCTTATCATCTTTGCCCGCCAGCTTCAGACTCAGCTGATCATATTTCACCTTGGCATCCCAGAGCGCGTTGAGTTCCGCTTCATCTTTCGGCCACGGGGCTTTTGCGCGATCAATGTCGATAGTGTCATTGCCGCTGAAATTCATCGGACGCGCCAGCACCGTCAGCGCATACTGATAGCGCTCGAAACGGCGTTTCTGCGCCAGATTATAGATGTCGTAAAAGAGATCCAGCTTGCCGCTGCGCAGCTCATCGCCAACGGTCCCTTTCTTGCTGGCAAACTGCGCCACATCTGACGCCAGCAGCACATTGTGGCTGTAGTCGAGCATGTTCAGATAGCGATCGAAAATCTTCGCTGAAAAGTTCTGATCCAGGTCGAACTGACGGTAGTGGGAACGGGTGAAGCGCGAGGTTACGCGCTCACTGACCGTAGGGTCCTGCGGGTCTTCATGAAGCTGGGGGATCTGATCGGCGCGCGTGATGTTCTCTGCGCCGAAGGCAGGGCCTGCTAACAGCAGGCCCGCAATAAGTCCAACTCTTAAAAGGGTGTTCATGCCGGGGTTAGCCTCCGTTTCAGAACTGCAAATGTTCTGCGCGCACAATCATTGCCATGCCGGAAGCGAGCTGGACCCGAACGCCGTCTTTCGATACTTCCAGAACGGTGGCGTCCATCGCACTTTTGCCTGCTTTAACTTTAATACTCTGGCCGGGTTGCAAAGTTGAGGTATCAGTGATGGGTTTGGCTTCCTGCTCCGGACGCGGAGCGGGCTTGCGATGTTGTGAAGCGGTCGCACGCGGTGCCGTGTTCTGAGGACGCGGTTTACGCGGTGCATCGCCTTCTGCAGGCTTACGCGCGGCCGGCTTGCGTGGACGACGCGGTGCTGCACCCTCTTCGCTCTCGCCTGCTTCACGACGTGCGGCACGCTGCTGATCGCGCTGCGCCTGAACGCGCGCTTTGGCTTCTTCGAGCTGCTTGCGTGCATGCTCAACGTGCTGCTCGTCCAGCACGCCACAGGCGTTGCCGTCGAGATCGACACGAATCGCACCGGCTTTGATGCCGTAAAGGTAACGCCAGCTTGACGTATAGAGACGCAGCGCAGAACGCAGCTGTGTTTTGCTCAGACCCATTTCGCCCTGAACACGCTCGACCAGATCCTGAAAGATACCGATTTTGAGCGGACGCGCTTCACCTTCAGCGCTAAAGCAGTGCGGAAAACGCTCCGCCAGAAACGTGATGACTTCTTTACTGCTATTCAACTTAGGTTGATTTTCCATGAAATTTCCTGATTACAACGGGTTTGCCGACCAGCGCAGGCATGAACAGGCGACATTATAATGACAACATCGCTAAATGCCATGTGATCCAGTCGATTAGCTGCGTGTCAGCTGCAGATATTTTTCTAAGTCGCTGTTCGCAAGCACTTCACAAAGCCCATCAGTCAGCGTGACCAGGCCCGATTCGTCGTCGCTGTCAAAGCGATTAAACACTACGCTGTCAATGTCCAGCACCCCAACCACAGTGCCATTCACTTTCAGAGGAATCACAATCTCAGCATTGCTGGCTGCGTCACAGGCGATGTGGCCCGGGAAAGCATGCACATCATCCACGCGTTGCACTTTTTCTTCTGCCAGCGCCGTGCCACACACACCTTTACCGACCGGAATACGCACACAGGCGATTTTGCCCTGGAACGGGCCCAACACCAGCGTATCGGCTTCCGTCAGCAGGTAGAAACCTGCCCAGTTCACGCCTTCGAGACGTTCGTACAGCAGCGCGCTGAAGTTTCCCATTGCGGCGAGGAACGCCGTTTCTCCCGCCAGCAAGGCGCGCATATCGCGATTCAAATCGGCGTAAAAGGCAGTTTTGTTCATTATTTAACCATTACCAATGACATCTGAACGGAGCAACTGAGACCGTTCGTTAAAAATAAGTTTTAAATATCCAGAGCCACAAGGTGAATCATAGCGTTAGTTGCTATACCCTTAGCATTCTGTGGATCGAAGCGTGATGCCCGAGACAGGCACACAGACAATGTCTTGACGACCAATAATAGTTACTTCTGAAGAGCGAAGACTGCCTCACCCTATGAAAATTCACGCTATCAGCCAGACATTGCCTCACGCACGTTATCAGCGTTGTCCGCAATGCGATACCCTTTTTTCCTTACCGGATGTGAAATCGCATCAGTCGGCTTACTGCCCGCGCTGCCATGCTGAGATTCTCAGCGGTCGAGACTGGTCCATGACCCGCCTGATGGCGATGGCCGCCACCATGATTGTGTTAATGCCCTTTGCCTTCTCGCTGCCGCTGGTCGATATCCGGCTGCTCGGTATGCGCATCAACGCCAGCGTGCTGGAAGGCGTCATCCAGATGACCCAGCAGGGTGATGTGCTGACCGCCTCAATGGTAGCGTTCTGTACTATCGGCGCGCCCGTGACGCTGGTCGTCGGCATCTGTTACCTCGGCATCGGGCGGCGTCTGGGTATGAACCTGCGGCCTGTGCTGCTGATGCTTGAGAAGCTCAAAGAGTGGGTGATGCTCGATATCTACCTGATCGGTATCGCCGTGGCGTCCATTAAAGTCCAGGACTATGCTTCGCTGGAGATTGGCTACGGGCTGGCGGCTTACATTGCCCTGACGGTGCTGAGTGTGCTGACGCTGATCCACCTGAATATGGAGCAGTTGTGGGAACACTTTTACCCGCAGCGGCCGGGAAATATGGCCCGTGACGCGATGCAGGTCTGCCTGAACTGCCACCATACCGGCCTGCCCGACGCCCGTGGCCGCTGTCCGCGCTGTCACACCCCGCTCGACTTCCGGCGTCGTCACAGCCTGCAAAAATCCTGGGCCGCGCTGATCGCCTCGATTGTGCTGTTGATCCCCGCCAACCTGATGCCCATCTCGGTGGTCTACGTCAACGGGTCGCGCCGCGAGGATACGATCTTCTCCGGCATCCTGTCGCTGGGGGAAGGCAATGTACCGGTGGCCGCGATTGTGTTTATCGCCAGTATTCTGGTGCCCTTTACCAAGGTACTGGTGATGCTGACCCTGCTGCTCAGCATTCATTTTCGCTGTGAACAGGGGCTCAGAACCCGCATCCTGTTACTGCGGTTCGTGACCTGGGTCGGCCGCTGGTCGATGCTCGATCTGTTTGTCATTTCGTTAACCATGTCGCTGGTCAACCGCGACCAGCTACTGGCTTTTACCATGGGACCGGCGGCGCTGTTTTTTGGCGCGGCCGTTATCCTGACCATTATGTCTGTTGAGTGGCTGGACAGCCGCCTGCTCTGGGATGCACATGCAACAGGAAACGCCGACTACACCGACTAACGCCACGCTGCGCAATAAGCGTAAAATTTCGCCCTTCTGGCTGCTGCCAATTATTGCGATGTTGATCGCCTGCTGGCTGCTCTGGACCAATTACCAGGAGCGCGGCACCACCATCACCATCAATTTCCAGACGGCGGATGGTATCGTGCCGGGCCGCACCCCGATTCGTTATCAGGGTGTGGAAGTGGGCACCGTGCAGGGCATTAATCTCAGCGACGATTATCGCAGCATTCAGATCAAAGCGAGCATCAAGAGCGATATGCGTGACGCGCTGCGCGAAGATACGCAGTTCTGGCTGGTGACGCCGAAAGCCTCCCTGGCTGGCGTATCGGGACTGGATGCGCTGGTGGGGGGTAACTATATCGGGATGATGCCGGGTAAAGGCAAACCCCGCGACGCGTTCACTGCGCTGGATACGCAGCCGAAATACCGGGTCAATACCGGCGAACTGCTGATCCACTTACATGCGCCCGACCTGGGATCGCTCAGCACCGGGTCACTGGTCTACTACCGCAAAATTCCGGTGGGCCGGGTCTATGACTACAACATTAACAGCAAGACCGACGGCGTTGCGATCGATGTGCTGATCGACCGTCGTTTTGTCAATCTGGTGAAAACCAGCAGCCGCTTCTGGAACGTCTCGGGTGTCAACGCCGACGTCAGCCTGAGCGGCGCAAAGGTTCAGCTGGAGAGTCTGGCGGCGCTGGTGAATGGCGCTATCGCCTTTGACTCACCCGAGGGCGCACAGGCGGCGAAGTCGGAGCAGCACTACCGGCTCTATCCCGATCTCGCCCACAGCCAGCGCGGAGTGCTGATCACCCTGGATCTGCCCGACGGCAGAAACCTGAAAGCGGGCAGTACGCCGCTGATCTATCAGGGGCTGGAGGTCGGTACGCTGACGAAACTCAACCTGCAGGATGGCGGTAAAGTCACCGGCGAGCTGACCATCGATCCTTCGGTGGTCGGCCTGATGCGCAGCGGCACCCGGATTGAGATGCACAGCCCGAAAATCAGCCTGACCGATACCAGTCTCAGCGCACTGCTGACCGGCAATACGCTGGAGCTGGTGCCGGGCGAAGGCGAGCCGCAGCAGCACTTTACCGTGCTGGCGTCGAATGAAACCCTGCTGCAGAAGCCGAATGTTCTGACGGTCAGACTCAGCGCACCGGAGAGCTATGGCATCGACCAGGGTCAGCCGCTGATGCTGCACGGTATGCAGATTGGCCAGGTGATGTCGCGTTCGCTGGATGAGAATGGCGTGAATTTCGTGGTGGCGGTCAACCCGGAGAATCGCAACCTGGTGCACGGCGACAGTAAATTCATCGTTAACAGCCGCCTCGATGTGAAGTTTGGTCTGGATGGGATGCAGGTGTTAGGCGCCAGCGCCCGTGAGTGGGTCGATGGTGGTATCCGGCTGGAGCCGGGTAAAAAAGGCGCGCCGAAAAGCGCCTATCCGCTGTTTGCCGACGCGGAAAAAGCGGAAGAAGGCATTACCGGCGATGCCCCCTCTACGACGCTGATGCTGACGGCGAACAGCCTGCCTGACGTGCAGGCCGGTTCTGTGGTGCTCTACCGCAAATATCAGGTCGGGGAGATCGTGAAAGTAACGCCGCGCGCCGACGCCTTCGATATCGCCGTGCACATCAAGCCGGAGTATCGCAAGCTGCTGACCAGCGAAAGCGTCTTCTGGGCCGAGGGCGGCGCGCGCGTCAGCCTGAACGGCAGCGGCCTGACCGTGCAGGCGTCTCCGCTGAACCGGGCGCTCAAAGGGGCGATCAGCTTTGACAACATGAGTGGTGCACAGTCGGCTAAAGGGGCTAAACGGGTGCTCTACTCCTCTGAAACGGCGGCCCGCGCGGTCGGCAGTCAGATTACGCTGCATACCTATGACGCCAGCAAACTCTCGGCCGGGATGCCGATCCGCTATCTGGGAATTAACGTCGGCCAGGTCGAGTCGCTGTCGTTGAGCAAAGATAACAATCAGGTGGTGGCGAAAGCGGTGCTCTACCCTGAGTACGTCAACGACTTTGCCCGTCTGGGCAGCCGCTTCTCGGTGGTGTCGCCGGAGATCTCCGCGACCGGCGTCAACCATCTGGAGACGCTGCTGCAGCCTTACGTCAACGTTGATCCGGGTAAAGGCAGCGCCGCGCGCACGTTCGAGCTGCAGGAGAGCACAATTACCGATTCGCGTTACCTGAACGGCCTGAATATCTATGTGGATGCCACCGAGGCAGGCTCCCTGTCGCTGGGTACGCCGGTGCTGTTCCGCGGAGTGGAAGTGGGCACCGTGACCGGCACCTCGCTGGGAAATATGGCGGACCGCGTACAGATCGCCCTGCGCATCAGCAAGAAGTATCAGCATCTGGTGCGTAATAACTCGGTGTTCTGGCTGGCGTCCGGCTATAACCTTGACTTCGGCCTGGTGGGCGGCGTGGTGAAAACCGGCACCTTCCAGCAGTTTATCCGTGGCGGCATCCAGTTTGCGACGCCGCCGACGGTGCCGCTGGCGCCGCAGGCGAACCCGGATAAGCACTTCCTGCTACAGGATGAAGCGCCGAAAGAGTGGCGCAACTGGGGAACCGCGATTCCGTCGCCGCGCTGAGCATACCTGGGATGGCGTCTTTTGCATCTATGCGAAAAACGCATGCTCCCTGAGCGTTCACGTTATTCACTCTCAGACGGGCAGCCTCGCTGCCCGTTTGCTTTCCGCGTGATACACTGCCGCCTTTGCCTTAACTGGAATATGCCCGTGTCAGATGCTTCTTCACGTTTCCCCACCGAGTTTCTCTCTTTAATGCGTCAGAGCCTGCCCGACGAGGCAAGCTTCGACCAGTTTATTGCCATCAGCCAGCAACCGCTGCGCCGCAGCCTGCGCGTCAACACCCTGAAGATCAGCGTGCCTGACTTCCTGGCGCTGACGGCTGACTATGGCTGGCAGCTGACGCCGGTGCCGTGGTGCGAAGAGGGCTTCTGGATCAGCCGGGAGGATGAGAGCCTGCCGCTGGGCAGCGTGGCTGAACATCTCAGCGGCCTCTTCTATATTCAGGAAGCCAGCTCCATGCTGCCGGTAACTGCGCTGTTCGATGCGCAGCCCGACGTCAGCGCCGTGATGGATATGGCCGCCGCACCGGGTTCGAAAACCACCCAGATCGCTGCGCGGATGAAAAACAAGGGGGTGATCCTGGCGAATGAGTTCTCCTCCAGCCGGGTGAAAGTTCTGCACGCCAACATCAGCCGCTGCGGCGTCAGCAACAGCGCGCTGACCCACTTTGACGCACGGGTGTTTGGCCCGGCGCTGCCGGAACAGTTTGACGCCATCCTGCTGGATGCGCCCTGTTCAGGCGAAGGGGTGATCCGCAAAGATGCCGAAGCGTTGAAAAACTGGACGCTGGCCAGCACCGAAGAGATTGCCGGGACGCAGCGCGATCTGCTCGACAGTGCGTTCCATGCCCTTAAACCGGGGGGCACGCTGGTCTACTCCACCTGTACCCTGAATCCGATCGAGAATCAGCAGGTGATCGGCTGGCTGCTACAGCGTTATCCCGGCGCAGTTGAGGTATTACCGCTGGATGAGCTGTTTCAGGGCGCGGATCAGGCCGCAACGCCGGAAGGCTATCTGCATGTCTTCCCGCAGATTTTTGACAGCGAAGGCTTCTTCGTGGCCCGCCTGCGTAAAACCGCGTCGGTCGCGCCTCTGCCCTCACCGGGTTATAAGGTTGGCAAGCTGCCCTTTTCTCATCTCAGCCGCAAACAGGAGAGTGAGATTATCGCTGCTGCCGCTGCGGTCTCCCTGAAATGGGATGCGTCCCTGACGCTGTGGCAGCGCGACAAAGAGATCTGGCTCTTTCCAGACGCCGTCACGCCGATGCTGGGTAAGGTCCGTTTTTCACGTATCGGCCTGAAGCTGGCCGAAACCTTTGCAAAGGGTTATCGCTGGCAGCATGAGGCGGTGGTGGCACTGGCGCAGCCTGATACCGCCCGGCGTTTTGAACTCACGGCGGCAGAGGCGGAAGAGTGGTATCGCGGCCGGGATATCTACCCGGAAACGGCACCGGCCAGCAATGAGATGATTGTGACCTATCAGCAGCAACCGCTGGGGCTGGCAAAGAAAGTGGGCAGCCGGATTAAGAACAGCTATCCGCGGGAACTGGTGCGCGACGGACGCCTGTTCCGTTAGTCGTAAACCAGAACCGGAAAACCTGCCGGTTTGTGCTGAAGGCAGGCTGGTCGCGTGTGAAGGCGGTGGCGGGCAGAGCACGGGGAACAGGCGTCGGGCCTCTGTCGTTACCCTGACGCGCACACAGCCGCCGCGCAATAGTGACACTGTCACGCGCAAACCCGGTTTCTCGCTGCATCCCCCACCGTTCATCCCGGCGTGTACTCCGTGAAGAGTCAGTAAGGCCTGCCGTGTCTGGCTGGGTCGCGGCCCTGTTCACGCGTTTTCGCCGGGAATGCTGCCAGCTTTTCCGCCGGACGCACCGGACGCCGCACCAGCTCGCCGCCACAGTTGGGGCAACGGTGGGCGAGTTGTTCAGCACAGGTCACACAGAAGGTGCATTCAAACGAGCAGATGTGAGCCGCCAGCGAAGATGGCGGCAGATCGCCGTCGCAGCGTTCACAGTTGGGGCGAAGTTCCAGCATACTCTCTCCTGAAAATGTTATATCCGATCCGCAAGGTCAGATGTCTGGTTTAGCGACCGACAGCCTGGGGCGGTCGCCCCGCCGATCAGCGTGCGACCGGACCGCAGCTAGGGGTGTCGCTTCTCCTCGTCTGCGTCCGCAGAGCGAGCCTCGTAATCAACGTTGTCAGCCATCATATCGTTATCAGCCAGGTCATCATCGATAAAGCTACTTCTGGCTAACGCATCATCTGCAACCTCTTCACCGCTCTCTGCTTCCGGCTCCTGGCCCCCCATCGACGCCTGGATCACCTCCTCTTCCAGCGTCGGGATAAGGGCGGCGCCCAGCGGCGAGGTCGCCAGACTGTCCGGCATCACCACGTGAGGCAACGGCACTTCGGTTGTGGGCAGCGGACGTGGCGCTCGGGTGTAGCTCAGCCCGCCAATCACCAGCGCGCAGAGGGCAAAGAAGAGATAGAGCATATTGCTGCCCAGCGGCTGCATCAGCGCGCCGACCAGCAGCGGCCCGATACTGGCCCCGATGCCAAACGCCATCAGCAGGCAGGCGGTTAACGACACGCGCCGTTCGGCGGCCACCTGGTCGTTGGCCAGCGCCACCTGTAACGGATAGAGCGCAAACTGCATCATGCTGGCGGCAAAGGCAATGCCGATCATCCAGTGGAAGGTCAGATGCGGCAGCACCACCAGCGGCACGCAGGCCACCGCAAACAGCACCGCGATCAGGAAGAGCAGCCGCTGACGGTCGAAGCGGTCAGAGAGCCAGCTCAGCGGAAACTGCGACACCAGCCCGGCAAAAATCGTCAGGCTCATGAAATAACCGGTCTGGCTGGTGGTAAAACCTTTGCTGCTGGCATAGACCGGCGCCAGGCCGTAGAAGGCGCCGATCGCCATGCCGGTGACCAGCGTGGTGCTCAGCAGCCGGGGAATGGTGCGCAGAAAATAGCCCAGCTCCATCGGCGCTGGCGTCATCGGTCTGACGTGGGTGCGGGTTGTGAGTGCGATGGGCACCAGACAGAGAGCGAAACAGAGCGCGACAATCAGCAGCGTACTGACCCCGAAGCCGGTCTGCAGACTCAGCACCACCTGGCCGCCACTCAGGCCGAGATAGGTGGCGACCATGTATAAGCCAAAAATCATGCCGCGCTGGGAGGATTCCGCCTGGTCGTTGAGCCAGCTCTCCAGCACCATATACTGACACATCATACAGAGGCCGATAATCAGGCGCAGAAAGACCCACAGCAGCACCACGTCCGTCAGCCCGTGACCGATCACCGAGGCCGTGATGATCCCGGCGCAGGCAACATAGGCGCGGATATGGCCTACGCGGGCGATCAGGTTATGGCCGACCTTGCCGCCGATCACCAGCCCGATATAGTTCGCCGCAATGATGGCACCAATCATCGCGCCGTTAACCTGCTCGCTGGCCAGCCGCAGCGACACATAGGTGGTCAGCAGACCGGAACCGAGCAGCATCAG
This sequence comes from Pantoea graminicola, assembly GCF_048452665.1. Lineage (NCBI taxonomy): Bacteria > Pseudomonadati > Pseudomonadota > Gammaproteobacteria > Enterobacterales > Erwiniaceae > Pantoea > Pantoea graminicola. Next base: position 112,470 of record NZ_JBLWSJ010000003.1, on the reverse strand, counting down.
CAGCGTGGTGGTGTACAGCGGCAGAAACGTACTGAAAATTTTTCCCATGGGACTCCCTGTCTGCAACGTCTGGCATCGAATCAGTCACGCCTGACTATAGCCGATTCCGGCAGCCGCCGGAGTCAGCCACGGCGTTGCGGCCAAAAAAAAAGCCCGCCAGCGCTAAGCTGACGGGCCTGGGGTCAGGCGCTCGGGAAACTGATGTTACTGCCCGGCGCTTCACGGTTGAGATGGATGAAGTTCAGGTGTCGTTCGTACTGATCGAGAATATCGATGATCACCTGCTCTTTGCTGTAGTCCATCAGGTCGTTGCCCTGACTGCCCTCCAGCAGGAAGGTTTCCAGCCGGTAGTAGGTCGATTTACCGCTGCGGGCGCGATAGGTAAAGCCCGGAATGGAGTACTGCTGCGGCCAGACCTGATAGATAAAGTCCTGCTCCTCGCCCAGATGAACACGCAGATCCAGATAGCCGATCGGGTTAGCCTCATCCGGTGCCACGCTCTCCAGCGACACCCGGCCATCACGCAGCTCCAGCTCTTTCGCCACCTCCTGCATCGCCGGGAAGATGGTCTTCTCCATCATCTGCTGAGTGTAGCGCGAGCCAGGGTAGTTCATCAGGCGCGACAGACGTTTCTTCCAGGTCAGACGGTCGGTGGCATGCGCCAGATAAGGCGCGGTGTCACGCGTGGCGCTGGCCCGGCGGTGGTCTTCAATCTTCAGCGATTTAAACAGACCCGCCATCACGAAGAAGATCACAAAGCTGAACGGCAGCCCCATGATAACCGTGGTGTTCTGCAGGGCCGTAATCCCGTTGGTCATCAGCATGCTCAGCGTCAGTACGCCGATCGCCACCGACCAGAAGATACGCAGCCAGTTAGGCGCATCGCTGTTGATGTCTTTAAGCCGCGAGGTAAAGTTACCCAGCACCAGCGAGCCGGAGTCGGCCGAGGTAACGTAGAAAAGCATCCCGGTAATGGTGGCAATTGAGGCGCTGAGTTTAAACGCCGGGTACTGCGCCAGCAGGCTGTAGAAGCCGCGTTCCGCATGCGCCATCACTTCCTGCGCAAAGCCCGCGTTACCGTGGATGATCTGATAGAGCGCCGCGTTACCAAACACCGACAGCCACAGCAGCGTAAAGGTGAACGGAATGATCAGCGTGCCCAGCACAAACTCACGGATGGTACGGCCACGGGAGATACGCGCCAGGAACAGGCCGACGAACGGCGACCAGGCAACCCACCAGGCCCAGAAGAAGAGCGTCCAGCTGTTCATCCACTGCGTTGGCCGGTCGAAGGCAAAGGTGTTCAGCGTCATGCCCATGAAGCGGTTGATGTAATCGCCCACGTTCAGCACCAGCGCATTCAGCAGGAACTCGGTGTTGCCGAAGAAGAGTACAAACAGGATCAGGCCCAGCGCCATGATGACGTTCAGCTCGGAGAGGAAACGGATCCCCTTATCCACGCCCGACGTCACCGAGATGGTGGCGATCACCACGGAAAGCACGATCAGCGCCGTCTGCGCCGTCAGGCCTTCCGGCACATCGAACAGCACTTTCAGGCCGTAGTTAAGCTGCACCACCCCTATCCCTAATGTGGTAGCGATACCGAAGATGGTGCCGATGACCGCCGCGATATCCACCGTGTGGCCGATCGGTCCATAAATGCGTTTACCGAAGATGGGATAGAGCGCCGAACGAATGGTCAGCGGCAGATTATAGCGGTAGCTGAAGTAGCCCAGTGCGATGCCCATCAGGGCATACATCGACCAGCCGGTCAGCCCGTAGTGGAACAGCGTCCAGACCATCGACTGGCGGGCGGCCTCCAGGGTCTGCCCTGCGCCCTCCGGCGGCTGCATGTACTGCGTCACCGGTTCGGCGACCGAGAAGAACATCAGGTCGATGCCGATCCCGGCGGCGAACAGCATCGCCGACCAGCTGAGCACGCTGAATTCGGGTTTGGAGTGCTCCGGTCCGAGCTTGATGGAGCCAAAGCGTGAGCAGGCCATGTAGAGCACGAAGACGATGTAGAGCGTGGCAGCCAGCATGTAATACCAGCCGAAGGTGGCGGAAACCCAGTTGACCGCCTTAAGGATCCAGCTCGCGGCCACTTCACTGTAGAGAATCGTCACGAGTGAAAACGTCAGAATCAATCCGGCAGAGGTATAAAATACAACGGGATTGAGTCTGTCTTTTTCACCGGCAGGTGGATTATTCATCGATTACCTCTGGTTAATGTCCTGAAAATACGCAATGGATACGTTGTGCCGCCCCCGGTTGACGGGTCGTGCGGCTATGTTTCTATCTGTGACTTCCTGTTAAAGCTTGCAGCAAACAAGTCTATTTTAGCACTCAATGCCGTTTCGCTTACGCTACATTTAAAGAACAGCATCCTAACAAGTTTTCTTTTTATATTGAACGTACAATCAAAAAAAGTTTTAATAGGGGCTCGATTTGAGGGTGGAGCGGGAGCTATGCCAAAGGTAGGGATGCAGCCGATACGACGTCGGCAACTGATTGATGCGACCCTGAGCACGATTAATGAAGTCGGGATTAATGATGCCACGATTGCCCAGATCGCCCGTCGGGCGGGCGTCTCAACCGGCATCATCAGTCACTATTTCAAAGACAAGAACGGATTGCTGGAAGCCACGATGCGTGATGTCACGCGTCAGTTGCGGTTAGCGGTACTGGCGCGGCTGCAGCCGCTGGCCAATGCCTCTGCAGAACAGCGGCTGTGTGCCATCGTCGACGGTAACTTTGACGAAACGCAGGTGCACACCGCCGTGATGAAAGCCTGGCTCGACTTCTGGTCGAGCAGTATGCATCAGCCCCAGCTTAACCGCCTTGAGCGGGTCAGCAGCCGGCGGCTCTACTCCACGCTGGTGGTTGAGTTCCGTCGTGAACTGCCGCTGGAAACGGCCCGCCTGGCCGCACATGGTCTGGCCGCCCTGATCGACGGTCTGTGGCTGCGCGCCGCGCTGAGTGGGAAACCCTTCAGCCCGGTTCTCGCCCGTACACTGACCACTCAATTCATCCGTCAGCAACTGGCTGGCGAGCGCGAATAACGGAAGGAGAAAACATGTCCCGATTTACCGAGCAGAAACTCTACATCGATGGCGCTTATGTTGCCGCAGCGTCTGGCGAAACGTTCCAGACGATTAACCCGGTCAACGGCGACGTACTGGCAGAGGTTCATGCCGCCGGCCAGGAAGATGTCGATCGCGCCGTTGCTGCCGCCAGAAAAGGCCAGAAAGTCTGGGCCGCGATGACCGCGATGGAGCGTTCGCGCATCCTGCGTCGCGCCGTGGACATTCTGCGCGAGCGTAACGACGAGCTGGCCGAGCTGGAGATGCTCGACACCGGTAAGCCTTTCAGCGAAACCGCCAGCGTGGATATCGTGACCGGCGCAGACGTGCTGGAGTATTACGCGGGCCTGGTTCCGGCGCTGGAAGGTCAGCAGATCCCCCTGCGTGATACCTCCTTTGTCTATACCCGTCGCGAGCCGCTGGGCGTGGTCGCCGGGATTGGCGCCTGGAACTACCCGATTCAGATCGCCCTGTGGAAATCTGCGCCTGCGCTGGCCGCCGGTAACGCAATGATCTTCAAACCCAGCGAAGTCACGCCGCTCACTGCCCTGAAACTGGCGGAAATCTACACCGAGGCGGGCCTGCCGGATGGCGTCTTCAACGTCCTGCCGGGCATCGGTTCGGTCACGGGCCAGTTACTGACAGAGCATCCTGGCATCGACAAAGTCTCATTCACCGGCGGCGTCGTCAGCGGTAAAAAAGTCATGGCCAATGCGGCCGGCTCAACGCTGAAAGAAGTCACGATGGAGCTGGGCGGCAAATCACCGCTGATCATTTTTGATGATGCCGACCTCGATCTGGCTGCCGACATCGCGATGATGGCGAATTTCTACAGCTCCGGCCAGGTCTGCACCAACGGCACCCGTGTCTTTATTCCGGCCAGACTGCAGGCCGCATTTGAGGCGAAGATCAGCGAACGCGTGGCCCGCATTCAGGCTGGCGATCTGCGCGATCCGGCGACCAACTTCGGCCCGCTGGTCAGCTTCAGCCATCGTGACAACGTGATGCGTTACATCGAATCCGGCATCGCCGAAGGCGCGCGTGTCCTGTGCGGCGGCAAACGTCTGACCGGTGGTGAGTTCGACCAGGGTGCGTGGGTTGCGCCGACCGTCTTCACCGACTGCCGCGATGAGATGAAGATTGTGCGTGAAGAGATCTTCGGACCGGTGATGTCGATCCTGAGCTACGAAAGCGAAGAGGAAGTGATCCGCCGCGCCAACGACACCGAATTCGGTCTGGCTGCGGGTCTGGTGACTCAGGATCTCAACCGGGCGCACCGCGTCATTCATCAGATTGAAGCGGGTATCTGCTGGATCAATACCTGGGGCGAATCCGCGGCAGAGATGCCGGTGGGCGGCTACAAGCACTCCGGTATCGGCCGCGAGAATGGCCTGATGACGCTGCAGAGCTACACCCAGGTCAAGTCAGTTCAGGTTGAGCTGACCCGTTTTCAGTCAGTCTTTTAATCCCTTAACCTGAGGAACGACGAATGGAATATGATTACATCATTATTGGAGCCGGATCCGCAGGAAATGTGCTGGCAACCCGCCTGACCGAAGAGAGCAACGTGAGTGTCCTGTTGCTGGAAGCGGGCGGCCCGGACTACCGTTTTGATTTTCGCACCCAGATGCCTGCGGCCCTGGCCTTCCCGCTTCAGGGAAAACGCTATAACTGGGCCTATGAAACCGAGCCAGAGCCCTACATGAATAACCGCCGCATGGAGTGTGGCCGCGGTAAAGGCCTGGGCGGTTCATCGCTGATTAACGGCATGTGTTACATCCGTGGTAACGCAATGGATCTCGATGGCTGGGCCGAGGCGCCCGGTCTGGAGCACTGGAGCTATCTGGACTGCCTGCCTTACTACCGTAAAGCGGAAACCCGCGATATCGGCCCCAACGATTTCCACGGCGGTGATGGCCCGGTGTGCGTCGCAACCCCGAAAGCGGGCAACAACGTTCTGTTTGAAGCGATGATTGAGGCGGGCGTGCAGGCGGGTTATCCGCGCACGGACGACCTGAACGGCTATCAGCAGGAAGGTTTCGGTCCGATGGACCGCACCGTCACCCCGAACGGTCGCCGCTCCAGTACCGCACGCGGCTATCTCGATATGGCAAAAGGCCGTGCGAACCTGAAGATCGTGACGCACGCCACCACCGACCGCATTGTCTTTGAGGGCAAGCGCGCAGTCGGCGTCGAGTATCTGCAGGATGACAGCAACACCATTAACAAAGTGACCGCACGACGCGAAGTTCTGCTCTGCGCCGGGGCAATCGCCTCTCCGCAGATCCTGCAACGCTCCGGCGTAGGTTCACCGGAACTGCTGAAGCAGTTCGACATCCCGCTGGTGCACGATCTGCCGGGCGTGGGTGAGAACCTGCAGGACCATCTGGAGATGTATCTGCAGTATGAGTGTAAAGAGCCGGTCTCTCTCTACCCCGCACTGAAGTGGTGGAACCAGCCGAAAATCGGCGCGGAGTGGATGTTCAACGGCACCGGCATCGGTGCCAGCAATCAGTTTGAAGCGGGTGGATTTATCCGCAGCCGCGAAGAGTTCAGCTGGCCGAACATTCAGTATCACTTCCTGCCGGTGGCAATTAACTACAACGGCTCCAATGCCGTTGATGCGCACGGTTTCCAGTGTCACGTCGGTTCAATGCGCTCGCCAAGCCGCGGCCATGTCCGCCTGAAGTCACGCGATCCACGTCGTCATCCGGCGATTCTGTTCAACTACATGTCGCATGAGCAGGACTGGCATGAGTTCCGTGATGCAATTCGTATTACCCGCGAGATCATTAATCAGCCTGCGCTGGATAAGTATCGTGGCCGTGAAATCAGTCCGGGACTGGATTGCCAGACCGATGAGCAGCTGGATGAGTTCGTGCGTAATCACGGCGAAACTGCCTACCACCCGTGCGGCACCTGTAAGATGGGTAACGACCCGATGGCCGTTGTGGATGGCGAAGGCCGTGTACATGGGCTGCAGGGCTTACGCGTGGTGGATGCGTCAATTATGCCGCTGATCATCACCGGAAACCTCAACGCCACGACCATCATGATCGGTGAGAAGATTGCCGATATGATCCGTGGACGTGAGCCGCTGCCACGCAGTACGGCGTCCTACCATGTCGCGGGTGATGCGCCGGTCCGCACTGCCCCACAGCGCGCCAGCTAAAGCGTTACGGCGTCACTTAATGACTGCCGGGCACCTTTGCCCGGCATTTTTTTACCTTTAAACAAATCTTTCACCACCCCTTCCATCCATAGCGTATCTGACCCTGATCGGCGTCAAATAAAGCTTTTTATGACGTTGATCCTGACATCAACAGAATGATATAAATTCGCCACCTGTTTAACCGGAGGCCCTCTTCGTCCACTGATGAGAAGCAACAACGTGGATGCGTCGTGAATGTTATGCGTGAAATGTTCAACTCACCGATCCTGATCTCCCCTGCCCGCCTTTCTGGCTGGAATGCTGCCGAGCAGCACTGGCGCAACGCCCTTTAGTTCCTCTCTGCTTCGACAAATTTCTGGCCTGTCTGCACCCTGAGCGGTGTCGCGGGTTGTGTTTATCGTTGCCGGAGAGCTTTTATGCACGCCTGGATTTTACTGTCACTCGCTATTGTCACCGAAATAATGGGCACCCTGTTGATGAAATGGTCCAGCCTCAACGGCAGCCATATGGGGTACCTGATGATGCTGGGCCTGATCGCCTGTTCCTATATTCTGCTGAGTTTTGCTATTAAACGTATCGCCCTGGGGGTCGCCTATGCCCTGTGGGAAGGGATTGGCATCCTGCTGATTACCCTCTTCAGCGTGCTGCTGTTTGAGGAGTCGCTGTCACTCCTGAAGGTCTGCGGACTGATGACCCTGACTGGCGGCATCATCCTGATCAAGACCGGCACCTGTTCATTAGCGGGGGTGAAGCATGAACCTCGCTGATTTCAGCCATGTGGGCTGGCTGGCGCTGGCGATTGTGCTGGAGATCACCGCCAATATATTCCTTAAATATTCTGATGGATTTAAGAAACCCCTGCATGGCCTGCTGTCGCTCTGCTGTGTCCTGCTGGCATTCAGTGCGCTCGCTCAGGCGGTAAAAGGCATCGATCTGTCGATCGCCTACGCTGTCTGGGGCGCTTTCGGAATTATCGCTACGGTCGGGGCGGGCTGGATATTGTTTAATCAGCGGCTGAACCCAAAAGGCTGGGCGGGCCTGACCCTGCTGCTGGCCGGAATGCTCCTGCTGAAGCTGGCCTGATCGGGGTTTTCAGTCATTTAATCTGCTTAAGGATGTGCCTCTGCGCATCCTTATCTTCCTGTGCTTTTTTCATGCCGTTACGGTTGATTTCACCACCGATCCGTGGTCGGAATTTTCTCACTTTTGTAAAGGGCCGTTTACATAACTCCCGCCTTAGGGCTTAGTGAGCGCCAGAAACAGAATGACACGAGGAAGAATTATGTCTGCCACACGCGGCTGGTCCACCGAGCTGGAGGGATTGCGCGGCCTTGCCTCTCTCTGGGTGCTGGTTGGCCACATCAGCTTACTGATCCATTGCCATATCACGCTTATTTCATCGCCTGGCATCGGGGTCGATCTGTTTATTCTGCTGTCAGGCTATCTGATGGCAAAAAACTACGTTGAGCGCCAGCAGAAAGAGCCGTGGCAGCGTGCAGAGACCATCAAAACGTTCTGGATCCGCCGCTTCTTTCGCATCGCCCCGCTCTACTATCTGCTGTTAATCATCGCCCTGATTTACGGCCCGTGGTTCGGTGAAATGCGCGACACCATTGCTCATTTTTATTCCGGCACCGCGACAGAATCCTCGCGTTACAGCGACCAGTCGCTGGCGAATATCCTGACCCACTTCAGTTTCCTGTTCGGCCTGCTGCCGGAATATGGCTTTAACACCGTGCTGCCTGACTGGAGTATAGGACTGGAGATGCAGTTCTACCTGCTGTTCCCCTTTATCATGCTGCTTACGCTGCGCCTGGGCTATGCGGCCTCACTGACTGGCATCATGGCACTCTGCTGCGCCGGGCGTTATCTGCTGGCGGAGTATTATGAGGCGTTCGAGATGCCCTCAATGATCCTGATAAAGCTGCACATGTTCCTGGCCGGTATGCTGCTGGCGGAAGCCGTCCGCCGGAAATCTTTGCTCTACGTCGCCTTTGCGCTGCTCGGTCCGGTCGCCAGCGTGGCAATGGGGATGGGTGTGATCAAACTGCAGGTGATTATGGAAGCGCTGATGATTGTGGGGATGGCGGCGATTTTGTGGCAATACCCGCAGGGCAGCCTGAGGGCAACGCTTATCGCCCTGCCGCGCAAGCTGCTGAACAACCGCCTCAGCACCTGGCTGGGCGACGTGTCGTTCTCGGTCTATCTGCTGCACCTGCTGATTGTTATCCCGATGATTGCGCAGTTGCTCAACCACACGGACATTGAGTTTAAGAGTGATATGACGCGCTTCCTGATTGTCTGCGTTTGCGCGATTCCGCTGACCTATGCGCTGGCCTCGCTGCTCTATAAGTATGTCGAGAAGCCGGGTATCCGGATGGGCAAGCGCGTGCTGAAGCCGAAACTGGCTGAGCAGGCGCAGTGAGTAAGCTGGCCCTTCTTAACCAAGCCCCAGACGGGGCTTTTTTTACGGCCCCTGTTTATCAATTCCTCTGCACAGAAACCCGCATGCCCGCTGGGGTGAACTACACTTTCCCGGTTAGCAATCTGACCCAGAGGAGAGAACATGAGCATTCAGCATCTGCTGTTGTCGAATGACGGTGGCGCGGTGATCGTTGACGCAGAACAACTTGAAAGTGAACTGGTGATTCCGCCCCACCTGCAGACCCTGGGTGGCGGAGAGGCCGACAGCAACACCGGTCATCGGGTGGCGGTCACGAAGCACTACTGTAAAGGACGATACTATGCCGTTGCCCTCGATCGCCACGCGGCCAGCAATGAAATCGATGATGTGATCGATCTGCTGCACCCTGCCCCGCTGGATTAGCCTTCATCAGGCAGACATCGTGCCGTTTTTGCTGCCATCCGGCGAAAGCCGGAATGGGGCTTACCTGTTCAGAAAAGGATAAATAGTATGGAAAAGAAAAAATGGTTTGTTTCCTACGTGATTAAGCCCGAAGGCGAAAATCATATTACCACGCACGCTTTTATAGAAGGCGACAATGTCGAAGAGGCGCTGGAAGCCTTTATGTTTGAGACGAAAAAGAGCCTGTCTCTGGATACTGAAGAGCTGACGCTCCTTTCGGTCAGTCTGGTGTAGATACGTTGTAACCTCGCGATGGCGGGGTTTTTATTTTTCAGCGGCAGGAACAAAAAGATTCAGCTCTTTGCGCCCATACGATAGTTCATGCATATCGCTGAATCTGAAAGCTATGCTGCAGTTCAGACCTCATTTTTCCTGCGGTGAAAACTTGCCGTCAGGGGCAAAAATATTTATCAGAATTATGTTTACGTCGTTTTCCCTGGTGCTGCATTCAGTTACTTAGTGGGATAAGGCCAGGCGTGATCCATCCCGGTCGATGACATCAGACCGGTTACCGCCAGGTACGCCAGCAATAGTACAAACAGCACAATTGCCGCCATTTCAATGGATTTGAAAAAATGGTGCTTCGCCATAAATACCCCTCCTTCAGATGTGTGTAATCAGACTTCCACCTTTAAATTAGAATGTTACCGGTAAAGTTCAAGTAAAAATCACATCATGAAACATAAAGCAGATCTTATTAATGCTTCTGCGTAATGATTTTCAGCGCGTCAGGAATAGCGGACCTGACGAATCAGGCACAAAAAAGCCCGCACCAGGCGGGCATCTGCTTTTAACCGGGGGCCTTATTCCGTCGTCTGGCCGCTAAAATCGATCACCATCCTGCCGCGGATTTTTCCCTGAACCATCTCATCGAAGATGGCATTAACCTCGCCAATCTTCCTTTTTGTTACTTTCGGCACCACTTTGCCTTCTGCGGCAAACTGGAATGCTTCAGCCAGATCGTTACGCGTGCCGACCAGCGATCCCACCACCTGAATTCCGTCGAGGACCAGACGCGGGATATTCAGGCTCATCGCTTCCGGTGGCAGCCCGACGGCGACGACCCGTCCGCCGGCCCTGACGGCATCCACCGCCGAGTTAAAGGCCGCTTTTGCTACGGCCGTGACCACAGCCGCATGCGCCCCACCTGTTTTCTCCTGAATGAAGCGTGCCGCGTCTTCGCTGGCCGAATTAACCACCAGATCGGCACCCATCTCTTTCGCCAGAGCCAGCTGTCCGTCACTGACGTCAACCGCAATAACCTTCGCGTTGAAGACGTTTTTTGCATACTGCAGAGCAAGGTTTCCCAGTCCGCCCAGGCCATAAATAGCCAGCCACTGACCCGGTTTTACCTCAGAGACCTTCACCGCCTTATAAGTGGTGACCCCGGCACAGGTCACGCTGCTGGCAGCGTAGGGATCAAGACCTTCTGGCACTTTGACCGAGTAATCGGCCACCACGATGCACTCTTCCGCCATGCCGCCATCCACCGTATAACCGGCATTGACGACTTCACGGCAGAGCGTTTCATTACCGGAGTTGCAATATTCGCAGTGTCCGCAGCCCTTGAAGAACCAGGCGACGCTGGCCCGATCGCCCGGCTTTAACGAGGTAACATCGGGGGCAACCTCTTCCACAATACCGATCCCTTCATGACCCAGCGTCACGCCGGTCTTATCACCGAAATCACCGTTCTTCACGTGTAAATCGGTGTGGCATACGCCGCAGCATTCCATCCTGAGCCGGGCTTCACCGGTTTTGAGAGGGCGCAGCGTCTTCTCAACCACTTCAACCTGATGTTCACTGGTAGCAATTGCTGCTTTCATAAACGTTCCTCCATTTGATTGGGCATTCAGAATAAGCCAAACGGAGATGATGACAAGATGACGGATAAGCTTCAGATGCGAGACTGGCGACGTTGTTTTTTACTTTTGCGAGCGGGGTCGGCTTTCAGGGGTGAATTAATAAAGTGACACTTTACGAAGGCGAAACAGGATAAAGCGGGAAACAACTATCTGCCTGGTAAGAATACTGTTAACAGTGAAAATCGTGTGGCTTGATTTAAACAGTGAAAAAAGGGGCAATAAAATGCCCCTGTCGCCGGATGAGAATGGATGGCAGATTAAGGCTGCCAGCGATGGATGCCACCATCAGAAGGTGGTCCCATATGCTGAGCGGCACTGCCCGGTGCCGGCGGTGGTCCCATGTGCTGAGAAGCACTGTCCGGTGCTGGCGGTGGCCCCATGTGCTGTGAAGCAACATTGACAGGGGACGCCGGGCCATACTCATTCCAGCTCTGCGCAGAATGATGGTGATGATGCCAGCCAGACGCCGGACCATAGTGACCCGGTTCGGCCATAACGCAACCTGACATTGAGACACTGCCCAATGCGACAATCAGACACGGAATAATTTTTTTCAAGAACATAACCTATCCTGATTTAATATGACCCCGTCAGGTTACGACTGCCTTTTTATACGGTGAGTAAACGTCTCAGCTTGTCCGGGGCCTCTTGCGAAGTAGATTGATCTGGGTCAAATTTGGGGAATTTGTACCGAAGATTGGTCTGAGGTTTTATCGCATTCCCAAAGTTGAGAGTGTTGTAGGTGTCATTCCCATCATTTGCACGGAACCGCGTCGCCGCCTCATGCAGCCAGGCGAATTAGGGTCGCTGAAGTATTCCTGCAGACAGTACAGTTTATGATTGATATCCGGTTCCAGTAGGTGAAACTCGCTACCGGACACAATTCTCGCGGCTTTTTTCAGTCGTTTACAAATCAATAAACGCCATTCTTAACGCCCTTTCAGTAAAAAAAGTGCCTTCAGGCCTCATATATAAAGCGAATGAATGAACTCGCGAATGAAACGCATCAGGGGGGGCACTTTTATAAAAATAGCTTTTTTCTCAAAATAAATACGCACACTCGTGGTGAGACTTCGGGCGCTTGCATCTCACACACTTTGTAAATAATCCTTAATAGCAAGTAGCAGTACGTAGTAACCAACCATGACAGACAACAACATTTTTTGCGTAATGTAGTAGATTTATTTATATTAGATGCAATTTTTTTGCCGTCTGTAGCTGGCGGTACCGATCGATGGAGAAAGGATTCATGGCTCGTAACCTGGCCCCCGGATATTGTATTGTTGAGCGCCCCGGCTCGCTGGATCATCAGGCAAGACAGCTTTTCACGGACATTCGCAGCCCGGCCGGTAATATGTTCATGCAACTGAATGCCGATACTCCCTGGTTAAGACCGGGACAAATCCTTATCGTGGCCGATCCCGACACTCCTGCACCTATGACCATACATGCGCTTAAAACGCTAAGACAGGCAAAAACAAAAACTGATAGGGCATTAATCGGCGTTAGTGCCGAAGAGTCTGGCTTTATGCAAAAGCACTACGGGACAATTGCAGCGCTAACAAGTGTTGGTGATAAGATTTTTGGAACCGCAGGTGATGCGGGTGAAAAATATTTCAACGCTATAGAACAAACCCTTAAGAAAATTGAAGCGAGTTATCAGAATCAGTTTCGCACTCAGGGAACGCTGATTGGACAGCAGTTTTTTGTCGAGCGAAATCATTTACTCAATCAGTTAAAGGATTTAGTTAATAAGCCCATACTTAAAGACCTTGCTCGTTACTCAATTAATTTCCAGCAGTATGAAAATATGAAAAGAGCGCTAAACCTATCTAGCCGCTCGATTGTGCATGAATGGTCCACTGTAGGCGTCGGGGCAATTCCAGGATATTCAACTTATGTCGGTAACGCTGCTAAAGCAGCACGTTTCCTTAAAAGGGGTGGCTACATCGGAATAGGCTTCTCTTTTTTTGGCACCACTAACAATGTTGTTAATACCTGTACCACAGGACGAGAAGGCGAGTGTAGTAAAACAGCTTTTAAAGAATATTCTAAATTTGGACTTTCTACAGCTGCTGGAGTGGGTGGTGGTATAATAGGTTCAGCCGCTGGATTAGGCATTTGCGCCGCAGTTGGAATAACCACTGCTGGAGTCGGAGGTGTTGCTTGTGCTGCAATAGGTTCAGTCGCAGCTGGTTACGCAGCTGGCGAGTTTATGAACTGGGGTTTAGATTCCTTTTATCAAGGCATAGGCTTCTGAATGACAATAAAATTCATCGGATTATCACTCATCTGTATTTGTTTGCTAAGCTTTATTGCGTCAATATTAATTTATGCAGCCAACAGAAAAAAATATTATAAAATTCTGGAAATATTCCAAAGGCGTTACGAGTTCCCGGCACCCTACTCATTTCACTGTCACACGGGATTTTTTGGTGCTACACCCCTGGCATATTTCTTTATTGGGTTAGACAGAAAAAAGAAGGTTTTCTTCCTTGAAAGCAACAGTGAAGCCTACAGTTTTTTTGAAAAAAACGACCGTGACTTAATTAAATGGATGCCAGCATTTTTTTATACTTCTGCATTCAGTTTTGTATGCTGCGCTCTTATTGCTACATTAGGCGGCTTACTTGCATTGAAACACAGCTACTTTCCTTAATTGCATAGGGTAATATGCCATAATCTATGGCTTTGACCCTACTGATATGGCCATCCATGTCCGGTTCTATGCCTGGCGTTAGCCTGGTTCTTTCAGGAAGCCCCTCTCCTAGCGGGAGTTTAATGCGGATCATACCTTCTGAAGTTAAACTTTTTCCAATGCCCGCTTTCACATGTTTGCTGTAATGTTTAACTATAAAGGCATATTCATCCGGGCGCTTCAGATTCAGCTTCAATTTATCAGGATAACTATCCATTATCAGTGTGTTATTGTCGGTACAGCTAATATCTTTGGATTTATTCCGGGTAAGATAACCCGCGAGGGCGCGACAGACCAGGCTATCGAAGCCAACAACTATAATGAGAAAACCACTCTCCATTGCCCCTTCTTGAACGGCTTTAAAAAAGGGCCTGATATAATTCAACATTGAGCAAATGGCTTGAATCGCACCACGTCATCATGGAGCGGCGCAGGGCGACGCCAGGCGCCATGAATCTACGCAGCAATCAGTAGCTGATCATTCAGGCTGAGTCAGGTTGCTTGCCAATAGCCGGGATAGTGTGCTTGATATTGCTTTGTTCCCTGAATCTTATGTCCGGGGGAGAAGCACAGCATAGCAAAGTCTTCGTACATCTTAGCGCCAAAAAAAGACCGAATACTTTAGGAAAGTCTAAAAATCAGTACGTTATAAGCATGATTGGCGATTTAATGGCTTTAGCGGTTATTGAGAAAGTTGCTCTCTGATGACATCTTTAAGGATAATTTTCATTTCAGAATCAGTGAGAAGAGCGCAGTTTTTCCCTATGTAGTGTTGAAGTGAAGAAAAATCAGAGCTAATTTCAGAAGCTATAAAGAAATCACTTGAGCATTTTGCACTCATTTCGTTGATAACTTTGAGATTTGGTACAGAATTATCTTTTGTCCCATAAATTAAAATATTAGCTGATATTGGTAAATACACTGACTTTAAAGTATTTTTAATATCATAGAACGGTTTAAAATCTTTAATATTTTCAAACTCAAAAATAACCATAGAGTCACTTAGTATAAGACTAAAATCAGTATTGATTATTCCATAATCTAGAGACTCGTAAATTTTTAACTTTTTATTTTCCGAAACAGGTTTGAGCATACCATCTATATGTCCTTTTTTTATGACATCTTTCAACCTTTCATTTACAGCTAACTTAAATGAATTCTTAATGGGTTCTATAGAAAACTTTAAGTAATGCTCGATATTCACCTCTATCATGGGCAGGATGCGTTCAAATAGAGCATCACGATCTTGCCCATGAATTTCAAGATTATTGAATACATTATCAATGATACCACCCTTTAAAAACTTCTTTTTAAGTTCATTCAGAATCAAAGAGTTAAGCACATTAATATCTAAAAAAGCATCCGCCATTTTATCTAAGAATAATGTACTTGAAGATAAAAAACTTTTTCTCAAGTTATTAGTTCGCACTTCAAAGTGACCAATGATTTTAGCTAGGTCAGAGCTATTAAGCTCATTAAATGAATGCACTCTTATTTTATTTATTATTGACGCATAATCATTTTCCAAATTTGTGTACATATCATCTAATTCAGCATCACCATCTATTGAATAAAAAAACCCTTCAACGCCAACATTATTAATATTAGAAGATCGCACTCCTCCCCCATTCAAATACATGTATGTGTTTTGTTTTTTTAAATCCCCCGTTAGGAAACCACGCTGTAAGAATCTAGGTATGTAATGTTGTCTTTTACCTGCCATGATACCCTCACCATTAATAACTATTTGTCTTGAGTAAAGCCTGTTATTAGCGAACTCTTATAGACGCGACCCAGACCAATTATAATATTAAAAAGACCCACAAGCGTCACTAAAGATGAATTTCATCCTAACCAACTATGCAGGCCTGAGGAGTTCACTAACAAAGATAATAAAACCCACTCAATTATAGATTATAATCTCTACTCTTAAAATCATGGTGCTTTCAACCTTTTAAAATTAAGAAAGCGACTCATCACTTATTAATACTTCATTTACCAAGATGAGATTAATTGAGAGCTAATATTTTCAATCTATTTAATAGCACCTAACATAATATATGTTTAGGTGCCCTTTAATATGAATTGCTTTTATTAAAATTGTCATCACTTCGTAGGATGACCTACACCATAGGTTACACTGCTTGTATCTATGACTTTACCCGGTGAATTACGGATGAATTCTTCGTACTTCTCGTTTGTTACTTTTATCTGCTTAGGAATGTAAAATAAACTCCATAAAACTACAAAATATGGGAGAACCCTTAAGGGATCAATGTTATCCAAGGTTAATGGTAGAGAAAAGCCACTATATACCCTTGTCAAAAAATGATAACCTATCACAATTAAGGCAAGCCCAACCCCAAGATTTCTTTGAATTTTTAAATGCGTTAGCATTTTATTTTTTGAACGATGCGAACCAAAGTAGTAATGAATTTCTTTTTGATCACCAACGGTTAGAAATTGCCTTTCAATATTTGCTATCATTACTAAGTTTCTGTTATACCAATATCCAGAGTCAATTAGATGGTCAAATAACCAAGTAATTAGAAGCAATATTATACTAATTGCAACATCAATATTCATGATGTTTTTTTCTACCAAAGAAAGTAATGTAAACGCACCTACAACTACACTTATACTTTGCCATATAACAGTTATATGCCTGCTTATCTCATTATTTAGAACCTCATACATCTTCAATAGCAAGTCTTCTCTTCCAACGCTCATATCGCCCCCTCATAAATAAAGTTACTTCTAGTATTAAAGTCAGAATTATAGCCCTTCCAAATTAAAAAGATATTCCTTATCGACTCCTCAAGACAATAATCATAGCTATTTATTTTGTTTTTAACAAACCTAATACCATCAAAGTAATATCCAAAACTTGCATCTAGAGTAAATCTATTTCCATCAATGGAAAAAACATCTAATTTATCACCAAGAGCTCTCTGTATATCGGGCCTTCCACCTAGCAAATGAACTTTTCGATCAAAACTATTTAAACTGACCTGTGTTCCGCCATACCTTGTAGGAACACTATATGCCAATATATACTCTTTTGGTATGAGCGAGGTTATATTTCCATTCATACGAATATCTTTTGGCACTATAGCAACGTGCTCACAATGCTTTTTTAATACTTCAGCTTGCTTGAGTATGCTATCAAGTTGATATATATCCTCAACATCTCTGGCAATAGTTAAAAAAGGCTTCTTTTCAATTACTGCAGACAAATGCCTTTCAAAAGAATAATTCTTCCAATCAATATCCAGAAAACCTTTTTTTTCAAAATCAACACCTTTTATATTCCGCAGGTTCGTATATTTAACCCCGGGCAACCAGCCATGCTTTTCTGAGATAGACAGCACTTTCTTACCATGCGAAACGAATTTATGAACCATATAAATCCTTTTAATAGCAAAAAAAATGATAAAACTTAATTTCTACGAAAATTAAAAATCATAGTTTATAGCATTTAATATTTAGAAAAACCCTATACATCAACCACTTGAATTTTATTCCGCCGCAAGGTTTAGATATTATTTTCTAAAGTTTGCACTACTACTCCAAGTGGAATAACCTCACTAACACTACACTCAAAGCCAGATGATCTTCCAACAATGCTAATCTTGTTTCCGGGAACTCTAGTAACATCGTAAACATCTAGATTACCATCAATATTAATAACCCATCTTCCGTTGCTGATGTCTTTTTGTCCCATATCAACTAACCAAGATTTAGTCACTGACTCAATAAATGTCGGGTCGATTATATCTTTAGAAATAAACGAACTATCGAAATAATAGAACCCATCCTCTATTAATTTCCCAGCAACCAACTTACTTTTAACAATTTTTCTAATTTGAGAGAATTCAGGCAAACTGTTACTGTCAAACCGATTCGCCTTATTTTTTCCCGTAGCCAACCATTCCAGAGAGACTCCCGTATCAAGTGCGCAAGTTACAACAACATCACCTGGAAAATAATTTCGACGCACCCAAGTGCTAACTGTACCAGACGAAATTTTTAGCAATTCACAGAGTTGCTTTTGCATAGTAAAACCATAAGCATCGAGGATACGCCGTAGAACTGGTTTTCCACCATTTGCCATCACCTCTGCATGTAACGCAGCACCCGACAGGCTTTCCTTAGAAACCTCATAACTTGCTTTTGCAAGTTTACCCTGCACTAACCAGCGCAAATCCGCGTCTGTATCTAATGCACATTTGATAATCGCATTACCAGGTACATTGTCTCTCTGCGTCCAGCCACTGATGTTGTTAGCTGGTATACCCAGAGCAGCAGCCAATTCTTTTTGGGTATTAACCCCATAAGAAGACATAAGTCTTTCGAGAATCTGAGCACTACCGCCCTTCTCTTCAATCATAAAAACACCAATAAGTGATAAATAATCATTTACCAAATCGTTTTTACGATCTAAAGTGCATTCACACCACATGAAACACCATAGAACAAAACGATCATAAGGAGATATTGCGTTATGCATACTGAAAATGCAAACAGCCAGAACGCATTTGACTTAGTGCAATCTCAAGATTTTATTGCCAATGTCGCCGCCATTTTAATGCCTGCTATCAGCAAAGCGGTAAACGACGCCGTAAACAAAGCCGTCACGCTCGCCACATCCCCAACAATGTCCAAGCAGGACTTCGCTGCAGCCAACCGCATTAGCCTGTCAGTGCTGGAAAAATGGATTGCTAACGGAGTTGTGCTGCTCGCCCCTACCCCATCTTTCACCTACACGCAGAACCGAACCAATCGTAAGACCGGCGAAGTAGTTGAAACCACCATGACCAAACATGGTAACCCGCTTATCAATGTTGCTGCATGGCGTGAGAAGAACCGCCAACAAGCAATCAAATGCCGCTACATCAAACCATAACTTGATTTTGCAAGTTAAGAAGGATCTGAGCATGTTTGATTTCAAGGTTTCTACCCATAACCATTACGACGATGCCTGTCGTAAATTCGCCTTAGCTCACAACATGGAAGACGTCGCTAAGCAGTCCGGCATGCGTGCACAAACGCTGCGTAACAAACTGAATCCAGATCAGCCGCATCAGCTTACCGTCTTAGAGGTTTTAGCTCTCACTGATGTCACTGAAGATGCAACATTAGTTGATGGTCTGCTGGCGCAAATCCAGTGCCTCCCCTGCGTGCCAGTAAATGAAGTCGCTAATGAGAAGTTTCCCCTGTATGTGATGAAGGCTACTGCAGAAGTGGGCCAGTTGGCAGCTGGCGCAATCTCTAAAGAACCTATGACAGCCAACTGTAAACGTGGCCTGCTGCAAAACGTTAATAGCGGTATTCGCTGCTTAACACTGGCCGCAATGGCAGTACAAGCGCGTATTCAGGCTAACCCGGCACTGTCCTCAACTGTCGATGCTATCAGCGGCATCGGTGCATCATTTGGCATGAGTTGAGGGGTAATCATGATCTCATTGGCAGCAAGGCTTAAACGCCAAAGCCCATCCATGTCATACGGACACGGCTGGATCATGGGAGAAAACGGTAAGCGCTGGAATCCAGTAACGCCGTCAGCTTCAGAAGTCAAAGCACAGGCATTACCCAAGAGGAGCAAATCATGGCTATCGAAGGCGATTCCATGCTGGTCGAACTGACAACCGGTCAACGCGTTGCAGCGTTGAATCATGTCGCTCTACTCCGCGCGCAACTGATGGGCGGTAATTGCGAAAAAGATGTAGCCCGTTTTATTGCTGAAATGCGCGATGTGACTGACAGTAATTATCAGGATAACAAACGTGTGTTAAGCGCCATTTTTTTCCTAGCGCACATCGGCAAAGACCGGCACTCAGCCGATTTTACTGATCTCACTACCGATGAAAGAAACGCACTGATTCGCGCAATGAACCATCTGAAAGCCGTTGTGAGTTTGTTCCCCAAACGAATGACTCTTTCGAACTAAATAAATAAAAGCGATTAATTGGCGTAAACCCGCCGGGATTCGCTTTGCCTGAATACGAGGAAATCATATGCTGAATAAATTACCTGGTACCACTAAGCCTGATTCTTATATCGAACTCGATATGATGCTGAATGATGCGCGTCGCGAAGAGCGTCTTGCTCGTGCAGAACTTATGGCCTCCCGCCTCAATGTATTGGCGTGGAAAATTCGTAGTGATGGAATGACACACATCGAAGCAGCCGAGCTGCTTAATCAAGAAGCGGAAAAAATCCAGGCACAGATTGAGGAGGCGCACTAATGGCTGACTCAATGGACATCGTACAGCAGCGCACCGACGAAATGCTGGCTCGCAATATTGCGTTAATCACTAATCGACCTGTCGGTGTATCTGCATTTTTCTGTGAAGACTGCAACGCTCCTATCCCTGAAAAACGTCGCCGCGCTATTTACGGAGTTACACGCTGCGTTAATTGCCAGGACATCGAAGAAAGATTCGGCAATTCACGCAAAGGCGGTGCGGCATGAGCAATTCTAAATCTCACGTTCAGCATAAATCGGATGCAGCCCATTACGGCATCCCGGTGTCATTTCGCTATCAACCGTTGCGATCCATGCCGGACTCACAGTGCCGGCAACAAGTGAGCAAAGAAATTTCCCGAAGTGATCAGGGACCAAGAACAGGTCTGTCGGCATTGGCAGAAATCGCGGGTCGCCCGCGCAGAAAAACTCAACAGTCTTGCGAGTCGCTTGAAGCGAGATGTGAATATCTGACTGTAGAGATTCCCAATCGTCCCACTCATCGAATTCGTGTCTACGGTTGCTCATTAGCTGTTGGCGCACGCTATTCAATGCGCGCTGAACTGAGCCTTTCCATTCTCCGTGAGGTAGCCACTCTGCTCCAAAACTCCATACGAAAAGACGAACAAGATCGTCTCGACTGGATTTTGAGCCAAGCCAGCGCTCTGGTCGGTAGTTTTGTGTCTGACCCAAAAACGCGTCGCAAGCAGCATACATGTCGTGCGCTGATAAAAGTCTTACAGCGCGTAGAGGCGCTCTCACGCCATCCAGAAAATGAATATTCTCGGCGTAATAAGGGCGTTGAGTAGATGATTCCGGTTCCATTGGATGCCTCCCTTCTTAATATCAGCGAAGAAACTAATACTATTTCTGATGTGCCGCAAGCATACGCTTACCCGTGGAATGCTCCACGGGAAGCCATTGCCAGCCCATACCCAACCTATGAGGAAATGCACAGCCGCACTCAGATGATTGCGGCTTTAGTGCGTGCGCAGGAACTACTCGAAAAGCAACCGACGCTGATTCAGATTGATGTAAAGCGTCGGTTTAGTGAGTTGGAAAAAACACAGGGTATTGAGCGTGCCAATGCGTACTTAACGAAAACCTTCGTTGAGCGCACATTGCCACGCGTCGAAACCGTTAACGCTCAATATCGCCTCCGTGAAATGAGCGGCGGCGCATTTAACTTGCTGGCAGGTAATGCCACTAAACAGGATGGCGCGGCCAGCGCAGGTGGTCAGCTATGGGAGCTGATGCGCCGCTTCAACCGACTGCCGGATATGGCTCGCGCCGACGTCGATTTGCTGGCCGGGGATGTGGCTAATTTCATCCTCGCCGAGCTGGTACAGGCTCACGCGCAGTCCAGCGACGAGTCAGATTACAAATACACGCACCGCGTTTACATGATTGCCGCTACCATCACCCGCGAACTGAGCCAGACGCCGCCATTGTGGGATAAAGTCACGTCGCGGCTGTTTGACCCGGAGGAAATTACCCCGGCGATCATACGTATGCAGACGGAAAAATGGTGGAAAGGCCGACTGCGCCGCGTGGCCGCATCATGGCGTGAGCATCTTCAGATTGCCCTGGCTAACGTCAGCAAAAAACACACACCCTACGCCAGCAGCATGACCGTTTCAGAGTGGCGCGAGCAGAAGCGCCGCACCCGTGAATTTCTGAAGGGAATGGAGCTGGAAGACGAAGAAGGCAACCGCATCAGCCTGATTGAGAAATACGACGGCAGCGTGGCCAACCCGGCGATCCGCCGCTGCGAGTTGATGACCCGTATTCGTGGCTTTGAAAACATCTGCAATGATATGGGCTTTATCGGCGAGTTCTACACGCTGACCGCCCCCGCGCGCTATCACGCCACAATCAAAACCGGGCATCGTAACCGTAAATGGAACGGTGCCAGCCCGGCCGACACGCAGCGTTATCTCTGCAGCGTCTGGCAGAAAATCCGAGCCAAGCTGCATCGCGAAGAAATCCGCATCTTCGGGATCCGCGTTGCTGAGCCTCATCATGATGCGACCCCGCACTGGCACATGCTCATGTTTATGCGCCCGGAACAGGCTGAGCGTGTGCGCGAGATTATTCGCGACTACGCCTGTCAGGTAGACGGCAGCGAGCTGACAACCGACAAGGCCCGTAAGGCCCGTTTTCACGCCGAGGCTATCGATCCGGAGAAAGGCAGCGCAACGGGTTACGTTGCTAAATACATTTCCAAAAATATCGACGGCTATGCGCTGGACGGTGAGACAGACGACGAAAGCGGCAAAGACCTTAAGGAAACCGCCTCGGCCGTTTCTGCCTGGGCAGCACGCTGGCATATCCGGCAATTTCAGTTTGTGGGCGGTGCGCCGGTCACTGTTTACCGCGAGCTGCGCCGCATGGCTGACAGCGAAACCGCACACGGCCTGAGCATTGAATTTGCGGCCGCGCATGACGCCGCCGACGCGGGAGACTGGGCCGGATACGTTAACGCCCAGGGCGGGCCGTTCGTGCGCCGTGACGATCTGGCTGTGCGCACCTGGTATCAGGCAAGCGAAGATATGAATGAGTACGGCGAGGAAACCTTGCGCATCAAGGGCGTTTACGCAACTGAAGTTGGCGACGATACACCAATTTTAACCCGTCTGATGCAATGGAAGATTGTCCCGAAACGTGCCGTTGATTTGGGTTTTGAATTTAAGGACGCGTCCGCGTCCTCTCGGAGTTCTGTCAATAACTGTACGGAGCCGACAGGCTCTGAAGCCGCTATCGATTTCACAAAGCCCCCTACTCGCGCCGAGCGCAGAAAGATTCTTAAGCGATTGAAAGAAAAGCCAGCGCAGGAGCAACCTGAGCCGGACAAATATCACTCTGAACTGAGTCAGTATAGAGAGCGTGAGTCTTTGAAAAAGAGTTTCTATGAGATCTCCAGGTTAACACTGTCCGACGGTGAAGCTGTGCGTATGATGAAAGGCCACACAATCAAGGTTGGGGAGCTTTCTTACTGGAGCGGTACAAGCGGCTACCTCTTCCATAAACGGCGTAAAAATCCCACTCCACTAAAGCGCTCTATTGCGCTCGCGAGAAAAAGAGGCATACAGCTGTCTGATTAATAAAACGGCAGTCGGACTAATCTGAGCTGCACGATTGTTTACGATTCCAAAACGTCATGATACTGTTTATACATACAGTATATTTTGACTAGAAGGAGTTAATCAATTGATGGATATAGATAATCTAAGCGAGACGGTTGCACGCATCCAGTTCATTGCTGACGTTTCATTGATCGCACACTGCAAAGAAGATGAATTAAAAATGGCACTGTCGATGATCAGCGACATGGCAGGGACAATCGACACATCTGTTTTCGAAGCTGCCATATACCGCCAGGCAGAATGATTAAGCCCCCCTTCCCTCCCCTTCACTAGCCACCTTTCAGGTGGCTTTTTGCTTCTGCATCAAAGTGCATATTGTTGCATGAATCCGCATGATCCAAATTGGATCGTTAAGCGTTAGTAAGGCCAGAGCTGGCGCGGTCAGAGATGGTACATGCACCTGCATGAAAAGCGATGCATAAAGCGGGCAGGCGTGGCGGGGATAGCATTGCGCGCGAGGGGTACAAACATGTGTGCGAAAGTGACAAAGAACTTAGAGTAAAGTTAGAAAGTAAACCATGGATGCGACAGAAAAAACCACATGACAAGTTCGGGAGCACTTACGTGGTACATGCATAGAAAAAAATGCATAAACCTTTGGGCGTGGCGGGAAAAGGAATCCGTGCTAAAGTGTAAAATCATGCTGTGTATGCTTTTTTAATTGCTCAATATTTAAGTTATGACATACATTTTGGTCAAGTTTTTAGGCTTAATAAGGATTAATGGAGATGACTATGGATTTGGAAACTTATGACTTGTCGTTTTACATGTCGTTATGTAATAAAGATGAAATAGATAGAATCAAAGACCCTAAAAACGAAAGCGATTATCTGCTAAAACTTAGGGCAAATGTTACAGTTGAACAAGTGAGGATATTTAGAGTCTTTCTTGCCAGAATGAGGAAGGCCGGCAATGAATGGAGTTTTAGCAATAGCTTTGAAAGTAAAGTATTTGATGATTATTTGTCGAGGATTTCCTCTGATGATGCTGAGTTGGTCAAACACATTCCGGCTGGGCTGGTATTTTGCAATGATCCCAATGGGAGGATAATAAAAACTAAGTATGGAAATATAATTACGATTTCAGAGTCTCTTAAATACTTTTTATACTTCATGACTTTGTCACTTGCTAGTTATGAAGATTGTGATATACCATATGATGTAAGATATGCTGCGCTTAAAATAGGCTTGAGAATTATGCTTAAGTCAGAAGCTTTAGATTTTGATATCGACCCGAGGGGAGAAATTCCTGATGCGGTTCACTCACAAACTTTAGATTATGTTGATCAACAATTGCTTTTTATTGTTGCTCATGAGTATTCACATTATTTTTTAGGGCATATGGGTGATCCTAACCTAATAGATGATGTAGCGCATAATATTTTGGAGGGCGTGGGAAATAAAATTCCTAAGTACTACACTCATGAACAACAGGAAGAATTTGACGCTGATATAGATGCGATTGAAAGGCAATGCATTTCACCTGCCTCGATGCATAAGATGATAACATCAGCTGCATTCTTCTTTTCTTATTTAGAACTGCTTAGGAATGTTAATGACCAGATAGCACCATCCTTCAACAGAATTAAGACCCATCCTGATCCGCTTGATAGAATAGATAATTTGATTAACCATTTTTCTGATAGGTGTGATATTGATTTTGAAAACATTCAAATGATAAAGAAAAACATTGAAATTCTTATCCCTTTTGTTCAGGAAGATATTGCGGTGAATATTGAATCTTGGGAAGATTATGGGTCTGTATACTTGGGAGGGTGGAGAGGGAAAGTGCTTATAGATCGGGTCGATTATTAATTGATTACGCAGCCCATGCTTGAGCTGCGTAATATATCTAACATAACATTTTACACTAGCTCATAAGGTATAAAGTCTATAACGTCTTTACCAATCCAGTTGTTCATCTCTTTCATCCTTTCTTGAAGAGGTGTTAGCTCATTCCTCACAAATACCTGCGCTGCCTTCACCGCGTCACCGAATCCGCCGGAGTTGTCCGGGATAATCCCCATCATCTGCGGCGGCACACGGTGCGCACTTAACAGGTCATCGCGGCTGGCCTTCTTGATGTTAAAGAAATCGTCTTTCGTCGCGACTTCACTGAGCGGCAGGATCTTGATTCCGTCCGGCTTACCGTTCGGCGCGTACATAAACAGGTTGCGGAAGTTACCCAGCCCTTTCGTGTCGCGCATCGCCTGGCGCATCCGGTCAACGTCGCTGCTGCTCTGCGCCGCGTCGGTCATATACAGGATGTAACCGGCGTGTGCGCCGTTCTGGTAATACTTGCGGCGGAACAGCGTTGCCGCCTCATTCAGCCAGGCTGAGTTAAGCGCGCTGAGGTATTCCGGCAGGCCGTAAAGCTCCTGATTAATATCCGGCTCCAGCAGGTGAAACACGCTGCCGGCCGAAAATTCGTGCGGCTCTTTCCAGTCATTCACAAACCAATAAACGCCATCCTTCACGCCCCTGCGGGTGAATTTGGCCGGGGTGGTTTCAAGGCGCAGCGGCTCACCCAGGCCATTACGGCGCAGCTCGGCAAAAGCATTGCCAAAGACCAGATAATCCAGCGCAAACTTGCTGAACTCCTGCTGGCTCATCATCGGGTGCGGGATAAAGGTTGATGCCAGAATGTTGCGCTTTACGTAAATCGGCGAGCTGTGATGCACGGCCGAGCGCAGGCTTTTAGCCAGCCCGCTAAAACTGACCGGCGGCTCAAACCAGCGCCCGTTACCGATGCACTCTGCATAATCCAGAATGTCGCGCTTATCCATAACCGGCGTGGGGTCGCCAAAGGTAAACGCCTCGGCGTGCTGCTGCGGTGCGGTTGCCTGTACCGACTGCGCGGTGGCGGTGTGAGCCTTGCGGCCTCTGCGTTTGCTCATCAGTAAAATTCCAGAATTGAGGGGTTAGCGCCGCCGCTGGCTGCGGTAAGCGGTTCGTTTAACAGTGCGTGCATGATGGCCCAGGCGACGTCGGCGTGGCTGGCCTCTTCGCTGCGGCTCGCCTCATAGGTTGAGCGGTTGCCGCTTGCCGTCATGGTTTTGCGGATAGCCATAAAAGACTGCGTGATGTCCGTCGCCCCGGCGTCATACTCAAGCCGCCCGCTGCTGATGGTGTCCTTCGCTTTCAGCACCATTGCGGTTTTCACTTCCGGCGAGTATTTGATTTCCCGCGCGGCCGGGTAAAACTGGCGTACCAGCTGGAAAACGCCCTGGCCGATGCCGGTTGCATCCACGCCGATATATTCCACAGTGTATTTTTTCGTTAAGTCCTCAATTGATTTTGCCTGCGCGGCAAAGTCCATGCCCCGCCACTGGTGACGCTCCAGCACGCGGAATTTACCGCCCGCAACGAGCGGCGGCGCGATTACCGCACAGCCTGCGCTGTCGCCGGTATGCGACGGGTCATAGCCGATCCAGACCGGCCGGTATGCGAACGGACGCGGCAGGTATGGATTAAAGTCCTCCCACTCCTCCAGGCTGTCGATCATGCAACTCTGCAGCTCGGCGAACGGGAACACGCTCGCCTCATCGTCGACGAACTCACACATCAGCAGGTTCTGATATTCCGCCGGGCTGTACTCAAGCTGCAGCTGGTCAATATCGAAGAGGTTGCAGCCGCCGGTCAGCGCATCCTCAACGGTGACAATCTGCCGCCACTGCCCGTCACCGCACAGCGCGCCTTTTGCCAGGTGAGAATGCGACAGGTCTATCTCGATGCGATCAGCCTTGCTGCGACGCCCTTTGTTGAACAGCTCGCCCGACCAGAACGGATAGGCGCTGTGCGACAGGGCTGACGGCGTGGAAAAGTAAGTTGTACGCCACTTTTTGTGTAATGACATGCCGCTGGCGACTTTGCGCAGCTCCTGGAATTTCGGTATCCAGAAATATTCGTCCAGGTACAGGTTGCCGGTGTAGCTCTGCGCGGTGCGCACGTTGGTGCCGAGGAATATCAGACGCGCGCCGTTCGGCAGCACGATGGGATCGCCTTTCAGGTCAACATCAGCCTGGCGGGCGAAGTCGATAATGTAGTTTTTGAAGACGTACGCCTGCGCCTTGCTGGCCGAAAGAAATATCTGGTTGCGGCCGGTGGTCAGCGCATCGATCAGCGCCTCGCGGGCAAAGTAGAACGTTGCGCCAATCTGGCGCGACTTCAGGATATTGCGGATGCGGTGAGTCAGCCCCGCGCGGTGCCAGTTGAGCTGATACTCAAAGCAGTTATCCATAAACACGCCGGTCAGCTTATCTGTCTGTTCGTCGCTGAACTCGTTTTTAACGACCGGCTGGCGCTCGCCCCGGTTGCGGTTGCGCACGTTAGGATTCAAGTCGGCCTCGTTGCCGCTGCTGCGGTAACGCTCAACGCGGGCAAGGCGCTCAATCTGACGGCCCAGCGCGTCTATCTCTTTGTAATCACCATTCCCCTTTACCTCTTTCATGATGAGCTGGATCAGCCGGGCTTCCATGCTGGATTCAACGCGACTGATGGGCGCAACGTCCTCCCACGCGTCGCGCAGCTTCCAGCTCTGCACGGTTGGCGTTTTCTGTCCGAGCGTCTCCGCAATCTGGCGCACGGAATAACCCTGCCAGTAAAGCAGCGCGGCCTGACGGCGCGGATCGCTGATGATGGTTGTTGGTGTCGTTTTCATACCGGCAAGGCTACCGGGGTCGAAAATGGCGCGCCTGCTGTGCCTGTTTACTGATGCATCAGCGGGCTGGCATTCGTTGAGGGATTGTGTGGCGACGGGGAAACTGGCCCCGAACCGACCCAACACCTGACCGGAGCCTGATTAATGGCAGCAATCAAAGCAAAGCGTTTTCGTATCGCAACAGAGGGCGCAACCACTGACGGCCGCGTTATTTCCCGCGACTGGATTTCGCAGATGGCGAAAAACTATGACCCGGCGATGTACGGCGCACGCATCAACATGGAACACATCCGGGGCTATGCCGCCGACAGCACTTTCCGCCGCTTTGGTGACGTGACCGCCGTCGAGGCTGAAGAAATCGGCGACGGCCCGCTCAAGGGCAAGCTGGCGCTGTATGCCTGGATTGATCCGACGCCTGAGCTTATTGAGCTGACTAAAGCGCGTCAGAAAATCTACACGTCCATTGAGGTTAACCCTGAATTCGCCGACACGGGCGAGGCGTATCTGGTCGGCCTGGCCGTCACCGACGACCCGGCCAGCCTCGGCACGGAAATCCTGAGCTTCAGCGCCACGGCAAAAGTTAATCCGCTGGCATCCCGCAAGCTGGATAAAGGCAACCTTTTTACCGCCGCCGAAGAAACCGTGATCGAGTTTGAAGAAGCAGCGGAGCCGTCACCGTCTCTGCTGGCGCGCATCTCGGCGATGTTCTCAGCGAAAAAGAAAACCGATGGTGAGCAGTTCGCCGACGTCAGCGCAGCAGTAACGGCCGTCGCCGAGCAGGTGCAGCTGAACGCGGAGAGCCAGACGCAGGAGCTGTCGGCGCTGGAGCAGTCCGTCACCGCACGCCTGGAGGCTATCGAGCAGCAGGCCGGGGAAGACCGTGCCGCTTTCGCTGCGCTGCAGGGCCAGCTTTCACAGACCGACGGCAGCTTTAATCGTCGCCCGGCGGCAACCGGCAGCGATCCGAAGTCCGGCGCGCAGACCGACTGCTAATCAGGCGTTGCCTGAACGTTAAAACCCAACACAGAGATAAACAGGAACGCCAATGCGCAAGAATACCCGCTTTAAGTTTAACCAGTTCATGACCCGCCTCGCCGAGCTGAACGGCGTCGAAACCGACGACATGAACAAGAAATTTACCGTTGAGCCGTCGGTCACTCAGACGCTGATGAACCGCGTGCAGGAGTCTTCCGACTTCCTGACCCGCGTCAACATCGTGCCGGTGTCCGAAATGAAGGGCGAGAAAATCGGGATCGGCGTATCCGGCTCGATTGCCAGCGTGACCGATACGGCAGGCGGCGACGAGCGCGAAACCGCTGACTTTGCCGCGCTGGATAAGCAGGGTTATGAGTGTGTGCAGGTCAACTATGACTTTCATATCCGCTATAACACCCTAGATCTGTGGGCGCGTTATGAAGATTTTCAGGCCCGCCTGCGTGACGCCATCGTGAAGCGCCAGGCACTTGACCGCATCATGATCGGCTTCAACGGCGTGACCCGCGCCAAAACCTCAAACCGTGCCAGGAACCCGATGCTGCAGGACGTGGCCGTAGGCTGGCTGCAGAAGTACCGCAACGATGCGCCTGAACGCGTGATGAGCAAAGTCACCGAGGAAGACGGCACCGTTGTCTCTGAAAAAATCCGCGTCGGCAAAAACGGCGACTATGCCAGCCTCGACGCGCTGGTTATGGATGCCACCAACACCCTGATCGAGCCGTGGTATCAGGAAGACCCGGAGCTGGTTGTCATCGTGGGCCGTCAGCTGCTGGCTGATAAATACTTCCCGATCGTCAACCAGTCGCAGGCCAATACCGAGCAGCTGGCCGCTGACGTCATTATCAGTCAGAAACGCATCGGCGGTCTGCCAGCGGTGCGCGTGCCGTACTTCCCGGCCGACGCCATGTTTATCACCCGCACCGATAACCTGTCGATTTACTTCCAGGAAGGCACGCATCGCCGCCTGATTGACGAGGTGCCGAAGCGCGACCGCATCGAAAACTATGAGTCAATCAATGAGGACTACGTGATCGAGGATTACGCGGCCGGTTGCCTGGTTGAAAACATCGAAGTCGGTGTGTTCGCTGCACCCGCAGCCACTATGCAGGAAGTGGAGGCATAACGCATGTTAAGCCCTGCCCGACGTCATCGCATGCGCCAGCAGGCTATTGAAGCCTCGCAGAACGCCGACAACCCGCTGCGCCACGCCAGCGGCTATGAGCAGATGCTCATCAAGCTGAATGACGACAAACGCCGCCTGAAAAAAGTGCACTCCAACGAGCGCAAGGCGGAAATTAAGCGTCAGCTGCTGCCTGAGTACCTGCCGTGGGTGTCCGGCGTGCTGGAGAAAGGCAAAGGCGCACAGGATGCCGTGCTGATGACCGTCATGATCTGGCGGCTCGATGCGGGCGACGTACCCGGCGCGCTGGAAATTGCCCGGTACGCGCTGATGCATGGCCTTGTGTCGCCGGACGGCTTCAGGCGCGCCAGCCTGCCGTATCTGCTGGCCGAGGAAGTCGCCAGCGCGGCAACGCGCGCCTGGACGGCAAAAGCGCCGGTCGATGTTGACCCGCTGCTGGCAACCATTGTGATGACGGAATCCGAAGACATGCCCGACCAGGTTCGCGCCAAGCTGCACAAGATAACCGGGTATGTGCTTCGCGATGCGGGCAGGGCTTCGGAGGCGATGACCCATCTTGCAAGGGCGCATCAGCTGCACGACGGCTGCGGCGTCAAAAAAGACATAGAGCGGCTGGGAACGGCGATGAAAAAACAGGCCATCGCCAGCCGCTGACCGAACGCGACCCCGCGCACGGGCGGCAGGACGGCAACGCACTTTCAGTGTCTGCGCCGTCCTCCACCGCCCACCTATTTCAAAGGCCGATTATGAATAACACGGTTGTTATCCCCGCCCCGCGACCGGCAGACGCTGCCGAGCCGCCGGTAAAGAATACGTTTTTCTGGCCTGACGTTGACCTGCAGCAGCTGCGCGATTCGCTGCGCTATGAGGGAACGGTCACGGCGCAGCGCCTGCGCCTGGCCGTGAAAACGGCGATTTCAGAAGTAAACGCCGAGCTGTACGACTGGCGCGCCGCGCAGATGGCGGCGGGCTTTAAGACGCTGGCCGACGTGCCTGCGGAATCGCTGGACGGCGAGAGCGAAAAGGTTACGGCCTACCTCGCCGCCGTCGGCGCGCTGACCGCCGCCACCATCGCTGAACGCTATCGCGGCTATGACGCCAGCGGCACAAAAAAGGCGGGCGAAATCGAGGCCAGCGCCGACGAGTACTGGCGCGATGCGCGATTCAGTATCAGCCGCATCGCCGGTAAGCCCGGCTGCATTGTGGATCTGCTCTGATGATCGTTTACGCACAGCAGGGCGATACCGTTGACGAAATCTGTCAGCGCTATTACGGGCGAACCGGTCAGGCTGTCGGGCTGGTTTACTCGGCTAATCCGGGCCTGGCCGAAAGCGGGCCGGTGCTGCCGCACGGCTGCGAGGTGACGCTGCCTGAGCTGCCGGAATCATCAGCAGGCGAAACCGTTAACCTGTGGGACTAAAAATGGAAAAAATCAGCTCTGCGATCAACTACCTGATAGGCCTCATCCTGATGTGGTTCGGCCGTCATACGCCGCAGGATATCGCCTTTATGGTCGGTTCCGGCGTAGCGGTTATCACGCTTATCACTAACGTCGCGACGTTCTTTATCAACTGGCATTACCGACGCAAAACCTACGAGCTGCAGCGCCTGCGGGGGGTGAGCCTTGAGCCAGACCGTTAAACGCTGCGCCGTGGTGGCCGTGCTGGCAATTGCCGCGCTGCTGCCACAGTTTAAAACCCTGAAAACGTCCGAGGCCGGACTGGCGCTCATTGCCAACACCGAGGGGTGCCGCACCTCGCCCTATCAGTGCAGCGCCGGAGTCTGGACGAACGGCATCGGTCACACCGAAGGCGTGACGCCGCAAAGCCAGATCAGCGAGCGGCAGGCGGCGGTTAATCTCGTGTATGACGTGATGCGAGTCGAGCGCGGGATCGATGCCTGTATGTCGGCTGAGATGCCGCAGCCGGTCTATGACACGGCCGTGTCATTCGCCTTTAACGTCGGCGTGCGCGCGGCCTGCAGCTCGACCTTTGCCCGTTATATCAGGCTGCAGCACTGGCTTGATGCCTGTAATGAGCTGCGGCGCTGGGTATTCGTTAAGGGCGTGAGAAATCGCGGGCTGGAAAACCGCCGCGCTGCGGAAACAGCCTACTGCCTGCGGGGTGTGTCATGACGCGCCTGATTGCCGCCCTGCTGGCCGTCGCGCTGCTGGCGCTGGGCGTGACCGGATGGCAGTGGAAAGTCGCAAAAGATGACCTGACCAGCGCGCAGCGCATTATCGGCACGCTGTCGGCCGGTATCGAGAGCCGCGACAAAGCTATAGCCAGGCTGGATGCGGATGCGAGAGCCAGCCAGAAGCGCGAAGCCGAGCTGCGGCTGATGCAGGGACGCGCCAGCACGGCCGCGCTTAACCGTGAAATGACCATACAGAGAGAAACCGATGCGAATCCGATACTGCGTGACTGGTCTGCTGCTGCTTTGCCTGACGATGTTATCCGGCTGCACGCCCGCCCGGCCTTCGCCAGCGCCAGAGATTATCTGGATTGGGTGTCCGCGCGTGACAAGCTGCCCGGTGCCGGGAAACAGCCTTAAAACCGCTGGCGATCTGGCGGCTGACAATCGTCAGCTTGAGGCCGCACTCGCCGCCTGCGGGCTGCAGGTCGAAATAATCAAAGACTGCCAGGAACAACACGATGCTGAAACCACAACAACTGCGCCAGGCGCTGACCGACAGCGTGCCGGAGCTGCAGCGAAATCCTGACGCGCTGAACGTGTTTATCGACAGCGGGCGCATCGTCTCGACGCTTGCCAGCTCGCTGTCGTTTGAATACCAGTACCGGCTTAACATGGTCATTACCGATTACGCCGGTAACATCGACCTGCTGATCGTGCCGCTGCTGGCATGGCTGCGTACAAATGAACCCGACATTATGGCAACCGAGGAAAAGCGCCGGACGGGCTTTACCTTCCAGGCGGATGTTATCAGCGACACGGCCAGCGATATCAGCATCGAGCTGCAGCTGAGCGAGCGCGTGATCGTGAAGCGGGCCGACGACGGGCTGCACGTGACTCACGTCGGCGAGAACCCGCTGCCGGAGAATGACGCGCGGCCGGTGCAGCTTTACGTTAAGGGCGAGCTGGTCAGCGAGTTGCAGACATGAGCGAGCTGCAGCTGATAAATGACCGGCTGGAGGCGCTTATCAGCAGCCTGTCGGCCCCGGCGCGTAAGGAGATGGCGCGCAGCATTGGCCGCAAACTGCGCGCGAGTCAGCAGCAAAACATCAAGCGACAGCAGGCTCCAGATGGCACGCCGTTTAAGCCCCGCAAAACGCAGCCGGTGCGCAGCAAAAAGGGCCGGATAAAGTGCGAAATGTTCGCAAAGCTGCGCACTGCTAAGTACATGAAAACGCAGGCCAGCCCGAATGAGGCCGTGATCGAGTTTGCGGGTAACGTGCAGCGCATGGCCCGCGTGCATCATTTCGGGTTGCGCGACCGGCCAGCGCGGAAAGGTAAAGAAATACAGTATGAAGCCCGCCAATTGTTAGGAATTAACAAAGGCACACTTGACATGATTGAGGCGTTGATCATTAATGTCATTAAAGATTAATCTTATTGACTGGGGGTTTTTTTGGGCCGCTTTATGGATAACCGCAGGGATGATTCTCAGCAAAAAATTGAGCTAATGATAAAAATAATACTAAGAACAGATGGTTACATAAGTAGCGCCAACACTAAATCAACTATATTACTAAGCTTGTCATCTGCGCTATTTGCAGCAATTTTACTTAACTATGATAAGTTTCTTAATAGGCTAACTAATGTTGGAGATAAATATGTATTATCAGTTATAGCTATAGCATCAATGATTCTATTATTAATGGCCATCTTTCATTCTTTACAGGGCATAGTTCCTCTTATGGAACCTTCCAGTAAAAAAAACATATTTTCTTTTGTTGACTTATTGCATTATCACAATGATGTAAATAAATATATTGATGCCATTAATGAAAAAAAATCAGCGGAAATGATTGGATCCTTAGCTTCATTGAATTTTAATTTATCTACATCCCTAAAGAGCAAATATAATAATCAAAAAAAATCCATTGAATATATTACTTTAGCTTTGATGTCGATTGGATTAATGATTGTAATTATAGTTTTTTCTCAAATATAGAGGCGCAAAATGTCTATTGAAGATATTTATAAAGGATTAGGTCGCTCGCTCGATGCTAAACTTGCAAAATCTAAAACAAGCAATGTTATCAAAAGTCAAATAGTAAACGATTCGAATGAGGCGTTATCCGAAGCAAGTTGGAGCGGCTCCCTGGTAGGCTTAGAGCATTTTACGCCTTCACCTGAAAGTTACGGGGTCAAAAATTTAGTAAGGCACAAGTTTGGAAAGCATGGCCAGATGAAAAAAAGTTTTGGTTGCCATCCTGATTTCGAAGATATAGAAAATGAAGACGAAATGCGGTATGGTTATGCTATAACACTTTTTATGGATATAATAGGATCAACAAAACTTGGAGTTACTTACACCCCTCTCGAAGTGTTCGGAATAAAAAACGACATTATTCGCTGCGCAATCGAAACTATTGATTCCTTCGATGGGCATGTCCATCGAATTATGGGCGATGCGGTAATGGCTTTCTTCAGAAGTAACAGAAAGCAGGAAAATGGTTTAGTTATGGACCATGCTATTGATGCATTAAACTGTTCTGTATTTTTGATAGAGATGATAAAAAAAGTTGTCTCCCCTAGGCTTGTCGATATGGGAGCAGAAAAAATAGGTATTCGTATTGGTATCGATTATGGCAGAGATGAGGAAGTTATCTGGGGAAAATATGGATATCAAGGTTCCCATGAGGTGACTGCTACTTCATATCATGTAGATGTAGCAGCTAAACTTCAGCAAAAGGCACCAAAGAACTCCATATTGGTAGGGGATAACTTCGTAAAGCTTTTAGGTTTTGATAAGCCATTCATTAGTGTTTTAGAGAAAATGAAATCTGGTGTTTATGAAAAGCAAGAGTTTGTCAAGCCAAACTATTTAACTAAGAACGGGCAGCCAAGGAATTATAGGCAATTTTTAATAGACCATGAGGCTTATAAAAAATTAACGCCAATAGACTCCTACTCAGATAGTCTGCAAATTAGTGCAACGCTAAAAAAAGATAAAGACACCCCCTCGGATGATGAATATGAAAGATGTTCCCGGAGTATAAAGAAAGGATTCGGAATATCATTTAAAGCTAGATATGAAAGTGTACCTGGTAGAGATTTGCGCTTTCTGTTTAGAGTTGAAAATACAGGCACAGAAGCTAGCGAACAAGAAGATAACGCGAATCATGAAGAATACGTTGATGCGGTGCATCAAGGTGATGGTGTTTACTTTGCTAAGCACTGGGAAGGCACGGAGTATAAAGGAATACATCATATGTTTGTGTCAGTGTGGTCTGGTGAAACCAGGATTACTCAGGAAGAGGTCTTCTCAATATTCATTACAGACTCTATGGAAAGCTTAGATATTTAGTTCGTTAGTCAGTCAGCAAACATACCTAAATTGAGAATGCATGAAGGTTTAGTGCATTCTCAATGTCATGAATGAACAACTCTTCGAAATTCAGCGCCTGCTGCGCAACCTCATCCGCATCGGAACCGTGTCGGCTGTCAATCTTGACGGCGGGCTGTGCCGTGTCGATACGGGAAAAAACACAACCGGCTGGCTGCACTGGCTGAGCGCCCGCGCGGGTAAAACCCGCTCCTGGAATGCGCCGTCAGTGGGTGAGCAGGTGCTTGTGCTGTGCCTCGGCGGCGAACTCGATACCGGCTTTGTGCTGCCGGGTATTTTCTCTGATGACAACCCGGCTCCGTCGGCCTCGGCCGATGCGCTGCACTGGTCATTTCCTGACGGCGCGGTGATCGAGTATGAGCCGGAAAACGGCGCACTGACCGCAACTGGCATACAGACGGCAACCATCAAAGCGGCGGTAAAAATCCTGTTCGACTCGCCAGAAGTGGAATGCACAACGCTGCTAAAAACCGCGCAGCTGGAAGTTACAAAGGGCGCAACGATGAAAGGCGACGTGACGCACACCGGCGGCAACCTGTCCTCAAACGGCAAAGTGCTGCATACGCATATCCATCCGGGCGACAGCGGCGGCAAGACGGGGGCACCAGTATGACGACCGCAAAATATATCGGCATGAACCGGGAAACCGGCGGCGCGCTGACCGACCTTGATCATATCCGGCAATCGGTGCGTGACATTCTGCTGACCCCTGTCGGCACCAGGGTGATGCGCCGCCAGTATGGTTCGCTTTTATCCGCGCTGATTGACCAGCCGCAAAACGAGGCGCTGCGCCTGCAGATTATGTCGGCCTGCTATATGGCCCTTCTGAAATGGGAGCCGCGCATAAAACTGACCGCCATCAGCTTTGAGTCGGATATCAACGGCGCAATGGTGGTTGAGCTGTCCGGCAACCGCACCGACAACGCGCAGCCTTTTTCCTTAACCGTTCCTGTGAGCTGAGACTATGGCAACTATCGACCTGAGCCAGCTGCCTGCCCCTGACGTGGTGGAGGCGCTGGATTATGAAAGCCTGCTGGCCGAGCGAAAGGCAACGCTGATTTCCCTTTACCCGGCTGACCAGCAGGAGGCCGTCGCCCGCACGCTGACGCTGGAGTCGGAACCCATCGTTAAGATGCTGCAGGAAAATGCATATCGAGAGCTGATCCTGCGCCAGCGCATCAACGAGGCGGCAAAAGCCGTCATGGTGGCGTATTCACTGGATGCCGACCTTGACCAGCTCGGCGTAAACAATGGCGTAACCCGCCTGACGATTACCCCGGCTGATGATACAGCCATACCGCCGACAGCCGCCGTGATGGAAAGTAACGACGATTTCCGGCTACGCATTGCCTCGGCGTTTGAGGGGCTTAGCGTTGCCGGGCCGACCGGTGCATATGAGTATCACGCCAGAAGCGCCGACGGCCGCGTAGCCGATGCATCAGTCATAAGCCCGTCGCCTGCAGTGGTCACGGTGACAGTGCTCGCGCGTGAGGGCAACGGCGTGGCCGGTGATGATTTGCTGGCCGTGGTTAGCGCTGCGCTCAATGACGAAGACGTGCGCCCGGTTGCCGACCGGGTGAGCGTGCAGTCAGCGAAGATTGTTAATTACGAAATTGAGGCCGAGCTGTACCTCTATCCGGGGCCGGAAGCTGAACCGATCCGCGCCGCCTCTGAGGCAAAGCTCGCCGCCTTTGTCAGCGCACAAAAGCGCCTCGGCCGGGACATTCGCCTCTCTGCGCTCTATGCCGCCATGCACGTTGAGGGCGTGCAGCGCGTCAACCTTATCAAGCCTTCTGCTGACGTGGTGCTCGACAAAACGCAGGCCGCTTACTGCACAGGCTACACGCTGACCGTTGGAGGCTCGGATGAGTGATCGCCTGCTGCCGACCGGCTCGTCAGCGCTTGAGGTTGCCGCCGCTGAGGCGCTGGCAAGCCCCGGCGCGATGAGCGTGCCGCTGCGCCAGTTATGTAATCCGCAAACCTGCCCGGTGGAGCTTCTGCCCTATCTGGCGTGGGCGTGGTCAGTTGACCGCTGGGATTCAGCCTGGCCGGAATCGACAAAGCGCGCCGTGGTTGCCGCCTCGCAGTACGTGCACCGGCACAAGGGAACGATAGGTGCTATCCGCCGCGTCGTTGAGCCGCTGGGCTATCTCATCAGGATAATTGAGTGGTGGAAAACCAACGAAGCGCCAGGCACGTTCCGGCTTGATGTGGGCGTACTCGATACCGGCATTACCGAGGAAATGTATAACGAGCTTGAGCGCCTGATAGCGGACGCGAAGCCCTGCAGCCGTCACCTGATCGGCCTGTCCATTAATCTCGATGTTAACGGAGTTGTGCCGGTCGCCGTTGCCAGCTATAGCGGCGACGAGCTGACCGTTTATCCCTATACCCCTGAACTTATCAGCGTCGGCGGGCCGGGTTATTCCGGCGTGGCGGTGCATCTTATTGACCTGACGGAAGTGAGCGCATGACGACAAAATATTTTGCCCTGCTGACCAATCAGGGCGCGGCTAAGCTGGCGAACGCCGCCGCACTCGGCACGAAAGTGAATATCACCTCAATGGGGGTCGGGGACGGTGGCGGCACACTGCCGACGCCTGAAGCGGCGCAGACTAAGCTCATCGGCGAGAAGCGCCGCGCGCAGCTTAATTCGCTGACCGTTGACGCGGCAAACAGCAGCCAGATCATCGCCGAGCAGATTATCCCGGAAAGCGAGGGCGGTTTCTGGATCCGTGAAATCGGCCTGTACGACGCTGACGGCGTGCTGATTGCCGTTGCTAACTGCCCGGAAACCTACAAGCCGCAGCTGGCAGAGGGCAGCGGCCGGACGCAGACGGTGCGCATGATTTTAATCGTGAACAGCACGAGCGCCGTCACGCTGAAGATTGATCCGGCTGTTGTGCTGGCAACACGCCAGTACGTCGATAATGCAATAATTGAGGTCAAAGCCTATGCCGATGACCTGATGGCAAAGCACGTCGCCGCAGCCGATCCGCATAAACAGTACGCACCCAAAGACAGCCCGGTATTTACCGGCACGCCAAAAGCGCCGACACCCGCTGCGGGCAACAGCTCTACGCTTCTGGCTACGACGGCCTTTGTGCAGGCGGCAATCGCGCAGCTGGTTGCCTCTTCCCCGGAGGCGCTGGATACGCTGAATGAGCTGGCGGCGGCGCTGGGTAACGATCCGAATTTTTCGGCAACGATGATGAATCAGCTGGCGGCGCGCGCGCTGCTTGCGGGTAACGTTAATCAGCAGTTTTCCGTTAAAGACGCCACCGCAGACGGCCATGCGGTGAACCGCGGGCAGGTTAATACTCTGCTGGCGCAGAAAGCCGCTCTCAACGGTAACGCGAATCAGGATTTTCAGGTCAGAAATTCAGGTGACCTTAGCAACGCTGTTAACAATGCCCGGCTTAACTTTGTGCTGGGCGCGTATGCGCTTCTGGGCGGTAACCCTAACCAGAAATTCCAGGTGGCCAGCGCGCCCGGTGACAGTGCTGCAGCGGTTCCGGTATCGCTGTTAAACAGCAGCCTGGCAAATAAGGCAGATATCAGCGGGAATCAGTTCACCCCGTTCAGCGTAGGTGGTGCAACAGCAGCAACACATGCCGTGCGGCTTGATCAGTTCCTGTCAGGTTCCAACGGCAACGGAGCATGGACTAAGTTTCCGGGTGGCGGCCAGTGGTGCCGTGCGAACCTGAGCGTACCGGCGAAAACTAATATCACCTGGACATACCCGGCAGCATTTCCGGCTGCGCCTGCCGTTTTTATTACGGGCATCAATGGGGATCCGGCGGTGTGGTTAACCGGCGTGGGGCCGGGCAACGTCGGTATTTATAACAATAATGATTCCGCACTTAACGTTAACCTTCTGGCAATCTGGTGATGAAAATGAGCGAAGACAAAGCAGGCATTGTTGAGGGATCCGGCATGGAGCCGGTCGTAACTTACGAAAGCCGTTATTTTGTGGCGGTCAATGAGCGGCTTTACGTTGATGCGATGCTGATTGCTTTCACGCAGTCGGATGCTGACAGCTACGCTGCGCAGGGCCTGGCCGAACTGAGCCGGGCAGAATTTGAGTCAGTCGGGCCTGACTGTCAGCTGATCAAGGGCAGGGTTGTTAAGGGGCCGCCGCTTGTGCCTGTGCTTAGTGACGAAGCCAGCAGGGCTATCCTGTCAGCCCGCATCCGGGATGCAAGCGAAAAAATACAGATGTTTACCGATGCGACTGAGCTGGATATGGCGCAGGAGGGAGATAGCGAGCGCCTGGCGGCCTGGAAAAAATACCGTGTCAGCCTGAGCCAGAGTGACATTTCAGCGCCACTGACTGACTGGCCCGTTTCGCCCGACTGAGCCGGATACCTGAAGCCCCGATAAGGGGGCTTTATCCCGCCTTTTGTCCGCCTGTCTTCCAGCAAACTGCAACCGAATGCACGGCCCCGCCTGACCTGACACCCTGAGCACACCCTCAAAACGGAGTGCATCAGATGTCTGATTATCATCATGGTGTCCGCGTCATCGAAGTTAACGACGGCACGCGCACCATTACCACCGTATCAACCGCAATCGTGGGCATGGTCTGCACCGCGCAGGATGCAGATGCGGCAACTTTCCCGCTCAATAAGCCGGTACTTATCACTAACGTGCAAGGTGCTATCGGCAAGGCTGGCAAGAAAGGCACGCTCGCAGCTGCGCTTCAGGCCATTGCTGACCAGTCAAAACCCGTGACCGTCGTCGTGCGCGTGGCTGAAGGTGCCGACGAAGCCGAAACCACCTCCAATATCATCGGCGGCACGGATGAAAACGGCCAGTATACCGGCATGAAAGCGTTGCTCGCCGCGCAGACCCAGCTCGACGTTAAGCCGCGCATCCTCGGCGTGCCGGGACTCGACTCACTCGCGGTGGCGACCGCGCTTGCCAGCATTGCGCAGCAGCTTCGCGCCTTTGCCTATGTCTCGGCGTGCGAATGCAAAACCATTTCCGAAGCCCGTTTGTATCGTCAGAACTTCAGCCAGCGTGAAATCATGGTTATCTGGCCGGACTTTCTCACCTGGAACACCACGACCAGCAAATCCGATACCGCTTTTGCGACCGCCCGCGCGCTGGGCCTGCGCGCCAAAATCGACAATGACACAGGCTGGCATAAAACCCTGTCTAACGTCGGCGTTAATGGCGTGACCGGCATTTCCGCATCTGTGTTCTGGGATCTGCAGCAGACTGGCACCGACGCCGACCTGCTCAACGAGGCCGACGTTACGACGCTGATCCGTAAAGACGGTTTCCGCTTCTGGGGCAACCGCACCTGCAGCGATGACCCGCTGTTTCAGTTTGAGAACTACACCCGCACGGCGCAGGTGCTGGCCGACACGATGGCCGAGGCGCACATGTGGGCGGTTGATAAACCGCTGACGCCGGTTCTGGTGCGCGAAATTATAGCGGGCATCAATGCGAAATTTCGCGAGCTGGTCAGCGCCGGTTATCTGCTGGGCGCGTCTGCCTGGTATGACGAAAGCGCCAACGACAAAGACAGCCTTAAGGCGGGCAAACTCTTTATCGATTACGACTATACGCCGGTTCCGCCGCTGGAAGACCTGACGCTGCGCCAGCGCATTTCCGACAAATATCTGGCGAACTTCGCCGCATCCGTAAACAGCTGAGGAGCCGGATAAATGGCATTTCCACGCAAACTGAAGGGCATGAACCTTTTCAATAACGCAAATAGCTATCAGGGCGTCGTGACTGCCGTCACCCTGCCGAAGCTGGCGCGCAAGCTCGACCCGTTTCGCGCAGGCGGCATGAGCGGCGCGGCCTTTATCGATAACGGTCTGGAAGATGACGCGCTTGATATTGAGTGGAGCATCGGCGGTATTGATGAGCTGGTACTCACGCAGTGGGGAGCCTCTGACATTCCCCTGCGATTTACCGGCTCTTATCAGCGCGACGATACCGGCGAGGAAATCGCGGTAGAGATTGAGGTGCGCGGTAAGCATCAGTCGTTTGATTTCGGCGAAGCCAAACAGGGTGAAGACACCGAAACCAAAATCACCAGTAAAAACACCTATTACAAGCTGACCTTTAACGGCAAAGAGCTGATCGAAATCGACACCATCAACATGGTGGAGAAGGTCAACGGCACTGACCGCCTTGAGCAGCGCCGTAAAAACCTCGGCCTGGTATAAACCCTGACGCCAGCGCCCGTCGCTGGCTTTACATGACTGCAGTGAACAGAGAACAATCATGGAAAAGAAAGAAAACGTTGTAGAGTTTGAAACCCCGCTGCTGCGCGGCGAAACCGAAATCAACAGCGTGGAGCTGATTAAACCGACCGCCGGAAGCCTGCGCGGCGTGCGCCTGGCCGATCTGTGCCAGTCGGATGTTGACGCCCTGCTGACCGTGCTGCCCCGCATTACCCTGCCAGCCCTGACAAAGGCCGAATGTAACGCTCTCGATCCGGTTGACCTGATTGCGCTGGGCGGCAGGGTGATTGGTTTTTTGCAGTCGAAGTCGGACAAATAGACTGGCCCCGCGGCCTGACGGTCAACGACCTGATGGCCGACATTGCCACAATATTCCACTGGCAGCCCTCCGAGATGTACGACATGCCGCTGGCCGAGCTGATGGACTGGCGGCACAAAGCCTTTATCCGCAGCGGAGCAACCCCGGATGAGCAATAACCTTAAAGTGCAGGTACTGCTGAACGCGGTAGACAAAGCCTCGCGCCCCTTCAAAGCCGTGCAGACCGCCGCTAAAAATCTGTCGTCTGACATACGCCAGACACAATCAACGATTAAGGAGCTGGACGCGCAGGCCGGGAAAATTGACGGCTTCCGCAAGGCCAGCGCACAGCTGGCCGTCACGCAGCAGAGCCTCAAAGACGCAAAGCAGGAGGCTGCAGCGCTGGCCGTGCAGTTTAAAAACACGGAGCGCCCCACGACGCAGCAGGCCCGCGCACTGGAAAAGGCCCGACAGGCTGCGGCAGAGCTGCAGACGAAAACCAACAGCCTGCGCCTGTCGGTGCAGCAGCAGCGCGAGGCGCTTAACGCGGCGGGTATTTCCACCAAAAGCCTCAGCAGCGAGCAGCAGCGCCTGAAATCCGCATCAGCGCAGGCAACCGTCAGCCTGAGCCGTCAGAAAATGGAGCTTCAGCGGCTGAATGCACAGCAGGAGCGGCTTAATCAGACCAGCGAGCGTTACCGCAAAGGACAGGAGCTGTCGGGAAAGGTACGGAACGCGGGCGCGGCCGGTGCCGGTGCTGCAACGGTCGGCGGGATGGCAGCAACCTCGCTGCTGATGCCTGGCTTTGAGTTTGCACAGAAAAATTCCGAGCTACAGGCCGTGCTCGGCGTGGCGAAAGATTCAAAGGAGATGACCGCCCTGCGTGCGCAGGCGCGCCAGCTCGGTGATACAACCGCCGCATCTGCCGATGATGCGGCAGGGGCGCAAATCGTTATCGCCAAAGGCGGCGGCGACGCCGCTGCTGTTGAGGCGGTCACGCCGGTTACGCTCAATATGGCGCTGGCAAACAAGCGCACGATGGAGGAAAACGCTACGCTGCTGATGGGGATGAAGTCTGCCTTTCAGCTTTCAAACGATAATGTCGCTCATATTGGCGACGTGCTTTCAATGACGCTGAATAAAACGGCTTCTGACTTTGACGGGCTGAATGATGCGCTGACCTATGTTGCCCCGGTAGCGAAAAATGCAGGTGTCAGTATTGAGCAGGCGGCGGCAATGATCGGCGTTCTGCATGACGGCAAAATCACCGGCTCAATGGCCGGTACGGGTAGCCGCGCCGTACTGAGCCGGCTGCAGGCTCCTACCGGCGAATCATTCAAGGCTATCAGAGAGCTGGGAATTAAAACCGCAGACAGCAAAGGCAATACCCGCCCGATCTTCACCATTCTGAAAGAAATGCAGGCGAGTTTTCAACGTCACAGGCTGGGAACGGGCCAGAAAGCCGAGTACATGAAAACCATTTTCGGCGAAGAGGCCACCTCATCAGCCGCTCTGCTGATGACAGCCGCCTCAACCGGCAAGCTCGACCGGCTGACCGCCGAGTTTAAAGCCTCTGATGGCAAAACGGCCGAGCTTGTCCAGGTCATGCAGGATAATCTCGGCGGCGACCTTAAGGAGCTGCAGTCTGCGTATGAGGCCGTCGGCACAGACCTGTTTGATCAGAACGACGGCAGCCTGCGCGCACTTACCCAGGACACGGCGGCACTGCTGCTGACGGTTGATAACTGGATTAAAGCTAACCCTGCGCTGGCAGGCGGTATAGCAAAAGTGGTAATGGGCGGGCTGATGTTAGCCGGGGCGCTGGGCGCAATCGGGCTGGTAGCCTGGCCGGTAATTGCGGGCGTGAATACCCTGATTGCCGGTGCGGGGTTTCTCGGCACGGCATTCAGCATCGCTGGCGGAGCTATTGCGGCCGCGCTCGGCGCTATCACGCTGCCGGTGGTGGCCGTCGTGGCGGCAATCGTGGCCGGGGCGCTACTGGTGCGCAAATACTGGGAGCCTGTCAGCGCCTTTATAGCAGGCATGGCCGAAGGGTTTACCGCAGCGATGGGGCCGATCAGTGATTCCTTCGGTTCGCTGAAGCCGGTTTTTGAGTGGGTAGGTGGCAAGGTCAAAGAGCTGTGGGACTGGTTCGGCAAACTGCTGGAGCCGGTAAAATCCACGCAGACCGAACTTGCCGCCGCCGGAGACATGGGTAAGAAGTTCGGCAACATGCTGGCCGCGGCGCTGAAAATCCCGAGCCACGCGCTCGATCAGCTTATGGGCGGCATCAACTGGGTGCTGGATAAGCTCGGCATTATCGACACGAAATCCGATGGCCTCAAAGACAAAGTCCCGTCCCCGGATCCGGTAGCAACCGGTGGCGCGGGCGCAGATACCGGCGGGCTGCAATACAACATCGCCTATGGTGGAGCGCCTTACCGCCCGGTTTCAGCTCCGTCAGCCGGGGGCGGATTCACCGACCGCAGCCAGAATACTTATCAGTATGAAATCAACATGCATGAGGGTATGACCAAAGACGACGCAATGGCGCTGATGGCGCAGCACCAGGCAAAAGAGCAGCGCAACCGGCAGGCACAGAACCGCAGCAAAATGGGCTGGGAGGATTAAACGATGATGATGATTTACGGCATGATGCCGTTTATGCGACAGACCCTGCCTTACGGGGATATGCAGCAGAATATCGACTATCGCTGGCCCACTAACAGCCGGTTCGGGCAGCGTCCGTCGGCGCAGTTTATCGGGCCGGGCGATGAAAAAATCACGCTATCCGGGGAGCTTCGCCCGGAAATCACGGGCGGCTCGGT
The DNA here is from genome assembly GCF_048452665.1 of Pantoea graminicola. Lineage (NCBI taxonomy): Bacteria > Pseudomonadati > Pseudomonadota > Gammaproteobacteria > Enterobacterales > Erwiniaceae > Pantoea > Pantoea graminicola. Next base: position 67,735 of record NZ_JBLWSJ010000003.1, on the reverse strand, counting down.
GTCGCTGATGACCGTCCGTCTGATGGCCGACGAGGGGATGGCGTGGCCGCTGATTGGTGGCAGCGGCATGATTTACGGCATGTACGTGATTGAGAGTATTTCTAACACCTTCAGCGAGTTTTACCCCAACGGGACGGCCAGTAAAATCATGTTTACCCTGAGCCTGAAGCGCGTTGACGAGTCGCTTACCTCAATGTTTGGCGATCTGAAGAAACAGGCTGACGGGCTTATCAGCGGCTCCGCCAGTCTTCCAGGGCAGCTCACGTCAGCAATCGACGGCGTGAAGTCGGCGGCCGGTAGCCTGATTTCATCTGCAGGGGGGCTGCTCGGATGATCGGGATAAGCAGCCTGCCGGTGCAGGCCGGGGCGCAGCTGACGCCGGATTTCATGCTGAAGGTTAATTCTAAAGACGTCACAACCAATATCCGGGATCGCCTTATCTCGATGACGCTGACCGATAATCGCGGCTTTGAGGCTGACCAGCTGGATATTGAGCTGGACGACGCCGATGGCCAGCTGGCAATGCCGGTACGCGGCGCAGTGATAACGCTGTTTCTCGGCTGGAAAGGACAGGCGCTTTTCGGTAAAGGTGATTTCACCGTTGATGAGGTCGAGCATCACGGCGCGCCGGACACCATGACAATCCGCGCCCGCAGTGCCGATTTTCGCGGCTCACTCAATTCCCGCCGGGAGGTGTCCTATCACGACACTACCCTGGGCGATGTCGTGACGCAGATAGCCGGGCGGAATAATTTAAAGCCAGTGCTGGCCGATGGCTTCGCCGGAATTGCCGTGGCGCATATTGACCAGACGCAGGAGACTGACGCTAAATTTCTGACGCGCCTCGCCACGCTGTACGGCGCGGTTGCAGCAGTAAAGGCCGGGCGGCTTCTGTTTATAAAGCCCGGCAACGGCGTTACAGCCAGCGGCAAGCCAATCCCGCAGATGACCATTACGCGACAGGATGGCGACCGGCACAGCTTCAGCATTGCCGACCGAGGCGCATACACGGGCGTCTCTGCGAGCTGGCTGCATACCAAAGACCCGAAGCCAAAGAAAGTTAAGGTGAAGCGTAAGCCGAAGGTAAAGCACCTGCGCGCGCTGGAGCACCCGGCGGCGAAAAAGAAAAAGACGACCGCGACAAAGACGCCGGAGGCCCGAGAGGGGGATTATCTGGCTGGCACGGAAGATAACATATTTACGCTGACGACTGTGTATGCGACGAAAGCAGCCGCGATGCGGGCGGCTAAAGCGAAGTGGGAGAAGCTGCAGCGTGGCGTCGCTGAGTTTTCGATCACGCTCGCAATGGGGCGCGCCGACCTGTACCCGGAGACGCCAGTCAGGGTGAGCGGCTTTAAGTCGGTGATCGATGCGCAGCCGTGGATTATCAGTAAAGTGACGCACAGCCTGAGCGGCAGCGGGTATACAACGACGCTTGAGTTTGAGGTGCTGCTTTCAGATGTTGAATATCAGTCAGAAACAGAGGGTAAAACAGAAACTGCTTAATTCGGGTGTAATTTGCAAAACACAATTTGCATATTCAAACTAAGTGGCTCTCCCCTGCCCTTTTTGAGGATATTGATGATGATGCACTGCCCTTTATGCCAGACAGCAGCCCACGCAAAAAGCAGCCGCTATGTTTCAAAAGAAACAAAAGAACGTTATCACCAGTGCCAGAATATTAATTGCAGCTGCACATTCAAAACGCACGAGACCGTGACTGGAATGATTGTCTCGCCTGGGCAAATCAATAATGTGCCACTCTACACCAGCCAACAGCAACCTTCCCTTCTGCATTAATTTAGCCCGCTCAGCGGGCTTTTTCATGTTTGAAAATCCATAATCAAACATTGAATACTGGTTTTATATACAGTAACTTAATCCCCTTTTATCAAGGGGGACTGCATGGCAATAAGGAAATTAAATACAGGTAAGTGGCTCTGCGAGTGCTATCTCAATGGAAGGGATGGTAAACGAGTGAGACGACAGTTCAGGACCCGTGCCGAAGCCATTGCCTTTGAGCAATACACTCAGGACGAAATGAAGGCTAAACCCTGGCTGGCTGAGAAAGAGGATAACCGCAAGCTTAGCGAACTTATCGAACTATGGTACAAACTGCACGGTTGCTCGCTAAGTGACAGAAAAGGCCGACTCGGCAAACTCAATATTATTTGCAATGGCATGGGAAACCCCGTTGCTGCCTCTATCACTTCGAAGGATTGGGCACATTATCGGGATCGGCGTTTACAGGGCCTCATACAGAACGGATACAAAACCAGTGATAAATCGTTAAAGGTCTCACCGGGTACCATTAACTGTGAACATGCATTCCTTCGCGCTCTTTTCAATGAGCTGGAACGGCTTGGCGAAATCAGCTACCCCAACCCACTTAAAAATATACGGGAGTTTGATCAGCCAGAGAAAGAAATGGCATGGTTGACTGAAACCCAGATACAAAAGCTTTTTGCCGCCTGCAAAGTTCACGATAACCCCGATCTGACGCTGATTATCAAAATCTGCCTTTCAACCGGGTGCCGGTGGAGTGAAGCCGCGAATCTTAAAGCCTCACAATTGTCTCCAAACAAAATCACTTTCATCAATACCAAAGGCAAAAAGAACCGCTCGGTACCCATCGACAACGCCCTGTATAACGAATTGAAAAACAAAGAGGGCCGTTTTTTTGCAGAGTGCTATCGCCAGTTTTATCGGGTCATTCGCCTGGCCGGTATTGAATTACCCGAAGGCCAGATGAGCCATGTACTGCGCCATAGCTTTGCCAGCCACTTTATGATGGCCGGAGGAAATATCATCGTTCTGCAGCGTATTCTCGGGCATTCCGACATCAGGGTGACGATGCGTTATGCGCACTTCGCGCCCGACCATCTTGAAGATGCAATTCGCTGCAATCCGCTGGCGTTGATGGCGAAGAAAAATGGCGACAAAGTGGCGGCACAGAGTCCAGCAGAGTAGAACAGAAGGTAACACGATCGGGTTTAACTGATTGATTATATTGTAAGTTACTGTTTTTAAATGCCAACCAAAAAAAGACCGAATACGATTCCTATATTCGGTCCAGGGAAATGGCTCTCAGGGAGCCGTGCGCTAAAAGTTGGCATTTATGAAGGCGGTGACGCCTTGCCATTTAAGGTTAGATCAGCGCGGGGGAAATGCCAGTAAGCGGAGGGCAAGAGGCCATAAACCGGACCAGTTTGTGATCGCAACGGCAAAAAAGATCAGGCGCAGCGGGCTGCCGCACCCGATGGGCCTATTTACCGCACAGTGCCTGGGTGCGCTCGATAATCGGCTGCAGACTCATCATCTGGCCCGGATGCGCTTTATCTTCGCTCTGAATCACGCTGATTGGCTGCGCTTTCACCTGTTTGTTCTTAAACAGCTGGTCTGCGATGTCGTTCAGCGGATATTGCATCAGGGTGCTCGGATTGATGGCAAACAGCGCCCCATCTTTCTCGCAGGTCAGCATCACCTCTTCACGATTGAAGGGCCACTTCTCCTTGCCAATCTCAAAGCGGCTGACGGTAATGATTTGTGCCGCCAGCGCCTGGCCGCAGAGGGATAACAACAGGATTGCGGGGACCACTTTCTTCAGCAACATAACGACCCTTTTCTCTCTTAACAATTTCAGGCTGGCGACAGCGTGGCAAAAACGCTGACCAGCCCAACCACTCCGCACGCCAGCAGCAGTTCAAGCTGCGTCATGCGAATAAATTTCTGCTGCGTTCCACTGCCCGCCAGACGAAAGCGCGGAACCAGCCAGTAACGGTTAAACAGCGCCACGCCGACCATCAGGGCAACCAGCAATACTTTGCACAGCAGCAATTCAATATAGCGCGAATCCTGCCAGGTCAGCGGCCAGCCCGCGATAATCAGGCTATTGATGACGCCGCTCAGCAACGTCAGTGCCACCGCCAGATGCCCGTAGCGTGAAAACCGCATCATGGTGCGGATAGCATCGGTGCGGCGATCGATGTGACGCGCCTCACCCATCAGCAGCAACAGGGGCAGTAATCCCCCCGCCCAGAATGCGGACGCTATCAGATGCAGCGCATGGTTGAACGGCTGCAGCACGCCGGGCCAGCCATCGCGCATCGCGGCGTGCCCAATCAAGGCCATCGCAACCAGTTGCAGCACGCCCGCCAGCAAGAGCAGTTGAGAGCGAATGCTGCCGGTCACGAACAGTGCGCCAGCGGCCAGCAGGCTGAACAGGATCTCGCCCTGCCAGACTCTACCAAAATGGGTGCCGAGCACCGCCAGCCAGATATCGGCGTCAGCCAGATGTGTACTGTCACCGCTCATCAGCACATTCTGACAGGCCAGCATCGCCAGCGCGCTGACCAGCGCCAGCCAGACACTTCCTCTTATCAGCGGAAAGAGTCGCTGCGCCAGTTGCGGGCGATAACGCCGGGGTGCCAGCAGCGCGCAGTAACAGGCGCTGCCCGTCAGCAGCATCACGGCGGCGAAGTGCAACGCCCGCAAGAGTATCCAGAGGGTAGTCACCGGCCTTACTTCACGCTGAAGCGATAGCGTCCTGCCGTTTTATGCCCATCGACCGACAGAACATGCCAGTTAACCTGGTAATCTCCCGCCTTCAGCGGCTGCGGCAGCCCGACAATCAGCTGCTTTTTCTGGTCAGCGGCCACGCGGGCTTTATCGGTGGCAACGGGCTTCTGATGGCTGTCCAGCAGCGTCACGCCACTAAAGGCCGCTTCGATATCTTCGCTGAAATTCAGCGTCAGGGTATCGGGGGAGGATGACACCTGCGCGTTGTCAGCAGGGACTGAGGAGCGAAGATGCGCGTGGGCCGCGGCCAGCGAGCTGAATGCCATTGCACCGGCGGCCATCAGTGCCGTAACCACCCGGGAAATACGTATTTTCTGCATAAGATCATCCTTTTAACCGCTGCCAGGGCGACAAACAGTGCAAAAGGATACGCTGCTCTATTTGCACTGTCGAGGCCAGCGATGCGATCCTTAATCCTTGATTCAGACCGGCGAAAACATTACTTTTGCCCGCTATATCCAGGAGAAAATTATGAGCCATAACCTTGCCCGACTGCCCCAGGAAGAGAAAGACAAAATCAATGTCGATTTGGCGGCCGCGGGCGTGGCGTTTAAAGAGCGCTATAACATGCCGGTGGTTGCCGAAATGGTTGCGCAGGAGCAGCCCGAAGCACTGCGCGACTGGTTCCGCCAGCGCCTGATGCACTATCGCCAGGCGTCACTCAGCCTGTCGCGCCTGCCTTATGAACCGAAGATGAAATCATGATGTTTCGCGTTATCGATACCGAAACCTGCGGCCTGCAGGGCGGTGTGGTCGAAGTCGCCTCTGTGGATGTGGTGGATGGGCAGATTGTTAATCCCATGAGCGATCTTATCCTGCCCGACCGTCCGATCAGCCGGCAGGCGATGGCGGTGCATCGCATTACCGAAGCGATGGTGGCCGGTAAACCGACCATCGAAGAGGCGATCCCACGCTATTACGGCAGTGCTTTTTATGTGGCGCATAACGCCAGCTTTGACCGCCGGATGCTGCCGGAGATGTTCGGTGAATGGATCTGCACGATGCAGCTGGCGCGTCAGCTCTGGCCGGGCATTAAATATGGCAACCAGGCGCTGCGCCATTCGCTGAAGCTGGATGTGACGCCCCCTGCCGATCTGCATGCCCACCGCGCACTCTATGACTGCTATGTCACGGCGGCGCTGCTGATCCGCATCATGGAGACCTCTGGCTGGAGCGCGTCGGAAATGATTGTCCGTTCACAACCGGCAGCCCAGCGCGACGACATCCTGCCGTTCGGCAAATATCGCGGCCAGGCAATCGCGGTGATTGCCCGCAAGGATCCGGGCTACCTGAAGTGGGTGCTGGATAATGTCACCGATCTGCGCCCGCCATTGCGACAGGCGCTACGAAAATACCTGACCGAGCCTCAGTAATCCTGGGCTGGCGGCAACGTGCCCTGCGCCAGCCCCAGCAGGAAGGTATATTCCATCGCGATCCCCTCGTAGGCTTTGTAGCGCCCCGACTTACCGCCGTGCCCGGCATCCATATCGGTGCAGAGCAGCAGCAGGTTATTGTCGGTTTTCAGCGACCTCAGCTTCGCCACCCATTTCGCTGGCTCCCAGTACTGCACCTGCGAATCGTGCAGTCCGGTAGTAACCAGCAGATGGGGATAGGCTTTCGCCTCCACGTTATCATAAGGGCTGTACTGGCGGATGTAGCGGTAGTACGCCGGATCGCTGGGGTTGCCCCACTCGTCATATTCGCCGGTCGTCAGCGGGATCGACTCATCGAGCATCGTCGTGACCACATCCACAAACGGCACCTGCGCCACGACCCCGTGAAACTGCTGGGGTGCAAGGTTAATCACCGCGCCCATCAACAGGCCGCCCGCGCTGCCGCCCATCGCATAGAGCCGTTCAGGATGGCCGAAGCCGCGCGCCACCAGCGCCTCTGTCACCTCAATAAAATCGGTGAAGCTGTTCATTTTGTTGAGCAGGCGGCCACCGTCATACCACTGCTGCCCCAGCTCGCCGCCGCCACGCACCTGGATAAGCGCATAGACAAAGCCGCGATCCAGCAGGCTCAGGCGGCTGACGCTGAAATCGGCGTCCATGCTGCTGCCGTAGGCACCGTAGCCATAGACCAGCATCGGGTTCTGTCCCGGCTGATAATGTTTACGGTGATAGACCAGCGACACCGGGACTTCAGTGCCGTCGCTGACTTTGATCCAGTGATGTTCGCTTTTGTAATCGTCTGCGTTAAAACCTTTTACCGCGCTCTGTTTCAGGATGCGCCGTTCGCCGGTGTCCATATCCAGCTCGAACAGCGTGGTCGGCGTCGTCATGGATGAGTAGCCGTAGCGCAGTTTGCTGGTGCGCGGCGAGGGGTTGTAGGCCAGCCAGGTGACATAGGTCGGATCGTCAAAGGCGATGCCGCTGGTTTCGCCGCTGGCCCAGTTGATCTGCCGCAGGCTGGTTAAGCCACGCTGACGCTCCTCCACCACCAGCCAGTCGCGGAACAGCTGAAAATCTTCCATTACCACCGATTCCCGCGCCGGGATCAGCGTCTCCCAGCGCGACTCATCCAGATAACGGCTGCGGTAGAGCCCGAAGTTTTTGCCTTCCCGGTTAGAGCGAATAAAAAACTGGTGATCGTAATGGTCGATGCTGTACTCATGACCGCGACGGCGTGGCAGAAAGACATGCGGCAGCGCATCGGGAAAGTTCGCGTCAATCAGCTGAATTTCGCTGGTGTTGGTGCTGTAGAGCGCGATCAGGATGAACTGCTTGGAGGTGCTCTTATGCACGCTGAGATGATAGGTATCATCCTGCTCTTCATAGACCAGCTGGTCATCCGACTGCGGCGTGCCCAGTTCATGACGCCAGACCTGATAGGAGAGCAGGGTCTGCGGATGCTTGCGCACATAGTAGACGGTGCGCGAATCGTTGCCCCAGGCAAAGCTGGAAGAGGCGTTGCTCAGCACCTCAGGATACCAGCTGCCACTCTCCAGATTGCGGAAGCGGATGCCGTACTGACGTCGCGACAGAAAGTCTTCCGCCAGCGCCATCAGACGATTGTCCGGGCTGATATGCAGCGCGCCCATGGTGTAGAACTCGCTATGCGAGGCACGCTGGTTGGCGTCCAGCAGCAGGCTCCACTCCCCGGATTCGTCGCTCGCGGCGGGCTGACGGTAATAGGCCGGATATTCGTTACCGCTCTGATAGCGGCTCTGATAGCGGTAGCCATTTTTTACATAAGGCACCGAGTGATCTTCCGGGGGCAGCCGATCGATGATCTCTTTTAATACCCGATCCTGCAGCGGCTGCTGCGACGACATGATCTGTTTGCCGTAATTGTTCTCGGCGCGCAGGTAATCAAGGACTTCGCTGTTTTCACGTTTGTCGTCGCGCAGCCAGTAGTAGTTATCAATGCGCGTCTCGCCGTGCAGCGTCATCTCATGAGGAATTTTTTTTGCGATGGGAGCTTTCATCCATCTCTCTCCGTGAACGTCATGATCTTTAAGCGTAACACTTCAGCAGCCGGAAGCCAGAGGCGGGATAGCAGGGTTACGCTGGCGGGGGCGATAGCCTGCCCCGCCAGCGGTTGGTCAGCGGAAATTAACCGGCGGGGAGTCGGGCTTTCTCTTCATTGAGATCCTGCTGAATGCCGTCGCGGACATCCTGCGGGATTTTCAGGGCGTCGCCCAGCGCAGAGAGATAGCTGCGCTCCATAAAGTGATCGATGTCGATAGCTGCACAGCTCAGGAAATAGAGCTCCAGCGCCTCCTCCTCATTTCTGACATCGGCGGCCAGCCACTGCGGGTCGAGCGGGCGGTTCATCGCCCTCTGGATCAGCTGTTCCGCCTCCTGACCGTAACCGGACTGATGAATATTCTGTTCGATGGCGGCGCGCTCCTGATCGTCAATGTGCCCGTCGCTTTTGGCGGCAAACACCAGCGCCGTGACCAGGCGTTCAGCTCGTTTATCGATCGGCGTCTGCGCCACCCCAAAGTCAGGTTCGTTCTGGTGCGCTTCGCTGACCCGCTGCTTATATTTGCTCCACAGCACTGCGCCTGCGGCGGCCCCACCGCCAATTATCAGGGCTTTGCCACCATATTTCGTCAGCAGCTTTCGCGACGATTTACTGGCGACCAGCATCCCGGCCAGACCGCCCAGCGCACCGGGCGCGAGCATATCGCTTAAGCTGCCGCCCGCTTTACCCTCGCCCTTTTTTGCCAGCACGGACTGAATCTGTTGCAACCAGTTAGTCATCATCCACTCCTTTTACAGTGTCAGCCTGCTATCCTGGCGAAACGGATGTCAGGAAACGTCAGAGCGGGAAAAGTAAGGCAAACGGCAGCGTGACCAGGAGGAAGGATGAGAACGCAAACGTTTTCGTTTATACTGCGGCCGAATTCTGACTGCTTAGGTGAATGTATGACAACTCTCGGAACCGCGCTGCGCCCGGCAGCGACGCGCGTGATGTTATTAGGTTCAGGTGAACTGGGAAAAGAGGTGGCGCTGGAGTGTCAGCGTCTGGGGGTAGAGGTGATCGCGGTGGATCGTTACGCCGATGCGCCAGCGATGCACGTCGCGCATCGCAGCTATGTGATCAATATGCTCGATGGCGCAGCCCTGGCCGCGCTGATTGCAGAAGAGAAACCTGACTTTGTCGTACCGGAAATCGAGGCGATCGCCACCGATATGCTGGTTGAGCTTGAGCAGCAGGGTCAGCGCGTCGTGCCGACCGCCCGTGCCGCCCGGCTGACGATGAATCGCGAGGGCATCCGTCGTCTGGCCGCCGAAGAGTTATCCCTGCCGACCTCCCGCTACTGCTTTGCCGACAGCAGGGCGAGCTTCGATGACGCCGCCGCTGGAATCGGCTTCCCCTGTATCGTGAAGCCGGTCATGAGTTCATCCGGAAAAGGCCAGAGCTTTATCCGCGACGCCAGCCAGCTTGATCAGGCGTGGGAGTATGCGCAACAGGGTGGCCGCGCCGGTGCCGGTCGCGTCATCGTCGAAGGCGTGGTGAATTTCGACTTTGAGATCACCCTGCTGACCATCAGCGCGGTTGACGGCATTCATTTCTGTGCGCCGATTGGTCACCGTCAGGAGGATGGCGACTATCGCGAATCCTGGCAGCCGCAGCAGATGAGCGATGTGGCGCTGCAGCGGGCGCAGGATGTGGCCGCGCAGGTGGTGAAGGCGCTGGGCGGCTATGGCCTGTTTGGCGTTGAGCTGTTCGTCTGCGGTGATGAGGTGGTCTTCAGCGAAGTGTCGCCACGTCCTCACGACACCGGGATGGTGACGCTGATTTCGCAGGATCTGTCAGAGTTTGCGCTCCACGTCCGGGCATTTCTCGGTCTGCCGATTGGCGGGATCCGCCAGTATGGTCCGTCCGCGTCCGCCGTGATCCTGCCGCAGCTGACCAGCCAGAACGTACAGTTTGTGAATGTGGAAGCGGCGCTGGGCGCGGGTCTGCAACTGCGCCTGTTCGGTAAGCCGGAGATCAGCGGGCAGCGTCGTCTGGGCGTTGCGCTGGCCAGCGGTGACAGCACCACTCAGGCGCTTGCGCGTGCGGTTGCCAGCGCAGCGGCGGTCACCGTTCAGGAGTAACGGTGTGCGGTGAGCCGAAGCTCACCGCCATCACTTACTTCGCGCCCTCGACCGCTTCGCGGGCCAGGCGGGTGATGCGATCCCAGTCGCCCGCTTCCAGCGCGTCGTTTGGCACCAGCCAGGAGCCGCCGATACACAGTACGCTTTTCAGCGCCAGATAGTCGCGGTAGTTCGCAGGCGAGATACCGCCGGTCGGGCAGAAACGCACCTGCGGGAAAGGTCCGCCAATCGCCTGCAGCGCCTTCACCCCGCCATTCGCTTCCGCCGGGAAAAACTTGAACTCGCGCAGACCGTAATCCATGCCGGTCATTAATTCAGAGACGGTGCTGATCCCCGGGATCAGGGGAACCGATCCCTCGACGGCGGCTTTCAGTAACGATTCGGTCACGCCAGGGCTGATGACAAACTGTGCACCCGCATCGGTAACTTCCTGCAGCTGCTGCGGGTTGATGACCGTGCCCGCGCCCACGATCGCCTCCGGCACCTCTTTGATCATCGCACGTAAGGCATCCATGGCGACGGGCGTGCGCAGCGTGACTTCCAGCACTTTAACGCCGCCCGCCACCAGCGCCTTCGCCATCGGCACCGCATGTTCCAGTTTATTGACAACGATGACCGGCACCACAGGTCCGGTGGTCAGAATCTGTTCAGCACTCATTTTCCAGTTTTTCATCAGTTCCCCTTGCTTGATAACACCGGGATTGCGGCCCGGTCATGGAGCATCCGCTCCTGCCCTGTAAGTTGCGTCACTACCATACATGATCCCCTTCCTGAGCGTCTATCATCCTGCCGCCATTTTGAAACAGCAGTTCACTTTTCTCTCTCCGGCGGGCTGACGCAGGGCGAAAAAAAAGCCCGCGTTGCGGGCTTCATCATGACGTGGGTTATTCAAACTCGTTCCACGAGCGACCATCGCGGGTGATCATCGCGACCGAGGCCACCGGGCCCCAGGTGCCCGCCTGATACGGTTTGGAGGAGTCGCCATCGGCAGCCCAGGCGTTGATAATGGAATCCACATAGGTCCATGCGGCTTCCACCTCATCACGGCGGACGAACAGCGCCTGAATACCCCGCATACTCTCCAGCAACAGACGCTCGTAGGCATCGGCCAGATGTGACTGGTTAAAGGTCTCGGAGTAGCTCAGGTCCAGCTTGGTGGTCTGCAGTTTGTGCTTATGATCCAGACCCGGCACTTTGTTCAGGATTTCGATATCCACCCCTTCATCCGGCTGCAGACGGATCGTCAGCTTGTTCTGCGGCAGCTCAGAGTAGGAATCCTTGAACAGGTTCATCTCCGGGTTTTTGAAGTACACCACGACTTCGGAGCATTTGGTCGGCAGACGCTTACCGGTACGCAGGTAGAAGGGTACGCCCGCCCAGCGCCAGTTGTCGATATCCACCCGAATCGCCACAAAGGTCTCCGTTGAGCTGGACTTATTGGCCCCCTCTTCTTCCAGGTAGCCCGGCACTTTTTTACCCTGCACGAAGCCCGCGGTGTACTGACCACGAACGGTTTTCTCGCGCACGTTGGTCTGGTCGATACGGCGCAGCGAGCGCAGCACTTTGACTTTCTCGTCACGGATGCTGTCGGCGCTGAGATCGGACGGTGGTGACATGGCGATCATGGTCAGGATCTGCAGCAGGTGGTTCTGGATCATGTCGCGCATCTGACCCGCTTTGTCGAAGTAACCCCAGCGGCCTTCGATCCCCACCTCTTCTGCCACGGTGATCTGCACATGGTCGATGGTGCGGTTATCCCAGTTGTTGACGAAGATAGAGTTAGCAAAGCGCAGCGCCAGCAGGTTCAGCACGGTCTCTTTGCCAAGATAGTGGTCGATACGGAACACCTGGCTCTCATCAAAATATTCGCCAACGCTGTCGTTGATCTCCTGCGACGTTTCCAGTGAGGTGCCCAGCGGCTTCTCCATGACCACACGCGCCGGCTTCGCATTCAGCTTCGCGGTGCCCAGCCCCTGACAGATCGCGCCAAAGGTGCTTGGCGGCATCGCAAAGTAGTTAATGGTGGTGCGGTTCTTCTGGTCCAGCATCTTGCCCAGTTTCGGGAAGTGCGTGGTGTCGTTGACATCGAGGTTGCAGAAGTCGAGACGATTGCTGAGTTTGTCCCACAGCGCTTCGTCAATCTTCTCCTTCATGAAGGTTTCCAGTGCTTCACGTACCACTTTGGTGTATTCCGCTTTGTCCCATTCAGCACGGCCCACCCCAATAATGCGGGTTTCAGCGTGGATCTGACCCGCTTTCTCTAACTGATACAGTGAAGGCAACAGTTTACGGCGTGCAAGATCGCCTTTGGCACCGAAAATCACCAGATCGCATGCCTGGGCTGTTTGTGTTACCGCCATTTTCCTCTCCTCATTGCAGGATAGTCCGGTGGGGATGCATCCTCTGCCACCGGGTCCAGGTTATTATTTTACTGAGCACACTCTACTTTTTTCCCCGCGCCAGGTAAACCGACTCGCCGGGTCAACCGCATTAACTCTGTACCGGATAAGCGCAGTGCGTGTGATGACCCGTGCGGATGGCCGTTTTTTTCTGTTTCTGCTGGTGTCAGGAAAATCTGACGCGGGTCAAAGTATCTCAAATCAGCAGCCATTCGGCTTGTCCGCCGTTGCGCTTGCCGGCTGCTGACGCGATATAGTCTCTGTTATTCCGCAGCGACGACAGTGATAATTGAAATTGATAAAAGTGATGATGGTCATTGCCTTATGAATATGCTGGAAAAGATTGAGGCGCAGTTCGCTGCGCTGAGCAAAGCGGAACAGAAAGTCGCCCGGCAGATTCTGGCCGCGCCACAGGCAGCGATGCACTCCAGCATTGCGACGCTGGCGCGGGAAGCCTGCGTCAGCGAACCCAGCGTGAATCGCTTCTGCCATCGGCTGGGCGCACGCGGCTTTCCCGACTTCAAACTGCATCTGGCGCAGAGCCTGGTAACAGGCAGCAGCTGGGTCAGCCGGGGCGTGGCAGACGATGATGACGCAGAGAGCTATAGCCACAAAATCTTCGACTCGGCGCTGGCCGGGCTGCAGCAGGTGCGGGATCAGCTGAACAGCGTCCATCTGCAGCAGGCGGTCACCCGGCTGGCGCAGGCCGACAAACTCGCCTTTTTTGGTCTGGGTGCTTCCGGCGTGGTGGCGCATGACGCTTTTACAAAGTTTCTGCGCTTTAATCTGCCGGTCATCTGGTCGGACGATATTGTGATCCAGCGCATGAGTTGCATAAATAGTCGAGCCGGTGACGTTTTTGTTCTTATTTCGCATACTGGGCGCACAAAAAATATGATAGAACTGGCTCGCCTGGCCCGTGTAAACGGTTCCACCGTTATTGCCATCACCTCTCCCGATTCACCCCTGGCCCGTGAAGCAGCGATCGCTTTAGTGCTTGATGTACCGGAAGATACTGATGTCTATTTGCCGATGGTATCGCGCCTGGCCCAGCTGACCGTGATCGATGTTCTGGCGACCGGTTATACCCTGGAACGGGGAGCGCCCTTCCGGGAAAACCTGAAACGCGTGAAAGAAGCGTTGAAAGCGTCGCGTTACGAAAAGCCCACACTGCGGGAAGAGGATGAGCAGCAAAAAAATTAACATCACATTTACAATGTGAGTCGTATCACAACCCGTCGATCATATAGAATAGATAACCATGTTGTGTCCTCCCACCGGGACACGCTTAAATGTTTACGGAGTCCTCGATGTCAAGACGTCTCAGAAGAACCAAAATCGTTACAACCCTCGGCCCGGCAACCGATCGTGATAATAACCTCGAAAAAATCATCGCAGCTGGCGCGAACGTTGTACGACTCAACTTCTCTCACGGCACACCGGAAGATCATCAGCTACGTGCCGATAAAGTGCGCGAGATCGCCGCAAAACTGGGGCGCCATGTCGCCATCCTCGGTGACCTGCAGGGCCCGAAAATCCGCGTGTCGACCTTTAAAGAAGGCAAAGTTTTCCTGAATATCGGCGACCGTTTTCTGCTGGATGCCAGCCTGGGTAAAGGCGAAGGTGATAAAGAGCGCGTCGGTATCGACTATAAAGGGCTGCCGGAAGATGTGGTGCCGGGCGATATCCTGCTGCTGGATGATGGCCGCGTGCAGCTGAAAGTGCTGGAAGTTCAGCAGATGAAGGTTTTCACCGAAGTGACCGTAGGTGGCCCGCTGTCGAACAACAAAGGTATTAACAAGCTGGGCGGCGGTCTGTCGGCGGAAGCGCTGACTGAGAAAGATAAGGCGGATATCATCACCGCTGCGAAGATTCAGGTCGATTATCTGGCCGTCTCCTTCCCACGCTGTGGCGAAGATATGAACCTGGCACGCCGCCTGGCGCGCGAAGCGGGCTGTGACGCGAAGCTGGTCGCTAAAGTGGAACGTGCCGAAGCGGTCGCGACGCAGGAAGCGATGGATGACATCATTCTGGCCTCCGACGTGGTGATGGTGGCGCGTGGCGATCTGGGCGTTGAAATTGGCGACCCGGAACTGGTCGGCATCCAGAAAGCGCTGATCCGCCGCGCGCGTCAGCTCAACCGCACCATTATTACCGCCACGCAGATGATGGAGTCGATGATCACCAATCCGATGCCTACCCGTGCCGAAGTAATGGACGTGGCGAACGCCGTGCTGGATGGCACGGACGCGGTCATGCTCTCCGCGGAAACCGCAGCGGGCCAGTATCCGGCGGAAACCGTCTCGGCGATGGCGAAGGTTTGCCTGGGCGCAGAGAAGATCCCCAGCGTTAACGTCTCCAAGCACCGTCTGGATGTACAGTTCGACAACATCGAAGAGGCGATCGCGATGTCCTCGATGTACGCCGCGAACCATCTGCAGGGCGTCACAGCGATCATCACCATGACCGAGTCGGGCCGTACCCCGCTGATGACCTCACGCATCACATCGGGCCTGCCGATTTTTGCCATGTCACGCCATGAGCGCACGCTGAACCTGACCGCGCTCTACCGTGGCGTTACGCCGGTCTTCTTCGACAGCAACAACGATGGTGTCGCAGCGGCCCACGATGCGGTTAACCTGCTGCGCGACAAGGGCTTCCTGGTGTCCGGTGATCTGGTCATCGTGACGCAGGGTGATGTGATGGGTGCGACCGGCACCACCAACACGTCGCGTGTACTGCGAGTGGATTAATTGAGCCCGGGTTGACAGTGTCAGTGTAGAATCAATAACGCGACTGCCTGGCAGTCGCGTTTTCTTTTCTGACAAGGAGGCCAGATGGCCCGTTTTCACCCCATCAGCCAGCTTACCGGCCGAATTTTGCTCTTCCCTCTGGCGTTAGTGCTGTTCGAATTTGCCACCTATATTGCGCATGACATGATCCAGCCGGGTATGCTGATCGTCACCCGCGAATTTTCCGTCGGCCCGGAATGGGTCTCTACCTCCCTGACCGCCTATCTGATTGGCGGCGTGGTGCTGCAATGGCTGCTCGGCCCCCTCTCTGATAAATATGGCCGTCGTCCGGTGATGCTCTCCGGCATCCTCTTCTTTGCCGTTGCCTGCATCCTGACCCATTGGGTCAGCTCGATTGAAGAGTTTGTCACTCTGCGCTTTATTCAGGGCATCAGCCTCTGCTTTATCGGCGCGGTGGGTTATGCGGCGATTCAGGAGGCATTTGATGAGGCACTCGCGGTGCGCATGATGGCGCTGATGGCCAACGTCGCGCTGCTGGCTCCGCTGGCTGGCCCGCTGGCCGGTGCCGCCTGGCTCACCCTGGGCAGCTGGCGCAGCATGTTCTGGCTGTTTGCCGCCTGCAGCGTGGTGGCGTTTGTGGTGCTCTGGCGCGTGATGCCGGAAACCGCCGGCGACCGCAGTCACTCTATCGCCCTGCCCAATCTGGCACGTAACTATGGGCGGCTGATGAAAGATCGGCTGGTGATGTCCGGCTCCTTTGCCATCGGGCTGGTATTTATTCCGATCCTGACCTGGGTGGCGCTTTCCCCGGTCATCCTGATGCATGACGAGGGATTATCCCGCATGCAGTATGCTCTGCTGCAGCTGCCGGTATTTATGGCGATGATTGCGGGCAACCTGACGCTGAGTAAGCTGGCGGGTCGGGTGCCGATTGAGCGGCCGGTGATCTTCGCCGCCTGGCCGATTCTGATCGGCCTCACACTGGCGCTGGTGGCGAGCCTGCTCAACAGCCACGCCTGGCTGCTGGTGACGGCCGGGCTGAGCCTCTACGCCTTTGGCGCGGGGATGGTCAACGCCGGGCTCTATCGCCTGACACTCTACGCCAGTCAGGAAGGTAAAGGCAGCGTGGCGGCAATGCTGGGGATGATCAGTATTCTGACGCTGGCGGTGGGGATTGAACTGGCGAAGAGCGGTTACTTCAGCGGCGGTATGCTGTGGTTCTGCCTGATTAACTTTATCAGCGGCGTGCTCTGGTTCGGGCTGGTGAAGCTGTTTATGCGCGAGCGTAAACGCCGCAGCACGCTGGAGGCGTTGTAACACTGCGCGCAGCGTGGTGTGACGGGCGTAGAGGACGGGAGGCCAGGGAGACAGCGTCAGCTCCGTGGCCGGCACGCTCTCCTGTTCTCTGCGTTTCTGGTTGTTCGCCGGACGCGGTCGACTGAGCGAGAATAAAAAAGGCCGCTTATGCGGCCTTTCTGCTATTAGCGCGGATAGAGCTCTTTGCGCGAATAGGGTTCGATATCACCCTCTTTGCGGGTCTTGAGCAGCTTCAGTATCCAGGTGTACTGCTCGGGATGCGGACGGACAAACACCTCCACTTCCTCATTCATCCGGCGCGCCAGCTGGCGATCGTCGGCTTCCAGCAGGTCATCCATCGGCGGACGCACATAGATCTCAAGTTTATGTGTTTCGCTGTTATAGACCGGGAACAGCGGCACCACGCGGGCGCGGCACACCTTCATCAGTCGGCCGACTGCAGGCAGCGTCGCTTTGTAGGTCGCGAAGAAATCGACAAACTCGCTGTGCTCTGCGCCGTGGTCCTGATCGGGCAGATAGTAGCCCCAGTAGCCCTGCCGAACCGAGCTGATGAAAGGTTTAATCCCGTCATTACGGGCATGCATCCGGCCGCCAAAGCGACGACGCGCGGTGTTCCAGGCGTAGTCCAGCAGCGGGTCACTCTGATTGTGGAACATCGCGGCCATTTTCTGGCCTTCTGACGCCAGCAGCATGGCGGGAATATCCACCGCCCAGCCGTGTGGCACCAGGAAAATCACATTCTGCTGGTCGGCCTTCATCTGATCGATGATCTCGCGGCCGTGCCACTCCACGCGCTCACGGATGCGCGCCGGATCGCGCAGAACCAGCTCGGTCATCATGGTCATCGCCTGCGGCGCGGTCGCAAACATCTCATCGACCACCGTGGCACGCTGCGCCTCGCTGAGTTCCGGCAGACAGTAATAGAGGTTAATCAGCGCACGGCGACGTGCCCCTTTTGCCAGCTTACCGGCAAAGCGGCCTAAACGGCCCAGCAGCGGATCACGTACTTTTGGCGGCAGATAAGCCAGTCCGGCCAGCGCACCAATTGCCAGCCAGCTGCCCCAGTATTTAGGTTTCAGAAAAGAACGTTCAAAAACGGGAATAAATTCAATGTTATTTTTTTTACGGGTTTCCATGCACTCGCCTCAAGCAATGAGCGGCTAATGATAGTGACCACCTGAAAATTTGCAATCATCCTGCGCCAGATAGCAAAAAACCGACGGTAAACCATCGGTTTTCTGGCGAGCTGACGAATCTGCTTACTTCAGGCCGAGCTGAGGCAGCCAGGATTTCACCTGGGCCAGATAATCGCTGCGCGCTTTGCCCGTCAGACCTTCCATACGTGGAAGTTTAGCTGTTAACGGATTCACCGCCTGATTATTGATCCAGATTTCAAAATGTAGGTGCGGCCCGGTTGAGCGTCCGGTGTTTCCTGACAGACCAATTCGGTCGCCACGCTTCACCTTCTGGCCAGGCTTCACCAGCACTTTCTTCATATGCATATAGCGCGTCATGTACTGACGGCCATGACGAATCGCCACGTAGTTGCCGGCAGCACCGCCATTTTTCGCCACGACGATCTCGCCATCCCCCACGGCCAGTACCGGCGTGCCGATTGGCAGGGCAAAGTCGACGCCTTTGTGTGGCGCAATACGCCCGGTGACCGGATTAAGACGACGCGGATTAAAGTTCGATGAAACCCGATACTGCTTCACGGTCGGGAAACGCATAAAGCCACGCGCCAGACCGGAACCGCTGCGGTCGTAGAACTTGCCATCTTCGGCACGGAAGGCGTAGTAGTCTTTACCACCGCTGCGCAGGCGGACGCCCAGCAACTGGCTCTGCGCACTCTTTCCATCCAGCATTTCGCGTGACATCAGTACGCTGAACTGGTCGCCTGCACGGAGCTTACGGAAATCCATCTGCCACTGCAGCGCCTTAATGACACTGCTGGCTTCGGCACCTGTCAGCCCGGCACGCTGCGCGCTGGCCGCGAAACTGCCACGCACTTCGCCCTGCATCACGCTGTTACGCCACTCACCCTTCTGCATCTCGGCGCTCATCGTAAAGCCGCCTTTCGGGTTGCGTTCATAAGTGCGGGTTTCGCGGCGGGAGATCTCCCAGCTCAGGGTTTTCAGGCCGCCATCATCATCCAGCGTCCAGCTCAGTTGCTGACCGACCTGCAGATTACGCAGATCGCGATCGCTCACCACCAGCGCATTAATGTCGCCAATGTCGATGCCATACTGATTCAGGGCACTGCTGAGCGTGTCACCGGAGGAGACGGTATAGTCGTGGACGCCTGCGGTGTCCGGCACGTCGGTGTCGACATCATCTGCTGGCAACTCTTCGTCCGGTTCCGGTGTGCTCTGATCGATTGGCTCACTGGCTTCCGGCAGCAGCGTACGAAGTTCGTTTTTATCCAGGTCGATGGTTTTGACGACAGGCGCCACGTCATCGGTGGGATGGTAAACATAAGGCCGCCAGACAGCGACGGCCAGAGTAACAACGGTTAATGAACCCAGCATAACGCGGTGGGGGCGCGGCAAATTGTTAAATGCGAGGGCGACAGAGCGGGCTATCTGCTGCACTTTTACCTATTCCTCATGCTCCTTTCAGGCAGCTTTCATACTGGCTCGACAGTTGTGAGAGGAATTTCACATAGCTGTCTTTGGCTAAGCTGATGTCTGTGCCCAGGGGGTCGAGCGTGCCTTTACGCACCTGCGTTCCGCGGGCAACAGCATCGATGACTGCTGGCCTGAATTGTGGCTCAGCAAAGACGCAGACCGCCTTTTGCTCAACCAACTGTGTTCGTATCTGGTGTAAACGCTGAGCGCCCGGTTGAATTTCAGGATTTACGGTAAAGTGCCCGGCAGGCGAGAGACCGTACTGTTTTTCAAAATATGTGTAAGCGTCGTGAAAAACGAAATATCCTTTATTTTTAACCGGAGCGAGTTGTGCGCTGACGCGTTTGTTCGTGTCTGCCAACGCTACCTCAAACTGCTGGAGGTTGGCGTCAAGTTTGGCTTTATCTTGCGGCATAAGTTCCAATAATTTTCCATGGATTGCAACCGCAGTCTTACGCGCAATCTCTGGCGACAACCACAGGTGCATATTAAACTCGCCATGATGATGGTGATGAGCCTCAGCCGCCTGTTCTTCAGATTTTTCCGCTGCGTGCTCATCTTCATCTTCACCGCCGCTAATCAATAACGGTTTTACGCCGTCGATGTTCACCATGGCGAGATTTTTCTGTGCCGGCAGTTCGGCCACCGATTTGGCCATAAACGCTTCCATTTCCGGCCCGACCCAGACGACTAAGTCTGCGTTTTTTAAGCGTTTTGCATCAGAGGGACGCAGGGAGTAGTCATGCTCAGAGGCCCCGTCCGGCAGCAGCACTTCGACCGGCGTTACCCCGTCCGCAATGGCGGAAGCGATGAAGCCGACCGGTTTGATAGATGCCACCACGTCAGAGTGTGCGGGAAGGCTTAACAAAGCGGTAACGGATAAAGCCGATAAGGCGAAAATTGCGCCCTTTTTATTATGTAACATATTGCGTCATTCCATCGTGACCATGAAGTGGAATGTGATATTATAACATTCGAAATTCTGTGCAACCTGTAAATACTATGACCTCACTTGTCACGCTCGAAAACGTTTCGATAAAATTTAACCAGCGTAATGTGTTGTCAGGCGTCAGCCTGGCCTTGCAGCCTGGTCGCATTCTCACCCTTCTGGGCCCCAATGGTGCCGGAAAATCCACCCTGGTCCGCGTTGTGCTTGGCCTGCTCGTCCCAGGGAGCGGCACTGTTCAGCGTCTGCCCGGCCTGCGTGTCGGCTATGTTCCTCAGAAACTGCACATCGACCCGACCCTGCCGGTTACGGTTGAACGCTTTATGCGTCTGACGCGGGGCAGTAAAAGCGCCGATATCCTGCCCGCCCTGAAGCGGGTGCAGGCGGGCCATCTGCTGCATTCACCGCTGCAGAAACTCTCAGGCGGGGAAACCCAGCGAGTGCTGCTGGCGCGTGCGCTGCTGAATCAGCCTCAGCTGCTGGTACTGGATGAACCGACTCAGGGCGTGGATGTGAACGGTCAGGTTGCGCTCTATGATCTGATTAATCAGCTGCGCGTTGAGCTGAACTGCGGCGTGCTGATGGTCTCCCACGACCTGCACCTGGTGATGGCGAAAACCGACGAAGTTCTCTGCCTGAACCATCACATCTGCTGTTCCGGCACGCCCGAGGCGGTCTCACAGCATCCGGAGTTTATCGCGATGTTCGGCCCGCGCGGTGCACAGGAGCTGGCGATCTATCGTCACCATCATAATCACCGTCACGACCTTCAGGGACGTATCGTTTTACGCAAAGGACAGGGTTCATCATGATTGAGTTGTTATTACCGGGCTGGATTGGCGGCGTGATGCTGGCGCTGGCGGCCGGCCCGCTGGGTTCGTTTGTGGTCTGGCGCAAGATGTCCTACTTTGGCGATACGCTGGCGCACGCCTCGCTGCTCGGCGTAGCCTTTGGCCTGCTGCTGAACGTGAACCCCTACTACGCGGTGATTCTGGTGACCGTCTGCCTGGCGCTGGGGCTGGTCTGGCTGGAGCGTCGTCCGCATCTGGCTATTGATACCCTGCTGGGGATTATGGCGCACAGCGCCCTGTCGCTGGGCCTGGTGGTGGTCAGCCTGATGAAGAACGTGCGTGTGGATCTGATGGCTTATCTGTTTGGCGATCTGCTGGCGGTGACGCCGGACGATCTCTGGATGATGGGCGGCGGCGTAGTTGTCGTGCTGCTGGTGATGGCGTGGCAGTGGCGTGCCCTGCTGTCGATGACCATCAGCCCGGAACTGGCCCAGGTCGATGGCGTGAATATTCAGCGCACCCGGCTTATCCTGATGCTGGTCACGGCGCTGACCATCGGGGTGGCCATGAAGTTTGTCGGCGCGCTGATTATCACCTCACTGCTGATCATCCCGGCCGCAACCGCCCGCCGTTTCGTGCGTTCGCCGGAAGGCATGGCGGCTACCGCCGTGATTATCGGGGTGATAGCCGTCACTGGCGGCCTTACCTTCTCCGCCTTCTACGACACCCCTGCCGGTCCGTCCGTGGTGCTCTGCGCCGCCATCCTGTTCATCATCAGCATGGTGCGCAAACCGGCGATGTAACTACTCTTCGCGCGTGATGCCGAAGTGACGGTAAGCATGCTGCGTGGCAAGACGGCCACGCGGCGTGCGCTGAATGAATCCCTGCTGAATCAGGAAGGGTTCAATCACATCTTCGATGGTTTCGCGCTCTTCACCGATCGCGGCCGCGAGGTTATCCAGCCCCACTGGCCCGCCCATAAACTTGTCAATGATCGCCAGCAGCAGCTTGCGGTCCATGTAATCGAACCCTTCGCTGTCGACGTTAAGCATATCGAGCGCGCTGCAGGAGACCTCACCGCTGAGATCGCCATTGGCCCGCACCTCGGCAAAGTCGCGCACCCGGCGCAGCAGGCGGTTGGCGATACGCGGTGTACCGCGTGCACGGCGGGCAATCTCCAGCGCCCCGTCGTCACTCAGCGCCAGGCCGAGGCAGGCGGCGCTGCGGCCCACGATGTGCTGCAGATCTTTTACCTGATAGAACTCCAGCCGCTGGACGATGCCAAACCGGTCGCGCAGCGGCGACGTCAGCGAGCCTGCACGGGTCGTGGCACCGATCAGGGTAAACGGCGGCAGGTCGAGCTTGATCGAGCGCGCAGCGGGCCCTTCACCAATCATGATGTCCAGCTGATAATCTTCCATCGCCGGATAGAGCACCTCTTCCACCACCGGTGAGAGGCGGTGGATTTCATCGATAAACAGCACGTCATGCGGTTCGAGGTTGGTCAGCATTGCGGCCAGATCGCCCGCCTTCTCCAGCACCGGACCTGAGGTGGTGCGCAGATTGACGCCCATCTCATTGGCTACGATGTTCGCCAGGGTGGTTTTTCCCAGCCCCGGCGGCCCGAAGATCAGCAGATGGTCGAGCGCATCGCCACGCAGCTGCGCCGCCTTGATGAAAATCTCCATCTGCTCACGCACCTGCGGCTGACCGACATACTCGTTCAGCAGTTTCGGACGAATGGCGCGGTCGATTAACTCTTCTTCGTTAACGCTGGCAGCAGAGACCAGACGGTCGGCTTCAATCATGACTTACCTCAAATGGCGGCGCGGAGTGCTTCGCGGATCAGCGTTTCGCAATCCGCATCCGGTCGACCGACTTTACTGATCATACGGCTCGCTTCCTGCGGTTTATAACCCAGGGATACCAGCGCTGCAACCGCTTCGGATTCGGCGTCGTTCGTTTCCGGCTCCGGACCCGGCGTGGTGAGGGTAAAGGCAGAGTCGCCGCCAAACAGGTCGCCATGCATCCCCTTGAAGCGGTCCTTCATCTCTACCACCAGGCGCTCAGCGGTCTTTTTACCGACGCCCGGCAGTTTCACCAGCGAGGCGATCTCCTCTTTCTCCACCGCCGTGACAAACTGCTGCGCCGACATGCCGGAGAGGATCGCCAGCGCCAGCTTGGGCCCGACGCCGTTGACTTTGATTAACTCGCGAAACAGCGCGCGCTCCTGCTTGCTGTTGAAACCAAACAGCAGCTGGGCATCTTCACGCACCACGAAGTGGGTAAAGATCACCGCTTCCTGCTGAAGGTCAGGCAGCTCATAAAAACAGGTCATGGGCATGTGAATTTCATAGCCTACGCCGTGTGCCTCAAGCAGCACCAGTGGCGGCTGCTTTTCCAGAATATTGCCCCGTAAACGACCTATCACCTGAATGCTTCCTTAACTGACGAATGTGGCGGATTTTATAACATAAAAAAGGCTGGATGAATATCCAGCCTGAGAGTCAGCCCTGCGCGTGTGTTGCTAACCTGAGCGTAATCGCCCGCGCGTCAGCACCAGCTTGCTGTCACTCATCCGCGCTGCGTTCTGAGCGACGTGGCAGTGCGTGATGGCAATCGCCAGCGCATCGGCGGCATCCGCCTGGGGGTTGGCGGGCAGCTTGAGCAGGGTTCGCACCATGTGCTGCACCTGACTTTTTTCGGCGCTGCCGATGCCGACCACGGTCTGTTTAACCTGACGGGCGGCGTACTCAAATACCGGCAGATCGTGGTTCACCGCGGCCACAATGGCGGCCCCGCGCGCCTGGCCCAGCTTCAGCGCCGAGTCAGCATTCTTCGCCATAAACACCTGTTCGATGGCGAAGAAATCGGGTGAAAACTGCGTGATGATTTCGCAGACGCCCGCGTAGATCAGCTTCAGTCTGGCGGGCAGCTCGGCGGTATTGGTGCGGATACAGCCGCTGCCCAGATAGGTGAGCTGGCGGCCGGTCTGACGGATAACGCCATAACCGGTGATGCGTGAGCCGGGATCGATACCCAGGATAATCGACATTACGCCTCTCCGGTTAACGTGATGACAGCAGACGCCATTACAGCGTTTCCGCCACCTCGTCTGAGATTTCACCGTTGTGGTAAACCTCCTGCACATCGTCGCAATCTTCCAGCATGTCGATCAGACGCAGCAGTTTTGGTGCTGTTTCTGCATCCATTTCCGCTTTGGTGGTCGGGATCATCGACACTTCGGCGGTATCGGCTTTCAGGCCAGCCGCTTCCAGCGCATCACGCACCGTGCCCATCTCTTCCCAAGCGGTGAACACATCGATCGCGCCGTCGTCATAGCTGACAACATCTTCGGCGCCCGCTTCCAGTGCCGCTTCCATCACCGCATCCTCATCCTGACCCGGCGCATAGGAGATCACACCCCGTTTGTTGAACAGATAGGCGACCGAGCCGTCTGTGCCGAGGTTGCCACCGGTTTTAGTGAAGGCGTGACGCACTTCGCCCACGGTACGGTTACGGTTGTCGCTGAGGCATTCGATCATGATGGCGGAGCCGCCCGGACCGTAACCTTCATAGATGATGGTTTCCATGTTGGCGTTGTCTTCGCCGCCCACGCCACGGGCGATAGCGCGATCCATGGTGTCACGCGTCATGTTGTTCGCCAGCGCCTTATCCATTGCGGCACGCAGACGCGGGTTTGAGCCCGCATCACCACCGCCCAGCTTGGCGGCCGTCACCAGTTCACGAATGATTTTGGTGAAGATTTTGCCGCGCTTGGCGTCCTGTGCTGCCTTGCGGTGTTTGGTGTTTGCCCACTTACTGTGTCCAGCCATTTCTCTTTTCTCCGATCTTTTACAGGGTGCAGACTCTCTGCGCTGCGGACTGCGCCTCCGGCCCGGCTCTTACAGGATCTGCCTGTATGCCCGATAAGGGCGTCCCTGGCGGGGCGAGCTTCGTGAATCGTGCGCTGACGACGTCACGCTGGCGGCGGACAACCTCGCGGCACCGATTACGCCTGACTGTTTAAAAGCCTGGTGCAGTCCTGTTAAAACTCACCATATTAATAAAATTTACGCGACCGGCCGCCGGAAAAGCGGGCGGTGGCGCGCATTCAGGCAAATTCTTCAATTGCCTGGCGGTTACTCCATGATCGGGTTAATGCTGCTGCCTCCGCCGCCGCCAGCCAGCGAAACGCCAGATGTTCGGTCAGCGTGATATCACGCTCCTGCGGCAATTGCAGGCGAAACCAGTGCTCGTGATTATGGGTGACGCCCGGCGCGTAGCGATGGCGGAAATGGGGGAAGATTTCAAAGTCAATCTGACGCTGACAATCCTCCATCTCCAGCTGCTCAGCCACGACGTCGATGCCGACCTCTTCATTCACTTCACGACACGCGGTCGCCAGCGGCGACTCCCCCGGTTCCAGGCTGCCGGTCACCGACTGCCAGAACGAGGGATCGTCACGCCGCTGCAGCATTAACACCCGGCCAGTATCCCGCGCCGAAATCACGACCAGCACTGAAACCGGGTGTTTGTAGCCCATTATTTGTTCTCGAGCTTTTCTTTTTTCACGACCTTAATGCCCAGCTCCAGCAGAGAAGCGGGGTTCGCTTCGCTTGGTGCTTCGGTCATCATGCAGGCCGCTGCCGTGGTTTTCGGGAAGGCGATAACGTCACGGATGTTGTCGGTGCCGGTCAGCAGCATGGTCAGGCGATCCAGACCAAAGGCCAGGCCCGCATGTGGAGGCGTACCGAACTTCAGCGCGTCCAGCAGGAAGCCAAACTTCTCGCGCTGCTCGTTCGCTTCAATCCCCAGAATGCTGAAGACCGTCTGCTGCATTTCGCCGTTGTGGATACGCACGGAACCGCCACCGACTTCGTAGCCGTTGATCACCATGTCGTAGGCGTTAGCCACGGCCCGGGTCGGATCGGCGGCCAGCTCTGAGGCGCTCATCTCTTTCGGCGCGGTGAACGGATGGTGCATCGCCGCCAGACCGCCCTCTTCGTCCTCTTCGAACATCGGGAAGTCAATGACCCACAGCGGCGCCCAGGCGTTCTCGTCGGTGATGCTGAGATCGCGGCCCACTTTCAGGCGCAGCGCGCCCAGGGCGTCAGCCACCACTTTGGCACGGTCGGCACCAAAGAAGATGATATCGCCATCCTGCGCGCCGGTGCGGCTCAGGATGCCTTCGACGATCTCCGCGTTCAGGAACTTAGCGACCGGGCTCTGCACGCCTTCAAGGCCGTCAGCACGGACATTGACCTTCATCCATGCGAGGCCTTTTGCGCCATAAATTTCGACGAACTTACCGTACTCATCAATCTGCTTGCGACTCAGCTGCGCACCGGCAGGCACACGCAGCGCGGCTACACGGCCTTTGGCATCGTTCGCCGGGCCAGAGAAGACCTGGAACTCCACGTTTTTCAGCAGGTCGCCCACGTCCACCAGCTCCATCGGGTTACGCAGATCGGGCTTATCGGAACCGTAGCGATGCATCGCTTCCGCAAAGGTCATCTGCGGGAATTCACCGAGGTCAACGCCCTGCACGTCCTGCCACAGGTTGCGGATTAAACGCTCCATGATCTCACGCACCTGAGGCGCGGTCATGAAGGAGGTTTCGACGTCGATCTGGGTAAATTCTGGCTGACGGTCAGCACGCAGATCTTCATCGCGGAAACATTTAACGATCTGATAGTAGCGGTCAAAACCGGACATCATCAGCAGCTGCTTGAAGAGCTGCGGTGACTGCGGCAGCGCGTAGAATTTACCTTTGTGAACCCGGCTCGGCACCAGATAGTCACGCGCGCCCTCAGGGGTCGCCTTGGTCAGCATCGGGGTTTCGATATCCAGGAAACCTTCGTCATCCATAAAACGACGGACAAAGCTGGTGATTCTGGCGCGGGTTTTCAGGCGCGTCACCATCTCAGGACGACGCAGGTCCAGATAGCGATATTTCAGACGCGCTTCTTCGCTGTTGGTCTGGTTAGAGTCCAGCGGCAGTGGCTCAGAGCGGTTGATGATAGTCAGCGCCTGGGCGAACACTTCCACTTCACCGGTCGCCATGTCGCTGTTTTTATTCTTCTCATCACGCGCACGCACGGTTCCGGTGATCTGGATGCAGAATTCGTTACGCAGTTCAGAAGCCAGCTTAAACGCGTCCTCACGATCGGGATCAAAAAACACCTGCACGATGCCTTCGCGGTCGCGCATATCGATAAAAATCAAACTGCCCAGATCGCGACGGCGGTTTACCCAGCCGCAGAGCGTGACTTGCTGACCCACATGAGACAGATTGAGCTGTCCGCAATATTCTGTACGCATAACACTATCCTTTTAACTTCGCCGCTGCAGCTGACAGCATCCAGCCGCGTTGCCTTATGTGATGCTGTCGCAAAAATGGCGGCTATTATAATGGAAAAAGGCAGGCAGGATAAGCAGATCCACGCCAAAGCGCCGATTTCCCCTGTGCATTTGCCCCTCAGCCCGACGCTGGAGGATAATGGGCTATCTTAACCTGTCGTCAGGAGCACGCGTGACACTTCGTATTGGCCTGCCTCAGTGGCAGCATTCACACTGGAAACGCTGGGGTATCGGCAGCCTGGCGGATTATGCCCGCTATTTCCACTGTGTGGAGGGAAATACCACGCTCTATGCGCTGCCCAATGCCGAAACGGTGATGCGCTGGCGCGACATGACGCACGAGGCGTTTCGCTTCTGCTTTAAGTTTCCAAACACCATCAGCCATCAGGCAGCACTGCAACACAGCGACGATCTGCTGACCGATTTTCTGCGCCTGATGGAGCCACTGGCCGATCGTATCGGTCAGTACTGGCTGCAGCTGCCGGCCAGCTTCTCACCGGCGGAGCTGGAGGCGCTCTGGACGTTTCTGGATAGCCTGCCGCGCCGTTTTCACTACGGCGTCGAGGTTCGCCATCCGGCATTCTTTGCCAAGGGTGAGGCGGAGCGGGCGCTGAACCGGGGTCTGCTGGCGCGCGGCGTCAACCGCGTGATGCTCGACAGCCGCCCGGTACACGCCTCTACCTCGCAGAGTCCGGCCGCGCTGGTCGCGCGTTCTCAGAAGCCCCGCGTGCCGCCGCACGCCCTGCGCACCGGATCGCAGCCGATGGTACGCTTTATCGGCAGTGACAGCGTGGAAGAGAGCGTGCCGCTGTTTCAGATCTGGCATGACAAGCTCATGGCGTGGCAGCAGCAGGGCGATGTGATGCTGTTTCTGCATACGCCCGATATGGGCCAGGTTTTTCCGCTGGTGCAGGCACTCTGGCCGCAGCTTCAGCAGATCGACCCCGGCATCGGCAACGGACCTGACTGGCCGCAACAGAGCTCACTGTTTTGATGAGACAACAGGACAGCGCCCGATCCGCTGGCTAGAATAACCACTTTACCCTGAGTGACAGGAGTCACGATGATTAGCGCATTATATGTGGTGCTGGGTGCAATACTGGTGATGAAATTTACGCTGGATGTGGTGCGTTATCGTCGTTTCTATCATGTGGCCTACGGCGACGGTGGCTATCACGACCTGAAAATGGCCATTCGTATTCACGGCAATGCCATCGAAACCGTCCCGCTGGCGCTGCTGCTGCTGGTCATGATGGAGATGAACGGCGCTGATATCTGGATGGTGCATCTCACCGGTCTGCTGTTTTTCATCAGCCGTCTGCTGCACGCCTGGGGTTTACGCAGCAGCGCGATGGCAGGCCGCAAATATGGCATGATGCTGACGCTGTTTTCACTGTGTGGCATGGTCATTTTTAACCTGATCTACCTGCCGTGGGAGCTGGTCCTGACGCTGCATTGAGCCAGCCGGGGTTAAGGGGTGCAGCCCGCCCCACTTTCTGCCAGAATAGCGCCCTTTCCGTCGTCTCTTCGGATTTTCGATATGTCTGACCGCGATCAACTTTTCTCAGCGCCCATTGCAAAACTGGGCGACTGGACCTTTGACGAGCGCGTTGCTGAAGTCTTTCCTGACATGATTCAGCGCTCGGTGCCGGGCTACTCCAATATCATTTCGATGATTGGTATGCTGGCTGAACGTTTTGTCACCCCGGACAGCCAGGTTTACGATCTGGGCTGTTCGCTGGGCGCGGCGACCCTGTCGGTGCGCCGCAATATTCATGTGCCGGGTTGCCAGATTATTGCCGTGGATAACTCTCCGGCGATGGTCGAACGCTGCCGTCGTCATCTGGATGCCTTCCGCGCTGACACGCCGGTCACGGTGCTGGAAGCGGATATCCGCGATATTCCCATCGAAAATGCCTCGCTGGTGGTGCTCAACTTTACGCTGCAGTTTCTGGAGCCGCCTGCCCGACTGGCGCTGCTGCAGAAGATCTGGCAGGGACTGAAACCGGGTGGCGCGCTGGTGCTGTCGGAGAAGTTCAGTTTTGAAGATGCCGATGTCGGCGAACTGCTGTTCAACATGCACCACGACTTCAAGCGCGCCAACGGCTACAGCGAACTGGAGATCAGTCAGAAGCGCAGCATGCTGGAAAATGTGATGCTGACGGACAGCGTTGAAACCCATAAAGCCCGCCTGAAACAGGCCGGTTTCCCGCACGCCGAACTCTGGTTCCAGTGCTTTAACTTTGGTTCACTGGTGGCGTTGAAATGATCGACTTTGGCCGTTTTTATCAGCAAATCGCCGTGGGTCCGCTGGCGAAGTGGCTGGAGGTATTACCGGCGCAGATCAGCGAATGGCAGCGTGAAAACCTGCATGGACACTTCCGTGACTGGTACAAGTCGCTGGAGTATCTGCCGCTGCTGGAACCGCAGAAGCTCGACCTGCTGCACAGCGTGACCGCCGACCGCGATGACATCAGCGATCGTCATCGTCAGGGCATAGAAAAATTACTGCGCAACCTGATGCCGTGGCGCAAAGGCCCCTATTTCCTCTATGGCACCCATATCAATACCGAATGGCGCTCAGACTGGAAGTGGGAGCGCGTGATTCCGCACATCTCCCCGCTGGCGGGCCGGACGGTGCTGGATGTCGGCTGCGGCAGCGGCTATCACATGTGGCGGATGATTGGTGCAGGCGCCCATCTGGTGGTCGGCATCGACCCGATGCAGCTGTTCCTGGTGCAGTTCGAAGCGGTGCGCAAGCTGCTGAATGACGATCGCCGGGCGCATATGCTGCCGCTGGGGATCGAGCAGTTACCGGCGCTGCAGGCCTTTGACACCGTTTTTTCGATGGGGGTGCTCTATCACCGCCGTTCTCCGCTGGATCACCTGCTGCAGCTGAAGAATCAGCTGGTGAGCGGCGGCGAACTGGTGCTGGAGACGCTGGTCATTGAGGGGGAGGTTAACCAGGTACTGGTGCCGGGCGAGCGTTATGCACAGATGCGCAACGTCTTCTTTATCCCCTCCGCCGATGCCCTGAAGAGCTGGCTGGAAAAAAGCGGGTTTGTCGATGTCCGCATCGTCGATTTCGCCCGCACCACCACCGAAGAGCAGCGCCGTACCGACTGGATGACCAGCGAGTCACTGGCGGAATTCCTCGATCCCGACGATCCCGCCAAAACGATTGAGGGCTATCCCGCGCCCCTGCGTGCCGTGCTGGTCGCCACTAAACCTTAAGGCCTTAGCGGCGAGACAATGCCAGTTTCGCCGCAAAACCAATAAACACGCAGCCGGTCAGGCGATCCATCACCTTCAGGACCGACGGTTTCCGCAGATGACCGGCGAAATAGTGGCTGCCCGCAATCAGCGCCGCATTCCAGATCAGTCCCAGCAGCATATGCGCCAGCGCCATCAGGCTGCACCAGAGCGCCACTGACGCGCCCGCCGGAATAAACTGCGGCAGGAAGGTAACATAAAACACACCCACTTTCGGGTTCAGCAGATTTCCCGTTAATCCCCGCATAAAGCAGGCCAGATAGCCCTGCGGCCTGGCCGCTGCCTCATCTTCCGCTGTCACCGGCTCCTGACGCGGGTTGAGCAGCAGCCGGATCCCCAGATAGAGCAGCCAGGTTGCGCCAGTCCACTTCAGCAGGTTATAGGCGAGTTCAGAGGCCATCAGCAGCGCCCCCAGCCCCAGCCCCACCGCAATCCCCCAGAGCAGACAGCCCAGCGTGACACCAAAGGCGGTAGCCCAGGCGCGCTGCCAGCCCTGCGCAATCGCGGTGCGCAGCACCAGCGCCGTATCAAAGCCAGGGGTCAGCGTCAGGATGGTTATCGCAAACAGAAAGGAGAACAGCGTGGCGGTCATCATAATCTCTTTATCACTCCCTACGTTTTTTCACGCCAGGTAACGGCGCGGGCAGCCGGGTGCCAGGACAGCCAGAATGTGCCAGGCTGGATCAGGTTAATTCATTCCTGTCACGGAGTTGTGGTTATGAGCAAATTTATTTTTTCGTCACCCCGAAAATATGTGCAGGGCGCCGGCGTACTGGATGAACTGGGAACCTGGCTGGCAGAGCTGGGCGATCAGGCGTTTCTGGTGGCGGACGATGTCGTCTGGAAACTGATTGGTGAACGCACGCAGCGGACGCTGCAGTCGGCCGGTATCCGCTTCAGCTGGCAGCAATTTAACGGCGAGGCCTCCAGTAACGAAATCACCCGCCTCAGTAAGCTGGCGCAGGATCAGGGCTGTAACGTGGTGGTCGGGCTGGGCGGCGGTAAAACGCTGGATACCGTGAAGGCGATAGCGGATGAGCTGAAACAGCCGGTGGCGATCGTGCCGACGATCGCCTCCACCGATGCGCCCTGCAGCGCCCTGTCGGTGATCTATTCCGACAGCGGGGTTTTCGAGAGCTATCGCTTTTACAGCAAAAACCCTGACCTGGTGCTGGTCGATACGGCCGTCTGCGCCAGCGCCCCGGCACGTCTCTTCGCCTCGGGCATTGCCGACGGTCTGGCTACCTGGGTTGAAGCGCAGGCGGTGGCGCGTTCCCATGCCAAATCGATGGTCAATGGGGATCCGACCCTGGCCGGACTGGCGATTGCCCGCACCTGTGAAGAGACGCTGCTCAAATGGGGTTACAGCGCCTATATCGCCGTGACGGAAAAGCGGGTCACGCCCGCCGTGGAGGCGGTGGTCGAGGCGAACACGCTGCTCTCGGGGCTGGGTTTTGAAAACGGGGGACTGGCTGGGGCGCACGCGATCCACAATGGGTTTACCGCGATTGAGGGTGAGATCCACCATCTGACCCACGGCGAAAAAGTGGCCTATGGCACGCTGACGCAGATGGTGCTGGAGCAGCGCCCGGATGAAGAGATTGCCCGCTATATTCGCTTCTATCGCGCAATCAACATGCCGACGACGCTCAGGGAGATGCATCTGGAGAATGAAAGCTGGGAGAATCTGGTGAAGATCGGTGCCCTGGCAAACAGCGACGGCGATACGCTGAAAAACCTTAATCCTCATCTTGCGCCGGAGGATATTGCCAACGCGCTGCTGGCGCTGGATGCCTTCAGCCGCACGGTGAAATAGTCCTTCAGCAGGCGATCGCCGGATCGCCTGTTACTCTTTCGCCGCAGATTCCGCCGCAGACGGCGAGTCCCAGTACTCATATTTGTAGGCGGAGCTGAGATGACGTTCCAGGGTGCCACGCGTGAAGACTTCTGTCTCATGCTGGTAACTCAGGGTGCAGTTACCGACCTCATCCCAGGACTGACACTCATCGACTGAGCGGATAGTGCTGAGTGGGGTCGTCTCCTGCGTGTCGAGTCGTTGTTCACGCCATTGCGCATCATAGCTGTATCTGTCGCTGCCGCGGGCAGAGGTAGTATGCGTCACCAGCCCCTGCGGATTCCAGTGATAGTAAAATTCACCGTTGCTCAGCGGATCGCTGCCGCGTGCCACGCTCTTTTCCAGCCGGAGCTGGCGATCGTAGTGATAGGTGGTGTCGGTAAAGCCGCTTTTGCCCATCGAGGTAAAGCGGTCAGAGGCGCTGGTGATATTGCCGTGCTCGCCCTTCTGCCAGTTGATTGTCCCCTGCCGGTTTTCGACCACCTCCTCTTTTCCCGCTTTCAGCACTTTAACCAGCCAGGCATAGTCGGCGACCCAGCCGCCCTGTACCCGGGCGATGTGCTGCTCCATGCTGAGGGTCACATTGCGTTCGCTTTTGTCATAGCTGACGTCGGCCACCGTCAGTTCGCCGCAGGCATCAAATTGTCCCAGCACCCGCTTCTGCGAGTTCACATCCTTACCAAACTCCCCGGCCACCACCTGCTTCACTGCCCCTCTGGCGTTGCCGCCCAGCAGAATCAGCTGATTGCTGTTAGCCACGGCCGCCCGGTTCGGGAGGCATCCGCTGGTCGCAGCATGGCTGCTGCAGGAGGCCGTCAGCGTCAGGATCAGAAGAGCCATCAGATTCCGTTTCATAGGGTAAGCTCCAGGCGATGATGCTTTGAGTGTAAACGCTGCGGCGGCGGGCCGCCGCCCTCCCGGCAGATTCCAGCCCGCGACACCGCGTAGCGGACAGACGCACAGTCTGATAGCCAATAGTCTGAACATGCCGGGTGGCCTTAAATCTCTCCAGGCCGGAACGGGAAGTAAACGGATAAGAATCGCCCGGCCACAGGAACGTGGGAACGAGAATCAGTGTCCGCAGCAAACGTTGCACAAAAAGAACCCCAGCAAGCGTACTGGGGTTTGGTACTTGCAAACATCACGTCAATGATCGGCGTGCTGCGCGGCAAAATCTGTTGTGGTTCAGGCGACCCGAACGGTGCTCATCTGCATCACGCTTTTCATCGCCTCGACCACGTCGCCATCAACACAGTAGCGACTGAACTCATCGGTTTCGGCTTCAGAACACATGGAGACGCCCGCTTTGCGGTAGCGCATCGGCGACACCATCAGGTGACTGGCCGAGCTATGCACTTCATTTATCCCCATGTCGAGAAACTTTTGCAGGTTGCTGAGGCGTACGCCCGCACCCGCCATAATAATAGGACCGGTGCTGCTCTCATTTAGTTCCCTGAGTAATGCAATTCCGTTTTCCGCACTCTGCTGCTGACCCGATGTCAGAATACGCGCTACCCCTAAATCCGTGAGCATATCCAGGGCGCGCCTGGGGCTGTGACAGAGATCAAAGGCACGATGAAAGGTCACCGCCAGGCCATCACACAGCGCCATAATCTGCCGCATCTGCCCCAGATGAACGTGGGCATCCTCATCCAGCATCCCGATAACCAGACCGGGAAAACCGAGTTCGCGGATCAGCGCTACATCGGATTTCATCGCCTCAAACTCCCGGGAGGTATAACAGAAATCGCCACCACGGGGCCGGACAATCGGATGAACCGGAATCGAAACGTCACGACGGGCAGCCTGCAGTGCCCCTATCGAGGGGGTCAGTCCGCCTTCACGGGGAGCGGCACAGAGTTCAACCCGATCGGCGCCCGCCTGCTGTGCGGTCACGGCGCAATCCACGCCATAGCAGCAAATTTCCAGTGTGGTCATTCTTTTCTCCTGTACATGACTCTGGTTCAAGGCAGATTCATCAGTTAGTCTGGCTGCTGGAATGAGTTTACCGGGAAAGTTAACTATGGCATTCAATTTCGACCAACGGATAGACCGTCGTCACAGCGATAGCCTGAAATGGAACAAATATGCGGACCAGGACATTCTGCCGCTGTGGGTGGCCGATACGGATTTCCGATCGCCTGACTGTGTGATCGAGGCGATTAAAACCCGCGCTGAGCATGGGATTTTTGGCTATGGCGATACGCCAGTGGCTTTTATCGACAGCGCAGTGTCGTGGCTCGCCTCGCGCTATCAGTGGCACGTTAATCCCGAGTGGATCGTGGTTCTGCCGGGCGTCGTCAGCGGGCTTAACCTGGCCGTGCGGGCGTTTACCGCCCCTGATGAGCTGACCATTGCGCCCACGCCTATCTATCCACCGTTTCGCGGTGCCGCCAGACTGGCCGAGCGGGGTCAGCTCAACCTGCCTCTGACGCTGCAGCAGGGCCGCTGGTTGCCTGATATGGCGAGCGCGGAAGATGCACTGACCGGAAAAGAGCGGCTGTTAATGCTCTGTAACCCGCAGAATCCGGGCGGCACCGTCTATCGTCGCGAGGAGCTGGAAGCCCAGCTGAAATTTGCGCAGAAGCACGATCTGATCGTCTGTTCCGATGAGATACACAGCGATCTGCTGCTGGAGCCAAGCGTTCAGCATATTCCGTTTGCTTCACTGAGTGAGGATGCGGCGCAGCGCAGCGTCACGCTGATGTCCCCTTCAAAGACCTTTAATATCGCCGGGCTGGGTGCCTCCATCGCCATTATCCCCAGCGCAGAGCTGCGTGCCCGCTTTAACCGGCTGCGGCGCGGCATTGTGCCGGAGGTGGATATTCTGGCGATCACGGCCGCGGCGGCCGCCTGGCGCGAGGGGGAACCCTGGCTTAAGGCCCAGATTGCCTATCTGCGCAGCAACCGCGACTGGCTGGTTTCCCAGGTCAACAAGATGAACGGCCTGAGCGTCGCCTCACCGGAGGCGACCTATCTCGCCTGGATCGACGCCAGCGCGCTGAACGTTGCCAGTCCGGCACTCTATTTTGAAAAATATGGACTCGGCCTGACGGCCGGACGCGAGTTTGGCAACGATCAGTTTGTGCGGCTCAATTTCGGCTGTACCCGTGCGCTGCTGGATGAGGCCGTTGCGCGCCTGAAGCGCGCGCTGGCCGCCCGCATTTAGGCCTGTTCGCTGGCGACAATCTCTTCCAGCCGCCACGGGTGAAACTTAATGGTCGTCTGCCCGTCCGTCACCGCCAGGGTCGGATTGGGCAGGCGTTCATTTTCGCCCTGTGGCGAGCTGGTTTTAAAGGAGATACCCGGCTGCGTCAGGGCCTCGTCGGAGAGCAACGCCATGGCGCGTACCCCCAGCGTCTGATGATCGCCGCGCAGCACTACCTCGATATGCTCCCAGCCCTCGTGACGATACCGTTTTTCACCCGGCCAGGGCAGCTCTACCACATCGATCGCCCGATCGGCCACCCGCAGTGGATCATGTAGCTTAAACAGGCAAATCTGCCGTCCGTTGATCGTGGCGGCCGAAAATTGATGCCCCATCTGCTGCAAGCCTTGCTGCCAGCGCATCGCGGTCGTCTCCTGATGACAACGCACGGCAATATGGTCAATTTCCAGATCGTTAAGGCGTACACCCAGTCGCTGCGCAAAATTCAGCAACGATTCTTCAAAACGCGCTAAATCTGTCTTTAAATCATCCAATTCTGCCGGAAAAGATCTTTCCACTATCCTGATTCCTCATAATTTGTTTAGCATTTATAATCAGTCTGGTTTATTGTGCGCCGCCTGCCTGGCGCTACATAATGATAAGATTCATCTTATTTGCCCGGAAATTTAACGCAAAACCTTATAATAACATCTTTCATTTCGGATTTATCTTCTGTTTAGGACCATGAATTGCTTGATGAATGCATCATAAGCAAATGATTTATATAGACTTCTTTGATACAATAAGATAACTCTTATTTGAAGACGAAACAATTGCAGCCCTCCCTGCCTTCCTATAAATTTGACCTAACACAACTAAAAGGAATGGCTCTATGTCTATGCTCATCGTTGTCGCTGTCCTTATCGCACTGATGGGATTTGCAATTTCCCGCCATTGGAAGGTGCGTGAAGATAAAAGCGTAAAGAATCCTCGCCGTCACTTACGACGCCGTTAATGCCTCCGGGAAACATCTTATTCAGCTCTGTTTCCCCACTTCATCCAACTACTGACGCCCACTGACATTTCACGTATACTTTTCCCCTCATTTTTTTCCGTTTTGTCTGACCTGTCCGTTTCGCTGTTCCGGTGACGCGGTCTGTTCAGGCAGGATGATGACAGCCCGGCTTCGCAGGCAGGGCGTTGTTCAGCACATGAAGGTAACGCGGTGAATATTCAGGCACTTCTTTCCGAAAAAGTCAGTCAGGCAATGGTTTTAGCCGGTGCGCCCGCCGATTGCGAACCTCAGGTTCGTCAGTCCGCACGGGTTCAGTTTGGAGACTATCAGGCTAACGGCATCATGGCCGTGGCGAAAAAGCTGGGACAGGCTCCGCGACAGTTAGCGGAAGCGGTGATCCAGCACCTCGATCTGACCGGTATCGCCAGTAAAGTTGAAATCGCCGGCCCGGGCTTCATCAATATCTTTCTTGACCACGCCTGGCTGGCAAAACATGCCCGCGAAGCGCTGACGCTGCCGCGTCTGGGCGTGCAGCTGGCTGAACCCCAGACCATTGTGGTGGATTACTCTGCGCCTAACGTGGCGAAAGAGATGCACGTCGGCCACGTCCGCTCCACCATCATCGGTGATGCGGCGGTACGTACGCTGGAGTTTCTGGGTCACAATGTAATCCGCGCCAACCACGTCGGCGACTGGGGTACGCAGTTCGGTATGCTGATTGCGTTCCTGGAAAAGCAGCAGAATGAAGATCACGCCGAGATGGCGCTCGCCGATCTCGAAGGCTTCTACCGTGAAGCCAAACGCACCTATGACGAAGATCCTGAATTTGCCGAGCGCGCGCGCGGTTACGTGGTGAAACTGCAGGGCGGCGATGAATATTGCCGTCAGATGTGGAAGAAGCTGGTTGACATCACCATGAGTCAGAACCAGAAAATCTACGATCGAATGAACGTCACGCTGACGCGCAACGATGTGATGGGTGAAAGCCTTTACAACGATATGCTGCCCGGCATCGTCGCCGATCTGAAGCAGAAAGGCCTGGCGGTCGAGAGTGAAGGCGCGACGGTGGTGTTCCTGGATGAGTTCCTGAACAAAGAAGGTGAGCCGATGGGCGTCATCATCCAGAAAAAGGATGGTGGCTATCTCTACACCACCACGGACATCGCCTGTGCGAAATACCGCTATGAAACCCTGAAAGCCGACCGCGTGCTCTACTACATCGACTCCCGTCAGCACCAGCATCTGGTGCAGGCCTGGACTATCGTCCGTAAAGCGGGCTACGTGCCGGAATCGGTGCCGCTGGAGCACCACGCGTTTGGCATGATGCTGGGCAAAGATGGCCGTCCGTTCAAGACCCGCAGCGGCGGTACCATCAAGCTCGCCGATCTGCTGGATGAAGCCTGGCAGCGTGCTTACACGCTGGTGCGTGAGAAGAACCCGGAGATGAGCGAAGAGGAAGTGAAAGCGCTGGCCGAAGTGGTGGGGATCAGTGCGGTGAAATATGCCGACCTCTCCAAGAGCCGCACGACTGACTACATCTTCGACTGGGACAATATGCTGGCCTTCGAAGGCA
The DNA here is from genome assembly GCF_048452665.1 of Pantoea graminicola. Classification (NCBI taxonomy): domain Bacteria; kingdom Pseudomonadati; phylum Pseudomonadota; class Gammaproteobacteria; order Enterobacterales; family Erwiniaceae; genus Pantoea; species Pantoea graminicola. The sequence goes on along the minus strand of NZ_JBLWSJ010000003.1, from coordinate 29,542 downwards.
ACACGGCGCCTTACATGCAGTACGCCTACACCCGCGTGCTCTCCGTGTTCCGCAAGGCGGGCATCGACGCCGGATCGCTGGATGCGGAGATCGTAATTAGCGAAGAGCGCGAAGCGCAGCTCGCTACACGTCTGCTTCAGTTTGAAGAGATCATCATGCAGGTGGCGCGTGACGGGACGCCGCACGTCATGTGTGCCTACCTTTACGATCTGGCCGGGCTGTTCTCGGGCTTCTATGAGCACTGCCCGATCCTCAGTGCCGAATCAGAGGCCATCCGTCTGAGCCGACTGCAACTGGCCGCGCTGACTGCGAAAACGCTGAAGCAGGGTCTGGATACGCTGGGCATCGATACCGTCGAGCGCATGTAATCCTGGAAACGGAGAGGACTCCCCTCTCCGTTTTTGATCCTGCCCTTTTTATCGCCTCCTTCTCAGCCGCAGGATGACCTGATGTCTGTAGCCACGCACCTTATCAGCAGTCACCTTCCCTCGATTAAGCAGCTGCAGTGTTTCCTGGCCGTCGCGCACGAGCTTAACTTTCGCCGGGCTGCAGAACGGCTCAGCATGACGCAGCCGCCGCTGACCCGACAGATTCAGAGTCTGGAAGGTCTGCTGGGGCAGGCGCTGTTCGATCGCAATACGCATGCTGTGACGCTGACCCATGCGGGCCAGGCTCTGGTGGGGAAAGCGGAAGCGATCCTGAGTGCGCTGAGCGCGCTGAAGCAGGAGGCACAGCCCGCGCCTTCCCGTGTGCGCATCGGCCTGACCCGGACACTGAACATTGAACGGATTGCGCCCCTCAGCCGGCAGCTTGCGGAGCTGCACGCCCGCGATGAGATAGAGATGCCCAGCCAGACCTCTCTCCAGCTGTTGCAGAGCCTGATCCGAAACAACCTGGATCTGGTCATTACCGGCGAAAAAGGATCGGAGAGCCTGCGATACGTATGGCTCTGCCGCGAGCCACTGCTGGCGGCGATACCCGCCGCGCACGCGGCCAGCCGGGAAGCGCAGGTTTCGCTGGCGATGCTGGCTGACCTGCCGCTGTTCTGGTTTACGCGCAGTGCCAACCCGCTGTTTTATGATAAATGTGAGCGCTACTTTTCCACGCTGAACTTTGCCCTCAGGCGCGTCAGGGAGCCGGATGACGCTCTGCTGATGCTGTCGCACATTGCCCGCGGCAAAGGCTTTGCCCTGCTGCCGCAGTCGAAATGTACCTTTGAACAGGCAGGACTCTGCTACCGTCCGCTTACCGCCGATGCCAGCGGGCCGCTGGCGATTGATGTGTACGCCGCCATTCGTGCTGATGAAAAGCGCGAGGCGGTTCTCACTGCCCTGCACCACCTCTCTCCCTGATCACCCAGCCGCTTAGCGTGGCGCAGAGAATCCGTCGCTGCCCTTTTCGCTACCGCCCTGCGTGGTGATACCTTTTTTGCATAACGCAAAGAGCAATTCAGTGTCACCGGCGGGAGTGGAACAATCGCCGCTCACTCACGAGGAGAGACAATGGAAAAGCGAACCTTAGGTCAGGATCTGGAAGTCAGCGCAATCGGCTATGGCGCGATGGGGCTCAGCGAATTTTATGGTCAGACCGATGACCGTCAGTCACTGCAACTGCTGAACACGCTGCACGACCTGGGCATCACCTTTATCGACAGCGCCGATCTCTATGGTCGCGCTCACAATGAGCAGCTGATCGGGCAGTTTCTGTCCGGGCTGAGGCCGGCCGATCGGCTGAACGTCAGCGTTGCCACCAAATGCGGTATTGAGCGCCCGGCTGAAGAGGCGTATGCCCGTACCATCAATAATCAGCCCGACTACATTACCCGCTGCTGCGAGGCCTCCCTGAAACGGCTGGGTGTCGAACGTATCGATCTCTTCTATCTGCATCGCATCAGCCCGGTGACGCCGATTGAGGAGAGCATGCAGTGCCTCAGCCGTCTGGTGCAGGCGGGAAAAATCGCCCGCATCGGGTTATGTGAAGCCGCCGCATCGACGCTTGCGCGGGCCCATGCTGTCCATCCGCTGACCGCTCTGCAGACGGAGTATTCACTCTGGACGCGTGACATTGAAGAGCAGATCCTGCCAATGGTGAAGCAACTCGGTATCGGCCTGGTGCCCTACTCACCGCTGGGCCGGGGCTTTCTGACCGGGAAATACCGCAGGAACAGCGATTTTGCCGAAGGCGATTTCCGCAAAAACAATGACCGCTTCCGCCAGGAAAATCTCGACCACAATCTGCGACTGCTGAATGTGATGACGCCGCTGGCAGAAAAATATCACGCGACCACCGGGCAGATCGCGCTCGCCTGGCTGCTGGCTCAGTATGAAAAGATTGTGCCGATTCCGGGCACCAAACAGCTGACCTATCTGACCGAGAATGCGAAAGCCGCCGATCTGATACTGGACGCGGACGATATCCGGTTGCTGAACACCCTCCATCAGCAGGTGGAGATAAAAGGCGGTCGTTACTCTGAAGAAGGCATGAAAGGCGTTAACGCCTGAGGAGTTGTGGCGCACTAGCGCACCGTGCTGCGGTGCGTTGATCTCATTTCACCCTGATACAGGGGGTGATCCGGTGGCGATGTTAAGAAACATTAAAGGCTGAATCCGCCCCCTGAAGGGTACGCTTCGATCCGGGTCAATGAGCAACAGCGGCTGATCTTCAGATGAATCGAAGGCAAGGCCGTCGGCCTTTTCTGGATAAACATTGTTATAAAACGCACAGGTAATGCGCGGCTTCAGGTGCGGTCGGGCAGCATGAAATCCCCTCTTTCCGCTCAGTGAATAAAGAGAGCAAAACTATGGATCAGGCAACCCGTAAACCGGCTACCTTTATGACGCAGAAAGAGAATCAGGTGGCATAAAACGCGCTGCCACGCTGGCGGCACAGGGGCGTTAAGCGGGCGTATCCTGAGGAGTGGCAGCCCGCACCATTATGAAAAGGAATGCTGTCGTTATTGGCTGACTCGCGCAGGGTGATGGCAGCAGAGCGTCACTTACTCGTAATTCACCATCACTTCGCTGCTGACCACCCGTAATCCGGGCGGCAGCGCCCCGCTGCCGGCAAAGCCAAACACCATGTGCAACGTTTCGCTGGCGTTCAGGTGAGCCAGCCCGCGCGTGATGCCGCTGGCGCCCTCCAGCGTTGTGCAGCGCTGCTCACCGCACAGCCGCACTTCCAGTCCCGAGGGGGCCGGTCGGCTCAGCTGATAACGCCAGCTGATGACGCTGACCTCACCCGCGATATCCGCAGGCGGAACCAGCGGCTGCGAACGCTGCCAGCTGCCGCGATTCGCCAGCGGCGGGCCGCTGGCACTGGCGTTCCATGCGCCGCCGCCCGCCTGCGCCGCCAGAGGCAGCAGCATCAGCGCCAGGATTAGCCCACGCATTATTTGCCTCCGATCGTTGCCGTCATGCGGATCTGGCGGTTATCGCTCAGCTCCAGATTAGAGAGCACCACCAGTTGCGGCAGATTGCGGCGCAGGAAGCGCGCCAGCAGCGCCCGCAGCGGATGATTGACCAGCAGCACCGGCGGCGCACCCAGCATCTCCTGACGCTGCAGGGCCGCCTGAGCCTGACTTAACAGCCGGTCGGCCAGGCCCGGCTCCAGTCCGCCGCCGCCCTGCAACGCCTGCAGCAGCAGGCGTTCCAGCGTGGAATCCAGACCGATCACCTGCACCTCGTCGTTGCCCGGGAACCACTGCTGCGTAATCGCGCGGCCCAGCGCCACACGAACCACGCTGGTCAGCTCCTGCGGATCGCTCTGCACCGGCGCATGTTCCGCCAGCGTCTCGATAATGGTGCGCATATCGCGAATCGACACCCGCTCAACCAGCAGGTTCTGCAGCACCTTATGCAGCGTGGTCAGCGTAATCACGCCTGGCACCAGATCTTCGGTCAGCTTCGGCATCTCCTGCGTCACCCGATCCAGCAGCTGCTGCGCTTCCTGACGGCCAAACAGCTCGCTGGCATACTGACCAATCAGATGGTTCAGGTGGGTCGCCACAACGGTACTTGCCTCCACCACGGTAAAGCCCTGAATCTGCGCCTGCTCTTTCAGCGCGCTATCGATCCAGACCGCCGCCAGCCCAAAGGCGGGATCGACCGTCGCTTCGCCCGGCAGCGAACCCGCCGCCGTACCGGGGTTAATCGCCATCCAGCGCCCGGGATAGGCATCACCGCTGCCAATCTCCACGCCTTTCATCAGAATGCGATAGCGTGCCGGTGGCAGCTCCATATTGTCGCGGATATGCACCACCGGCGGCAGGAAACCGACATCCTGCGCCACTTTCTTACGGATACTGCGGATACGGCCCAGCAGTTCGCCGTTTTGCTGATGATCGACCATCGGAATCAGGCGATAGCCCACTTCCATGCCCAGCGTGTCTTCCAGCTGCACATCGGTCCAGGAAGCCTCCGTCGTGGCGGGGGTATCCGGCGTTTTGGTGATGCCGCCTGTCACTTCCGGTTTTTTCTTCGGCTGCATTTCGCGGCCACGCAGCCACCAGGCCAGCCCCAGTAAGGCGGCAGTGAAGAGCAGGAAGACGAAGTTCGGCATACCAGGCACCAGACCCAGCAGGCCAATCACCCCGGCGCTGAGCATCAGAACCCGCGGATCTTTGAACAGCTGCGTCACCATCTGCTCGCCGACATCCTGATCGGTGGCAACGCGCGTCACGATAACACCGGCTGCGGTTGAGATAACCAGCGCCGGGATCTGCGCAACCAGACCATCACCGATGGTCAGCAGCGTATAGGTCTCGGCAGCATGTCCCGCATCCATCCCGTGCTGAACCACGCCCACCAGCAGGCCGCCGATGACGTTGATCACCATAATCATGATCCCGGCAATGGCATCACCGCGAACGAACTTACTGGCACCATCCATCGAACCGTAGAAGTCCGCTTCCTGGGTAACTTCGGCACGACGGCGCTTGGCCTCATCCTCACCGATCAGACCGGCGTTGAGGTCGGCGTCAATCGCCATCTGCTTACCGGGCATCCCGTCCAGCACAAAGCGTGCGCCCACTTCGGCGATACGACCGGCACCCTTGGTAATGACCATAAAGTTGATGATGACCAGGATGATAAACACCACGATCCCGATGGCGAAGTTACCGCCTACCAGAAAGTGGCCGAACGCTTCAACCACCTGACCGGCCGCTGCGGCACCGGTATGCCCTTCCATCAGGATGATACGGGTGGAGGCCACGTTCAGTGCCAGGCGCAGCAGGGTTGAGAAGAGCAGAATGGTCGGGAATGCCGCAAACTCCAGGGTTCGCTGGGTGAACATCGCCACCAGCAGGACCATGATCGACAGTGCGATGTTAAAGGTGAACAGCAGATCGAGGATGAACGGCGGCAATGGCAGAACCATCATCGACAGGATCATCATGATCAGCACCGGCCCGGCCAGCACCTGCCACTGCATATCTTTCAGGTTGCCCGGTAAACGTAGTTTTGCGGCCAGGTTATTAGCCATCGTTTTTGCTCTCTCCTGCAAAGTCCATCTCTGCCGGCACCGGCAGGTTTTTAGGTTTGGCTGGGATCAGGCCGCCTTCGCGCTTCCAGCGACGCGACTGCCAGACCCACGCCAGCACTTCGGCCACGGCCGCATAGAGCGCGCCGGGAATGTGCTGACCAATCTCAGTGTGACGGTATAACGCACGCGCCAGCGGCGGTGCTTCCAGAACCGGGATGCGGTGTTCGGCACCCAGTTCACGAATTCTCAGGGCGATTTCACCCGCGCCTTTGGCAATCACTTTTGGCGCACTCATCTTCTTCTCGTTATATTGCAGCGCCACCGAGTAGTGCGTCGGGTTCGTCACGATGACGTCGGCTTTAGGCACATCGGCCATCATGCGGCGGCGGGCGGCGGCACGCATCTGCTGGCGGATACGCCCCTTCACATGCGGGTCACCCTCCTGCTGTTTGTGCTCGTCGCGGATCTCCTGCATCGACATCTTCAGCTTTTTAAAGTGGCTGTAGAGTTGCCAGAAGACGTCATACCCCACCATCGGGACCAGCCCCAGCATGACCAGCGAACAGCAGACCGCGATCATCTCCATGCCGTGAATGAGCGCGGTGACCGGTGATTCGCTGATCAGCCGGAGCATCTCGGGCCAGTGGCTCCAGATGTACCACCAGCCCACGGCACCGACTAAGATCGTTTTGAGGATGCCTTTAAACAGTTCGGTCCAGGCCTGAGCGGCAAACATGCGTTTGAAGCCCGCCATCGGGCTGAGTTTTTTCAGGTCGAACTTGATCGATTTTCCGCTGAATACGATGCCACCGAGCAGCATGGGGGCCGCGATCGCCACCAGCACCAGGCCGCCCATCAGCGGCAGCAGCGCCATCAGTGCCTGGGTAATCAGGCTGCCGATATGGCCGACAATAATCTTATCGTCCCTGACCATGCCGTGGTCAAAGCGCAGTCCGGTGGCCACCATCGCCGCCAGCCGGTGCGCCATCATGTTGCCGCCAATCCACAGGATCATGATGCCTGCCAGCAGCATCAGTAAGGATGTCAGTTCGCGCGAACGCGGAATCTGGCCCTCTTCACGCGCTTTCTCAAGTCGGTGGGCCGTGGGCGATTCTGTTTTGTCCTCGTCACTTTCTTCAGACACGACAAACCTCGGTTGGCAGGAATTCTGAGCATAGGATGCCAAATCTGGCTTAAGTCAAAGCGGGGATAAGATGGGGAAAACAGGCGTTCTTTCGGGGATGAGTCTGACAATGCGGAACGGGGCCACCGTCGGGGTGCCCCTGTATTGCTTAACCGCTGGCCGATCGGCCGCCCGCAGGCGGGCGATCGGAGGATTAGAATCCTAAGCTGTCCAGCAGGTCATCAACCTGATCCTGGTTCGCGACCACGCCTGGTGCATCGGCGTGGATCTGCGGACCGTTCAGCAGGCTGGTGCCCTCCTGACGCTTCTCGGCGCTGACTTCTGGCATGTTTTCCAGCAGCACCATCAACAGCTGGCGCTCGATCTCCTGGATCACATCCATCATGCGCTTGATAACCTGGCCGGTAAGATCCTGGAAATCCTGCGCCATCATGATGGCAAGCAGTTGCTTGTTGGTAAATGAGGTATGCTCGGGAACATCGGTGAGGAATGCGCGCGTATCCGTCACCAACTCACGCGCATCGCTCAGCTCGATTGGGTTCTCGAACCACTCATCCCAACGTTTTTTCAGCTGGGTTGCCCCGGCTTCCATTTTATCCTGATGAGGTTGTGCTGCTTCAACGCAGTTCAACGCACGATCGGCGGCCTGCGCGGTCATCTGTACAACGTAGTCCAGACGATCGCGGGCATCAGGAATGGCTTCAGCCGCATCGGCAATGGCTTTATCCAGTCCCAGCTCGCGCAGACTGTCGCGCAGCATACGCGTCAGAGAGCCAATGCGGGTAATGATGTCGTGTGCCGAGGCATCCATCGTTGGTTTCGGAAGGTCGCTCATCACATCTCCTTACATGCCCAGTTTTTCGAAAATTTTACCCAGCTTCTCTTCCAGGGTAGCCGCCGTGAATGGCTTCACGACATAGCCGCTGGCTCCCGCCTGGGCGGCGGCGATAATGTTCTCTTTCTTCGCTTCCGCAGTGACCATCAACACCGGCAGTGAACTCATCGCCGCGTCGGCACGAATGGTCTGCAGCAGCTGCAGGCCATCCATGTTTGGCATGTTCCAGTCGGAAATCACGAAGTCGAAACCACCCGCTTTCAGTTTGCCGAGGGCATCCACACCATCTTCCGCTTCTTCTACGTTATTGAAGCCCAGCTCTTTCAGCAGGTTACGTACAATACGACGCATCGTATTGAAGTCGTCTACTACCAAAAAGCGCATGTTTTTATCAGCCATATCTACTCCTGAGTTGTCTCGCCCGGCAGGACGGGCCTGTTAAATACGCAATGCCTGTCCGGCGCTAATTTTCGCCAGCATATGCTGGCTGATGTTGCTTAAATCCACGACTTCGCTCACGCCGCCTGTGGCAATCGCCTCACGCGGCATGCCAAATACCACACAACTGGCTTCATTCTGGGCAATGGTCCAGGCACCCGCCCGGTGCATCTCCAGCATTCCGGCGGCCCCGTCGTTGCCCATGCCGGTGAGGATCACCCCCACCGCATTCCGGCCTGCGTTGATTGCCACCGATTTAAACAGCACATCCACGGAAGGTTTGTGCCGGTTAACCGGTGGCCCTTCATTCAGCTTCACCACATAGTTGGCGCCGCTGCGGGCCAGCTCCATGTGCATCGCGCCCGGTGCGATATAGGCGTGGCCCGGCAGAATACGCTCACCATCTTCCGCCTCTTTTACCGTGATCTGGCAGAGCTTGTTCAGACGCTCGGCAAAAGAGCGGGTAAAGCCTGGCGGCATATGCTGCGTGATCAATAACGCCGGGCTGGTCGCCGGTAGCGGCTGCAGCACATGGCGTATCGCCTCGGTGCCACCGGTGGAGGAGCCAATCGCAATCAGCTTCTCACTACTCAGCAACGGCCCCGCTTTCAGCGAGGCGGGCACCGGCATCGCGGCACGGTTATGCACGCGGGCACGGGCAGCCGCACGGATTTTGTCGCCAATCATCTGGCTGTAAGCCAGCATCCCTTCACGGATCCCGAGCTGCGGCTTGGTAACGAAATCGACCGCGCCCAGCTCCAGTGCCCGCAGGGTGATTTCAGAGCCTTTGCCGGTCAGCGATGAGACCATCACCACGGGCATCGGCCGTAACCGCATCAGTTTTTCCAGGAAATCGAGGCCATCCATGCGCGGCATTTCCACATCCAGTGTCAGCACCTGCGGATTAAACTGCTTAATCAGATCGCGGGCGACCAGCGGATCGGGCGCCGTAGCGACCATCTCCATATCCGGATGGCTGTTGATGATTTCTGTCATCAACTGCCGCATCAGCGCAGAGTCATCCACGCACATCACGGTGATTTTGCTCATCATCTTTCCTTCGTCAGTCCATAGACGGTTTGTCCACGCAGCCAGAACTCTTTACTGATCTGGCTGAAGTTTTCAGAGTGACCGGCAAACAGGATGCCGCCGGGCTTCAGCAGCGGGACAAACCGACGCAGAATCTTCTCCTGCGTCTCTTTATCGAAATAGATCATCACATTGCGACAGAAAATGGCGTCAAACGGTCCCGGCAGCGACCACTCATTTGCCAGCAGGTTAAGCTGCGCATAGGTGACCATATTGGTCAGCTCGGGTCGCGCCCGCACCATCCCCGCATGGGGACCGGTGCCGCGCAGGAAGAAGCGCTGCATCTGAGCCGGTGACAGCGTGCGCAGCTCCTCCTGGCGATAGACACCCGCTACCGCTTTTTCCAGCACCTGGGTGTCGATATCGCTGGCATGAACCTGAAACTTACCTGGCCCGGTGCCCAGCGTTTCCGCCAGGGTCATGGCGATGGAGTACGGCTCCTCACCAGTTGACGCAGCCGTGCTCCAGACGCTGTAGTTGCCGTGACGCTTGCGCGCGTGCTCCGCCAGAATCGGAAAGTGATGCGCTTCGCGAAAGAACGCGGTCAGGTTCGTGGTCAGGGCGTTAATAAAGGCCTGCCACTCGGCGCTGTTGGGGTCGGACTCCAGCAGCGCCAGGTAACGACCAAAATCGTCAATATTCAGCGTGCGCAGACGACGAACCAGGCGGTTGTACACCATCTCACGTTTGTGGTCGGCCAGTACGATACCGGCACGCTGATAGATCAGCTGGCTGATACGGCGAAAATGCGTATCGGAGAGCGGTAAACGCTGCACCATCTGCGACAGCAGCGTTGTCGTCTCGTTTTGATCTAATACTGTCGATTTCTTCATCATTGCACCTGGCCCGAACTGAATAGAATAACTGTCTGCTGCGATGCCCGGCGGCTTCATGGCGGCCGGGCGACGGGCGATTAAAAGGTTTCCCAGTTGTCGTCGCTGCGTGCCGCAGCGGAACGACCAACGGCTAACGGTGCGTCTGACTGGCGCGTTTTTATCGCCGTTGTCTTGTTAACGGCCTGAGCGACAAATTCTTTACCAATATTGAACACTGAAACCGCTTGTTTGAGATGACTTGCCTGATCTTCGAGCGCGGCAGCCGCCGCAGCGGACTCTTCCACCAGCGAGGCGTTCTGCTGAGTAACGCGATCCATCTCGGTAACGGCCAGGCCCACCTGGTCGATACCACGGCTCTGCTCGTCTGATGCTGAGGCGATTTCACCCATGATGTCGGTGACGCGGGTGACCGCGCTGACGATATTGCTCATGGTGTCACCGGCGCTCTCTACCAGCACCGAACCGGTATTCACACGGCTGACCGAATCCTCAATCAGGCTCTTGATCTCTTTGGCCGCCTGGGCGCTACGTTGCGCCAGGCTGCGCACTTCTCCTGCCACCACCGCGAAGCCTCGCCCCTGTTCACCGGCACGCGCAGCTTCCACTGCGGCGTTCAGCGCCAGAATGTTGGTCTGGAAGGCGATACCGTCGATTACGCTGGTGATATCCGCAATTTTTTTGGAGCTGCCAGCAATCTCTTTCATGGTGGTGACCACGCCATCCACCACTTTGCCGCCCTGCTGCGCGGTTTCGGAGGCGGTCAGCGCCAGCTTCGACGCCTGACGGGCGTTTTCGGCATTCTGCTTCACGGTCGCCGTCAGCTCCTCCATGCTGGCCGCCGTCTGCTCCAGCGCGGCAGCCTGCTGCTCAGTGCGTGAAGAGAGGTCGTTGTTGCCGATGGAGATCTCGCTGGCGCCGGTATAGATGGCTTCCGAGCCGTCGCGTACGGTACGCACGGTGCGCACCAGCTCCTGCTGCATATGCTGTAATGAGGTCAGCAGGTCGCCAATTTCATTACGGACGTTAATCTCAACAGGCTGGGTCAGGTCGCCGCGTGCGATGTGCTGGATATGTTCAATACTCTGACGCAGGGGGCGGATCAGCACCGTGCGCATCAGGTTCCAGACCAGGATAATCATCAGCAGCGTAACGGCGAGCGTTGCGATGACGATGGTGATAGAACGGCTGTAAGCCTGCTGGTTAGCTTCCACACCCTGCTGGGCCAGCTCTTTGTTATGCTCCAGCCAGGCGCTGTAATCTTTCTGAAACTTGTCCTGATAGCTCTGGGTCGGTTGATCCACAAACCCTTTGAAGTTGCCGGTGGTGAAGAAAACCATCAGCTCGGCCAGCGCATCGTGATAGGCCTTGTAATTCGCCTGCAGTGTCAGAACGTTTTCGGCTGTTTTGCCCTGCTCTGACAGGTTGTCGTTAAAGATCTGATAGTTTACTTCCGCCTGTTTCAGCTCCTCGCCTGCCAGTGCCACCAGATCTTTTACGCTGGCACCGGAACCTGACATCTGCGCATCCTGCAGAAAACGAATACCGGCGCGGTTCAGGGTGTTGCGCGCCTGAACCAGCGAAACCCATGAAGTGCCCATCGCCTGTTGCAGGGTGTTTAAACGCTGGTTATAAGCAAAATTCTCTTTATCTGAACTGACCGTTTTAAAAAACATACCACCGGAAAAGAGCTGCAGCAGCGCAAAGAGCGCCAGCACACACAGCAGGCCGGTAACAACACGAACTCGACTAAACATAAACACCTCATTGGTTGGCGATTCGTGTTTATTTATCGGCGGCGAGGGGGGGAACTTTATGCACAGCGACGGCTTAACGCCGCCGCTGTGGTGGACGGGGGGAAAATCAGGCGCGGGAAATCCTGAAAACAGAGACCGCCTGGGTCAGTACGCTGGCCTGCTGCTCCAGCGCGGCGGCCGCGGCGGCTGACTCCTCAACCAGCGAGGCGTTCTGCTGCGTCACCCTATCCATCTCGGTGACGGCCTGCCCGACCTGCTCAATACCGCGACTCTGCTCATCGGAGGCAGAGGCAATCTCGCCCATGATGTCAGTCACGCGGGTCACGGCACCCACGATCTCACTCATGGTGCTGCCGGCGCTTTCCACCTGCAGTGAGCCGCTGTTAACGCGGGAGACGGAGTCTTCAATCAGCCCTTTGATCTCTTTGGCCGCCTGGGCGCTGCGCTGCGCGAGGCTGCGCACTTCCCCGGCGACGACGGCAAAACCGCGCCCCTGCTCTCCGGCCCGGGCCGCTTCCACTGCCGCGTTCAGCGCCAGGATGTTGGTCTGGAACGCGATGCCGTCGATCACGCTGATGATGTCGGCGATCTTCTTCGAGCTACCCGCGATCTCTTTCATGGTGGTCACCACGCCATCCACTACTTTGCCGCCCTGCTGCGCGGTTTCAGAGGCGGTCAGCGCCAGCTTCGACGCCTGGCGGGCATTGTCAGCATTCTGCTTCACGGTCGCGGTGAGCTGCTCCATACTGGCTGCGGTCTGCTCCAGCGAGGCGGCCTGCTCTTCGGTGCGGGCAGAGAGGTCATTGTTGCCGGCGGCGATTTCGCTGGCGCCTGTGAAGATGGCATCCGAACCGTCGCGCACGTTGCCCACCGTCATCACCAGCGACTGCTGCATCTCATGGATCCCGGCGGCCAGCTGGCTCATCTCATTGCGTCCTTCCACCACAATCGGCTGCGTCAAATCCCCGGAGGCGATAGTGCGAATCTGCACCAGCAGCTGCTGCAGCGGCTGAATCAGTACCTGACGCAGGCCAAACCAGCAGGTGATAATCACCGCCAGCACGACCACGCCAATGGTGGCCAGCAGCCACATCATCTGCGTAAAGGCTTTCTGATTCTGCGCCATACCCTGATCGGAGAGCGCGGTCTGGCGGGCCCGCCACTGGTCATAACTGCCCTGCATGGCGACCTGCTTCTGTTCAATGTTCTCTCTGAACATCCCTTCCAGATCGCGCGCCTGCAGACTCTTTACCATCGCCTTCAGGCCATTCTCGTAGCTGGCGTAGTCGGCTTCCAGCTTATCGCCCAGGGTTTCATCCAGGCCCGGCGTGGTCGGCAGGTGGTAGTAGATCTTAAAGTGGCGATCGGCTTCCACTAACTGTTTCTGTGCTTTCGCGATCAGCTCATCAAGCTGACCGCCGTTCATCTGCGAGGCCATGCTGGTCTGCAAGCGCAGCATGCCGCGGTTGAGTGTGGTACGGCTGTTGTTTAACGAGATATAGGCGTCCGTCATCTCGGTGACATTGCGATTAGAGACCTGCGACAGTGCAAAGGCCGTTTTGTCTTTGTTGAGTGCTGACCAGAAAAGGCTGCCAGAAAGTAACTGGAGTGCGCCAAAGATCACCAGTACCGCGATAAGACTGGTGACCACTTTTATTTTTTTTAACATCTTGTTCCCCTGCAGGTTGATTAAGGTGCAGCGGCTATATCGGCGCAGTTACGCGATTAATTAACGCTTTTCGACGCTTTCCGGTAAGAATGCGCTTTTGTAACTATTTTTATCATTCAGGAGGGCTGAGGTTGCGGAAGCGCCGCAGGCGGGGGCTGCGCATCCCGCAGAATGCGCAGCCTGTTTTCAGAAGGTTTCCCAGTGGGTATCACTGACCGGCGCGGTCAGCGCTTTGCGCGGCGTCTGTGCCGCCGTAGCAGGCGCCGCAATCGGCAGATGTTTCGTCAGGCTCTGCTGCACGGTGTCGCGTTTGATTCTGAACAGGGCAACAGACTGGCTTAACCGGCTGGCCTGATCTTCCAGCGAGGCGGCAGCCGTGGCAGACTCCTCAACCAGTGAGGCGTTCTGCTGGGTCACGCGATCCATCTCGGTGACCGCCTGGCCGACCTGATCGATGCCGCGACTCTGTTCATCTGACGCCGAGGCGATCTCGCCCATGATATCGGTGACGCGTGTAACCGCATTGACGATGTCACTCATGGTTTCGCCTGCGGTGCCGACCAGCTGAGAACCGATATTGACCCGGTTAACAGAGTCATCGATCAGCCCCTTGATCTCTTTGGCTGCCTGCGCACTGCGCTGAGCCAGGTTGCGCACCTCGCCCGCGACCACCGCAAAACCGCGCCCCTGTTCACCCGCGCGCGCAGCTTCCACCGCAGCGTTCAGTGCCAGAATATTGGTCTGGAAAGCGATGCCATCGATCACGCTGGTAATGTCGGCAATCTTTTTCGAACTGCCCGCGATGTCACTCATGGTTTTCACCACCCCATTGACCACGCTGCCCCCTTTCTCTGCCGTTTCCGACGCGCTGAGCGCCAGTTTCGACGCCTGACGGGCATTTTCGGCGTTCTGTTTTACCGTGGCCGTGAGCTGCTCCATACTGGCCGCGGTCTGCTCCAGGGAGGCCGCCTGCTGTTCCGTACGGGCAGAAAGATCGTTGTTACCGGCGGCGATTTCACTGGCACCGGTCAAAATCGCATCTGACCCTTCACGCACCTGGGTGACGGTCCGCACCAGAGACTGCTGCATGTCGTGCAGGCTGGCCGCAAGCTGCGCCATCTCGTTGCGCCCCACTACCACAATCGGCTGGGTCAGATCGCCCTGGGCGATGTGCTGAATATGATTGATGCTGCTGTTCAGAGGGGTCAGCACGATGCGGCGCAGTCCGGCCCAGCAGAGCACGATCACCGCAAGCACTGCGGCCATAATGCACGCCAGGACCCACATCATACTGCTGTATGCTTCGCTGTTCTTCTCCACACCCAGCATCGCCAGGCGATTCTGGTCGGCACGCCATTCGCGGTAAAGCGTCAGGAAGGCGCTCTGGCTGGGGGCGACCGGGATTTTTCCGGCAGCCGCCAGATCGCTGGCCTGCAGCGCGTTTTGCATGCTGTTCAGTGCGGCAGCATAGTCGTTAAAACGCTGGTCGAGCTGACGGTTAAGCTGCGGGTCCGATCCCGGTGTATCCGGCGTGGATTTATAATCTTTGTAGTAGCCGTCAGCCGCCTGCAGAAAACCTTTGCTCTCCCCGAAGAGACCGGCCACGTCCGCCGTTTTTCCCTCCAGTTTGCTGGTCGCGAAGCGCAGCTGAATGCGGGTCAACAGCACACGACTCTGGTTAAGGCTCATATAGGCATCATTGAGCGACTGCGTGTTTTGCGTTGCCAGCTGCGAGACAGCGAAGCTCTCTTTATCGTGGCTTAACGCCGAATAGAAAACAGAACCGGACAAAGCCTGCAGCAGCCCAAAGACCAGCAACACCAGAAACAGGCTGGTGACAACACGGATTTTCGTTAACATAATTAACCCTGACAAAAGTAGGTGATTAAGGGGTGACGCAAAGGTTATCGGCAGCAGCGGGCGGGAAATTAGGATCAGATCGTGCTGAGATGATGATTTTAAAAGGATTTATTGCGAGATGAAACTATCACGGGCCGGTTATGACCGGCCCGTTATGCGGGAATTACGCGCTACGCAGGTTATCGACCAGCGCCATCTCGTCGCTGCTCAGCAGCTTCTCGATGTCGACCAGAATCAGCATACGTTCACCCAGCGCACCCAGACCCGTCAGGTACTCGGTGGACATGGTGACAGCGAACTCCGGCGAAGGACGGATCTGATCCTGGGTCAGAGAGAGCACATCTGACACACCATCAACCACGATACCGACCACACGGCTTTCCAGATTCAGCACGATTACCACGGTGTTCTCATTGTACTCCACATCGGGCTGCGCAAATTTCACGCGCAGGTCGATAATCGGCACGATCACACCGCGCAGGTTCGTGACGCCGCGGATGAAATCAGGGGTATTCGCGATGCGCGTGACCTGATCGTAGCCGCGAATTTCCTGAACCTTAAGGATATCGATGCCGTACTCTTCGTCGCCGAGTGTGAAGACCAGAAACTCCTGACCCACAGTTTCGTCAGCGATTTTTGTCACGGTTGCCATTCCATTCATAATATTTACCCTTTCGTTATCAATCAGGCGGCAGCGCCGGCCACACGTTTTTCACGGTTAAGTGACTGCAGTGCTGAAACATCAACAATCAGCGCCACGCTACCATCACCCAGAATGGTTGCTGCTGAGATGCCCGGCACCTTGCGATAGTTACTTTCCAGGTTCTTCACTACCACCTGATGCTGACCAATCAGCTGATCGACCAGCAGCGCGTAGCGTTTGCCCGCGCTCTGCAGGATCACCACAATGCCCTGTGTGGCTTCGGTTTTCGCGCCCTGCACATCAAAGACGTTCCACAGCTCGACCAGCGGCAGATATTCGCCACGCACTTCCAGCACGCACTCGCCACCGGCCAGCGGTTTCAGCTCTTCGGCGCGCGGTTGCAGCGATTCCATCACCGCATTCAGCGGCAGGATAAAGACTTCATCAGCTACCCGGACGGACATACCATCCAGGATCGCCAGCGTCAGCGGCAGCAGGATACGGATGGTGGTGCCTTTGCCCTGCTTCGAGGCGATTTCGACGTGACCGCCCATCTCCTGAATGTTTCGTTTCACCACGTCCATTCCGACGCCGCGCCCTGACACATCCGTCACCTGTTCGGCGGTGGAGAAGCCCGGCGCGAAGATCAGCATGCCGACCTCTTCGTCGCTCATATTTTCATGGACCGGCAGGCCGGAAGAGAGCGCCTTGGCCAGAATACGTTCACGGTTCAGACCTGCACCATCGTCTGAGACTTCGATGCAGATGTTGCCGCCCTGATGTTCCGCAGAGAGCGTCAGATTACCGGTTGCCGTTTTACCGGTTGCCAGACGTTTCTCCGGCGTTTCGATGCCGTGGTCAAGGCTGTTACGCACCAGATGCGTTAACGGATCGATGATGCGCTCAATCAGGCTCTTGTCGAGTTCGGTTGAGCTGCCCAGCAGCGTCAGTTCGACCTCTTTGCCCAGTTTGCTGGCCAGGTCACGCACCAGACGCGGGAAGCGGCTGAAGACATATTCCATCGGCATCATACGAATCGACATGACCGATTCCTGCAGGTCGCGGGCGTTACGCTCCAGCTGACCCATGCTGTTCAGCAGGTCGCCATGCGCCACCGGATCCAGTTCACCGGAACGCTGAGCGAGCATTGACTGGGTAATCACCAGTTCGCCTACCAGGTTGATCAGCTGATCGACCTTCTCGACCGCCACACGGATACTGGTGGATTCGCTCGATTTGGCTGGCGCCGCAGCGCGCTTGCTCTCACGCTTCACCGCTGCCACCGGCAGTTCGGTGACGCTGGCGGTATGGACCTCTTCAACCTGGGGTGCAGCGGCCAGCGCCACCGGAGCGGCTGTGGCATTGTCGGCTTCAGGGAAGCGGATCTGCGCTTCGTCGATAACGAAACAGAGCACGGCGACGATGTCATCTTTACCCACGCCATCGATGCAGACATCCAGCGTGCTGGTGCCCTTCTTCACGTCGGTCAGGGTGCCAAGATTGCTCATCTCTTCCAGCATCAGATCGACCTCTTTCTCTTTGAGATCGATCAGCTGAACACGCAGGCCGCCGGTGCTGGCCGCGCCTGCGCTCACCGGTTCAGCAGTGGCCGCGACAGCAGGGGCAGGCACGTCAACCGGCAGACCTTTTGCCTCCAGCGCCAGCTGGCGCAGTGCTTCACAGATATATTTGAAGCTCTCCGCGTTAGGCTCCTGCGCGGTTTTATAAGCATCGAGCTGTTCCTGCATAATATCTTTGGTTTCCAAAAACAGGTTGATGATGTCGGTGCTGAGCTGCATCTCGCCGCGACGAGCACCATCCAGAATGTTTTCCAGGATATGAGTCGTTTCCTGTAATACCGTAAAACCAAAGGTTCCGGCCCCACCCTTGATGGAGTGAGCGGCACGGAAGATGGCGTTGAGCTGCTCCGAATCTGGCTCCTGTGGGTCAAGACCCAGCAGGTGTTGTTCCATATCCGCTAATAGCTCATCGGCTTCATCAAAAAACGTCTGGTAAAAATCGCTGATGTCCATACTCACGGGAATCACCTCGGTTGTGAGGGGGCTGCTGTATTCACCGCGCTGCCTGGTGTTGCCAGCGGTGCGCGAATCTGTTCAATCGCCGCCGGATCGCTGATCTGGACGGCATCACTTTCTGCATTTTCTTTTTCTATTGCTGCTTCGGTGTCGTGGTTCAACACCAGCAGGCTGATGCGGCGGTTTACTGCGTCATTCCCGCCGCGATTTTTCAGGCGCATGGTGTCGGCCATGCCTAACACCCGTAAAACTTTGCCGCTATCCAGACCGCCCATCACCAGTTCCCGGCGGGAGGCGTTGGCGCGGTCGGCCGACAGTTCCCAGTTGCTGTAGCCTTTTTCGCCGCTGGCATACTGAAAATCGTCGGTATGTCCGGCCAGGCTGATGCGGTTAGGAATGTCATTCAGAATCGGCGCTATCGCGCGCAGAATGTCGCGCATGTAGGGCTCAACCTCGGCCCGGCCGGTCTTGAACATCGGGCGGTTCTGACTGTCGATAATCTGAATACGCAGCCCCTCTTCCACCATGTTGATAATCAGATGCGGACGCAGCGTTTTCAGGCGCGGGTCGGCTTCAATCATCTGGTCCAGCTTTTCACGCAGCCGGTTAAGTCGAATCTCATCCAGCTGACGTTTCTGGGCATCCATATCGACAGCCTTTTTTACTTCGCCCTCTTTTTTCGTCGGATCGTCACCGCCACCCGGAATGGGGCTTTCGCTGTCACTGCTGCGCGCCCCGCCGGTAATCGCCACCTTCAGCGGCGTTTTGAAATACTCTGCGATCTGCACCAGCTGCTGCGGGTTGGCGATCGACAGCAGCCACATCACCATAAAAAAGGCCATCATCGCCGTCATAAAGTCGGCGTAGGCAATCTTCCACGATCCGTGGCTGCCTTCATGGCCTTTATGTTTGCGCTTTTTGATCAGCACAATTGGGCGATTGCCGTGTTTCATGAAGTCTCGTCCGAAGTTTGTTTAGCCGGGTTCTTGGCGTTACGCACATGCTCTTCCAGTTCGCTGAACGACGGGCGCTCGGCGGAGTAAAGCGTTTTACGACCAAATTCCACCGCAATCTGTGGCGCATACCCGTTGAGGCTCGACAGCAGAGTCACCTTGATGCACTGCATCATCTTGGTGGTTTCCGCACACTTCTGGCGCAGCACCGACGACAGTGGCGAGATAAAGCCATAAGCCAGCAGGATCCCCAGGAAGGTGCCCACCATCGCGTGGGCCACCAGCGCACCCAGCTCTGCCGCCGGACGGTCAGCTGAGGCCAGCGCGTGCACAACCCCCATCACCGCGGCCACGATACCAAAAGCCGGCAGACCGTCACCCACCGCAGCAATACTTTGCGCTGGTA
This sequence comes from Pantoea graminicola, assembly GCF_048452665.1. Lineage (NCBI taxonomy): Bacteria > Pseudomonadati > Pseudomonadota > Gammaproteobacteria > Enterobacterales > Erwiniaceae > Pantoea > Pantoea graminicola. Next base: position 10,398 of record NZ_JBLWSJ010000003.1, on the reverse strand, counting down.
CGTCACACTCGTGTTCGTAGGTCTCGATCTCTTCATCCATCAACGCTTCGATCTCAAAGGCGTTCATGTTGCCGCTCACCATCAGGCGTAAATAGTCAGTAATAAAATCCACTAACTGTTTATCGGCAAGAATACGGGGATAATTAGCAAAAATTTCGCTCTGGCTGGGATCTTCAATATCGCGTTCCAGCGATAACATCCCCTGCTGACGCGACTTTGCCATCAGGCGATATAGCAGCGCCATCAGATCCATGTAAACCGCTTTGTTGTATTTTGACCCGCGAAATAATAAAGGCAGCGCCTTCATCGTTTTTTTAATCGACTTACCGTTGTTGCCGACTAAAAAAGCACCGGCACCGGCGCCCCCGATCATTAATAATTCGGCCGGCTGATAAAGCGCGCCCAGATGGCCACCTACCAGCGCGTATCCGCCTAACACGGAGCCTAAAACAACCAGGTAACCTATAATTATCAGCACAAAAATTCCTTACGTCCGAAACGTGTTGGTGGAAGTGACGCCAGCGCCGCAGCTGTTATTCCTGAACCGCAAGCAAAAAAAAGCAGCGGTATTAACCGCTGCTGGATGACTTCCACAATGCGAACAAACTTAAACGGCGTGTTTAACCTGTTCATCCAGCAGTTGTGGAAACATATCGGCAGGTTCTGCAGAAAGTTTACGTCTTTTTACGGCGCGTGATGGCGGCTGGCACAGGCTGCAGGTGAAGCTGCCAACTGGCTGATGCGCATGGTTAATAAAGCTGCCATTGCAGCACTTGCAATCCGCCAGCTCCAGCATGCCGCTTTCAACGAATCGGACCAGGGTCCAGGCGCGGGTCAGCGCCAACAGCGGGCCCTCGTCCGATTGCGGACATTGTTCAAGATATAACCGGTAGGCTTTGATCACAGCATCGACGCCGCTGCACAGTCCGGTTTTCAGCAAAAATTTCCACGCGTTGCAGAAAATCGAGGCGTGAATATTCTGCTCCCAGGTCATGAACCAGTCAGTCGAGAACGGCAGCATACCTTTTGGTGGCGGGCTGCCACGCAGCTCTTTATAAAGCTTAATTAATCGGCCACGGCTCAGCTGGGTTTCGCTCTCTAACATCTGCAGGCGCGCACCTAAGGTGATCAGTTCCATCGCCAGCTGAATATCACGGGCTTCCTGAACAATACTTTTTTCACTCATGACATCGCTCTCTTTTTAGCAGGCAGATCATCTTTAGACGCATTACGCAGTAAACCACTCGATAATAAAATACCGGTGTGGATTTGTTGTAAATCATCCACGCGCGATTCCTGTGTCAGACGATTGATCGCTGTGCTGTCGGTAAAACGGAACTGACAAACCAGTTGATTGGTTTCCGCCATTTTTACCATCTCAGGCAATGTTAATTCAGATAAGGCATTCGCCATTTTCTCATCGATTCCGAGGCGAAACATCGCAGAGGCTTTATCCTGGTTAATTAAACGCTGCGCGAGCAGTAAATAAGACAAGTTGAGGTCGTAAATATGTTTCAGTACTTCAGAGGTGCCCATTTTTTTCCATCCTGAGAGATGAGACGTAACTGTATCGCAGAAAATTATCTGCGGTTCGAGCTGCTGTTTATTAAATCAAAAGATGGCAAAGAAACCTTCAGCTAACCTTAATGCCATGCTTTCTGCCTTCTGTTTTTTGTGGGTTTCAGACCCACCGAAGGTCAAAAATCCATGCCATTTTATTTTCGAGTTCTGGTCACCTTCCGTGATGTCTTCTTACGTTTTTTAGGACTAATCCGAAAACAACGCAAATCTATATCGTCTGTTTTCGACATACAACGACAGCCAGATGAAATTTTAGATAAAGTGTGACGTAGATCACACTTTTAAGGCAAATTTCTTCAGCAACCCTTTACCATCGCTAACCTTCTGGTCAAATTCTGAGCAAAAATTTGCGTTTTTAAGTCCAATTTGTCCTGAGAAAGGTTTAATAGGGGGTAAATACAGCGTTATTCGACGCTTTAAACATGATGAAATGGATATCAGGTGTTAATCGTTTTATCACCCTATTTAGAACCAACTAATAAGAGATTGTCAGCATTTTATGCTGCACAGGGAGGTCGGTATTTACTGTTAAATTAGTCACTTAAAGGAAGTGTCGCGGAGCGTGAGTAATGAAAGCGTTAAGGTTTTAGCGGCAGTGTGGGGGGTTTCAGACAACCTGTTGTTAACAATTGCAGCAGAACGTTAAGGCTCCGGCAGCCTGTGTAACAAGGGTTTATATAAGAAAGATGAATGAATTAACAACAAGTTATGCTTCGCCTCTGTCTCTATCGGCAGCCTGGCGAAAAACTTGAGTAAAAAAGCTAAAGAAAGTGACCAGCCACGGGCGACAGGGGCTTGCAGCGATCCCTGCAGGAATCGGGCCACTCTGTGCCGCGCGTCACGGACGCAGTAAGGAACAGGGCGCTGGCAATGTGAAACAAAAAAGGGGGCGTGGGGCGAGAAAAGCAAACGGCAGCGGTATCACAGGATACCGCTGCCGCTGTCAGCCTAATCAGGCGAGTTTCGGGAAGGTCGCAACTTTGTTGGCGGTGTTATGATCCACACTGCGCGGATCGATGCGTTCCAGGTCTTTCAGGAAGCTCTCACGCCAGGCGGTAATGTCGTTCTTACGTAAAACGGCCATCATGTCGTTATAGCGGGAGATCCTTTCCGTACGCGGCATGGTGATCGCCTTATCCAGCGCAGCGGCCACCTCATCACGGTCATAAGGATTGACGATTAACGCAGAGGTCAGCTCGTTGGCCGCACCGGCAAAGCGCGACAGCACCAGCACACCCGGATCGTCCGGGTCCTGCGCCGCCACATACTCTTTCGCCACCAGGTTCATACCGTCACGCAGCGGCGTGACCAGACCCACATCGGTCAGGCGGAAGATCTTCATCAGCAGGCGACGGTCAAAATGCTGGTTAAGGTAGTAGAGCGGGGTCCAGCCCAGCGTACCGTACTTACCATTGATGCGCCCTGCCTCGGTCTCCAGCTGATGACGGATATCCTGGTAGGCCTGCACATCTCCGCGTGAAGTCGGTGCAATCTGCGAGTAGCGGATTTTGCCACGGTGCTCCGGGTAGTTTTCCAGCAGGGCTTCATAGGCAAGAAAACGTTCCGGCAGACCTTTGGAGTAGTCGAGGCGTTCGCAGGCGATAATATTGCGCGCATCACCCAGCTCTTTTTTCATTGCGGCCATTTTTGGCGGCAGCGGTCCTTCGGCCATCTCTTTAATACTGTCTGGCTCGATCCCGATCGGATAAACCTCAGTCATAAAGGTATTGCCAAAGGCGCGATGTTTTTTGTCGCCTTTGTTCTGCAACTGCGTCAGCTGGCTGACACTGTCCAGGAAGGCCACGCGATCCGATTCCGTCTGGAAGCCCAGCAGGTCATATTCACACAGCATCTCCAGCAGCTCTTTATGCGGCGGCAGCGCGTTGAATATTTCCGGGGTCGGGAAAGGAATGTGCAGGAAGAAACCGATACGGTTATTAATGCCTGCCCGACGCAGCGCGGCAGCGAAGGGTAAAAAGTGATAATCGTGGATCCAGACAATATCATCCGGCTTAATCAGCGGCTTTAAACGCTGCGCCACCGCGTCATTGACGTCACAGTAGCCTTCCCAGGCTTCACGCTGGAACTGCACCAGATCGAGACGATAGTGGAAAGCGGGCCAGATGACCGTATTCGAAAACTGGCAATAATAGAGATCGTAATCGTTCTGGCTCAGCGGGAAGGAGGCATATTCGATACCTTCGTGCTCCTGGACTTTGACCTCTTCCTCTTCTTCGCCAGAGAACTCGCTGATTTCGCCGTTCCAGCCAAACCACAACCCACCAGTGCTTTTCAGTGCATCGAGAATGCCGACGGCCAGGCCGCCTGCGCTGGTTTTAGACCCATCTGGCATGGCGACACGGTTAGATACAACCACTAAACGACTCATAACCTAAACTCCTTACCGACGTTGTCTTGTTCTGATAGTAATAATGTTTTTTCCAGCCAGCCGTAAACCGCATTGACATCCTTCAGCCGGTAGTGCGCCTGCGTGGCACCCTCACCCACTTTGATGGAGATGCCCTGCCGGGCGTTCACGGCGGCAAAGCCCTTCTCATCTGTCAGATCGTCGCCGATGAAAACCGGCGTCCGTCCGGCAAACGGGGGCTGCTGCATAAAGTCGCTGATGGCAGCGCCTTTATCGATACCTTGCGGTTTAATCTCGACCACACATTTTCCCGGCTGGAGCGCCAGCCCCGGAAAACGTTTTACGGACTGTTCAGCCAGTCGCAGCACATCCTGTTCATGCTGCATCGCCTGGCGATAGTGAAGAGCAAAGGCCATGCCCTTAACTTCCAGCTGGGTGCCCGGCCAGGCGGCCATCGCATCCTGCAGTTCTGTCCTGAGTGCCTGCTCGACCTCAACGGGCAGGCTGATGCGCTGCAGCTGCCCTTCCGCATTACGGCGTTCAGCGCCGTGCACGCCCGCCGCCGGCCCCTGCCAGGGCGCGGCCAGCGCATCGAGTTGTGTAATGGGTCTGCCGGAAACCAGCGCAAGTGCGCCCTGCGCATGGGCAGAAAGTTGCCGGAGTTGGGCGATAACCTGCTCAGGAATAAAGACCGCTTCGGGACGGGACTGAATTGCTGCCAGCGTTCCATCGACATCAAAAAAGAAGGCGTACTCTCCGCCCGCTAATGTCGGGTAACTGGGATGGGGGTCTGCCACCTGGTTCACGTCACTTCTCCTGAAATCGTATTAAATAAATCATTGAGTTAAAACAAGAATGTCCTGACGCAGTCAGGTCAGCAAGCGGGAAATTCTGAAAGGCGGTGATTGAGGGGTAAAACGTGGTACCTGGATAGATCACTCTCCTCAAACGTGCAAACGCGTTGCTGACAATACTGGCTAACTGAGAACACCTTTGCATTAAGTGTAGTCATTGACAGGGGTTACGCCAGAAATATGCAGTTTTTATGCCAGCCGCTGCGGTTAAATAAGCAGAAAATCGCTCCGTCAGCATGCGCTCTTTCAGAGGATGCCGCCGGTTCCGGTCCGCCAATGGCTGGAGTTCATTCTGTGCAGCGGGCTGTCCAACAGGCCGCGCTCAATCCTTAAGGCTCTTAAGGTATTCCTAATATTGAAAGCGCACTCTCATGACACTTTTATTATTCTGGTTTCTGCTCACATGGCGTTTACCCTTAAAAGGCCGCTGATTAGCCGCCTCAGCTTGCTGATCGTCGCTGCGATCTACATCGCAGTATTTCTGAATATCGCCTATTACCGGCAGGTGCTGGCGGTGATGCCGCTGGATAGCCTTCGCACCACGCTGGTATTTTTATCGATGCCGCTGGTCGCCTTCAGCGTCATCAATATCGTGCTTACCCTGGCCTCATTTCTCTGGCTGGACAGGCTGCTGGCCGCCCTGTTTATCCTGGTCTCCGCCTCGGCGCAGTTCTTTATTCAGACCTATCACATCGTGATCGATCGCTCGATGATCACCAATATGATGGATACCACGGCGTCAGAAACCTTTGCACTCATCACGCCGCAGCTGATTTTTACGCTGCTGACCTCTGGCGTGCTGATGGCCCTGCTGGTGTTCTGGCCACGGGTGAAACGGCAGCAGTGGCGCGGGATGCTGGCACGCCTGCTCAGCGTGGTACTTTCGGCTGCGCTGATCGTGCTGGTCGCCCTGCTCTTCTACAAAGATTACGCCTCGCTGTTCCGCAACAACCGTGAACTGGTAAAAGCACTGAGTCCGTCGAACAGCATCGCCGCGACGCTCTCCTGGTATAAGCATCAGGAGTTGCAGAACGTACCGCTGGTGCGCATCGGTGAAGATGCGCATCTGCTGCCCGATCACAGCACAGGTAAACCTCAGCTCACCATTCTGGTGCTGGGCGAGACCTCGCGCGCGCAGAACTTCTCGCTGGGCGGTTATGCGCGGCTGACCAACCCTCTGCTGGCGAAAGATGATGTCATCTACTTCCCGCACACCACCTCCTGCGGCACGGCGACCGCAGTGTCGGTGCCCTGCATGTTCTCCAACATGCCGCGCGCCCACTACGACGATGTGCTGGCCGCCCATCAGGAGGGGCTGCTGGATGTGATTCAGCGTGCCGGGATCCGCGTGTTGTGGAATGAGAATGACGGGGGCTGTAAAGGCGCCTGCGATCGGGTTCCGCATCAGGATATGACCAGCCTGAATCTGCCCGGCATGTGTATCGATGGCGAATGCTATGACGATGTCCTGTTCCACGGTCTGGAGACGTACATCAGCCAGCTGAAGGGCAACGCGGTGATTGTGCTGCACACGATTGGCAGCCACGGGCCGACTTACAGCCATCGCTATCCGCCGCAGCTGCGTCAGTTTGCCCCGACCTGTGACACCAATCAGATTCAGGATTGCTCGCAGCAGCAGCTCATCAACACCTATGACAACACGATATTAAACGTGGATCACATTGTTGATAAGGCCATCGGCATCCTGCGTGCGCATCAGGATCGCTTTACCACCAGCCTGGTCTATCTTTCTGATCACGGGGAATCGCTGGGCGAAAATGGTGCCTATCTGCATGGCCTGCCCTACGCTATCGCCCCGGACACGCAGAAACATGTCCCGCTGCTGCTCTGGCTGTCACAGGATTATCAGCAACGTTTCGCGGTTAACCGCAGCTGTCTGAACAAACTGGCCGCGACAGACGATTTCTCTCAGGATAATCTGTTTTCCACTCTGCTGGGATTAACCGGCACCGCAACCCACGAATATGTGCCTGCGGATGATATTTTGACATCGTGTCGGAGCCAACCTTAATGAAGATACTGATTGTTGAAGATGACGCCCTGCTGCTGCAGGGGTTGATGCTGGCGCTGGAAGGTGAAGGCTATGTCTGCGACGGCGTGTCGCGGGTGCGCGATGCCGAGGCGCACTTTGCCAGCGGCCTCTACAGTCTGGTGGTGCTGGATCTGGGTCTGCCCGACGAAGATGGGCTCCATTTCCTGATCCGTCTGCGGCGGCAGAAGAAGATGACGCCGGTGCTGATCCTGACCGCGCGCGACACCATCAGTGAGCGCATCGCCGGACTTGACGCAGGCGCTGACGACTATCTGATTAAACCGTTTTCGCTGGATGAACTGCTGGCGCGGATCCGCGCCCTGATCCGTCGTAACGTCAATCAGGGTGACACTCAGGTGAGAGTGGGCGCACTGGCGCTGGATATGACGCATCGTCAGATCTCGCTCAGCGATGTGTTACTGGACCTGACGCCTAAAGAGTTCGCGATTCTGTCACGCCTGATGCTCAAGGCCGGCAATCCGGTGCACCGCGAAATTCTCTATCAGGATATCTACAACTGGGAAACTGAGCCTTCGACCAATACCCTGGAAGTGCATATCCATAATCTGCGCGACAAGATTGGCAAAAGCGCCATCCGCACCGTGCGCGGCTTTGGTTATGCGCTGGTCACGCAGGATGCGCTTCGTGAGGCAACATGATAAGACGTTTCGATCATCGCAGTATGCGCTTTCGCCTTATTCTGACCATTGGCCTGATCCTGCTGGTGTTCCAGGTGATCAGCGTGGTCTGGCTCTGGCACGAGAGTAAAGAGCAGATTCAGTTTCTGGTGGAAGCGCATCTGCAGAAGCGCAATATGGACAGCAACGTCGAGCGCGAAGTCCGCGAAGCCGTGGCCAGCCTGGCGGTGCCGAGTCTGGTGATGATCACCCTGACCCTGCTGCTCTGCTATCAGGCGGTGAAATGGATCACCCGGCCGCTTTATCGCCTGCAGAGAGAACTGGAAAGCCGCAGCGAAGAGAATCTCGACCCGGTGGCCTGCCACAGCCAGGTACAGGAGATCGATGCGGTGACGCAGGCGATCAATCAGCTGGTGGCCCGTCTCAACAGCAGCCTGGAGCGCGAGCGCCTCTTTACCGCCGATGTGGCGCATGAGTTACGCACCCCGCTGGCCGGTCTGCGCCTGCATCTGGAGTTAATCGAACGTCACAGCGATGTCAAAGTTCAGCCGCTGGTTCAGCGACTGGATCAGATGACCCACAGCGTGTCACAGCTGCTGAGTCTGGCGCGCGCCGGACAGTCATTTACCTCCGGCACCTATCAGAACGTGGGGCTGATTGAAGATGTGATTCTGCCGATGGAGGCGGAGCTGAGCATCATGCTGGAGGCGCATCAGCAGACGCTGCTGCTCGATCTGCCGCAGGAGCAGTTTGTACGGGGTGATGCGACGCTGCTGAAGATGCTGCTGCGGAATCTGGTGGAGAATGCCCATCGCTACAGCCCGGAGAACAGCACCATCAGTGTGCATCTGCTCGCGTCACCGCAGCCGATGATGGTGGTGGAAGATCAGGGACCGGGGATCGATGAGAGTAAAAGTGGCGAACTGAGCAAAGCTTTTATCCGGATGGATAGCCGCTATGGCGGGATAGGTCTCGGGCTGAGCATCGTCAGCCGCATCGTCCAGTTACACCGGTTTAAGTTTTTCCTGGAGAACCGTCGCGATCAAAGCGGCTGTCGGGCCGTGGTCCGGTTTTAGGCGCTGAACCAGGCCGAGAGAAACAGAACGACCGTCGCGGCGGCAATCAGCAGTGCAGCATATTCGCTGACCGGACGCGGGGTGGTAACAGGCAGGTCAGCAGAGACAGTTTTCATGGCATCCTCCTCAGTTGGAGCAGGCAGTATCGCGACTGCATATTAAGGAAACCTTAAGCTCAGGATGCTGCCGCGAAAATGGCGGTAAACCGTCCGTCTAACCCGCCACCCGCCTGCTGCATCCGCAGCGTGCTCTACACTTAATGGCTACGTTCCGTTGACGGAGTGACGCTATGAGCCCGCGCATGCACAAATATGCTTTTCCGGTCAGTAAAGCCCGCAAATATCTGGAACCTGGTCCGGTGCTGCTGCTCAGTTCGCAGTATCAGGATCACCATGACATCATGACCCTCGGCTGGCACACCGTGCTGGAGTTTTCGCCCTCCCTCGTCGGCTGTATGATCGCGGGGGTGAATCACAGCCATGAGCTGATCCGCCACAGCGGCCAGTGTGTCCTGAATATCCCCTCCGCCTCGCTGATTAATGAAGTGGTTGCCATCGGCAACAGCCACGGCGATCGGCTGGATAAATTCAGCGCCTTTAACCTGACGCCGGAACCGGCCCAGGTGGTGAACGCGCCGATGATCGCCGAATGTTTTGCCAGCTTCGAATGTCAGCTCTATGACGACGCGATGGTGGACCGCTATAACCTGTTTGTTTTTGAAATTGTCAAAGCACATGTCGCTGAACAGCCGGAGTACCCCGCGACCCTGCACTATACCGGCGAAGGCCGGTTCAGCGTGATGGGCGATAAAATGCTGGATAAGAGCGGCGATTTTAAACCTGAGATGCTGTTTTAGTTGAAAGCCCGTTATCCCGCCCCCATTCAACTCTTTCGACCTGACAGGAGTAAAATATTATGGCAATCGAATATGCAGTGATCGCAGGTGGCTGTTTCTGGTGCACCGAAGCCGTGTTTAAGGATGTGATTGGCGTTGAGTCAGTGGAAAGTGGCTATACCGGCGGCGCCCGGCCTAATCCTACCTATGAGCAGGTCTGCAGCGGCGCCACCGGTCATGCCGAAGCGATTCGTATTGGCTTTGACCCGGAGAAAGTGAGCTTCGGCGATCTGCTGGATATCAGCTTCGTAACGCATGATCCGACGCAGCTTAACCGTCAGGGTAACGATATCGGCACGCAGTATCGCTCGGCGATTTTTCCGGCCAATGCCGAACAGGAAGCGGAAGCACGCGCCGCCATTGCACGCGCCCAGGCTGACCATGAGGTGCCGATAGTCACCACCATTGAGCCGCTGAAAGAGTGGTATCCTGCCGAAGCCTATCACCAGGATTACTGGGAAGGTGCAGGCCAGCGCAACGGCTACTGCATGGCGGTGATCCCGCCCAAGCTGCAGAAACTGCGTAAAAGTTTCGCTAACCGCGTAAAAAGCTGATTCACCGGGGGGACATCGTGCGGTCAGTTACGCCGCGGATGTCGCCCTCATGCGATCTTTATCGCTGGCCTGGACCGCGTAACGCTGAAGATTTCGGCAGAGAAAGGCGTATAAATCGGCGGTTTTGCAGTGTGGCAAATCGATTCGTACAGAGCTTAAGCGAATAGATCAAAAGAAAAAAATAGTGCTTGACCGTTTTCAGCCGACTCCCTATAGTAGCGCCCCGTTGACCCAGCGCGGTCAGCGAAGTAAATGTGGTGAGGTGTCCGAGTGGCTGAAGGAGCACGCCTGGAAAGTGTGTATACGGCAACGTATCGGGGGTTCGAATCCCCCTCTCACCGCCACATTCCAAAGAAGAGCCTGAACGAAAGTTCAGGCT